>NZ_LT629696.1:3451122-4141347 GCF_900100265.1 Leifsonia sp. 466MF
AGTTCTCCGCCTTCTTCGCCGGTGCTCCGCCGAACATGTCGCCGTCGGCTTCGGTGGGCGTGAAGTCGTATTCCTCCTCGAGCTCGTCGAGGACGATGTCCTTCGCGGTCGGGTTCTGCCCCTCCTCGGGGCGTCCGCCGCGCTTCTTGCGTTCTGTGGTCCGTGCCATCTCAGGCCACCTCCAGGCTCAGCTGCGACTCGACGATCTGGCGGTACGTCTCGTTGGTCTCCAGCAGTTCGTCGTGGGTGCCGCGTCCGACGACCCGTCCGTCGTCCATGACGATGATCGTGTCGGCTTCGCGGATCGTGGAGACGCGCTGCGCGACGACGATCATCGCCGCGTCCCCGATGGATTCGGCGAGCGCGCGCCGCAGGCGGGCATCGGTCGCGACGTCGAGCGCCGAGAACGAGTCGTCGAAGAGGTACACCTTCGGCTGGGCGACGAGCGCGCGGGCGATGCACAGTCGCTGGCGCTGACCGCCGGAGACGTTCGTGCCGCCCTGGGAGATGCGCTCGTCCAGGCCGTGCTCCTTCGCTCGGACGAAGTCCTCGGCCTGGGCTACGCGCAGCGCCTCCCAGAGCTCCTCGTCGGTCGCATCCGGACGCCCGAAGCGCAGGTTCGAGGCGATCGTCCCGGAGAAGAGGTACGGCCGCTGCGGCACCAACCCGAGCACCCCGGCGATCTGCTTGCGGGTGAGCGCGTCGACGGCGACGCCGCCGATGTGGACGTGTCCGCTCTGCGGCGTGAACAGGTTGGCGATCACCGAGACCAGCGTGGTCTTGCCGGAACCGGTGGAGCCCACGATCGCGGTCACCTTGCCGGGCTCTGCCGTGAACGTCACGTCGCTGAGCACCGGCTTCTCGGCGCCCGGGTAGCCGAAGGTGACATCCTGCACCTCGACCCGGCCGTTCGTCGGGACCTCGTCGGCGTCGGCCTGAGCCTGAGCGGTGCTGGGCGTCGCACCGAGCACCTCTTCGATGCGCTCCGCGCAGACCATGGCGCGCGGGATCATCATGGCCATGAACACGCCCATCATGACCGCGACCAGGATCTGCAGGAGGTACTGCAGGAAGGCGGTCAGCGCGCCGATCTGGATGTCGCCGGCGTCGACCCGGTGACCACCGAACCAGAGCACGGCGACGGTCGCCGCGTTGAGGATGAGCATGATGATCGGGAACATCAGCACGAAGACGTTTCCGACCTTGACCGAGATGCGCGTGAGGGCCGCGTTGGCGTCGTCGTACCGCTTCGTCTCGAAGCGCTCGCGGACGAAGGCGCGGATGACGCGGATGCCGACGATCTGCTCGCGGATGACGCCGTTCACGCCGTCGATGCGCTCCTGCATGATGCGGAACATCGGCAGCAGGAGCGAGACGAGGACGCCGACGACGATGAACAGCACGGCGACCGAGACCCAGATCAGCCAGGAGAGCCCGGCGTCGACCTGCACCGCGAAGATGATCCCAGCGATGCACATGATCGGGGTGGACACCATGAAGTTGAACGTCATCAGCAGGAGCATCTGCACCTGCTGGACATCGTTCGTGTTGCGCGTGATGAGCGTCGGCATCCCCCAGCGGGCGAGGTCGAGCGACGGCAGCGCATCCACCTTGCGGTAGAAGGAGCGCCGGATGTCCTTGCCCGCGGACATCGACGCGCGCGCCCCGAAGTAGGTGGCCGTCACGGCGGCGATCACCTGGATGAAGCAGACGACGAGCATCATGCCGCCGGTGCGCCAGATGAAGTCGGTGTCGCCGGTGACGACGCCCTTGTCGATGATCTGGGCGTTGAGGGTCGGAAGGTAGAGGGCGGCCATGGTCGCGATCAGCTGAAGGACCACGACCGCGGTCACCGCGCGCCAGTAGGGGCGCACGAAGCGGAGTGAGAGACGAAGCAGAGTCACAGTGATTCCCGGGTGTGCTGTGTATGGATGTGATGGCGGAGCAGCCCCGCCATGAGCGAGGCTAACGTCGATTGCGGACGATGAGCGGCCTCAATTGAGAACCGGTCCGGCGGCCGCGATGGGGCGGCCGCACGCGGGCGGTGTCAGGCGGCCGTGTAGTGGAGGTGGAGGACGCCGTTGTCGTAGGCGTCGTGGTGACGCAGCCGCAGCTTAGCGGGCGCGCTTCCCTCGGGGAACAGGCGTGCGCCCGTCCCACGGACCAGCGGATAGACGAACAGATGGAGCGAGTCGACGAGTCCGTCGGCCAGCAGGGACCGCACCAGCGAGCCGGAGCCGCTGATGTACACCCCGCCGCTGAACTCGTCGGCGAAGGCCCGGATGCGCTCGGCGTCGTACGCGCCGAGCGACCGCGAATTGCGCCACGTGCGCTCAGCGGTCTGGTCGTCCAGGGTGGAGCTGACGACGCCCTTCGGGCTGTCGTTGAAGAACGGCGCACCCGGATCGTCGTCGGCGGTGCGGGGGGACCACGCGGGAGCGAACATCTCGAACGTGCGCCTGCCGAGCAGGATCGCGTCCGACGCCCGCGTGATGCGGCCGATGTCCTCGCCCATGTCGGGATCGAACCCGAACTCGAACGTCCAGCTCGGATCTTCGAACACGCCGTCCAGCGACACGAACTCGTGCACTGCGATCGCGCCCATCAGAATCCCCTTTCCCCCGGAACAGCATAGGGGGTGACGCCTTTTCGCGAAACGGCCCGCGGCGCACCCGATCAACGGTTCGACGGTGCGTGGGGGCGATGTGGCGGGACAGTTCCCGTACTCCCCGCCACATCGCCTGAAGGGGTCCGGCCCGTTCGCCCGAACCCTTCACATAGGAAGACGTGGGCCATCTCGTGATCGTGACGCTGCTCATCGAAGTGGTTTCGAACGAACATCGCGCAGGCATCGAGCCTTGGCCCCCGCCTGGGGGATGTGCATACTCGGAGGACTGAACCGCTACCGATCCAAAGGGGGATCCATGCGTAAGAGAATCCTGGCCGCCGCCATCGCGCTGGCCGCATTCGCCGGACTGGCCGTCGGCACACCCGCCGTCGCCAGCACGGGAGGAGTCGCCGACGGGAACAAGCATCCCGACGTCGGCCTGATCCTGTTCTACGACGCCGACGGGCGCTTCCGGTGCTCGGCGACGCTGGTGTCGCCGACGGTGGTCGTGACCGCCGCACACTGCACCTCGGGGACGCTGGGCAAGACACTCGTCACGTTCGACTCCGTGATCGCCGAGCAGCCGCCCGCTCCGTTCCCGGTCGCCGCCGACCCGACCGCCGGGTTCACCGCCGCCGAGATCACCGCGGCCGGCTACTACTCAGGAACGGCGTACACGCATCCGGACTACTCGGACTTCACCGACACCGCCAACTGGAACGACGTCGGCGTCATCGTGCTCGACCAGCCCGTGGCCTCGTTCGGATCCGGCTACCCGCAGATCGCGCCCGTTGGCACGCTCGACGCGATCAAGACGAGCAACCTGTCGAAGACGCTGTTCACCGCAGTCGGCTATGGAACAGAGGTGCGCAAGCCGGAGTCCGGCCCGCAGAAGCCGCAGCCGATGAGCTATCCCCTCATCCGGCGTTACGTGGACATGCCCGGCCAGAAGCTGACCCCGCAGATCCTGCAGACCAACGGCAACCCGAACGACACCCGCGGAACCGGCGGGACCTGCTTCGGCGACTCGGGCGGCCCGGTGTTCCTCGGCGACCAGCTGGTCGCGGTGACGAGCTACGGCTACACGGACAACTGCCGCTACCTCGGCGGCTACCAGCGTCTGGACATCCCGGTGGTCGATTCCTGGCTGGCCACATTCGGGATCTAGCCGCAGCCGGGCAATAAACGACGATCCTCAATTGTTATTGAGAATAGGTTTCAACAAGGGAGGTCCGTCATGAAGGTACGCAACTCGGTGAAGTCGCTCAAGGCGATGCCCGGAGCTCAGGTGGTGCGTCGCCGGGGCCGCACGTTCATCATCAACAAGAAGAACCCGCGCATGAAGGCCCGCCAGGGCTGAGCGGCGCGGAAGAAGGGCGCAGGGTCACGGACCCTGCGCCCTTCGTCGTCGGAGGTCAGGCGGCCGGGCCGACGACCTCGAGCAGTCCGCCGTCCGTCACGGCGGAGAGCGAGAGGACCTTGTAGCCCGCGTCGTCGAAGAACACCGTGAGCCGGTCCGCCTCCGTGTGCATGACAACGCCCGCGCCCCACGTCTCGTGGCGTACGCGCGCGGCGAGCGGGAACAGGTCCTCCCGGGTCGCGTCGTGCTCGGCCGCCCAGCGCTGCGCGCTTCCGGAGGAGCAGGTGTCGCAGTTGCCGCACGGCTCGGGCAGCTCCTCGCCGAAGTAGCCCAGCAGGAACTGCCGGCGGCACATTCCCGTTTCGGCATACTCCTGCATCAGCTGCGCGCGGGAGTGCTCGATGCGCTGTCGCGACTCTGCTTCGGCGACCGCCTTCGCGGCCGCATCGCCCGGAACGACATCGGCCGCACGGAGGTCGTCGTCCGTCCCGGAGAGCACGTCCGCATCCCGCAGCAGGCCGAGAAGCCGCCCGAGCGAGCGCACACTGATCTGCACGCGTTCCGCGAGGCCTGCCCGGGTGATGCCCGGCTCGCGGGCGATCGCCCCGAAGACGCGGGCGAGCTCGTCGGCGTCCGGTCCGCCGCCGGAGAAGAACTTGGTGAGGGCGAAATCCTCCGGTCGATAGTGCAGGGTGACCCGAGCCGGCTCGCCGTCGCGGCCCGCCCGTCCCGCCTCCTGGTAGTAGCTGTCGAGGGAGTCGGTCACCGACGCGTGGACGACCGAGCGCACATCGTGCTTGTCGATGCCCATCCCGAAGGCGCTGGTGGCCGTGACGACACGCGCGCGACCGTCCATGAAGCGCTCGTAGACGTCGTCGCGCTCGGCTCGGCGCAGTCCGGCGTGATAGGCCGCCGCCGGGACGCCGGCCTCCTCGATCTCATCGGCGTACAGCTCGGCGTCCTTGCGGGTGGCGACGTAGACGAGCCCGGCGCCCACCAGCCCACGGACCTGCTCCACGACGGCGGCACGCTTCGCCGCATCCTCTTCGTGGCGCACCACCTCCAGCCGGAGATTCGGGCGGTCGAACCCTGTCGCGAACAACCGCGGCGTGCGGAGTCCCAGCCGCTCGCCGATCTCGGCACGCACAGGAGGCGCTCCGGTCGCCGTCATCGCGACGACCGGTGGATGGCCCAGTTCGTCGATGACGTCGCCGAGCAGCAGGTAGTCAGGGCGGAAGTCATGGCCCCACGAGGAGACGCAGTGCGCCTCGTCGACCGCGAACAGCGAGACGTCGACGGCGCGCAGCCGCTCACGCACCTCCGGGTTGGCCAGCTGCTCGGGGGCGAGGAAGGCGAATCCGGCCTCGCCCGACTTGAGCGCCTCCCAGTCGCGCTCGCGTTCGCGCTGCCCGGCGGACGAGTTGATGGCGACCGCGCGCGGCACATCCCTCGCCTCGCCGAGCGCGCGCACCTGATCCTCCTGCAGGGAGATCAGCGGCGAGACGACGATCGTCACGCCGTCGAGGATGGTCCCGGTCACCTGATACAGCGACGACTTGCCGTACCCGGTGGGCATGATGGCGAGCACATCGCCCCCGCCGAGGAGGACCTCCATTGCTTCGGCCAAGCCGGGGCGCAGCTGCTCCCAACCGAAGGACTCGCGGGCGACTTCCTGGATGCGCGACACATCAGAACCGTAGCCGCTCCCGCTCACGGGGTGGTCCGGGCTCATGCGTCGTAGGCGCGCTGCTGGTCCCGCTCATCTGCGACGCGGACGCCGTGACGGTAGGCGAGCTCACCGCCCAGGAAGCCGGAGACACCGACGACGAGGATGCCGATCAGCGCGAGCACGAAGCCCGCAACGCTGGGATGGTCGGGGTCCCCCGCGCGGACGATCGCACTGATGATGAACAGCACGAGCGCCGTGGAGTTGAAGATCAGGTGCCAGACGGCGGTGCGCTTCACCTTGGTGCCCGCCGGGAGCTGGGAGAAGTCGAGCAGCCCGAGGATCGCGGCCACGACGCCGCCGATGACACCGATCACCACGAGCCACAGAGCACCCGTCGCCAGCGCGCCCGGCGCGGCACCGAGCAGGGCCGCGATATCGAACACGACAGCGGCCGTCCAGGCGCCGATCGGGATGGTGACGACGGTCGCGTGGAACGGGTGGCCGTAGGGGCCGGCGATGACGGAACGGGGCCGCTTGGCGCGGCGGAAGCCGGTGTCGTTGTCAGTGGCGGTCATGGTGTGCTCCTTCTTCTGTCCCCCGATCGTCGGACCGGCGGTCAGCGCGCGGCAGACCCTTCACGCGCGGCCACCGCGCGAGTATGGCGCTGTCAAGGCCTCACGGCATCCGGCCGCAGCGCCTACCGTCGGCGGCATGAGCGCATCCCCTGTCGTCGTCATCACCGGAGCATCCAGCGGCCTGGGCCGGGGAACCGCCGTGGAGTTCGCCAAGCGCCACGCGAGGCTGGTGCTCGTCGCCCGCGGCGCAACCGCCCTTCAGGACGTCGCCGCCGAGTGCACGGCCAAGGGAGCCCGCGATGTCGTCACTGTGGCCGGCGACACGGCCGACCGCGAGACGAGCGACCGCGCCGTCGACACCGCCATCGCCCGTCACGGCCGGCTCGACGTGTGGATCAACGCGGCCGCGGTCAGCAGCTACGGAGTGTTCTGGGAGCAGCCGCCTGCCGAGTTCGAGCGCATTCTGGACGTCGACATCCACGGCTACGCGAACGGCAGCAGGAGCGCGCTGCGCGTCATGCTGCGCCAGCGATCCGGCACGATCATCAACGTCGCATCCATCCTCGGAGAGGTGCCGCAGCCGTACACGGCGGCGTACTCGATGTCGAAGGCCGCGGTGATCGCCCTCGGGCGCAGCCTGCGTTCCGAGCTGTCGCTGGCGAAGTCGCCGGTGCACGTGGTGACCGTGCTGCCGCCCACCCTGGACACCCCGATCTTCCAGCACGCGGGCAACCGCACCGGCCGCGCCCTGCAGGCCCTTCCTCCGGTCTATCCGCCGACGGATGCGGTGAAGCAGATCGTCGCCGCATGGAAGCGGCCGGGGACACCGGAGCGGACGGTCAGCGGCGCCGGCAGGGCGATGGTCCGCCAGCACCGTCGGCACCCTCAGGCGGTGGAGGCGGCGATCGCCCGGCAGACGGAGATCGGCCAGTTCCGGAAGGCGCCGGCCGCTCCGACATCCGGAAACCTCGACAGGCCGTCCGGCGCTCCGCTCGGCGTGACGGGTGGCTGGGGCGGCCGGCGCAAGCAGGCCGGCCGCGTGCTGCTGCTCGCAGCACTCACGGCCGGCACCGCCTACGCCATCCGTTCGAGGCGCGACCAGCGCAGCTGACCGTCACCCCCCTGCGGCAGTTACTGGACCGACCAGCCGCCGTCGCTCGGAAGCACCGCGCCGTTGATGTTGACGCCGTCGTCGCTGAGCAGGAAGGTGATCGACGCGGCCAGCTGCTCGGCGGTCGCGATGGTCGGGATCTGCTGCTGGAACGGGGTGAGTCGCGCGGTCCCGGCCTCCGACGGGTGCGCGGGCATCGGGATGCCGGTGGCCACTCCGCCCGGGGCGACGGCATTGATCCGGATGCCCTGCGGGCCGTACATGAACGCCGTGCTGCGGGTGAGACCGATGACGCCGTGCTTGGAGACGGTGTACGCGGTGCCGGACGCGTTCCCGCGCAGGCCGGCCTCCGACGCCACGTTGACGATCGAGCCGGCACCCGCCTGCAGCATGGCGGGGAGCACCGCCCGCGTGAGCTTGAACCCGCCGGTCAGATTGATGCCGATCGTACGGTCCCAGACGGCGTCGGAGGTCTCGTGCGCCGGCGAGAAGTCGTCGTTGACGCCCGCGACGTTCGCCAGGGCGTCGATGCGGTCTCCGGCGGCGGCCACGATGCCGTCGATGTCGTCCTGTTTGGTGATGTCGCCCACCACGGTGGTGACCGCGCCGGCCGGAAGGCTCGACGCGAGCTCGTCCAGGCGCTCCGCGGAGATGTCCACGGCGATCACTCGGCCGCCCTCGCGCGCGATGCGGGACGCGGTCGCCCGGCCGATCCCCGACGCAGCACCGGTGACGATCACCGTGCGGCCGTCGAAGCGGCCCGGGGTGACCTTCTCCACCCAGCCGGTCTCCACATCCTCGGGCATGACACCGTCGTTGGCCTGCAGCACCAGGTCGTCGACGACGGACTGCGGCAGCTGCCCCTGGCTGAGCGCGACCAGCTGCTGGAGCGGAAGCCCCCGCACCGGTGCGAGCATCTCCTCGCCCACTCCCGCCTGGGCGAGCAGCCCCCGAATGAGCGGAGCGCCCTTCGGGTGATCCAGCCATTCGCCGATGGTGCTGTGCGCCGTCAGCGGCTTCGATTCGGTCATCGTCGTCCCTTCCTCGTCGGGTTTGTGAGCCGATTATGACACCAAGTGCCAGAAAGAATGCTGCCAATCGACGGCAGGATGCCGGCACGCCAGGGCTTGCCACGACGACGTCGGGGCGTAACGGTGGGAACAGACGATCCATCCGTCGAGGGAGGGCCACCATGGAGACAGTTCTCGCCGTGCTGGAGCGCGACGACGATGCCTTCGAGATCGAGTTCGAACGGACCAGCGAACCGCCCTTCGAGCTGCGCCTGCCGTCACACATCGGCGGAGCGGCGGTGATGGATGTGTTCGACCTGTGCGATTCGACGCTGTGGCCCGAACTGATCCGGTACCGCTTCTCGGAGTGCGTGCCGGTCGTCATCGGCTCCGACGACGACTTCTGACGGCCCTGAGCGCCGACGTTCTGCTGCATTCCCGGCGGCCGGGCCGCTGGCTATGCTGTGCGCCATGAGCACCAAGAGCCGCCAAGGGCCGCACCACGAGGAGACGCTCCAGCTGGGCGAGAAGCGGGGGCTCTGGGGGGCGTTCGCAGGCCTCATCACCGCCGTGCTGATCGCGTATCCGCTGTCGGCCTGCATCGCGTTCGCGACGCATCCCACGACCCAGAAGCTGTTCGGCGGGCGCCTGGAGTCAGCGTCGGCGGGCGGTTATGCGGCCTTCTGGTGGGTGCTCGCGCTCGGCTGCCTGGCGCTGCCGTTCCTGGTCGGCTTCGGGATCGCGCGCCTGTCGGCTCGCGCGGTGGTCACCATCGCGGGGATCGTCGTGCTCTTCATCATCGCCGTGGTCGTACTGGGGCAGATGTTCGCGTTCTGAGCCGGCTCAGACCATCGTGAGGACGACCTTGCGTCCCGGCGCCGCTGACTCGGCCGCCCGGTGCGCCTCCCACACCTCGGAGAGCGGGAACTCCACCGGCTCCGCCGTGCGCAACCCGCCGGCGGCGACGTCGGCGAGGAGCGACGAGAGGAGGCGGCGGTAGGCGGTGCGGCGGGTCGCGATGAACAGCGGGGCGCTGCAGATACGCTCCGACCGGTCGCGCGCGGCCCGGGCGAACCCCCGGACGGCGTCGGCCCGCTCCTGCCCGGCGCGCCCGGCGAAGCCCGTGCGGACGAGCACGCCCTCGGAGGCGAGCACCTCGCGGACGCGCGGTGAGCCCGTGTGGTCGATCGCCGCATCCACCCCGCCGCCCGCCGCCTCGCGAACCAGGGCGGGCCAGTCGGAAGCGCCGTAGTCGACCAGCGGGATGCCGAGGTCGGCGATCGCGGCGCGGCTGCGGGCGGAGGCGGTGCCGATCACGGTCCGTCCGGCACGCAGGGCCAGCTGTGCGGCGAGCATCCCGACGGCTCCGGACGCGCCCTGCACCAGGATGCTGTCCCCCGCGCCTGCGAGATCGAGGGCGTGCCCCGCGGTCACCCCGTCGAGCGGGAGCACCGCGGCCTTCTCCGGGTCGAGGTCTGCGGGGAGGGCGACGAGCAGTGTCGGAGCGACCGTGACGAACGTCGCGTGAGCGCCCATCCGCGGAAGCGCGGCGACCACGCGGGCGCCGACGCGCAGGCCCAGGGCGACCGACACCGCCGACTCCGTGACGAGCTCACCGACGAAGTCGTATCCCGTGATGAAGCCGGGAGCCGGCTGCAGCACGTACCCGCCGCGCCGGGCCAGCACATCCGTCGCACCGAGGGAGGCGTGCGTCACTCGCACGACGACCTCGTTGCCCCGCGGCGGACGCACCGCCTCACGGGCCAGCACCATGGCCGTCGGGTCGCCGAACCGTGACACCCGCGCGACGAGACGCGAAGGAACGGCCGACCCCTCAGCTGTCATCGGGCGGTCAGCCCGCCCGGCGCTGCAGCAGGGCAGCGCGTTCCGGGTGCGCCTCGAACCAGTCGGCCACGTACCAGCACATCGGCACGATCCGCAGCGTCCCGCCCTTCTCGATCTCGCCGACCGCGTACTCGACCAGCTGCGCGGCGTAGCCCTTGCCCCGGTGGTGCGGCACGGTGAAGGCGCGCGTCAGGGAGATGGAGTCGCCGAGGATGCGGTAGTCGAGCACGCCGACGAGCTCGCCGTCGACGTGCATCGCGTAGCGGCTCGCATCCGTCTGATCGCTGAACTCGGTGGCCATGTGGCCCATCGTACGTCCGTCGTGCTCGGAGGGAACCCGCGGTAGTGTGAAGGCGTGGGAATCCGACCCGCACCCGACGGCTCCCGCGCGCATCCCGCGACCACGTCACAGCAGACCCGGCCGCCGACGGCGCCTGCCGTCCGCGCGACGTGACGACCCAGGAGCCGCCCTGTGACGAACGACAGCCCGTCGCCCGCTCTCGCCCCCGCCTTCCAGGCCCTGCTCGAGCAGGTCCCGATCGGTGAGCGCTCGGTCATCGAGGCCGAGACGGTGGCGTACGAACACGAGGGAGTCCCGCTCGAGGGATACCTGGCGCGGGATGCGCAGGCCGACGAGCGACGGCCGGCGGTGCTGGTGATGCACGACTGGCACGGCGTCGGCGACAACGTGCGGATGCGCGCCCAGATGCTGGCGCGGTCCGGGTACGTCGCGTTCGCTGCCGACATCTACGGGGCCGGCGTGCGGCCGGCCGGAGACGCGGCGCCCGCCGAGGCCGGCAAGTACTACAACGACCTCCCGCTGCTCCGCGCCCGGGTGGCTGCGGGATTCAGCTGGTTGCAGCAGCATCCCGCCGTCGATCCCGCACGCCTCGCCGTCATCGGCTACTGCTTCGGGGGGACCGCCGCCCTCGAGTTCGCCCGCACCGGAGCCCCGGCCCGCGGCGTCGCCTCGTTCCACGGCGGCCTGATCGCGCACGACCCGTCCGACGCGGCGCAGATCGCCGCCTCCCTGCTGGTGCTGACCGGCGGCGACGACCCGGTCGTTCCCGATGAAGCGGTGGTCGCGTTCGAGCAGGAGCTGCGCGGCGCTCCGCACGTCGACTGGCAGGTGAACACGTACTCGGGTGCGCCGCATGCGTTCACCATCCCGGGCACGGACCGGTACCGTCCCCTCGCCGACGCGCGGAGCTGGCGGGCGCTGGTGTGCTTCCTGGACGAGGTCTTCCGGTGATCAGGAGGACACGCTGATGGAGCACCCACTGCTCTTCGAGGAGGGCGATGCTCTCGTGGAGCGCATCCGAAGCCTCTGCCTGGGCCTGCCCGAGGCAGTCGAGACGCTGAACCACGGCCGCCCCTCGTGGAAGGCCGGCGAGAAGGGCCGGGCGTTCGCCGTGCTCGGTGCGTCGATGGACCGCCCGGACACCCTCGTCTTCAAACCGGATCCCGCGGAAGCGCCGGCCTGGCGTGAGGACCCGCGCGTGTTCGTTCCGAAGTACTGGGGCCCGAGCGGCTGGCTCGCCATCGACCTCGATCGGGGCACCCAGGACTGGTCGGAGACCTCCGAGCTCATCGAGACGTCATACCGCCAGGTCGCTCTCCGCCGTCAATTGGCGGTCTTGGATGCCGTCATGTAAGCTCGTATCCGGTCCGCGTGCGGGTCATGCGCCACTAGCTCAACGGATAGAGCATCTGACTACGGATCAGAAGGTTGGGGGTTCGAATCCCTCGTGGCGCACTGTGTTTATACACACCCCACTGGTTGAGACAGTAGAGAAGCCCCGCTGAACAGGCATTGCCGTTCAGCGGGGCTTTTCATTTGCGGCCGACCTCCGCGTCGGGGGGGCTAGTCCTGTGACGGGGCCACGGCCGTCATTCGTGTCGCCCGGCGGCGACGCCACCCCGCCAGCAGCAGCGCTGCAACTCCGGCCAAGAGCACTCCGGAGCCGACGCTGAGCGGCAGTGTCACCGACGAGCCGGTGCTGGCGAGTGCGCCGGAGCCCGTGGCGGCCGACTCGGTCTGCGGATCCGACGAACCCGCGGCGGCGACCAGGGTCAGAGCGCCCCAGCCGATCAGGTCGCCCTGGGCATCGACGATCGCCAGCTTGTGCGCTCCCAGTGGGGCGTCCGCCGGAATGGTGACCGAGAAGGCTCCGCCGGAGACGACGGCCGCCGCGAGCGGCCGCGGCGTCGAGAAGAGCACGGGAGTGACCGTCTCGCCCTCGTGCGCCCCGCCGACGATCGTCACGCGGACCACGCCACCCGGAACGGCTGTCGCCGGCACGCGCACCGGGCCGCGGGTCGCATCGGTCAGGTCGACCTCGGTGATCGGGTCCGGACCGGAGATGACCGGGGTCGTGAGGGTCGAGGAGCAGTCCGCACAGGTCGCGCCCAGTGCTCCCACCGAGGCCGTCGCGGTGAGCGTGCCGCCCGAAGAGGTCTTCGCGACGACCGCGGTGAAGGCGACGGTCGCCGTGCCGCTCGTCGCGGTGTCCGGCACGGTCCAGGTGAGGGTCGTGCCGTTCAGCGCCAGACCCACCGGGAGCGACGATGCGTCGATGGCCGCATCGTCGAGCACGTCGGCGAGGTCGACTGTCGCGGTCGCGCCGGTCAACGGGACCTGGCCCGTGTTGTTCGCGGTCAGGGTGTAGGTGATCTCCTGTTCGGGGGCGACCTCGCCGTCCACCGGGTCGGAGGTCAGGCCGAGCGTCCACGTCGAAGGCCACGCCGGCTTGTCGGCGTCGTACACCCAGTCCTGGAAGAAGGCACTCAGATCGCGACCGGAGAGTTCTTCGGCGAGCGCGATGAAGTCCTCGGTCGTCTTGCTCTGACCGGCGTAGCGCTGCACCCAGGTCTTCATGATGGCGTCGAAAGCGGTCTGGCCGACGGACTGGCGCAACGCCTCCAGGCTCATCGCTCCCCGGGTGTAGACCTGCCAGTCGAAGAGGTCGGCCGGGTCGGTCATGGCTGCGGAGGGGATGGTCCAGCGGGCGCTGCTCGCCGCAGTCGTGTTCCAGGTGGTGAACAGCGACGAGGCCGTCGTCGTGCTGCTGCCGTGGTCCTGGTTGTACTGGGTGGGGATGAAGGTGGCCGGCCCCTCGTTGAGCCAGATGCTGTTCCAGTCGGCCGGCGTCACCGAGTCGCCGAACCATTGGTGCGCCAGCTCGTGGATGAACGTGCCCGACGAGACGGAGCGTTCGAAATAGGGGCGATCCTGGGTCTCCAGGGCGTAGCCGAGGGAGGTGATGTCGACGACGAAGCCCGTGCTCCCGCCCGGGTAGGCGCCGTACTTCGACTCGAGGTAGTTGAGGATCTCGGGGAGTGCGGCACGGCGCGTCTGGATCGTCGCCTGGTTCGTGGTCGTGACGGCCGGGTCGACGAAGGTCCATTCGTGGATGGTCCTGCCGCTCACCGCGAGCGCGATATCCGACTCGTAGACGAGGTACTTGCCGATGGTGACCATCGCCAGCTCGGTGGCCATCGGCCGCGTCTGCCGCCAGTGCCAGGAGGTTCGGCTCCCGTCGCCGCTGGGCGTCTTCGCGACGAGCTCACCGTTGCTGACGGCGGCAGCGGAGACGCCGTCGATCGTCGTCGGAGCGTCGATGGTGATGTCGTAGGTGGCCTTGTCGGAAGGGGTGTTGTTGCTGGGAAGCCAGGTCATGGTGCCGACCGGCTGGCCGAGAGCGGTCGCCCCGTCGGAGGTGGAGACCCATCCCTCGCTCGATCCGTCGGGATCCACGTGCGTGACCGGGGTGCCTGAGTAGGCGACCGCCACGGTGAAGTCACCGGTGACCGTCGACGCCGGCGTGACGACCAGCTTGTACGAGCTGATGCTCGGATCGCTCGTCCGGCTGAACGTCGCCGGGGTTCCGTTGACGAGCACCGACGAGACGGCGAGACCCTCGAAGTCGAGGGAGAACGAGGAGAGCGCCTGCGTCGCCGTTGCGGTGATCAGGGTCGTGGCGGTGATGCTCTTGTCGGCGTTGAACGCGAGCGCCACGTCGTAGTGCGTGACGTCGTAGCCGCCGTTCCCGATACCGCGGAAGAGCGAGTCCCCGATCGCTGTCGCACCGGGTGTGCCGTCAGCGGCGGCGGCCGGAGTGCTGAGTGCGATCTGGCTGGCGCCGATCAGGGTGGCTGCGAGGACGGCGGGGAGGAGGCGCCGCAGCCGCCTCCGAGGTGCGGTGTTCCGTGGTTCCAACGGTGATCCTCCAGGGATGCTTCGTCCGTGAGCGTTCGGTGGGCGAGACCATACCGGACGTTTGTTTCGAACATGAGTCGATTCTCAGGAACGGCTCGAGGCACTCCGCTCGTGCCGGGTCTACGAGAAGATGAGGTGTCGAGAGGGGAACCCAT
Organism: Leifsonia sp. 466MF; assembly: GCF_900100265.1. Lineage (NCBI taxonomy): Bacteria > Bacillati > Actinomycetota > Actinomycetes > Micrococcales > Microbacteriaceae > Leifsonia > Leifsonia sp. 466MF. Next base: position 3,465,675 of record NZ_LT629696.1, read on the forward strand.
GGCGAGACACCGGCACGAGGACGAGGCCAGCGAACTGGCGGAGGCGCAGGCCGCGGCGGCCACTGAGGCCACCGAGACCGACGACGACTTCGTGGATGCGGACGAGTCGCTCGAAGCGGACGAAGAGCCCTCGTAGCGAGCGGCCCGCCGGTCAGGAGGCCGGCGGTGCGGCCGTGCTCGCGCGCACGACCAGTCGCGTGTGGAGCACCGAGGAGCGCACCGGCTCCGGGCGCGCCTCGATCTCCGCGATCAGCAGTTCGAGGGCGCGGCGGCCGATGGCCTCGAACTCCTGATGGATGGTCGTCAGCGGCGGCCAGAACGAGTCCGACTCGGCCATGTCGTCGAATCCGACGACGCTGACGTCCTCCGGCACCCGCCGGCCGGCCTCGTGGAGGGCGCGCAGAACGCCGAGGGCCATCTGGTCGTTCGCCGCGAAGACGGCCGTGATCTCGGGGCGCGCGGCGATCTCCTGCCCGTGGCGGTAGCCGGCCGAGGTCGACCAATCGCCGCGGAAGACCTCCGGCACAGGAGCTCCCGCCGCCTCCAGAGTCCGGCGCCACGACTCCTCCCTGCGTGCGGCCGAATACGAGTCGCCGGGACCGGAGATGTGCCAGACCGTGCGATGGCCGAGGTCGAGCAGGTGCTGGGTGGCCTGCCGCGCACCCTCCGCCTGGTCCGTGTCGACCTGCGGGTAGTCGGGGCGCTCGGTCGAGTCGACGACCACGACCGACAGCCCGGACGGCAGCTCGACATCGGCACGGTCGACGATGTGCGCCTCGATCACGACGATGATGCCGTCGACCGCCTGCTCCAGCAGACGGCTGAGCGCGACGCTCACATCCTGCTGCGTCGGGCGTTCGACCGGGACGACCGTGATCGAGTAGCCGGCGGTCGCCGCCGACACGGCGATGGCATCCAGGGTCCGCATGTTGCCGTAGGACGACAGGGTGAACATGACCACGCCGATGTTCCGGAAGCGGCCAGACCGCAGCGCCCGCGCCGCGCGATTCGGACGGTAGCCGAGCGCCTGCATCGAGGCGAGGACGCGCTGGCGCGTGGTCTCCTCGACGTTGGTGAGGCCGTTCGCCACCCGCGACACGGTCTGCGTGGAGACGCCCGCGTGCGCCGCGACATCGCCCAACGACGGACCGCGTTTGCGCCCGGTTGCACGGGCGGACGGGGATTCGGCCAGCGACTCTGCCATGGTCTCCACTTCTCGGTGTTCAACACGAGTGTCAACACGACCTTGCATCATGTTGACGTGAACATGTTAGAGTAGCCGCCACGATGTTGACGTAAACATCCGCACACCGATCTCGAACCCAGGGAAGACATGACAACGACGTCCCTCACGCGGGCCACCGCGCCCGGCACCCCCCGCCGCGGCCGCCGGTCGCGCCGCGACTGGCGCGGCTGGGCCTTCGTGGCCCCCTTCATGGTCGTCTTCGCGGCGATGATCATCGCACCGGTGGTCTACGCGATCTACCTCAGCCTCTTCCGCCAGCAGCTCATCGGCGGCAACGCGTTCGTCGGGCTCGGCAACTACGTCGCCGTGTTCCAGGACGAGAAGTTCTGGGCGTCGCTCGGCCGCGTCTCGCTGTTCCTCGTCGTGCAGGTGCCGATCATGCTGGTCCTCTCGCTGATCGCCGCCCTCGCCCTCGACAGCGCGCGGCTGCACGGCGCCGGGTTCTTCCGGATCGCACTCTTCCTCCCCTACGCGGTGCCCGGTGTGGTGGCCGCGCTGATCTGGGGATTCATCTACGGCGACCAGTTCGGTCTGACCGCGAGCATCAACCAGCTGCTCGGGACCGGGCTCGTGCCGCTCAGCGGGCAGTGGGTGCTCGCCTCCATCGGCAACATCGTCACCTGGGAGTTCATGGGCTACAACATGCTCATCTTCTACGCGGCGCTGCGCGTCATCCCGGGCGAGCTCTACGAGGCGGCCGAGATCGACGGCGCCGGAGCGTTCCGCACGGTGTTCAGCATCAAGCTGCCCGCCATCCGCGGCGCGCTCGTGATCGCGACGATCTTCTCGATCATCGGCAGCTTCCAGCTCTTCAACGAGCCGAACCTTCTCAAGCAGCTGGCGCCCAACGCGATCAGCAGCTACTTCACCCCGAACATGTACGCCTACAACCTCTCGTTCGCCGGCCAGCAGTTCAATTACGCCGCGACCGTCGCGATCGTGATGGGCGTCCTGACCGCCGTCATCGCGTATGTGGTGCAGCTGCGCGGCACGAGGAAGGAGGCCCGCTGATGGCCACGCTGACCGACACCCGCAGCACCCGCCCGCGCAAGGCTCCGTCGCGCGCCGCCGCTCGCGTCCGGGCCGGCGCCTCCTCCGGCCGCCGCATCCGCAAGTCGCCGCTGCTGACGATCGTGATGGTGCTCTTCGTCATCTACTCGTTCGTGCCGCTCATCTGGCTGATCGTCAACGCGACGAAGACCCAGCCGGACCTCTACTCGTCGTTCGGGCTCTGGTTCGGCAAGGACTTCAACCTCTTCCAGAACATCGCCGACACCTTCACCTACCGCGGCGGCATCTTCGTGCAGTGGCTGGGCAACACCCTCCTCTACGTGGTCGTCGGCGCGGGCGGGGCCACGCTGCTCGCCACCGTCGCCGGCTACGGCATGGCGAAGTACAACTTCCCGGGCAAGCGCGCCGTGTTCGCCGTGGTGCTCGGCGCGATCGCCGTCCCGGGGACCGCCCTGGCCGTCCCGACGTTCCTGCTGTTCAGCCAGGCCGGGCTCACCAACACCCCCTGGTCGGTCATCCTGCCCTCGCTCATCAGCCCGTTCGGCTTCTACCTCATCTGGACCTACGCGAGCGAGGCCATCCCGACCGAGCTGCTGGAGGCGGCGCGGATGGACGGGGCAGGCGAGTTCCGCACGTTCTTCACCATCTCGCTGCGGCTCCTCGCGCCCGGCATCGTCACGGTCGCACTGTTCGCGATCGTCGCGACCTGGAACAACTACTTCCTGCCGCTCATCATGCTGAGCGACCCCACCTGGTACCCCCTCACGGTGGGTCTCAGCCAGTGGAGCGCGCAGGCGACCGGGGTCGGCGCCCAGCCGATCTTCAACCTCGTGATCACCGGATCTCTCATCACGATCGTCCCGATCGTGGCCGCGTTCCTGGTGCTCCAGCGCTACTGGCAGTCGGGTCTGGCCGCCGGAAGCGTCAAGCAGTAACCCCATCCCCCATCCGCAATCTCATTCCACGAAGAAGTGAAAGGAAGCTCATGAAGAGCACTCTCGCGTCCCGGCGCATCGCCCGGGTCGTCACCGCTGCGGTGGTCGGCGCCGTCGCCGCCGCCTCCCTGGCCGCCTGCTCCGGCGGTACCTCGTCCGGCGGCGGAAGCGCCTCCGACATCGACGCGGCGCTCAAGCAGGGCGGGACCATCACGTACTGGTCGTGGACCCCGTCGGCGGAGGCCCAGGTCGCCGCGTTCGAGAAGGAGTACCCGAAGGTCAAGGTCAAGCTGGTCAATGCCGGCACGAACACGACCGAGTACACCAAGCTGCAGAACGCGATCAAGGCCGGATCGGGCGCCCCCGACGTCGCGCAGGTCGAGTACTACGCCATCCCGCAGTTCGCTCTCTCCGACTCCCTCGTCGACCTCAAGCAGTACGGCTTCGACAAGCTTCAGGACGACTACACCCCCGGCCCCTGGGGCTCGGTGAACGTCGGCGGAAAGCTGGTCGGCCTCCCGCAGGACTCCGGCCCCATGGCGATGTTCTACAACAAGACCGTCTTCGACAAGAACGGCATCGCCGTGCCGAAGACCTGGGACGAGTACGTCGCGGCCGCGCAGAAGCTGCACGCCGCCGACCCGAACGCCTACATCACGAGCGACTCCGGCGACTCCGGCTTCACCACCTCGATGATCTGGCAGGCGGGCGGCCGCCCGTTCGACGTCGACGGCACCAAGCTGTCGATCAACCTCCAGGACGAGGGCACCAAGAAGTGGACGGGCACCTGGGACAAGCTGGTCGAGGGCAAGCTGCTCTCCAGCGTCCCCGGCTGGAGCGACGACTGGTTCAAGGCGCTCGGCAACGGCTCCATCGCCACGCTGATCACCGGCGCGTGGATGCCCGGCGTGCTCGAGTCGTCGGTGAAGGACGGCGCTGGTCAGTGGCGCGTCGCCCCGATCCCGACCTACGACGGCAAGCCGGCCAACGCCGAGAACGGCGGCGGCGGGCAGGTCGTGCTCAAGCAGAGCAAGAACCCGGCGCTCGCGGCCGGCTTCCTCAAGTGGCTGAACAACGACGAGGACAGCATCAAGGTGTTCCTCGAGTCCGGCGGCTTCCCGTCGACCACGAAGGACCTGAACTCCTCCGAGTTCCTCGCTTCCGCCCCCGAGTACTTCGGCGGCCAGAAGATCAACGAGGTGCTGGTGGACGGCTCCAAGAACGTGTCGACCGGCTGGCAGTATCTGCCGTTCCAGGTCTACGCGAACAGCATCTACGGCGACACGGTCGGACAGTCCTACACGTCGAACTCCAGCCTGAACCCCGGCCTGCAGGCCTGGCAGAAGGCGCTGGTGGAGTACGGCAACCAGCAGGGCTTCACCGTCACCGGCAAGTAGCAACAGCAGTACCTCCGTGGCCGGCCGCGCACGCCGCGGCCGGCCACGGCCTTCCCACCCCTTCAGGAGAACCATGACCACCTTCGAGATCGCGGGCGACGACTTCGTCCTCGACGGCGAGCCGTTCCGCATCCTCTCCGGAGCGCTGCACTACTTCCGGGTGCACCCGGACGACTGGGCCGACCGCATCCACAAGGCGCGCCTGATGGGGCTCAACACGATCGAGACCTACGTGCCGTGGAACGCGCACGAACCGCGCCCCGGCGAATGGCGTGCCGACGGCGCTCTCGATCTCGCCCGGTTCCTGAAGGCGGTGGCCGACGAGGGGATGTACGCGATCGTCCGCCCCGGACCGTACATTTGCGCCGAATGGGACAACGGCGGTCTGCCCGCGTGGCTGTTCACGGATCCGGAGGTCGGCATCCGCCGGTCGGAGCCGCGGTTCGTCGCCGCGCTCTCCGCCTACCTGCGGAACGTGCTCGACATCGTCCGGCCGCTGCAGGTGACCGAGGGCGGCCCTGTGCTGCTCGTGCAGGTCGAGAACGAGTACGGCGCGTACGGCGACGACAAGGATTACCTGCGTCAGCTGGTCGAGGTCATCCGAGGCGCCGGGATCACGGTGCCGCTGACGACGGTCGACCAGCCGCAGGACGACATGCTCGAGAACGGTTCGCTGCCGGAGCTGCTGAAGACCGCCTCCTTCGGCTCCCGTTCGCGCGAGCGGCTGGCGACGTTGCGCCGGCACCAGCCGACCGGTCCGCTGATGTGCTCGGAGTTCTGGGACGGCTGGTTCGACAGCTGGGGCGGTCACCACCACACCACCTCGGTGGAGGAGTCGGCGGCCGATCTGGATGCGCTGCTCGCGCTGGGCGCGTCCGTCAACCTGTACATGTTCCACGGCGGAACCAATTTCGGCTTCACCAACGGCGCCAACGACAAGGGCGTCTACCAGCCGATCGTCACCAGCTACGACTACGACGCCCCGCTCGACGAGGCGGGCGAGCCGACCGAGAAATTCTGGGCGTTCCGCGATGTGATCGCACAGTACGCACCGGTGCCGGAGCTCGAGCCCGTCGTGGCCGCGGCTGCGCCCGCGTTCACCGTCCCGTTCGGCTCCTCGGTTCCACTGTGGTCGGTCGCCGACCGGCTGGGCGAGTGGTCGCACACGGACTCGCTGCCGACATTCGACGAGCTGGGCCACTACAGCGGTCTCGGCCTGTACCGCACCGAGATCGACACGACCGAGCCCGCGGTACTGGAGTTCGGCGAGGTCCGCGACCGCGCGTACGTCTCCGTCGGCGCGAGCCGCCTCGGCGTGCTCGCCCGCGACCACCACGACTCCGCCATCGCGCTCTCCCCCAGCCGCGGAACCCTCACCGTGCTCGTCGAGGACCAGGGCCGCGTCGACTACGGCCCCCGCATCGGCGAGCCGAAGGGACTCATCGGTCCGGTGCAGTTGAACGGCGAGGAGCTGCGGCGCTGGAGCGTGCTCCCGCTCGAGCTGTCGTCGCTCGCGCCCGTGCGCGACGCCCTCGACGCCGCCGGCGCCGACACGCCCGAGCGCCTGGCCGGTCCGGTCTTCGCCCGCGCCGTCTTCGGCCTGGACGAGCCGTACCCCCTGTTCCTCGACACGACGGGATGGGGCAAGGGCGTCGCCTGGATCAACGGCTTCCACCTGGGCCGCTACTGGACTCGCGGGCCGCAGGAGACGCTGTTCGTCCCGCGCGGCGTTCTGCGTGCCGGCGCGAACGAGCTGATCGTGCTGGAGCTGGAGTCCGCCGCCGAGGCCGTCGCCGCCTTCGTGCCGGAACCGCGTCTGGGCCACACGGAGGTCTGATCCGGTCAGAGACCAGCGGCCGAGGGCGCCTCCGCGACCGTTCCGGTAACCGGGCGCCCTCGGACGCTGAGCACGGTGACGCAGACCGTGATCGCGGCGAGCAGGATCAGGCTGACCGGTCCGGTCCCCAGCGCCAGTCCACCGCGAGCGTGCGACACGGCGAGGCCGTCGGAGAGCGACGCCCCGAACGGCCGGGTCAGCACGTACGCGGTCCAGAACGCCGCCGTCGCGCCGAAGCCCCACCAGCGATAAGCCGCGCCGGGAAGGGCGAACAGGATGCCGAACAGCAGAGCGGAGGCGAAGTAGCCCAGCCCGAGCGTGGTCGCGGTCAGGTCGCCGACCGCTGTTCCGAGGGCGAAAGTCGCCAGGACCGCGCACCAGTAGAACACCTGGCGCGCCGGAGTGTCGATGCGGTGCACCGACAGCGTTCGCTGGGTGGCGAACCAGAGGACGAAGACCATCGCGAGAGCGACGGCGAACACCACCGTCGAGACGAGGTACGGGACGCCGAGCTCGACATGCAGCACATCGGCCACCATCGTGCCGAAGACGGCGACCATCAGCACGGCGCTCCAGTAGACCCACGGGATGTACCGCCGCACGGCGAACTGCAGCCCGAGCGCCACGGCGAACACTACGAAGGCCCCACCGACGGCGACGACAGGGTCGATGGTCTTCACCAGGAAGTCGGACGCCGTCTCCCCCATGGCCGTCGTCAGCAGCTTGGTCACCCAGAACAGGGCGGTGACGGCGGGAACGGTGTTGCGCATCCACTCAGCATCCCGAACGGAGGCGGCTTCGCGCCTGGGTGGAGGGGGCGAACGCCTGAAAGGGCTCAGAGACTCCGCTCACGCGCAGGCCGCACGGTGAGCACGACGCGCTAAGGTCATACCTATGGCGACCGACCCCGACGCTGCAGCCCGGCTCATCCCGCAGCGGCTGCCCGCCGCGCGGCTGGGCGTCGCCGTGGTGGCCGAGCTCGTCGAGATCATCGTCACCGGCCAACTGAAGGAGGGCGACCTCCTGCCGCCGGAGGGTCCGCTCAGCGAGCACTTCGGGGTCAGCCGAACGGTCCTCCGCGAGTCCGTCAAGCGGCTGGAGGAGAAGGGCCTGGTGATCGTGTCCCAGGGTCGCGGCACGCAGGTCCAGGCGCCCGGCTACTGGAACATGCTCGACCCGGTGGTGCTCTCTGCGCTCATCGACAACGACGAGAGCCTCGGCGTGCTCGACGAACTGACCGTCGTGCGCGCGAGCCTCGAGTCGGCGATGGCGGGCGCGGTCGCCCGCTCGCACACGGCCGACGGGCTGCGGCGCCTCGAGAACGCGCTCACCGCGATGCGCGAGAGCGAGTCGGAGACGGACTCCTTCCGGCAGGCCGACGTGGTGTTCCACTACGCGCTCATGGAGATCTCCGGCAATCGCCTCGCGGAGAACATCGCCAAGCACCTCTACAAGCGCGCCGTCGAGTCCAGCCGATACCAGGGCATCAACCCGCCGGACGCCGTGGCGCTGACTCTCGACGAGCACGCGGCCATCGTGGAGGCCATCGCCAACGGGGATGCCGCCGCCGCCGAGCGGGCCATGCACGACCACATCCACATCTCGTGGGAGCGCCGCCGGCTTCCGGACCACGCGCCCGGCGCCCGCGCGGGCCAGTCGAGCTGACGGACAGGCGGCGGGTCGTCGGTGGTCAGGGCGTGAGCGCGGCCTGGCGCCAGTAGCCGCCGTCCGGGTACGAATACCGCGCGACGGATTCATCGAACATCTCGGCGCTGTACCCGGGCTTCGACGGGAGCGTGTAGTTGCCGTCGACGACGATGCACGGGTCGGTGAAGTGCTCGTGGAGGTGATCCACGAACTCGGTCACCCGGTTCTCCAGAGTCCCCGAGACCGCGACGTAGTCGAAGATGGAGAGGTGTTGGACCAGTTCGCACAGTCCGACACCTCCGGCGTGCGGGCAGACCGGCACGCCGAACTTCTTCGCCATCAGGTACACGGCCAGGATCTCGTTGACGCTCGCGAGCCGAGCGGCGTCGAGCTGGCAGAAATCGATGGCTTCAGCCTGGAACATCTGCTTGAACAAGACCCGGTTCATGCCGTGTTCGCCCGTGGCGACGCCGATGGGCGCGACGGCCTTGCGCACAGCGGCGTGCCCGAGGACATCGTCCGGGCTCGTCGGTTCCTCGATCCACAGTGGCGTGAACTCGGCGAGCCGCCGCACCCATTCGATGGCCTCCGGCACATCCCACACCTGATTGGCGTCGATCATGAGCGTGGCGTCCCAGCCGATGGCCTCGCGGGTGATCCGAAGACGACGGATGTCGTCATCCAGGTTCGCGCCGACCTTGAGCTTCACGTGCCGGTAGCCCGCATCGACCGCCTCCCTGAGCAGACGACGGAGTTTGTCGTCGCTGTAGCCGAGCCAGCCGGCACTGGTCGTGTAACAGGGATAGCCTCCGCGTGCTTCGAGCTCGGAGATGCGCTGAGCGCGGGTCGGCGCCATCTCGGCAAGGATGTCGATCGCCTCGTCGCGAGTGAGCGCGTCGGACAGGTACCGGAGGTCGGCGGCGCCGACGAGCTCCTCCGGTGTCATCTCCGCCAGGAGACGCCAGAGCGGCTTGCCTGCACGACGGGCGGCGAGATCCCAGACGGCGTTCATGACTGCGGCCATCGCCAGGTGCACGACGCCCTTCTCCGGGCCGAGCCAGCGCAACTGGGTGTCGGACGCGAGCAGACGGTACGTTGCGCCGAGATCGCCGACGATCTCCTCCACCGAGCGGCCGATCAGCGGAAGCGCCCGCTGGCGCGCGGCCTCGACGCACAGGTTGTTTCCGCGGCCGATCGTGAACGTGAACCCGAACCCGCTGAGCTCGGCGTCATCCGTGTCGAGCACGACGTAGGCGGCCGAGTAGTCGCCGTCCTTGTTCATCGCGTCCGAGCCGTCGAGACTGAGCGACGTGGGAAAGCGCACGTCGAAGACGCGGGCGCCGGTGATCGTGGTCATGGTGGCGCCTACAGTGCGAAGACCGACGCCACGGCCCACGGGGCCAGAGCGAGGTCGATCTCGAGGGTCCCGTTCTCCGAGGCGATCAGGGTCTGCCGCTGAAGGGCGTCGCCCTGCTCGCGCAGGTAGGCGGCCTGGGCACGGGAGAGGTTGAGGGGCCTGCCCATGGCACTCCACGCTTCGGCCGCGTCGCCGTGCCCGGGGGCGAGGATCTCGACCGCGAAGACGGCGCCCGGCTCCAGCCCGCCGATGGTGTGCCGCACGCGCTCGTCGGCGCCTATTCCGATCAGGTCGCGCGTCGCCTCGTAGGAGGTGCGCGAGCCGACCGAGCGGCCGTTCATGTCGTCGGGATAGTTGCAGAAGACCGCGGCCAGCTTTCCCGTCGCGCTGTGCTGCGAGACGACGCCGCGTTCGGTGGAGGCGATCAGCCGATCGCCCAGCCGGTTCAGCATCTCGAAGGCGTGGAAGGTCGGCTTGTGGATGCCCTGCTCGTTCGCCAGGCCGAAGCCGCCATGGAACGGACCGATCCCGGCGCCGCCCTCCTCGAAGATGTCGGTGAAGGTCCAGTAGGAGATGGAGTCGGCCAGGTCTGCGCAGCGGAGATAGGCCCGCGTGATGTAGGTGGCGGCGAACACCGTGTCGTGGATGTGGTCGCGGCTCGACGGTGAGCTCGACCACTCGGTGATGTGCACCTCCGCGTCCGGGTAGGCGCTCTGGCCGATCAGCCGCCGGAGCAACGTCAAGTCGTCCGAGGTCGCATCCGCGTAGCGGGTGAGACTGACGGCCTCTCCGTTGGCTCCGAAGGCGAAGTCGGTGGGGTACAGGTGCGTCGAGATGAAGTCGACCGGGAGCTCCCGCTCAGCGCACCAGGCGAGGAAGTCCTCGATCCACACCGGTCGCCAGTCCAGTGCGTCCGGGTCGGATGCCGCGGCGGTGGCGTGCTCAGCCGAGCGGTCCTCGGTCTCTCCCGCGTACCGCTCGTCCGGCACGAAGACGCTGGTCGACGGGCCGCCGACCTGGAGTTCGGGATCGATAGCCTTGATGGCCTGCACCGTCCGGGCGTACAGCTCGAAGTACTCGGTCTTCGTTCCGGTCCAGAAATGGGGAACGAGGTTGGGTTCGTTCCAGACCTCGAACCGCCACTGCCGCACTTCGGCGAGACCGTAGCGCTCGATCCAGTGCTCCACCGAACGCACCACCAGTTCTACCCAGCGATCCATGTCCTTCGGCGGGCTGCAGTGCGCACCCCACCAGAACACCGTCTCGGTCTGGGTGGCGAGCTCGCGCGGCATGAAGCCGAGCTCGACGAACGGCCGCACCCCCAGATCGATGAGGAAGTCGAACACCTTGTCCACGTAGGAGAAGGTGTGCACCGGGGTCTCGAGAGGCACATCCGGCCCGAAGCCTCCGCCATAGGAGCCGCGGTACACGAACATGTCGTCGTGGAAGACGCCGTGGAAGCGGAGGTAACGGAACCCGAGGCGATCCACGGCCTCACGGAACTGCTGCTGCCAGTCGGCCCGAAGCGCTTCATTGGCCCGGCCCGCCCCCGCGCAGAGGCTCCAGACGTGGGGAAGGACGGTCGACTCGGCGACGCGGTCGTCGACGGTGATGACGGGAAGCGAGGCGGGTGCCATGGGAATGATCTCCAGATGGTGGTGGGCGAACCGGATCCGCGTCAGCGCAGACCGATCGTGAGCAGCAGGTTGCCGTACAGGCGTTCGTCCCCGGTGGCGATGACGACGCCCACGTCCGGAGAGCGCACCCGGTCGTAGAACGCGAAGCGGTCGACTCTCTCCATGGGCACGTCCGCGCCCAGCCGGCGTTCATAGTCGTCCTGCGCCGGTGCCGCGACCCCGGGCGGGGTCTGCATGACGGTTGCCGCTTCGATGTTGACGACGGTGAGCACGGCATCGAGCACCGATGTGACGTCGAGCAGGCCTGGGCGCAGATTGAGATGGATGAGGCGCACACCCGATCCGGTGGCGGTCAGGTACGGGTAGTTCCCGTCGGCGATGAGCACCCCGGAGCCGTGGCCCGACGAGGCAAGCGCCTCCAGGAGCGGAGGATGGACGAGCGGACCGGTGATCATGCGGACACCTCCGCTGCTGCGCGGCCGGCCGCGCGATCCGCGGCGTAACCATCCCAGCTCGGGATCGTTCCGTCGACGTCCCACAGGTCGAGCCAGCTCCCGGCCCCGGGCCACAGGAACACCTGACCCTTGATGAGGCGGTTGTTCTGTTCCGCCGATCGCAGCTCCTCGAGCTCGGCAGGGGTCAGCGGGTCCTCGACGACCGACCGCAGGTTGGCGATCAACTGCGACTCCTTCACCGAGAACGGGATCGGGATCTGGCCGCGCTGCACCGCCCACTTCAGGCAGATCGCCGCCGGATGCACCCCGTGCGCACGGGCGATCGAGACCACGACGGGATGCTCCATGTCAGACACATCCGAGAGGACGCGGTCGCGTTCGGGTCGCGACGGCGAGCCCAGGGGCGAGTAGCCCACCGGCTGGATGCCGTGATCGAGGCAGAACCGGAAGAGCTCGGGCTGCTGGAAGCACGGGTGCAGTTCCATCTCGTTCAACGCCGGTGCGATCCGCGCATCGGAGAGGATCGCCGTCAGCTTCGGGATGGTGACGTTCGAAGTCCCGAGGTGCCGTACGACCCCCTCGTCGACGAGGCCCTCCAGCGCGTGCCAGAGCGCCATGTACTCCTCGTGGATGTACGGGCGCGCGTCCGGGTCGCGGTCGGCCGCGTCGGCGAACGGTGCGTGGTGGTTCGGGAACGGCCAGTGCACGAACACCGCGTCGAGAACGTCCAGGCGCAGGTCGCTCAACGACCGGCGGACCGAGGCGACCGCGGCCTCGGGGTCGTGGGCGTCGTTCCACACCTTCGACATCACGAACAGCTCGTCACGGGGCACGCCGCCGGCGATCGCGTCCTGCAGGACCACGCCGACCTGTGCCTCGTTGCCGTACACGGACGCGCAGTCGATCAGGCGGTACCCGGCTCGGATCGCGCCGCCCACGGCAGCGGCCACCTCGTCCGGCCCGTAATGGTCGGATCCGAACGTCCCGACGCCGATCGCGGGCATCACGGCCCCGCTCGCGAGGCGGCGGGTGGGCACGGTGTCGATCGTGGTCATGTGTGTTCTCCGTTTTTCGATGTGAGCGGGCGGATGTGTCGCGGCGCCCGCACTAGATGCCCAGGCCGTGGAAGAAGTCGATGCGTGTCTCGGCGACAGGCGGCTCCAGCTCGATACGCACCACCGCGCCACCGGGTCCCGTGGTCTCCGCGGGCGGGAGCACCACTTCCAGTGCCTCGCCGGTGCGCGTCCACTCCGGCCGCTCCGACGAGCCCAGGACGCGCACGTCGGCGATCGGGCGGTCGAGGAAGCGGCTGCCCGACCCGAAGCTCCGGATGCGCATCCGGCCGTCCTCCGGCCGCACCATCCCGATCGCGTAGACGTAGTCGTGGCCGACCTCCGTCATCCTGGTGAAACGGAGGTCCTCCGCCGAGTACACGGGAGCGGCTGCGTCGGTGAACGAGCCGGCGGCGGGAGCCGTCGGCCCCTCGCCGAAGACGACCCACGGGCTGGAGCCGTAGATCGCTTCGCCGTGGACGGCCAGCCAGTCGCCCACGGCCTCCAGCAGCGCGGCCTCCTCGTCGGGGATCGTCCCGTCAGGACGGGGGCCGATGTTGAGCAGCAGGTTCCCGTTCTTCGCGACCACGTCGACGAGCTCCTGGATGAGCTCGGAGGCGTCCTTGTAGTCGTGCCCTTCCACCCAGCTCCACGATGTCCGCGACACCGATGTGTCGTTCTGCCAGACGTCGGGGCGGATGCCGCCCATCGTGCCGCGCTCGATGTCGAGCACCGCCGAGCCCGGCGCGAACGACTCCCACTTGTAGTTGATGACGACGTCGCGCCCCCACTCCGCCGCACGGTTGTAGTAGTACGCGGCGAGTCTGCGGATGTAGGGCTCGAACGACGGCTCCTCGATTCCGGTGTCGAAGTAGAGGATCTGCGGCCGGTAGGAGTCGATGATCTCGACGGTCCGCAGCAGCCAGTCCTCCAGGAACCGCTCGGTGGGATTTATCTCCTTGCGGAGGGCCGGCCCGTACAGGTCGGCGTACGCGGGATCGCGGACATCGGAGTCGAACTCCGCTCCCCCGTTCATGAAGAACCAGTGCTCCGCCCGGTGGGTGGACGCGCCGGTGATCAACCAGGCCTGGTCGACCGCCGCCAGCAGGTCTCCCATCACGTCGCGCTGCGGGCCGACCTGCGTCACGTTCCAGCGCGAACGCGCCGTGTCGTACATCGCGTAGCCGTCGTGATGCTCGGCGACCGGCACGACGAACTGCGCGCCCGCGCGCTTGAACAGTGCGACCCACTCCTGCGGGTCGTAGTGCTCCATGCGGAAATGTGGAAGGAAGTCCTTGTAGCCGAAACGGTCATGCGGCCCGTACGTCGCCAGGTGGTGGTCGAACGCGGGCGTGCCGCGCCGGTACATGGTGCGCGGGTACCACTCGTTCCCGAACGCCGGCACCGAGAAGGCTCCCCAATGCAGGAAGATGCCGAACTTGGCGTCGCGGTACCACTGCGGAGCGCGATACCGGGACAGCGACTCCCAGGTGGCGTCGTACGGCCCGGCGTCGATGACGGCGTCGACCATCGCGAGCGCCGCACGGTTGTCCGAGACGTCGACGGGCGCCGGCAGCGTCGAGGGGTCGAGCGGTTCGAGGTTCACATGTCTCCGTTCGTCGGGGCTCAACGGCCGCCGAAGGCGCCCGCGCCGATCGCGGCCACCAGCTGTCTCTGGGCGAGAGCGACCACGACCACCACCGGGGCGATCGTCATCACGCACGCGGCCATCAGCAGTTGCCACTGCGTGCCGGTCTGCGTCGTGAAACCGGCGATGCCGATGGGGATGGTCCACTTCTCCGAGCTGTTGAGGATGATCAACGGCCATAGGAAGCTGTTCCAGCTCCCGAGGAAGGCGAAGATCGCCAGGACGGACAGGGCCGGGCGCACGAGCGGGACGATGACGCTGATCAGGATGCGCCAGGTGGGGGCCCCGTCAAGGCGGGCGGCCTCCTCCAGCTCCCCGGGGATCTGGAGCATGAACTGCCGGAGCAGGAAGGCTCCGAACGCCCCGAACAGGCCGGGGAGGATCAGCGCGACCCACGTGTCGGCGAGCCCCGCCTGGTCGAAGCCGAGGAACAACGGCACCACGGCGACCTCGCTCGGCAGGGTCAACGTGATGACGAACAGCAGGAAGACCGCGCTGCGACCGGGGAAACGCAGCCGGGCGAACGCGAACGCCGTCAGGGTCGCCACGATCAGGGTGAGGAACGTGGAGATGGCGGCCACGACCAGGCTGTTAAGAAGCAGGCGACCGAAGTCCACCTCCGTCCACGCATCCACGAAATTGGACCAGAGGACTTTCGAGCCGATGAAGGTGATCTGCGCAGCGAACACCTCATTCGCCGGCTTCAGCGCCGTGAAGACGGTCCAGATCAGCGGAAACGAGAACACGAGCGCGAACAGCCACGCGGCCGTGGTGTTGGCGGCGAACCCGATGGTCCGCCCGCGGCGACGCCAGCGTGGAGCGGAGGCCGGCAGCTGGTGCTCAGTCATAGTGGACCCACTTCCTCTGTCCCCAGAGTTGGAACAGCGTGAAGATCGCGATGATCACGAACAGCACGGTCGCGATGGCGGACGCATAGCCCAGCTGGTTGTTCGTGAAAGCGGTCTGATAGAGGTACAGCATGATCGTCATCGTGCTGTTGCCCGGCCCGCCGCCGGTGATCACGTAAGCCTGGGCGAAGGTCTGCCAGGCGCCGATGACGGTCAGCACCGTGGTGAAGAACAGGGCGGGGCTGACCAGCGGCAGGGTGATCGAGACCAGGCGGCGGAAGCGACCGGCGCCGTCGATCCGCGACGCCGCGATCACATCGGGGCTGATCGAGTCGATCCCAGCGCCGAGCACGATCATGTTGTAGCCGAACGACTGCCAGAGGGACACCCCGATCACGGTGGCCAACGCCCAGTTGCCGTCACTGAGCCAGGGGATCGGACCGAGGCCGAAGACCGCGAGGCCCTGGTTGACGGCGCCGTCCTTCTGGAACAGCAACCGGAAGACCGCGGCGTTTGCCACCATCGGGGACAGGGCTGGGATCAGGAAGATCACCCGGAGCCAGTTGCGGCCCGCGATGCGGGTCTTGAGCCACATCGCCATCGCCAGGGAGATCGCGATGTTCGCCGGGACGTACACGAGCACGAAGATCGCCGTCACCATGACGCTGTTGAGGAATTGCGGGTCGCGGAACAGCCGGATGTAGTTCTCCGTGCCCGTGAACTGGACGCCCCCGAGCAGGCTCGAGTCGGAGAACCCCAGGATCAGCGAGGCGACCTGCGGGATGACGATGAACACGGCCAGCCCGATGAGCCCGGGGAGGACGAAGGCCCACCCCACCCAGCGGGGCCCCCCGAGGGGCCGGCGGCGAAGCCGGCCCCTCGGGCGCTCCGGTTGGGCGACGGACCCCTCGGAGACCTCTTCCTCCGCACGGTCCAGACGCACGAACGTCATTGCGGAAGGCCCGCCTTCACCTGCTGGAGGACCTGCTCGACTGTGCTCTTGCCGGAGAACGCATCCACCTCGTACTGGGTCAGCAGCGTGTCGAGCTGCGCCTGGCTGGAGGGCACCGGTGACGGAGTCGCGTCACCGGTCATCTGCTTGATGACCGCGGTGAACGCAGGCGACCCGACGTTGGTGGACCACGCGTCCAGCGCATCGAGCCGCGCCGGCACGGAGGCCTGCGACTTCGTCACGAACTCCAGTCCGCTCTTGCTCGTCATCGCCTCGATGGCCTTGAAGGCCTTCTGCTTGTCGCCGCAGGTCTTCGTGATGCCGAAGCCCGAACCGCTGATGAAGCCCTTGGAGGTGCCGCTCTTGCTCGGGACCACAGCAATGCCGACGTTGTCCTTGCCGAGGGTCTGCTGCTCGTGCTGCAGATCCCACAGACCCTCGAGTTCCATGGCCGCCTGACCCGTGCTGAACGCATCGATGTCCGGGAAGGTGCCGCCCGCGGCCGCCTCCAGCGGCTTCGCGACCTTGTACTTGTTGGCCAGGTCGACGAGCAGCTGCAGCGCGTCGCGGAAGTTCGGGTCGTCCAGCTTCGGACCGTTCTTGTCGGCGTAGGGGTGGCCGTCGGCCGCCATGAGAGTGCTGATGGGCGTCGAGCCCTGTCCGATCGCGAAGCCGTACACGCCATTCTTCGTGGTGGCCTTCGCTGCGGCGATGAAGTCATCGACCGTCCAGTCGAGGCCGGGCTCGGCCACCCCGGCGTCCGCGAACATCTTCTTGTTGTAGAAGATGACGTTGGGACCGGCATTGAACGGGATGGAGTAGAGCTTGCCATCGACGCTGAGCTGGTCGAGCATCGCCGAGCTGTACGCCGACAGGTCGACCTTGTTCTTCTTCACCAGGTCGTCGAGCGGCTCCAGCCCCTGCACGTACTGGTTCACGCGGCCGTTCTGGAACGTGACCAGGCACGGCGCACTGCTGCCCTTCATCACGGTGGGCAGCTTGGTGTAGTAGTCACCGATCGGCGGGCCGGAGAAGCTCACTGCCATGTCCGGGTCGGCGTGCTTGCCTCCGGCGATGTAGTCGCTCCACTGCTGCTTGTCGGCCTTGCCGCCGATCCACGTGTACATCTTGAGCGTCTTGCCGTCGAGGCCCGACGTTCCACCGCCGCCTCCGGAACAGGCGGCGAGAGCGAGGGCCAGAACGCTCGCGACCGCGACGGCGACGCCGACGCGTCCCCGTCGCCTCGGGCTTTTCAACCGTGACTTCATGAACTCCTCCTTGAGTATGAGAGCGAAACGTTACGACTTCAGTGATGGTAAGAGCACCAGGAATGCGAAGTCAATAGATAACACCGGTCACTAAACGTTTCGTTCGCTCGGTTTCTTTCAGCAGATCGTGCGCCAGGATGGTCTCGGCGACGGTCATCGTCTTCAGCGCATCGGCGAAGTGCGACGAGGGAAGACGGCGCGAACGCACCGCCTCGATGAATTCGGCGCTCTTGGCGAGGAAGCCTCCGCGGACATGGAGGTCCGGCGAGCCCGCCACCTCGCCGGCATCGAGCTCCTCCCGCCCGTCCGCGTCCCAGATGGTGGCCCCGACCTCGAGGTCGCCTTCCGCCATGATCCCCGGCCCGTGGACCTCCACGCCGAACGTCCTGCGGCCGCTCGTCCAGTTCGTGATCATGACCCCGACGGCGCCCGTGTCGAACTCGAGCGTCGCCGCGACGACGTTGATCTCGTCGACGATGACCCTGCGCGTCACATCCGAGACGGCGACGACCTCGCCGCCGCAGAGGTGCCGGAGGGTGTCGATCACATGGACGCCGTCGTCCATCATCCTGTCGCGTGCCGACACCATCGGGGTCGGATCGTTCTTGTAGAACCGGCACACGGCATGGACGACCTCGCCCCGCTCGCGAACCCGCCCGACCATGCGCTCCAGGAGCGGGGACGAACGCCGCTGGAAGCCGACCTGGGTGATGCAGTTGTTCTCGTCGGCGAGACGGGCGAGCGTTCTCGCCTGGTGGACGGTCAGGCCCAGCGGCTTCTCGACGAAGAGGTCGAGCCCGCGAGTCAGGCAGTCGCACCAGATGCCGAACATGAGTTCGGGGGGACCGATGACATAGACGGCATCCGGGCGCGTCTCGTCGAGCATCGCCGACCAGTCGTCGAACAGAGCGGTGATGCCCCAGCGCTCGCCGGTCGCCCGGAGGCGCTCCGGTGAGAGGTCGCAGATACCCACGATCTCCACGTCGGGCAGCGACGACAACGACGGGTAGTGGACGAGGTTCGCCATCTGGCCGGCGCCGATGACGGCAACGCGCACCGGCCGGGTCCCGCCGGCGGTCATCGGGCCACTCCGGCGCCGGCCGCGGCCCGCAGACTCTGCGCGTATTCGAGATCGCGCGTCACCTTCGCCACGAGGTCGCTCTCGTCGGTGTACTCGGCGGTGAGGCAGATCGGCCCGGCGAACCCGCGCTCCGCGAGGTAGGCGAGCGCGCGACCCCACTCCGCCATGCCACTGCGGGCGTCGGTGAACACCGGCTCCCAGACCGGATCCCCGAACGCGGGCGCCGGTTCGTCGACCCGCTCGTAGTAGGCGCTCTTGAGGTTGACGACGCCGAGCCAGGGCCAGAGCAGTTCCAACCCGTGCTCGGGCCGCTTGCGCGCGAGGGCGTCGTGAGCCGAGTCCCAGATCGCCGCGACGTGGCGGGGGTCGACATCCTGGAGCAGAGCGAAGAGCTCCGAGGAGTCGGCGATGTAGTCGTCGTAGTGCGGCTGGACGGCAACGCGGACCCCGTAGCGTTCGGCGCGCTCGGAGAGGCCGGCGAGCACCCGGCGGATCTCCGTACCGGTCGCGGCGTAGCCGTTCACCCCGATCGGCACCATGATCCGGATGAACGGCACGCCCGCATCCGCGCAGGCCGCGAAGGTCGCCTCATCCGTTCCGGAGGCGATGCTCGCGACCCTCACGCCCGAACGCGCAAGCTCGCGCGCCGCGGCGGGCAGAGCCGTCGACACCTCGTCCGGGGCGACCTGGTAGCCGGGGCGCACCGGAAGCTCGACGGCGTCGAATCCCATGCCCGCGACCAGTTCACCGAGAGCGCCGACCTGCGGCTCGCGCCACGGTTTGGTGAAGACACTCCACGTCGTCTTCGGATCATCATGCGGCATGGCGGACTCCTTTGTCGGGACGTCGGGGGAATTTTGTGCAACGATACAGTGGTTTGTGCAACGATACAGTGATTCCAAATCACGTCAACAGGAAGTCAGGTGAGAGCGATCGCAACGATCAGGGATGTCGCCCAGGCCGCCGGAGTCTCACCCTCCACGGTCTCGAACCTGCTCAATGCGCGCGAGCACCTCATGCAGCCGGAGACGCGCCGACGCGTGCTCGAGGCGATGGAGGCGCTCTCCTATCGGCCTAGCCGCGTGGCGCAGCAACTCCGCGGCGCCCCCAACCCCACCCTGGGTCTCATCGTCCCCTCCGTGGCCAACCCGTTCTGGGGATCGTGGGCCGCCCATCTCGAAGCGGCGTTCCACGCGCACGGACGGCAGATCTACCTCTGCAACAGCGAGCGCGATCCCGAGCGCGAGCGCGCCTACGTCGAGCAGCTCTGGGCCGACGGCATCGAGCACATCGTGCTCTCCACCTCGCTCCCGTCGCTCGAACACCTGCGCCCCGCCATGGACGCGGGCGTGCAGATCATCGCGTTCGACCGCGAACATCAGGAGACGGACCCGCCCGAGCTTCTGAACGTCAGCATCGACAACGAAGCCGGCGCGTGGATGGCGACGCAGCACCTCCTCGAGCGAGGTCACACCCGCATCGCCTTCGTCTCCGGTGCGATGCGCACGATCAGCCGCCAGCGGCGCTTCGCCGGCTACCGCCGGGCGCTCGACGAGAGCGGCATCCCCTTCGACGACGCCCTCGTCCCCCGCTCCCCCGACTTCGGGGACGCGGACAGCAGCCCGCTCGCACGGGACGCGGTACACGCCCTGCTGGCGCTCGACCAGCCGCCGACGGCCCTGGTCGCCGTCAACGACATGTTCGCCCTCAGTGCCTCCGCCGCCATCCGGGATGCCGGCCGCGATATCGCCGAATTCGCCGTGGTGGGCTTCGACGACATCCCGATCGGCAGGCTCGTATCGCCCGCCCTGACGACGATCCAGCAGCCGCTGCGCGAGATGGCCGAGGCCGTCGTCCGGCTGACAGCCGGCGGAGGCGGCGACCGCGAGACAGGTCCGTCACTCGTCTTCCCGCCGACCCTCGTGGTGCGGGCCTCCAGCGAACGGAGAATCGCATGACCGCATCCGGAGCCCGAGTGCTCGTCGCGGGAGCAGCCGGCGGTGTCGGCCGCGCCGTCGCCCGTGCTGCGGCGGCGGACGGCGCGACCGTCCTGCTGCTCGGGCGCGACCGGAGCCGTCTCGAGGAGGTGCGAGCGGACGTTGCCGCTGTCGGCGGGACCCCGCACGTCGCGGTCGCCGACACGACCTCGGCGCCCCAGCTCGACGACGCCGTGTCATCTCTGCGGCACGACGCGGGCGGCATCGACGTCGTCGTCAACGCCGTCGGCGTCAACCTCAAGGGCCGCCGCCTGGACCAGCTCGACATCGCCGGCTGGCGGTCGGTGCTGGAGAGCAACCTCGACTCCGCCTTCCTCCTCACGCAGGCGGTGCTTCCCGGGTTCCGCGCGGACGGCGGCGGCCTGCTCATCCACATCTCCTCCGTCGCCGCTCTCGTCCCCGACATGTCGGGAGCCGCCTACCAGGCCAGCAAGGCCGGTCTCGCCGCGCTCGCGCGCGCCACCGCGCTCGAGGCCGGTAGCGACGGCGTCCGGGTCACGACGATCTCACCCGGGCTCATCGACACCGACTTCGTCCGCCACCGCCCCACGGCGCCGACGCCCGACGAACTGGCGGGGGCGCTCAGCCCGGAGGACGTCGCCGACCTGTGCCTCGCCGTCATCCGGTTGCCTGCCCGGGCGACCGTCAGCGACATCGTCGTGCGCCCCTCCGCGCGCTGAACGGCGTCGACCTCCCCTGTACCGACCGACCGAGACGGAGATCTCCATGACCGCACCCTCCACCGCACGAAAGGTCCTGATCACCGGAGGCGCGACCGGAATCGGCCTGGGCATCGCCCAGGCGTTCCTGGACGCGGGCGACCGCGTGGCGATCACGACGAACGCCTCGCCCGTGCCCGAGCACGTGGCCGGGCGGGTCGTCGCCGAACGGATGGACGTCACCGACAGCGCTCAGGTGAAGGCGGCCGTGGCGCGGATCGGCGAGGCGCTCGAGGGCAGGATCGACGTGCTCGTCAACAACGCCGGCGGCCTCGTCGCACGTCGTCCCCTGGAGGACGCGGACGACGAGCACTGGCACCACGTGATCGAACTCAATCTCTCCAGCGTCTTCTACGTCATCCGCGCGGCTCTGCCCGCGATGGCCGAGGGCGGCCGCATCGTGAACATCTCGTCGCTGGCGGCGCACAACGGAGGCGGCCAGGGCGCCTCGGCCTACGCTGCGGCCAAGGCCGGCGTCGAGGGCCTCACCCGGGCTCTGGCGAAGGAACTGGGGCCACGGGGGATCGCCGTCTCCGCTGTAGCCCCTGGCCTCATCCTCGAGACGCCGTTCCATGAGCGCTTCACCCCGGAAGCCGACCAGCGTGCGACCATAGCCGCCACGCCGCTTCGCCGAGCCGGCACACCCGCCGATGTCGCCGCGGCGACGATGTACCTCGCGTCGGAGGCAGGCGGCTTCGCGTCGGGAACAGTGGTCGCGGTCAACGGCGCTGCCGCCTTCCACTGAACGAAGCGGTCTCCGCGCCTCCCCGGCGCTACCGGAAAGAGAGCACACATGCGCATCGTCGTCATCGGAGCAACAGGCCACATCGGCGGCTATCTCGTGCCGCGCCTCATCCAGGACGGGCACGATGTGGTCGCGATCACGCGCGGAAACTCGGCGCCGTATCGCGAGGACCCGGCCTGGGAGAGGGTCGAACGCGTGATCGCCGACCGCGAGGCGGAGGATGCCGCCGGCATCTTCGGCTCGCGCGTCGCCGAGCTCGAACCGGACGTGGTGGTGGACATGATCTGCTTCACGCCGGAGTCCGCCCGGCAGCTCGCCGATTCCCTCCGCGGACGGGCGCGTCAGCTGGTGCACGTCGGCACGATCTGGACGCACGGAACCCTCACCGAGGTTCCGGCTCCCGAGGACGCCGTCAAACAGCCCTGGGGTGAGTACGGCACCCAGAAGGAGGCGATCGAACGTCTGCTGCTGGCCGAGTCCCGACGCCAGGACGGCCTTCCCGTGGCGATCGTGCACCCCGGTCACATCTCCGGTCCCGGCTGGCCCATCATCACCCCGCAGGGCACCACCGACCTCGAGGTGTGGCGGACCCTGGCGAACGGGCGTGAGCTCCTGCTGCCGGGATTCGGGCTCGAGACCGTGCACCACGTGCACGCCGACGACGTCGCACAGCTGATCCGACTCTGCCTCGAACAACCGGACGAGGCGAACGGGGAGGCGTTCCACGCCGTCTCCGAGCGCGCTCTGACGCTGCGCGGCTTCGCGCAGGAGGCGGCTCGGTGGTTCGGGGTGGACGCGAGGCTGCGCTTCGTACCGTTCGACGAGTTCAGCGCCTCCCTTTCCGAGGAGCACCGCGACTCCGCCTTCCAGCATGTCGCCCGCAGCCACGCGATGAGCATCGAGAAGGGGAGGCGACTGCTGGGCTATGCACCGGCGTACTCCTCGCTCGCTGCCGTGGCGGAGTCGGTGGAGTGGCTCCGACAGGCCGGCCGTCTGGGCGACGGCATCCCGCCCGTCCGATTTGGCTGAGACGCCGCGGGGTGGACATCGTCTCTCTCGGCCGAAACGATTCACGCCGCGCTAACGCTGGATTATGCTGAGCGGACGCTACGCCCAGATATCGGCGACCGTGGAGCGTGTAGGCGGCAACACCAGGAAAGACGGGGATGTGACGACATACAAGGACATCCAGCGGGCAACGGGACTCTCGCTCGCAACGATCTCCAAGTACTACAACGGGCGAAACGTTCTCGAGGCCAATCGAGAAGCCATCGAGGCGGCGGCACGCGAGCTCGACTTCCGGCCCAACCAGTTCGCCCGGACGCTGCGCTCCCGGCGGTCCCGGACGGTCGGGGTGCTGCTGCCCGCGCTCGACAACGACTTCCACCTGACGATCATCGCCGGGGTCGAGGAAGCTCTCCGCCCGCGTGGGATCAGCGTCATCGTGGCCGCCAGCCCCGACCCGAGCGAAGATCCCGTCAACCTTCTGATGGACCGGATGGTGGATGGAATCGTCGCGGTCACCCCGCCGCACGATGTACCCGCACTGCGTGCCGCGGCCGCGCGCGTTCCGGTCGTGATGGTCGACTGGTACATCGACGACGTCGCCGCGGACGGTGTCTTCATCGACAATGCGGCGGCCGGAGCGCTCGGCGGCCGGCACCTCCTCGACCACGGCCATCGCCGTATCGGGCTCGTCGGCGGCGAACCGGTGATCTCCTCGATGCGCCTGCGCACCGAGGGGTTCGAGCGGGCACTGGCTTCCGAGGGGGTTCAGGTGGACCCGTCGCTGGAGCGTCTGGTGCCGCTGACGATCGAAGCGGGCTACCGCGCCGCCCAGGAGCTCCTGGCCCTGTGGCCGCGGCCCACCGCGCTCTTCGCCACGAACTACGAGCTCACCCTGGGCGCCGTCACGGCCGTGAACGATTCCGGGCTGCGCATCGGACGGGACATCTCGGTCGTCGGGTTCGACAGTCGGGAGCTCGCCCAGGCGCTCGTGCCGAAGCTGACGGTCATCGTGCAGCCGACCCGCAAGATCGCCAAGCACGCGGCGCGCCTGATCGCCGACCACATCGAGTCGCCGGACGAGCGCCCCGCCCCGACGATCGAATACCTCGACGCGCACCTCATTCCGGGCGCCTCCGTGACGCGCCTGGACGACTGACGCGTTCGGGCGGACAGTTCAGGCGAGGGAGTAGACCCGCTCCGCGTTGCCGCCCAGCAGGGCGTCCCGCTCCGCCGGGGAGAGCTCCGAGATGAGCGTGTCGAAGGCCTCGCGCCACGCGGGAGCGCCGCCGCCGAGCTCGGCGAGCGGCCAGTCCGAGCCGTAGAGCAGGCGGTCGGGACCGAACGCCTCCAGCGCCGTCGAGACGACCCCGCGGAGGTCGCCGGCCGTCCAGGTCCCCGGCACCAGCCCCGACGTGAGCCCGGAGACCTTGGCCGAGACGTTCGGGAGGGCCGCGAGCGCACGCAGCCCCGCCTCCCATCGCGACGCGTCCGCGTCGTCGGCGAGCGGACCCCCGAGGTGGTCGAGCACGAAGGAGACGCCGTCGTTGCGCGCAGCCACGCGAGCCGCCTGCTCCAGCTGCCAGTCGCGGATCACGAGATCGAAGACCAGCCCCTCGCGGCCGAGGGCGGCGAGACCGTCGGCGGTGTCGGCCCGCAGCATCCACTCGGGGTCGGGATCGATGTGGGCGAGATGCCGGACGCCGACGACCGGAACGGATCCGGCGCGCACCTCGTCGAGCTGCGCGCGGACATCGCCGGCGAGGTCGACCCAGGCGACCAGTCCCGCCACCACCCGCGGGTCACTGCGTGACAGCCGGACGCTCTCCTCGAGGCTGTTGCTCGCCTGCACCAGCACCGCGCGGTCCATCCCCGTCGCCGCGAGCATCCCGCGCAGATCATCGGTGGCGAAGTCGCGGTCGATCGCCGCCATCGAGACGGGATCGATCCAGTCCTGCGGATCGGTGGAGCGGTCCCACAGGTGCACGTGAGCGTCGATCCGGGCGGTCACCGTTGGCGCCACACTTCGTCGATCGGCTGCCAGAGGGAGCCGGGGTCGCGTTCCTCGGCGATACGCACCTGGCACGGGTCCGTGTACGTCCACCACTCCTGCGACAGCGGGTCGTCCGCGATCCGCTGCAGGTCGGCCGCGTGATCGTCGCCGACGTACTCGTAGTGGGCGAACAGGATGTCGCCGAAGACGTAGATGCTGTAGTTGCGGATGTTGCACTCGGTCATCTTCGCCTCGACGCCCGGCCACACGGCGCGATGGAGTTCGAGGTACTCCTCGCGCTTCTCGGGCCGGACGCCGACGACGAACGCGAACCGCTGCGGTTCGCCGCTCACGAGACCGGCCTCAGCGGCACGGTCGGGTCGTCGATGACGTCGGGCTCGGCGACGAGTCGCAGCGCCGCGCGTTCGGGGCGGATGTGCGGACCGGTGGCGGGAGGTGCGGGAGTCCCGCCCTCGCCGGTCAGCTTGGCCTCGTCCACGATGATGCCGATTCCCGGCCGGTCGCCGAGGACGATGCCGCCGTCGTCGAACTCCTGGTCGACATCCAGTCCGATCGGGAAGGAGAGGTCCTGCACCTCGTGCGTCAGCAGGTTGGGGATGGCGGCGGCTGCATGGGCGGCCGGATTGGTGTTGTATGTGACCGGGCTCACCGGCAGGTCGTGCCCGTGGGCGAGGGTCGCGACACGGAGCAGGTGCGTGATGCCCCAGACATTGCCGACCTGCACGATGTCCACCGCTCCGCTGTCGAGCAGCGGCCGGTACTGCTCCAGTCCGGTCAGGTTCTCGCCGCTCGCCACGGCCGCGCGGATCTTGCCGCGCAGCGAGGCCATGCCCGCCGCATCCCATCGGCGCAGGGGCTCCTCGATCCAGGTGAGGTCGAGGCGTTCCTCGATGGCGCCGATGTACCGTGCGGCCTGCGCGTGGTTCCACGACTCGTTGACGTCGAACATGAGCGCGGGATGCCGCGAGTTGCGGCTGAGGATGTCGCGCAGCAGCTCCAGACGCGGGAGGTCGCGGTCGAGGTCGCGCCCGCCCTTGAGCTTGCCCGCCTTGAACCCGCGGTCGGCGAACCGCCCGTAGAGGTCGGACAGCTCGTCGTCGGTCAGGCCGTACTCGAGGCCGGATGCGTACCCGGGCACGAACCGCTCGCGCGCACCGAGCATGCGCCAGAGCGGCTCCTCCGCCGCCTTCGCCTTGAGATCCCAGAGCGCCATGTCGATGGCGCCGATCGTGCCGAACGTGGTTCCGGAGTGACCGGCCTTGAACACCCAGTCGAGCATCCGGTCGTAGAGGGCGACGACCGAGCGCGGGTCCTCCCCCTCGACCGCCGGGAACACCCGCGCGATGTCGGCGTGCGCGCCGACCCCGACCCCTTCGATGCCGCTGTCGGTCTCGATGATCAGGACGGGGACGGGCGTCGTGTTGCCGGTCTGCACGCCGTTGACGTCGCCGGTGACCCGGCCCCAGTCGTGGACGGTGCTCAGACTGCGATAGCCCGTGATCTTCATCGGTGGTTCTCCTTCGGTGCGGACATGCTCATTCCTTGGTCCCTCCCGCGGTCATCCCCGAGACGAGGAACCGCTGCGAGAACAGGAAGACGATGAGGACGGGCAGGATCGACACGATGGTCGCCAGCGCCAGGGTCGGCAGCTGGACCGAGTCGGAGCCCGCCGAACTGGGATTGAAGGCCGGCGTCGCCGAGAGCAGCGAGGTCAGCCCGACCTGGATCGGGTAGCCGTCGCTCGAGGGCAGCATCACGAACGGCAGGAAGAAGTTGTTCCAGTTCTGCACGAAGCTGAAGAACGCCACCAGTGCGACGATCGGAGCGGCCAGCGGCAGCGCGACCCGGGTGAACACCTGGAACTCGGTGCACCCGTCGATCCGTGCGGCCGCGAGCAGGTCGCGCGGGATGCTCGTCGAGAAGTAGATGTACGTCAGGTAGACGCCGAACGGGAAGAACGACATCGGCAGGATCACCGACAGCGGGCTCCCGATCAGGCCGACGCTGTTGAGCTCCAGGAAGATCGGCAGCACCAGCGCCGTGCTCGGGATGAGCATGACCACCAGGGTGAGCACGAGCAGCGCCTTGCGGAGCCGGAACTCGGTCAGCGCCAGCGCGTAGCCGGCCGGGATGCTCACGATCAGCGTGATGATCAGCGCGCCGATCGAGTACAGCGCCGAGTTGCCGATCCACAGCGTCACCGCGCCGTCCTGGAAGCCGAACAGCTGGTTCCAGTTGGCGACGAAGTCCGACCACGACCCGACCGAGAACGGGTTGGCGACGATCAGCGCCTTGGACGACTTGGTCACCGCGAACAGCAGCCAGACGATCGGGATGGCGAAGAACAGCACGAAGACGACGAGGATGACGCCCGCGATGGAGCGTCCGCTCCAGCCGCGCAGACTGGCGCGGCGGCGCTCTGCGGTGAGTGCGGTCATGGTCATTCCTTCTCGAACAGGCCGCCGCGGGTGACGAACACCCAGGACAGCAGGAGCGCGACGATCAGCAGCAGGAGCGAGATCGCGGCGGCGCCGTTGAAGTCGTTCTGCTGGAACGCGTACTGGTAGGCGAGCTGGTTGAGCGAGTAGTCGTTGGGGACGACAGCGTTGCTCGCCTGGCTGAGCAGCTGGGGCTCGACGAACAGCTGCGTGCCGGCCGCCAGCGACATCACCCCCATGTACGCGATCCACTTGCGGAGCATCGGCAATTGGATGCGGAGG
Source organism: Leifsonia sp. 466MF (assembly GCF_900100265.1). NCBI lineage: Bacteria > Bacillati > Actinomycetota > Actinomycetes > Micrococcales > Microbacteriaceae > Leifsonia > Leifsonia sp. 466MF. Next base: position 3,493,246 of record NZ_LT629696.1, read on the forward strand.
GCGATCTGCACTGCATTGGCCCCGTCGATGCGCGCCGCCTCGATCACGTCGGTGCTGATGTTGTTGAGCGCGCCGTACATGATCACGATCCAGCCGCCCGCGCCCGTCCAGAACGCGATGATCGCGAAGATGGCCGGCAGGTTGCCCGGCTGGATGACCTGCACGAAGCTGTTCATCCCCATCAGCCGGAGCAGTCCGCTGACCGGGCTTGCCGTCGGGTCGAGCACGAACAGCCAGAGCAGGACGCTGGAGGCGCCGGCGAGCGCGCCCGGCAGGTAGTAGATGAACCGCAGGCCCGTGCTCGCCCACCGCACGCGCAGGGCGTGGACGACGAGCGCCAGCAGCACGACGAAGATCACGAGCCCGATCAGCCAGATGACGAGGTAGATCGTCACGTGCAGCACGGCCGGCCAGAACCGGAAGTCGGTGACGACCGTGATGAAGTTGTCGATGCCGGCGAATCCGCCGTCCGCCCGGGTGAAGGCGAGCAGCACCGCGTACAGGGCGGGCAGGATGCCGAAGGCGATGGCGAGCAGGGCGTAGAGCGAGACGAAGACGTAGCCGATGGGCGTGCGTCCTGGTGCCCGGCTGGACCGCCGGGCTGACCGCCGGCGCTCTGGGGCGCCGGCGGCCAGCTGGTCGCTCGGTGGAGCGAGGGTCATGTCAGTTCACCTTGTATCCGTCGACCTTGGCCTGGTTCGCGATGGCCTCCTGCCAGGTGGGCAGCAGGCTCTCGATCGACTTCCCGCCCGTGATGGCCGGGGTCATCGTCTTGGCCCAGACCGCCTCCTGGCTGAAGACGCCGTAGCCCCAGCCGTCCCACACCTGGGAGGCGGCGGTTGCGACGGGCTCGAGCGAGGTGGCGTAGTACTTGCTGGCCTCCTGCTTCTCGATCCACTTCTTGGCCGCCGGCGCGTACGCCGGGTAGCCGGGGGCGACATCCACCTGGTAGTCGTCGGAGGTCGTGACGAACTGCGCGAACTTCTCGGCGGCCTTCAGGTTCTTGGAGTGGCTGGAGATGAACCAGGTGCCGCCGCCGACGTTGCCGGTCACGGCCTTGTCCTCGCCCTTCCAGGGCAGCGGGGCCGCCACGCCGAGCTCGCCGGCCGGCACGTTGAGCGACTGCGGGTTGTTGAAGATAGCGCCGGCGTACCAGGCGGGGCCGGGCATCATCAGCACCTTGCCCGCGTAGCTCTTGACGAACTCCGGGGTGAAGACGCTGACGGCCGGGACCGTCTTGTTCTCGCGGAGCGTGTCGAGCAGGGTGGCGGCGCGCTTGCACTCGGTGCTGTCGGTCTTGACGGTCACCGACTTCGGGCCGGTGATGTCGTTGGCCTGGCACTTGCTGCCCCACATGAACACCTCGGGTGTCCAGGCGTCACCGGCGGTGCCGATGATGTAACCGGGGTGCTCGGCCGCGACCTTCTCGCCGAGCGCCTGGTACTCCTCCCAGGTGGTGGGGACGGCGTAGCCGAACTTGTCCATCAGGGTCTTGTCGTACCAGAGCACGGCTTGGGCGAGGTCGTTGCGGAGGCAGTACACCTGACCGTTGACGGTGCAGGGGTTGAGGGCGCCCTCGGTGAAGTTGTCGAGGGTGTCCTTGGGGACGAGGCCCTTGTCGAGCACGGCGGCGAAGGCCTGCTTGCCGTTGCTCTTCTGGCTCGCCCAGGCGGCGTCGTTGTTCTGGCTGGAGAAGACCACGTCCGGCCAGCCGCTGCCGGCACGGTCGAAGAGCTGCATCTTCGTCCGGAACGAGTTGGAGCCGTTGGCCGACCCGTCGTAGGTGACGACCTTGATCTTGGTGTCCGGGTTCGCCTTCTCGAATGCCTTCGCCGCGGCCTGACGGTCCGCGTCCACCCAGACGGTGATCGTCGAGGAGGTGTCCTGCTTGGCTTCGGGAAAGCCGTACGACCCGTTCGCCGAGCTCCCGCCGGTACTGCAACCGGTGAGGGCCAGGAGCGCCGTCGCGGCGCCAAGTGCGGCGACGGTCAGCGCCGGCCTACGGCGTGAACGCACCACAGTGTGGATTCCGACCATGAGATGTCCTTGTCTTGTCGACTTCGTTGACGACTCCGAGGAGGCGTGACCCCGACTATAGGGCATACGTATGATGTTTGCCAAGTGGCTGACGCGACACGACGCGGCCGGTCATCGTGCCGCCTCGACCGCCGTCCGGCATAGCGCCTCGACGCCTGTGAAATCGCCGGCCGCGATGGCGGCACGCGGCACCATCCAACTGCCCCCGACCGCGATCACGGACGGCAGCGCGAGATAGTCCGCGGCTCGCGACGCGTCGATCCCGCCGGTCGGGACGAACGCCAGGTCCGGGAACACGGACGACAGCGCCGATAGAGCGGCAGGTCCGCCCGAGGATTCGGCAGGGAAGAACTTCAGCGTCCGCAGCCCCAGCGACCGCGCATGCATCACCTCGGTCGCCGTCACCGCGCCGGGAACGGCCTGCACTCCGCGCCGCTCGCACACCGCGAGGACGGACTCGGAGAGGCCCGGGCTCACCACGAATGTCGCGCCGGCGTCGATCGCGGCCTCCGCCTGCTCGGGCTCCAGGACGGTGCCCACGCCGACGCGCAACCCCGGCATCCCAGCCAGAGCGCGCAGCGCACTCAGAGCAGCCGGAGTCCGTAGCGTGATCTCGGCCTGGTGGATGCCGCCGGCGAGGAGCGCGCGGCCCAGCGCTTCGGCGTCTCGCGCGTCGTCGATCACGACGACCGGGAGGATCGATTCGAACCCCGTCATCGCCCGAGCCACCCGCCGTCGACGGGCAGGATCGCGCCGGAGACGTAGCGGGCGGCGTCGGAGGCGAGGAACACGGCCGCTCCCCCGATGTCCTCCGGCGTCCCCCATCGACCGGCCGGGATGCGCTCGAGGATCGACCGCGAGCGATCGGGGTCGTCCTGCAGCGCCTGGGTGTTGTCCGTCGCGATGTACCCGGGAGCGATGCCGTTCACGGTCACGCCCCTGCCGGCCCACTCGTTCGAGAGGGCGCGGACGAGCCCGGCCACGCCGGACTTCGCCGCGGCGTACCCGGGCACGGTGATCCCACCCTGAAAGGACAGCAGGGATGCGGTGAAGACGACCCGGCCGCCGCCCGCTTCCAGCATCCTGCCGCCCAGCGCCTGGCTGAGCACGAACCCGCTCGTCAGGTCGACCTCCAGCACCTCGTCGAACCACTCCAGCGGATGCTCGGCCGCCGGGGCCCGCCGGATGGTCCCTGCGTTGTTCACGAGGATGTCGGCGTGACGGTCGCGGGCGGCGAGCTCCGCGGCGAAAGCGCTCACCTGGGCGCGGTCGGCGAAGTCGACGCGGTGCCCCTCGAAGCTCCGTCCGAGCGACCGCACCCGGTCGCCGATCGCGGAGCTCTCGGGGTCGAGCGTCGCGGAGACGCCGACGATGTCGGCGCCGGCCGCGGCGAGCGCCTCCGCGATCGCGAATCCGATGCCGCGCTTCGCCCCGGTGACGACCGCCAGCCGGCCGGAGAGGTCGAAGCCGCTCATCGGCCGACCTCGACGAGGATCTTCATCGCCCCGCCGGCCTCGAGGGCCTCGAACGCCGACGCCGTCTCGGCGAGCGGAACCACCCGTGTGATCAGCCGGTCTGCGGGGATGTCGCCTCCCGCGAGGAGCTCGACCGCCCGCTCGAAGTCCTGCCGCTGGTACACGCGCGCTCCGAGGATGCGGAGCTCGCGCCAGAACACCCGGTGCAGATCGATCGGCCGCGGCTGGGAGTGGATGGCGACGACGACGAGCGTGCCGCGGACCTTCGCCAGCGACGTCGCGCCGAGAACGGCCGCCGCTGAGCCGGAGACCTCGAACACCACGTCCGCGCCGGCTCCCCCGGTCCACTCCTCGACCCACGCGACCTGGTCCACCGCACTCGGGTCGAGGGTCCGCAGGCCCATCTCCTCTGCCGCAGCGCGGCGGCCGGGATCGATCTCGGCGATCACGACCTCGGCGCCGAAGGCGGTCGCGACGGTGGCGATGAGCACGCCGATGGGACCTGCGCCGATCACGACGGCCCGGTCGCCGGGCGCCAGTTCCGAGCGGCGCACGTCGTGAACGGCGACCGCGACCGGCTCGACCAGCGCCGCATCCCTCAGCGACACCCCGTCCGGCAGGCGGACGAGCGTGGAGGCCGGGACGTTCCAGCTCTGCTGCAGGGCGCCGGGACTGTCGATGCCGATGAAGTCGAGGTTCTGGCAGATGTGCTCGTTGCCCGCATGGCAGGCGGGACACGTGCCGTCCCACGCCAGCGGCATGACCGTGACGGCGTCGCCGACCGCCCATCCCTCGACGTCCGGGCCGACCGCGGAGATCGTGCCGGACATCTCGTGGCCGATCGTCGCCGGCAGCGTGACCCGCGCATCCATGTCGCCGTGGTAGATGTGCAGATCGGTGCCGCAGATCCCCGCGTACGCAACGGCGATCCGCACCTCGCCGGGTCGCAGCTCCGCCGCCTCCCGCTCCTCGATCGTGATCGTGCGCTCGCCTGCGTAGTTCGCCGCCAACATCGCCGGCCGCTCCTTCCTCGTCCCTCGCCCGTCCCGAACGGACCTGGCGTGACGTCCTCGTCTCGAATGATCCAAACATAATACGTATGCTGAAAGGAAGCGATTCTGCTCCTCCGACGAAGAAGGCCCTGCGATGACACCGACACTGCCCACCCGCACCCTCCGCACCGGGACCGACCTGACGGAACTCGGCTTCGGCGCCGCCCAGCTCGGCAACCTCTTTCGCGAGACCACCGACGAGGAGGCCCAGCGGGCGGTGAACGCCGCCTGGGAGGAGGGCCTCCGGTACTTCGACACCGCGCCGCACTACGGGCTGGGCCTCTCCGAGCACCGCCTCGGTCGCGCCCTCCGCGAGACGCCGCGCGACCGCTTCGCGCTCTCCTCCAAGGTCGGCCGGCTGCTCGTCGACAGCCCGGAGAGCGCCGACCGCCTCGACGACGACGGCTTCGTCGTTCCGGCGAGCACGCGCAGGGTCTGGGACTTCAGCCGCGACGGCATCCTCCGCTCGGTGGAGCAGTCGCTCGCCCGACTCGGCATCGATCGGCTCGACATCGCCTACCTGCACGACCCGGACGACCACTGGGAGGCCGCATCCACCACCGGCGTCGACGCACTGGTGGAGCTGCGCGAGCAGGGCGTGGTGGGGGCCATCGGCGCCGGCATGAACCAGTCCGCGATGCTCGCGGAGTTCGTCCGCCGCACCGACGTCGATGTCGTCATGGTGGCCGGCCGCTTCACCCTGCTCGACCCGTCGGCGCTCGACGACCTCCTGCCGGTCGCGGCGGAACGCGGCGTCGGCGTCGTCGCGGCGGCCGTCTACAACTCGGGGCTGCTGAGTTCCGAGACGATCGACCCGGCCGCGCACTTCGACTACGGATCGGCGCCGGCCGAAGTGATCGAGCGCGCACGGAGGATCGCGGAGATCTGCCGCGACCACGGCGTCAGCCTTCCCGCAGCCGCCATCCAGTACCCGCTGCGGCATCGCGCCGTCGTGTCCGTCGTGACGGGGATGCGCACGGAAGACCATGTGCGCAGCACCGTCGATCGATACCGGGCGGACATCCCGGAGGCCCTCTGGGAGGAGCTGGATGCGGCGGGCCTGGCCCCCGACCCGTCGTGATCGCGACGGATCACGCAAACATCATACGTCTCTTGCAGTAAACATCATACGTATGCTAACCCTGTTCTGGGGGCACCGACGCCCTCCATGACAGGAAGCGATCGAACATGACATTGACGTCAGACTCGCGACGATCGATGGCCAGGAGACGAGGGCGACCCGCAGTGCTTGCGGTCCTCGGAGCCGCAGCCGTCATCGCCTCCGCGCTGATCCCGCTCAAGGCGCAGGCCGCGCCGGCGACCATCTTCTACGCTGCGCCCGACGGCAAGAACGCCGGGCACTGCTCCCAGTCGCAGCCGTGCTCCCTCGAGCGCGCCCAGCACGTGCTGCGCCCATCGGTCAAACACGGTGACGTCACCGTGCAGCTGGCCGACGGCACGTACCGCATCGATAAGCCACTCACCTTCGACGCCGACGACGGCGGAGGCACGAACACGGTCCACTGGGCTGCCGCACCCGGTGCGCACCCGGTCATCAGCGGGGCGTCCGACGTCTCCGGCTGGACGAAGTCGGACGCCGGCGCCGGGATCTGGGTCGCCGACACCCCGGCGGGGCTCGACACCCGCCAGCTCTACGTCGACGGCGTGATCTCTCCGCGCGCATCCATCCGCCTGGCCAACGCCGACGTGACACCCACCGCCACCGGGCTGACGATCAAGAACCCGGCGCTCTCGTACCTCGCCGAGCTCCCCGACCAGGGCCGCATCGAGTTCGAGTCGCTCGGCGACTTCACCAACCGATATTCGCCGGTCCAGAGCATCAGCCCGACGCAGATCACGATGGCGCAGCCTGCCTGGGACAACAACACCTGGGGCTGGGACACCGTCCAGAACTCCTTCCTGGCCGGGCCGAGCTGGTACCTCGACAACTCGCTCGCCTTCCTGACGCAGACCAACCAGTGGTACATCGACCCGCACGGCGGAAAGCTGTACTACAAGCCGGCCGACGGGGTCGACCCGAACAAGCTCGACATCGAGCTGCCGCGGCTGCAGTCGCTGATCAGCATCGGCGGCACCTACGACAAGCCGGTGAGCGGACTCTCGTTCGAGGGCATCCAGTTCTCGGGCACGTCGTGGCTCGGCCCGTCGACCGACGGCTACGCCGACCAGCAGAACGGCCTCTTCATCAAGGGCTCCTACGACTACCGGCCCGCCGACGCGTTCACCAGCTGCTCCCGCGGCTGCGAGATGTTCGAGCGCGCCCGCACGAGCTGGTACCAGGAGCCCGCGGCGGTGCAGGTGTCGGCGGCGAGCCGCGTCTCGTTCACCGGCAACACGTTCACGAACCTCGGGTCGTCGGCCCTCGGCATCGGCAACGACACCAACGCGATGGCGAACGGGGTCGGATACGGCGCAAGCAGCATCGACGTGGTCGGCAACCGGTTCATGGAAGACAGCGGACACGGCATCGCGGTCGGAGGCGTCCTCCCCGACGCGCACCACCCGAGCGATCCCCGCATGGTCAACCAGGACATCCGCATCCAGGACAACACGATCGACCGGGTGTCGGTGGACTACAAGGACAACAGCGGGATCCTGAGCACCTACGTGACACGGGCGCAGATCCTGCACAACGAGGTCTCCAACGTTCCGTACGACGGGATCGACACCGGCTACGGCTGGGGCATCAACGACGCGGGCGGATCGAACGACTACGTCGACCGCGGTTACTACAAGTGGAACACGCTGTACACGACGCCGACGACCCTGAAGGACAACCGGGTCGAGGGCAACCTCGTGCACAACACGAAGGCGCGTTTCGCCGACGGCGGCTCGGTCTACAACCTGTCCGCCAGCCCCGGATCGGTCGTCGACAAGAACTACCTGTTCAACATCTCGGGCGTCGGTCTCTACCTCGATGAGGGGTCGCGGTACATGACGTACGAGAACAACGTGGTCCAGGGCGGTTCCTTCGTCTTCACGAACGCCTACAGCCTGAGGAACAACACCAGCGACAACACCATCCAGAACAACTGGTACAACTCCGGCGGGATCTCGGCCCCGAACGCGGCGGCCCACAACAACACGCTCGTCAACAACGTCAAGGTCTCCGGTGCCAACTGGCCCGCCGGCGCCCGTGACGTGATCTGCGCGGCCGGTGTGGCGCCGCAGTACCGGACGTCGCTCAACGCCAACCAGTTCGGGTTCACCGGCTGCCCGGTGGATGCGCCCGTCACGGGCCTGTCGACGGCCGGCTCCTCCGCGGTCAGCTCCTACTTCGGACAGGCCGGTGACGCCTACGGGATCGCCGCGGCCGGAGCGGACGTCTGGGGCGCGGGCGGTCAGCACTCCGACCAGTTCGGGGCGATCTACAAGGCCGGGTCGTTCACCGCGAATTCCGCGGTGTCGGCACGGGTCGTATCGGTGAACGACGCGAACGCCTCGGCGAAGTCGGGCGTGATGGTCCGCAACGACATCACGAAGGCCGGTTCGTCGGCCGGCTACGCGGTCGTCGCGGTGACGGCACGCAACGGCGTGGTGTTCGAGTGGGATGCCAACGGCGACGGCTACCTGGACACGGAGGCGAAGGCGTCGGTCGACGTCTTCCGGCCGATCTGGGTGCAGCTCGCCCGCACCGGCACGTCCTACACGGCGTCGTACTCGTACGACGGCGTCAACTACGTGCCGATCGGTTCGCCGGTCACCCTCGCCTCTGCGGCGGCGACGCAGGACGCCGGGATCTTCTCGACGTCGCACGACGTGACGCAGTCGGCGATCAACCAGTTCGACGGACTGTCGATCACGGCGACACCGTAGCGCGGCAGGCCCGAGGTCTCGGCGCCGCCAGCGGTCACGACTGCTGGCGGCGCCGATTCCGTGTGCAGTCGAGGGTGCTCAGAGGATGCGCCGGGCCAGCCGCGGGTAGTCGATCACGATGCCGTCCTCATCCACGGTGAGATCGGCCATGAACGTTTCGCCCACACTGCGGTACCGCACCACGCTGTGACCGGAAGCCGGGTCGTACGGTTTCGCGGCGCTGTACGCCTGCCGGCTCGGGATGACCGCGAGCGACGGCAGGTCGACCCACGCCATCGTGAGCTCGGTCTCCGCCAGCCCCTCTCGGGCGCGCAGGCGCAGGATCGGCATCGTGTTGGTGACCGGGCAGAGCGCGAGGTCGCAGTCGAGTGCGTCCTCCAGGGCTTCCGGGTGCGCCGCACCCGGGTCGGGCATCGGTTCGCCGTGGTAGCGCACGTCGCCGTGGGCGTACGTCTCGGTCGCCCAGGTGCCGTGGGTGCTGCGCGTCAGCACGAGCCAGCGCGTGAACCCGCGGCCGGCGACCGACACCGAGAGCCGCGAGGTCACCCAGTCCGGCCCCGTCTCCAGCGCCCAGCTGGTGACGTAGTCGGTGGTCCGCGAGGTGCCGAGGGCGTCGAGCCTGTCCGGCGCGAGGGTCAGCACCGCGGCCTCCAGTCGTTGCGGGTCCTCGTCGCCCACCCACTCCACGTGCCGTACAGCTCCACGCATGCCGCTCGCCTCCGCCCAAGACCGCCGTGGCCGAACCATATCCCAGCGCGGGGTCGGTGTGGAGAGGTGTGCGCTTACTCCTGCAGCGACTCCATCAGCGCCTCCGCGCTGCGCCGAGCCGCCTCGAGGATCTCCTCGTCGCTGAAGGCGGAATCTGCGGCGGCGAACAGTGCGGCGTTGATGCTGAGCAGAGCCATCCGCAGCTGGAGCACCTCTGTCGGAGTCCGGCGCGCCAGCGATTCGGCGAGCCGATCGCTCAGAGCGATCAGGGCGGAACCGATCCTGTCGCCGCCCCCTCTCTCCATGGATCGCATCAGCAGCGGATTGGCCGCCAGAAAGCGGATGCCCGCGAGCTTCTCCGACGAGAACGACTCGATCCACCGCAGGACCGCCGCACGGGGAAGGTCCGGGGAGTTCGGCTGCTCGGAGATCCACTCGAGAAGGTCTGCCGCTTCATTGCCGCGCTGCGTGAGCAAAGACCGGACGATCTGTTCCTTGCCCGCGAAGTGGTAGTAGAGCGAAGCCTTCTTGATGCCGAGAGCGTCCGCGATCTCCCGCATCGATGTCGCTTCATAGCCCTGCGTGGTGAACAGCTCGAGGGCGACACGTTGAATCGCGGCGCGAGTGTCGGACCCGGATCGTGGGACTGTGTCACCCCTCGGGAGATTGACCATTGGCCCAGCCTACCAAGCGGTAGGCTTGACTACCTACCGGTCGGTAGGTAGTCTTCCGAGCACAAGGAGAGTGATGAGTCAATACACCGTCGTGCGCGACTACCCGTACCCGATCGATGAGGTCTGGGCGGTGATGACCGAACCCGAATACGTCGCTCAATGGACGACGACCGGTCAAGGCGGACGCCCGGAGGGGTTCGCCGCCGTCCCCGGAACGAATTTCAGGTTCATCGGCAAACCGACGATGGGCTGGGGCGGCGTCGTCTACTGCGAAGTCATCGCCGTCGATGCACCCCATTCCCTGCACTACACGTGGAGGGGCGACGAGGAGACCGATGACGTCACTGACGTGAACTACCTCCTCGAAGACATCCCCGGCGGCACGCGATTCACCTGGACACACACGGGATTCACCGGCGTCGGCGGCTTCGCCATGTCCAAGCTCCTCGGTAAGGTCCGGCGCACGATGATGGACGACGGAGTTCCTCGGGTGCTTGCGTCGTACCACGCCTCGCTCGCGAGATGATCGCATCCTCACCCTGACCGGATACCCTCCTGAGGTGAAGCAGCGCGGAGCCGACACCCTCATCCCCCGGTACGAGAACGGCGACGGCGACCGGCTCGCCCCCGCGAAGGAGCAATGACCATGCGCAGGAGCGACCTTCCCGACGATTTCGTCGTCGGAACCGCAACGGCCTCTTACCAGATCGAGGGGGCGACCCGGGAGGACGGTCGGGGCGAGAGCATCTGGGACACCTTCGCCCGGCGACCCGGCGCCATCGCCGACGGCAGTACGGGGGATGTGGCAGACGACCACTACCATCGCTCGGCGGAGGACGTCACGCTGATGGGCGACCTCGGTCTCGACGCGTACCGCTTCTCGATCGCCTGGCCGCGCATCCAGCCCGACGGCACCGGAGCGCCGAACCGAGCGGGCGTCGACTTCTACCGCCGCCTCGCGGAGTCGCTGCTGCAGCGTGGCGTGACGCCGTGGGCGACGTTGTACCACTGGGATCTTCCCCAGGCGCTCGAGGACCGCGGGGGCTGGCTGCAGCGCGACACCGCACTCCGCTTCGCCGACTACGCCGCGCACGTCGCCGACCAGCTCGGCGACCTCGTCTCGCACTGGGTCACGCTCAACGAACCGTGGTGCTCGGCCTTCCTCGGGTACGCGAGCGGGTATCACGCGCCGGGACACACGGTCGGCTCGCGGGCGGCGCACGCTGCGCACCACCTCCTCCTCGGGCACGGACACGCACTCGAAGCGCTGCGCGCGAGCGACTCCACGTCCCGAGTCGGCACGACGCTCAACCTCTACTCGGTGCAGCCGGCCGGCGACACCGACGGGGATGCGGACGCCGCGCGCCGGATCGACGGGCTCAGCAATCGCCTCTTCCTCGAACCCGTGCTGCGCGGCGCCTACCCGGCCGACGTGCTGGACGACCTCGGCGAGACGGCGTGGTTCGCCGAGAACGCCACCGACGACGACCTCCGCCGCATCTCGGCGCCGATCGACTTCCTCGGCGTCAACTACTACAGCCGCCACACCGTTGCCTCCGGCTCGACGCCCGCGACCGGCAGTCCCGTCAGCGCCTACCCGGGGAGTGAGCACGTCCGCTTCGTGAGGACGGGCGCGCCCGTCACGCAGCTGGGCTGGGAGATCCACCCCGACGGAATGGTCGAGGTACTGCGCATGGCCCACCGCCTCGCCCCGGACCTCCCGCTGTACATCACGGAGAATGGCGCCGCATACCCCGACCGGGTCAACGCCGAAGGGGCCGTCGAGGACCCGGAGCGCGTCGACTACCTCCAGGCGCACCTTGAGGCGGCGCGGGATGCGGTGGCCGAGGACCTTCCGCTCCGCGGCTACTTCATCTGGTCGCTGATCGACAACTGGGAGTGGGCCTGGGGCTTCTCCCGCCGCTTCGGCATCGTCCACGTCGATTACTCCACGCAGAAGCGCACGCCGAAGCGAAGCGCTCGCTGGGTGGCCGACTTCCTGCGCAGCTGACGAGCAGGGACGCGACCGGGGTCAGGACTGACCGCGTCCGGTCTTCTGCTGCAGCCGGTCGATGTGCTCCGATGCCTGCGCCTTCGTGAGGTCGGCGGGGAGCTCCTCACCGGCCTCGCGGGCGAGGGTGTCGAGGTAGCTGCGCTGGGATGCGGTCATCGGCTCGTCGCCGGTGACCCACTCCGACGGGTCCTTGCTCGCAGGGTTGCTGTCGTCGCCGCGGGCGCCGAGCACATCGTCGCCGGAGCCGTTGGTGGTGCCGCTGGTGTCGCTCATGCGGCAGACAGTACGCCGCCGCACCGACATCGTCAGGGGGCCGGCCGCAGAGCGACATGCATTGAGAGGCTCATAGGCCCGACCCGCCGGGCCACGCGTCAGAAGGGGTATACCGCTTCGTCTTCATCAGTAGCACCGCCGAGCAGAACGCCCGGCTGATGGGAGACGACATGAGAAGAATTCGCAGGCTGACCGCCCAGCTGGCTGTGGCCGCGGTGGCCATCGCGCTGATCCCCGGCACGACGGGCGCCGAACCGGCCTGGGCCGGTCCGGAGACGAGTCGCGTCACAGCCGAACTGAGCAGGATCCTGGACACCGGGACGGTCGACACCGGCGGGAAGGCCCTGGCCGCGCTGAGCGCCCCCGAGCTCCTGGACCTCGGGCGGAAGAAGTTCGCCTCACTGGTCGAGAAAGGCGGGGACTTCTCCGACCTCGCCGGGGCCGGCGCGAAGGACGGCAACGTGTTCACCGCCCTTCCCGCCACACGGGCCGAACTGAACGAGTTCGCCCACACCGCCAAGTTCCGCGACCTCAAGGGTCTCGAGGCTCTCGACGGCGTCGAGGCGCTGCGCTGGATCTTCGACGTCACGGGCGCCTTCGACTCCGACCTCTCGAAGCTCCAGAAGGCCGAGATCTTCGCCGGACAGGTTCCCGTGCTCGCCGAGGCCCTCGGGCTGGCAAACGCCATCACAAGCGGCGACGACATCGACATCGCCCAGAACGTGGTTGCTCTTCTGGCCAACTCGGCCGGCTTCGTGGTGTCCTTCGCAAGCCCGGTCGTCGCCATCGTGATCGTGCTGATCGGCGCCCTGATCGGCGCGTTCATCGCCGCGTTCCGGGACACCTCGCCGATTCAGCTCGACTACATGAAGGGCATCCGCGACAAGCGGTTCCAGGAGTGGCTGCCGGACCACATCGACGAGCTCACCACATCCATGTCCGCGGCCGCAGGAGACATGTTCGCCGCCTGGCAGGCGACCGAGGTGTTCAACCTGGGACTCGTGGATGCCGCGGTCGACCGGGCGGCGCTCGCGGCCGAGGTGGCCGATCCCCGCTCCGGAGCGGAAGTCGTGGCCAAGGCGGCGACGCAGAAGTGGCACGCCCACGCGGCACTGCAGGCCAAGCTCACCGCGGACCGCGAGGCGTTCATCGCGCAGAGCACGGACGGGTTCGCCGCCGCGATCACGAAGGCGATCGCCGATCCCGAGATGGTCACGAAGATCACGGATCAGGTGTTCCCTCTGTCCTCCGCCACGATCGGGTCCGTGGTCTACGGAACCTCCTCGCAGGACGGGCGCCTGGGCAGCGACAGCAACTGGGCGACCCTGTTCCCCGAGGGGGACGACGCGACCTGGCCCTGGGCGAACGCCGAGGGATCGACCGGCGGCTGGGACATGTTCGCCGCCGATGCCGCAGCCGTTGAATCCAACCGGTTCCCGTTCCTCCCGCGCGAGCAGCCGTACTGCTTTGTCAGCGGTCGGGACGGCGCGTTCTACGCCGGCCAGTCCGTCGATTGGCTGAATGAGAACTGCTACGCGACCCTTACCCGGATGGCGGACCGGTATCGGGGGATCGTGGAGGACCTGCGTGGCACGCCTCTTCCCACGGTCGACCAGGACCAGCTGAAGAGGCTGTTCACGCAGCACCTGAACGATCCCGAGATCCAGAAGGATCTCACCGTCATGACGCTGCCGATCGCCAGCATCCCCGGGAGCTGACGATCCCGCCCCGGCTCAGCGGCGCAGCACGCTGGGCCGGGGCAGGCCGAGCTCCTCGAGCAGGTCGCCGAGCATCCGATCGAGTTCGAAGCCTGCCTGGGTGATCTTGTTGTTTCCGAAGCTCGCCAGCCGGCTGCTCGGCTGGTCGACGCTCAGCACCGTGCCGCCGCCACGCGCCGAATGCAGTTCGACCCGGATCGGGGTGTACAGCAGTGTGCCGGGATCGTGCCGGAACATCCGCGCAGCCGTGGCGTAGTCGCCGATGAGGTACACGGCGCTCGGGATGTCGGCGCCGCCCACGCGCATCACCGCCGTCGGGTGGTCGGTCCAGAACCGCACGAACCGATGGATGCCGGGTCCGGCCGTCTCGCGGGTGAGCCGGCGCCAGTCCGCATCGTCCGCGAGGAGGTCGCGCAGCTGCGCGACGTCGAGCGGGGGCACCTCCGCTTCGAACGCGCGGCGGAGGGTTCCGAAGGCGACGGCGGCCTCGAGTTCGATGCGGGTGACCGGGACGGGGACGATGCGCTCGGTCGCGGGGAGGGCCATCACCCCATTCTCGCCGCTGCCGGGCGGCGGCTCAGCCCCGGCCGGTCACGCCGCGCTTCGGCGGGACCTGCGGCAGGTCGTCCGACGACCCGCCCGCGCGCAGCCGGGCAACGTACGCCTGCTCCCGCTCGAGCGTGTCCGTCTCGGGGACCCCGAACCGCGACGGGTCGGGACGGTCGGCGTCCTGCTCGACCGTCAGCAGGCCGTCCGGGTCCCGCGGGTCGCGCACGCCGGTCAGGCGCACGTCGATCGTCGACTTGTCCTCGTCGTGCCCACGCCGGTCCTCATCGCGGCTCGTCGCATCCATGTCCCCACCATCGGCGCGTAAAAGACCCGCGGCAAGGGGTCAGCGCGGTTTGCTCCCCGGGATCGCGGAACCGAGCGGCGCCGGTTCTTCCGGCGTACCCGCATTGTCGGGTGCTACACGGTCGGCCGGGTCGGAGCGATCCGCGCGCACCAGCGCGATGCCACCGAGGATGAGCAGGCCGCCCAGCAGCTGGAGCAACCCGAGCTGCTCCCCCAGCAGCAGCCACGCGTACAGGGTCGCCGCGACGACCTCCAGCAGACCGGTGAACGACGCCAGTCGCGAACCGAGCATCTCCGTCGCGGTGATGCTCGCAGCATAGGCGACGGCCGTGGCGAACACCCCGACAACGGCGAGCGGCACCCACCACGCCACCGACTGACCGAACAGCGGCACATCGGCGAAGCTCACCGTGACCGGCAGCACGCCCGTCGCGCCGACGGCGCCGAGGGCGATCGCCCCGATCAGGAGGCCGCCGGAGGCCAGGGCGACCGGCGGGAGTCCGTCGCTCGGTCTCGCGGCGATGACGTAGAAGGCGGCGCATCCACCCATGGCGAGCACCGCCAGCACGAGCCCGAGCGGGTCGAGCGCGCCGGACCCGCCGGGCGAGACGACCAGCACGAGTCCGCCGATCGCCAGCACAGAGCCGGCCAGGACGACGACCCGCGGAGCGCGACGGGTACGCACCCATACGGCGACGACAAGCAGGACGGGCGCGAGGTATTCGACGAGGATGCCCGTGCTCACGGGGATGCGCTGGATGGCCGCGAAGTACAGCACCTGGGTGCCGGCGACGCCGACGAGCGCCATCCCGAGCAGTCGCCAGCGGCCCCGCCAGACGGCAGCCCAACGGCCGCGCACCGCGATCAGCGCGAACGGCAGCAGCACGACCCCGCCGATCAGAGCGCGCGCGGTCACGGCGGCGACGGGCGACCACCCGCTCTCGAGCAGCGGTTTGATGAAGGCGCCCGACATCCCGAACGTGGCCGCAGAGAGCACGGCGATGAGCAGGCCGAGCGAAGTCGGATGCCGATGCGTCATGGGGTCACCTGTCAGGGTCGTCAGCGATGATGGTCCTGACGGTACGCTCGTCATGAGTAAGGAGTCAACTTGCATTTTGCCCCTGACACAGAGGATGCTCTGGAGTTCGCCGTCCTGCTCGGCAACACGGTGCCCGACGCCTCGCGCAGCGGCGAGGACGAGCTCGCGACTCCGGAGCAGCTGGTCGCGCTGCTCACCGAGAACCGCTACTCGGGTCGGGTCGACGGCGACGAGGCCGAACTGCGGGCCGTCCACGAGACGCGCGACCGCATCCGCCGCACCTGGACGCTCAACCGCGACGAGGCGGCCGTCGAGGTCAACGCCATGCTGGCAGAGGCGCACGCCCTGCCGTACCTGATGCGCCACGACGGGTTCGACTGGCACCTGCACGCCACGGCCCAGGATGCGCCGCTCGCCGAGCGCATCCGTGTCGAGATCGCGCTGGCCCTGGTGGATGTGATCCGCTCGGACGAGACCGGCCGCCTGCGCGTCTGCGCGGCCGACGACTGCACCGGCCTCCTGCTCGACCTCTCCCGCAATGGTTCCAAGCGCTTCTGCAGCGTGCGCTGCGGCAACCGGATGAACATGGTCGCCTTCCGCGCCCGCAAAGAGCAGGACGCGTAGCCGACCGGCTCAGAAGTCGGACAGGTTGCCCCGGATGCCGCCGTCACCGAACTCGCGCCGCAGGATCCCGCGCCGCCGCAGCACCGGGACGAGCTCGTCCAGGTTGCGATGCAGCGTCACCGGGTGCAGGTCGCCGGAGAAGATGAAGCCGTCGTTCGACGCCTCCTCCCCCAGCTCCTCGATGAAGTCGGCGATCTGCTCGGCCGTTCCGACGAATCCGTCGCGGTCGGCGATGCGACCCTTGACGACCTTCGGTGCGACCAGGTCGCGCAGCGTGACACCGTCGCGGATGCCCTGCTTGCCGAACAGCCCCTTGATGCTGCCCTGCGACACGTGGTCGCCGAACACCGAGACGTCGAACGGCTCGTCGAGCGACAGCTGCGTCAGATCGGTCTCCAGGTCGCTCGACTGGCCGGCGAGCTCCCGGTACAGCTCCGCGTCAGTGGGATGCTTCGACGCCTCGACGACCCTCCGCGCCTCCTCGTCGCTCGGCACGACCTCCGGCTTGAAGACGAACAGCACCTTGATGGAGTCGGGGTCGCGCCCGGCCGCCACCGCCGCCTCACGCACCTTGGCCCGGTAGTCGCGGATGCTCTGCGCGTCCAGCGGGGCGAGGGCGAGCTGAACGTCGGAGTGCGTCCCAGCGAACGCGATGCCGCGCGGCGAGCCGCCCGGCGAGACGATCGCCGGGTCGCCCTCGGTGAACGGCACGGCGTTGAGCGGCCCGGCCACCCGGAAGTACTCGCCCTCGTGCTGGAACGGCCGGATCTTCGAGCCGTCGGCGAAGTGGCGCGTCGCGGCGTCCTCGATGAGCGCGTCGTCATCCCAGCTGTGCCACAGCCGCCGGATCACGGTGAGCCACTCCTCCGCGCGGTCATAGGCCGCGTCGTGCGAGAGCGCCGGGAGCCCGAGGTGCCGTGCGCTGCCGACGTCGGTGACCACGTTGACCCCGAGCCGGTGACCGCTCAGGTGGTGCAGGCTCGCGAACTGGCGGGCGGCGACGTACGGAGGGTAGGCGCCGGCGTTGATCGTGGGCGCGACACCCAGGTGCTGCGTCGCATCCAGCAGATAGGGCGAGAGGATGAGCGGGTCGTGCTTCGGGCCGCCGTACGCCTCGCGCACCCGCAGGTCGACGGTCTCCGGGAAGCCGATCGACAGGGCGTCCTCGATGATGACCAGATCGAGTCCGGCCTGCTCGAGTTCGCGCGCCGACTGCTGGTACAGGTCGGGTCGCGTCCAGCGGTAGTCCCACTCCCAATACGGCCGGCCCCAGCCCTGGGGCCCGAAGCCGCGGCTGAAGAACCAGCCGAAGTGCTGCAGTCGTGCCATGCTCGCCTACCTCCCCGCCACGGCGCTCAGCGGCGCCGATGTCAGCTCTGCGTCCCCCGCGACGGCCGCACCGGCGACCACCACGTCCGCCGCAGCGACCGCCGCGATGCCTCGCGCCAGATCCGCGATCAGGTCGTCCGCGTCCTCCAGGCCGATCGACAGGCGCAGCAGCCCTGGGCCGATCCCGATCCCGTCGCGCACGTGCCGCGGCAGGTGCGCGTGCGTGGTCGAGGCGGGGTGGAGGATGAGCGACCGCACGTCTCCGATGTGCGTCATGCGACTGAACAGCTCGACGGCGTCGTAGAACCGTTCGGCCGCTGCGGCACCGCCCGCGAGCGTGAACCCGAGGACCGCACCCTGACCGCGCGGCAGGTACCGCTGGGCGAGGGGATGCGACGGGTGCGACGGCAGGCCCGCGTACTCGACCCCGGTGACCTCGGGCTGCGCTTCGAGCCAGCGGGCGACGGCGAGCGCGGTGTCCGACTGCCGCTGCACGCGGAGCGAGAGCGTCTCGATGCCCTGCTGGATGAGGAACGCGTTCAGCGGGGACAGCACCGGCCCGAACAGTGACGCGACGACGGATCGGGTGAACGCCGTGTAGGCGGCCGCGCCGTGCGTGGCTACGTAGCTCGCGCCGTCCAGCCAGTCGTCGGGCCCGGTCAGGTGCGCGAACGGCGAGGTCGCCCAGTCGTAGCTGCCCTGGTCGACGACCAGGCCGCCGAGCGTGGAGCCGTGGCCGCCGAGGTACTTGCTGGCGGAGTGCACGACGATGTCCGCGCCGTGGTCGCCCGGCCGCAGCAGGTACGGGGTGGCGAGCGTGTTGTCGACGATGAAGGGGATGCCGTTCTCGTGCGCGACGGCCGCGACGCCGGCGATGTCGAGGATCTCGGTGCCGGGGTTCGCGATCGACTCCCCGAAGAGCACCCGCGTGGTGGGCCGGATGCGCCGCCGCCATTCCGCGAGGTCGGTCGGGTCGTCGACGAACTCGATCTCGACGCCGAGCCTGCGCAGGCCGTTCTCGAACAGCCCGCGGGTGCCCGAGTAGACGCTCTGGGCCGACAGGATGTGGTCGCCGGCCTGCACGAGCCCGAGCACGGCGACCGTCAGCGCGGCCTGGCCGCTGCCGACCGCGATCGCCTCGCGGCCGTGCTCCAGGGCGGCGACGCGGCGCTCGAGGGCGGCGGTCGTCGGGTTGCCGGAGCGGCTGTAGGTGTATCCGGGCTCGTCGCCGCCGAAACGGCCTTCCGCCTGCGCGAAGCTGTCGAACTCGAAACCCGCGGTGAGGTAGATGGGCGTGACCCGGGCGCCATGGGCGGCATCGCGGGCCTCTCCCGCGTGCACCTGGGCTGTGCTGAACTCCGACATCCCCCTATGGTGCGGCACCACATCCGCTGCGGCGCCTTCTGTTGCACAAAGCTACGCGGTGCAGGCATTTCGGGATGAGGTACTCTGGTCGCGCGATATGCGAACGGTGCGTTCGCATAATGAACGACTTACGACGAAGTGAGGTTCCCGTGCAGTTCCACCACCACGGCTACGTCTCCGGCGACCCGCGCATCCACGAGCCGGCCGGCACCGGGATCGACCGCCCCGCCGAGCTGCCGGACGAGATGGATGTGCTCATCGTGGGCACCGGCCCCGCCGGGATGATCGCCGCAGCCCAGCTCTCCCAGTTCCCGAACGTCACGACACGGATCGTGGAGCGCCGCCCGGGCCGGCTCGCCATCGGGCAGGCCGACGGCATCCAGGCCCGCAGCGTCGAGACGTTCCAGGCGTTCGGCTTCGCCGAGCGGATCATCGCCGAGGCCTACCGCATCACCGAGATGGCGTTCTGGAAGCCGGACCCCGCCGACCCGTCCCGCATCATCCGCACCGCGCGGCCGGTCGACGACCCCACCGGAGTCAGCGAGTTCCCCCACCTGATCGTCAACCAGGCCCGCGTGCTCGACTACTTCGCCGAGGTGATGGCGAACTCGCCGGCCCGGATGACACCCGACTACGGCTACGAGTTCGTGCGGCTCGAGGTCGGCGAGGGCGAGCATCCCGTCGCCGTCACCCTGCGCCGGACGGCCGGACCCGACGAGGGCGCCGAGCACGTGGTGCACGCGAAGTACGTCGTCGGGGCGGACGGCGCGCGCAGCAAGGTCCGCGAGGCGATCGGCTGCCACCTGGCCGGCGACCAGGCGAATCACGCCTGGGGTGTGATGGATGCGCTGGCCGTCACCGACTTCCCGGACATCCGCACCAAGTGCTCGATCCAGTCGGAGGCGGGCAACATCCTGCTCATCCCCCGCGAAGGCGGCTACCTGTTCCGGATGTACGTCGACCTCGGCGAGGTCTCGACCGAAGACAAGGGCGCGATCCGGGCCACCTCCATCGAGCAGATCGTCGAGCAGGCCAACCGCATCCTGCACCCGTACACGCTGGATGTGCGCAACGTCGCCTGGCACAGCGTGTACGAGGTCGGTCACCGGCTCACCGACCGCTTCGACGACGTGCTGCCGGAGGAGCTCGGGATGCGCACCCCGCGCGTCTTCATCACCGGCGACGCCTGCCATACGCACAGCGCGAAGGCCGGCCAGGGCATGAACGTCTCGATGCAGGACGGCTTCAACATCGGCTGGAAGCTCGGGCATGTGCTCGACGGCCGCAGCCCGGAGAGCCTGCTCGCCACCTACTCCGCCGAGCGGCAGGTCGTCGCGAAGGACCTCATCGACTTCGACAAGCAGTGGTCGACCCTGATGGCGAAGAAGCCGGAGGAGTTCGAGAGCCCGTCGGAGCTGGAGGACTTCTACGTGCGCACCGCCGAGTTCCCGGCCGGATTCATGACGCAGTACGCGCCGTCGCTCATCGTCGGGGAGCAGAGCCACCAGGAGCTCGCGACCGGTTTTCCGGTCGGCAAGCGCTTCAAGTCCGCTCCCGTGGAACGGGTGTGCGACGGCAACCCCGTACACCTGGGCCACCATGCGCGCGCCGACGGCCGGTGGCGCATCTACGTCTTCGCCGACGACGCCCGGGCCGGGGAGCCCTCGGCGGTGGCAGACCTCGCCGGCTGGCTGTCGTCGTCGCCCGACTCGCCGCTCGCCGCGACGCCGGCCGGCGCCGACCCGGACGCCTGGTTCGACGTCAAGGTGATCTATCAGCAGGACCACACGGCGGTCGACCTGGGCGCGGTCCCCGAGCTCTTCCTCCCGCGCGTGGGGCCATTCGGCCTGATCGACTACGAGAAGGTGTACGCCGCCGACGCGGACGACGACATCTTCGCGGTCCGCGGGATCGACCGCGCCGGTGCGATCGTCGTCGTGCGGCCCGACCAGTATGTGTCGGCGGTCCTGCCCCTTGCGGCCACGGACGAGCTGGCGGCGTTCTTCCGACCGGTCCTGCTCAGCCGGGAGCTGGCCGGCTGACGCTCGAGAGTCCGACGGTCGTCTAGCCTGGCGGGCGTGGACCGCTTCGAGACGATCGCCGAGGGCGTGCACGCCGTACGCATCCCCATGCCGGGCGGCGGGCTGCCGTACAGCCTGGCCTACCTCGTCGAGGACGATCGTGGACGCCTCCATGTCATCGACCCCGGCTCCCCCACGGTCGAGGCGGCCGGCGCGCTCCTGGGCGCGGTGGATGCGCTGGGCCGCGCGCCGCGCGACATCGCGTCGATCGTCATCACGCACCTCCATGCCGACCACGCGGGAGGCGCCGCGGCCGTGCGCGCAGCGAGCGGCGCCACCCTGCTGATGCACGCGCGCGAGGCCGAGGCCGCCGCGGCGATCACCCGAGGGATCCCCGAGCCGGACCTGGACGCGTGGGGCGTTCCCGCCGACCGCCGCCCGGAGCTGCTTGCGGCCGTCGCCTCACCGATCGCGGCCGGGCTGCCCGCGCCGGACGCCGTGCTCGCGGACGGGGACCTTCTCGACATTACGGGCCGTCGCCTCCGGGCACTATGGACGCCCGGGCACACTCCCGGCCATCTGTGCCTCCATGAGGAGGATGCCGGGCTCGTCTTCACCGGGGATCACGTGCTGCCGACCGTCAACTCGGGTCTCGGCCTCGGCGGCCCGACGGCCACCAACCCCATCGCCGACTACCTCGCCGGGCTCAGCCGCATCGGGGAGCTGGACGCGCTCGCCCTGCCCGGGCACGAGCATCCCTTCACCGGCCTGGCGGAGCGCACAGCCGCCCTGCGCGAGCACCACCTCCGCCGGTCACGCGAGGTCGCCGCGCATCCCGGCGGCACCGTGTGGGAGATCGCGCGCGACCTGACCTGGACCGGCGGCTGGGACTCCCTCTCCGGCTTCACCCTGCTCTCCGCCCTCGCCCAAACCGCCCAGCACCGCGACTTCGTCGCCCCCTGACCCCTCCTTGCCCGTTCCCACCCACCGTCGAGTCCGCACAAATTGCACACGAAACGCCGTGCGAGCGTGCAAAGTATGCGGACTCGACGGTGGGTGGGAGGGGGTCAGCGGAGGTCGGACTCGATGGCGGCGGCGGCGGTGCGCAGGCGCGCTCCGATCGCGGCGGCGTCCACGTCGTTCGCGACGTAGACGACGGCGAGAGCCGCCACCGGCTGCCCGGGCGCCACGACCGGCACGGCGATCGACGCGAGACCCGCGATCACCTCGTCGTGGCTGGTCGCGTACCCCCGGCGCTGCGCGAGTGCGGCGTCGTCGCGGGGATGCTCCCCCGGCAGCGCCCGCCACTGCGCCTCGGTCAGGGCGGACTGGATGGCGATCCCCGGCGCACCCGAGGCGAGCGGGTGCCGCGTGCCCGGTCGTTGGGCGACCGTGGCGTGCGCGTGCGACGGCTCCACGGTCACCAGCGTGACCACGTCGTGGCGGTCGAGCACGGCGAGGAAGGCCGTCATCGTGAGCTCGTTCGCGACGGCCGTCAGCTGCGGAAGGGCCGCCGACTGCAGATCGCGCGACACCGACCGTGCGAGTGTCGCCATCCGCGGCCCGAGCTCCACCGCACCGGCCGCGTCGCGCACGACGAGCCCGTGGTCCTCGAGCGTGCGGAGGATGCGGTACGTGATCGAGCGATGCAGCCCTAGCCTCGACGCGATCACCGGGATGCTGAGCGGCTCCCCCGCGTCGGCGAGCAGTTCGAGCATCCGGATGCCGCGCGACAGGGTCTGCAGCGGCGGCGTCTGCGTACTCGTCTGGCCAGAGGGTTGCGCGGCATCATCGGTGGGCACGTGTTCGATTATAGAAACACGCCTCCGCCGCGGTCTGCCCTGCGCAGATTCGCGACGGGCAGAAGCCGCAGACACCGCGGTCCACGGCTCCCACACTGGGCTCATGGACACCGACAAGACCTCTCCCGTGCAACGGCTGCTCGACGAGCGCATCGTCTTCCTCGGCAGCGAGGTGACCGACGAGGTCGCCAACGACATCTGCGCCCAGCTGCTCCTGCTGGATTCGATCGCGCCCGACCGCGACATCTTCCTCTACATCAACTCCCCGGGCGGTTCGGTCACCGCCGGGTTCGCGATCTTCGACACCATGAACTTCGTGAAAGCCGACGTGGCCACGCTCGCGCTGGGCTTCGCCGCCTCCATGGGCCAGTTCCTGCTGTCGTCGGGGAAGCGCGGCAAGCGCTACGCCCTGCCGAACTCCTCCGTGGTCATGCACCAGCCGCACGGCGGCTTCGGCGGGACCTCGGCCGACATCCAGACGCAGGCGAAGCAGATCCTGCACTTCAAGCGGCGGATGGCCGAGCTCACCAGCGAGCAGACCGGACGCCCGGTGGCGCAGATCATCGAGGACGGCGACCGCGACCGCTGGTTCACCGCCGACGAGGCCCGCGACTACGGCTTCGTGGATGAGGTGGTCGGCTCGACGACGGCGCTCAAGCCGTAGCCGACCTCAAGCCGCGGATCCGTCAGGCGCCGACCGGCTGCCGGGTGTTGACCACATCCACCCGGGCGTCGATGAACGAGTGCACGCTCTCGTGGATGTGGTACTGCGTGTGCGAGAGGCGCGCGTCCCTGCTCCGCAGCAGCGCGTGTGCGGCCGCCCGGCGCGCGCGCAGACGCCCGAGCGAGATCGCGGAGGCGAGCAGCACCGCCAGAGCCAGCGCGGCGCCCGCGCCGTCGACCGCCGCCTGCCACCCGGGGGCGGTCACGGCGAGGGCGACCGCCCAGGCGGCACCGATCACGACGAGCGCCGCGCCGGCGGTCCACAGCGTGACGCGGGCGAGCCGCAGCGGATGCGTCGCGAGCAGCGCCCGGGCCTCCGCGTTCTCGCGCTCGTGCTGACGACGGCGTTCCTTCGCCCAATGCAGGTCGCGCTCGTGGCGACGGGCGAGCAGTTGGGCCCGGTCGTGGGCATGGTTGTAGGGCAGGGTGGTGTGCACGATACGTCCTTTGCGCGTTCGGGTTCTCCCGCGGACCGGTTTCGGGTCGGCTCCCGCGGGGCTCAAGACAGTAACTCGGGTGTGACATCCGCGAGCATAGCCAGAAAGACCGGTCTGTGGGTCGTTTGGAGGACACGGTTCTGTACCCCAATCCGGGCGACACGGATGCGGTCCACCCGGCGCTGTTAGGGTGTGGACTTCCGGGAGTGCGCGGAAGGGGAGCGGATGCGGAAACCGGTCGTCGCAGCAGTCGTGGGGGCGCTCGCCCTCATAGCGGTCGCCGCGGCCGTCGGCGTGGGCCTCAAGGCCGCCACGCCTGCCCCTGCGGCGAGCGCACCCTCCAGCCCTCCCCCGACCACCGACCGGCAGGCGCCGGCGTTCGCGTCGCCGCGGCTCTATCTCGATCCGAATACCGAGGCCGCCGCCGCGCAGAAGCGCCTGCTCGCCCTCGGGGACACCGCCGGTGCGGCCGTCGCCGATCAGATCGCCACGGTGCCGACGGCGGTCTGGCTGGGCGAGTGGTTCCAGGGCGACCGGCTGGTGACCGAGCTCAGCAATGACGTCGCCGACGCACGTGCGCAGAAGGCCACCCCGGTCTTCGTCGCCTACGGCATCCCTAACCGCGACTGCGGCGGATACTCGAAGGGCGGGCTCTCCGCCGACCAGTACCTGCCGTGGATCCGCACCATGGCATCCACCCTGCAGGGCAGTGGCGCGGTCGTGCTGCTGGAGCCCGACTCGCTGGCCATGCTGTCGTCCGAGAAGTGCGCGGGGTCGGCGGAGGTCCGTCTTCCGCTGCTGCGTTCGTCGGTGAGCATCCTCGAGGGGGCGGGCGTCGCCACATATCTCGACGGCGGGAACGCCCGCTGGCTGTCGCCGGACGACCAGGCTGCGTGGCTGAAGCGCGCGAACATCGAGGAGGCGCACGGCTTCTTCACCAATGTCTCGAACTTCGACACGACGCAGCGCGAACGCGACTACGCGGGCCGCCTCTCGTCGAAGGTCGGCTGGAAGCACTACGTGATCGACGTCTCCCGCAACGGCAACGGCTGGACGGGCACCTGGTGCAATCCGCCGGGCGCCGCTCTCGGGCAGGACCCGAAGGTGACCGAAGGCAGCGACGGCAAGCTGGATGCGCTGCTCTGGGTGAAGCATCCCGGCGTCAGCGACGGCAGTTGCAACGGCGGTCCGGCCGCGGGCGTCTGGTGGCAGGCCGGAGCGGAGGCGCTCGTGAACGGCCGCGACAAGTGACCGTGAGCGCCTGCGAGCAGCTCGCCGCTGCCTGCGACCGCCTCGCCGCGCGGACTCCACCCCTGTCGCCGGGGCGGTTCCTGCGCGACCTCGGCCACGAGGTCGCGGGGGTCCGGCGCGGTCCGTTCTGGTTCCTCGACGCCGGGCGTGGCGGCTCCAACCGCATCCGCGGCCGCGGCTTCCGCCGGCACGTGGACGACGGGACGGAGGGCCAGGCGCGCCACTTCGCCGGGATCGTCTCGGTCGCCGCCCGCGTGGGGTCGCGTCCGGCCCGCTGGCTGTCCATCCACGTCGGACGGGATGCGCCCGACACCGCCGACGGCCGCCTCACCGATCTCGCGCTCGACTTCGTGCGGTCCGTCCGCTCGGGCGAACTGCCGCTGAGCGACACCGGCGACTGGGTGCGGGCGCGGCTCTGCGCGGGCGCCGCATCCTTCCAGCGCTCCTGAGCCGCCGCCGCTACTCCGTCGACGGCAGGTGACGCCCGCGGTGGATCTCGTACAGGCTCGCGTGCCCGGGCGAGTCGGGGTCGTCGACGATCGGCCGGTCGGCCATGAACAGCCGGATGATGTGGGCCAGCTCGCCGGGATGGCTGAAGTTGATCGCGTGCGCCGCCCCCTCGATCCGCACCACCAGCACGTGGTTGTCCGTCGCCGACGCGATCTCCCGCACCCGGTCGGGGCCTGGCAGCAGCGGGTCGCGGTCGCCGATCACGACGAGGGTCGGGATGCGCAGCTCCAGCAGCCGCTCCAGCGACGGGTACGACGTGAGGGCGCTGAACATCTTGAACGTGCTCGGAACCCCGAAGCGGAGGTAGTCCGGCGTCGCCACCCGCATCATCCGGGGCGGCTCACGCCCTCCGTCCCGGGTCAGCTGGCCGATGGCCCGACGCAGCGGCCTGTTGTAGACGCCTCCCGCCGGCGAGACCAGGATGGCGCGCTCGATGCGCTCGGGATAGTGGTGCGCGAACTCGAGGATGACCGGGCAGCCCATGGAGTTGCCGACGAGGGTGACCGTCTCGATGCCCCGGTCGTCGAGGAACCGCGCTGCGTCGCGCGCGAGGTCCGGGATGTCGAGACCCTGCGGCACCTTGCCGCTCCGGCCGAAGCCGGGCAGGTCGGGGACGAGGGTGTGGAACTCGTTCGCGAGCCGCTCGGCGGTGGGCAGCAGGTACCGGCCGGACAGGCCGAAGCCGTGCACGTGCATCATCGCCGGGGCGTCCGGAGGGTTCGGCGATTCGCGGTAGAACACGTCGACCCCGTCGACGACGGTCCATCGCTCGGAAAGGCTCGACGCCGGTCGGCGCGGGAGGCGCCGCGGCACGCTCTTGGTGCTCATGGCGCGATCCTGCTCGCCTCAGGCGGCCTCGCGCAATGCAGTACCTGTCAGCGCAGCGCGGCCCGGAATCCGGCGTAGTCGTTGAGCCGGTCGAGACCCGCGGTGGCCGCGGATTCGTGCGACCCCACCACGACGACGCGGGCGCCAGAGGCCACCGCCGCAGCGATACCGGCCTCCGCGTCCTCGAACACGACGCAGTCGCCGATCGGTACGCCGAGCTGCTCGGCGGCGCGGAGGTAGCCCTCGGGATCCGGCTTTCCGCGGGTGACGTCCTCCGCGGCGACGAGCACGTCGGGCACAGGGACTCCGGCGGCGCGGAGCCGGCCGACGGCCAGCTCGCGCGGCGCACTGGTCACCACGGCGACCGGCGCTCCGTCGGCCACGAGACGACCGAGCAGAGCGACCGCACCCGGGATCTCGACGATGCCGTCGGTGCGGGTGACCTCCTCTGCGACGAGCCCGCCGACCAGGCCGGCCCGGTCGTCGTCGGTCAGTGCGGGGAGGAAGTGCGCGACGGTGTCGACCGCCTGCCGGCCGTGAGCGTACGCGAGCAGTGCCGACGCATCCAGCCCGTGCCGGTCGGCGAAGGCCGTCCAGACGGATTCGACCACCGCCGTCGAGTCGACGAGCGTCCCATCCATGTCGAACAGGAAGCCGGCCGCCAAGATCTCATCCACGCTCCGAGCTTAGGAGAAGGCAGGGGATGCGCCCCCCGGCCAGACGAGAAGGGCGACGAGAAGGGCGGTGAGAAGCGCGACGACAGGGGCGGAGGGGGTCCATCCCACGGTGCCGCCGGAGCGGCGGACCCCCTCCGCGACGTTCACACCAGGGCGGCTGAGAAGCGCGCGGGGCGGAACGTGTCGAGGAGCGGCGACTTCTCGCCGGTCAGGATCTCGCGGGCGAGGAGTTCGCCCGCGATCAGCCCGAGCGTCGCGCCGCTGTGGGTGAAGGCCACGAAGTAGCCGTCGATCTGCTCCAGCTCACCGAGCACGGGCTCGCCGTCGCCGGGGATGGGCTTGCCGCCGATGCCGAAGCCGTCGAGCTCCAGCGTCGGGTGGCCGGCGAGCACGCGCGACGCCTCCTCCAGCAGGCGGTCGACGATGCCGTCCGGCACGGTCACGGAGCCATCGTCTCCGACGATCAGCGCCTCTTCCGACCAGGCCGAGTCGAGGGCGAGGGCACCGGTCGGGGTCGGACGGACGGCGACGTTGGGCGTATTCAGCACGGCCGTGAGCCCGGTCTGCACCGGCTTGGTCCAGACGAGGAGCGCCTCGGGGCTGCCGTCCTCGATCGTCACGCCGTGCTCGGCCACCTGGGCGGGGACGCCGGGGCCGGTCGCGAGCAGCACGGCGTCGGCGTCGAAGCGACGGCCGTCGGGGGTGACCGCACCGACGGCGCGGCCGTCCTCCACCACGACCTCGACGTGTCCGGCGTTGGTGATCAGTGTTCCGCCGCGCGACGTGAACTCGGCCGCGAGGTACGCGATGAGCGACGGCAGGTCGACCCAGCCCTCGCCCGGGTTGAAGATGGCGCCCTCGGTGGCGATGGCTGCCGGGTCGACCCCGGGGGCCCACTCGGCGATGTCGTCGGCGCTGAGCCACTGGGCGTCGTAGCCGATGGCACGCTCGTGCTCCAGGATGTGCGCGAACGACTCGCCCTCCGGCGCCCAGGTCAGTCCCCCGTCGAAGCGAAGGAACTCCGCGACGTCGGCGCGGGCCGCGAGGGTGCGGTAGCGGTCGATCCCGAGCTGGCGCAGCGCATGGTACTCCGGCGAGCGCAGGCCGGCCGTGTTCAGCCAGGACAGCGAGCGTCCGCTTGCGCCGCTGGCGAGCTCCGCCTCGGTCAGCAGCGTCACCTGGGCGCCGGAGCGGACCAGCTGGGTCGCGGTCGAGACGCCGAGGACGCCGCCGCCGATGACGACGACGCGGGTGCGGGTGGATGGTGCGGTCATGGTGCTCACTTTCGGTTCAGCGTGTGGATGGTGTCGATCAGTTCGAGGGCCGCCAGGCTCTCCCGCGGGTCCACCGGGAGCGGCGTCCCGCCCTGAAGCGCGGCGGCGAGCTCGCGGTAGAAGGCGGCGTAGTCGCCGGGCACGAGAGGGATCTCGTCGGGATGCGCGTCCGTTCCGAGGCGGCCGGGGGTGTTCGCGTGTCCGAGCCGCGGATCGCCGGGGAGGGTGCCGCCGGCGAGCTGCGACTCCTGCGGGTCGAGGCCCCAGGAGACGAAGCCGGAGCGCGAGCCGAGCACGCGGAACCGCGGCCCGGCGATGGGAGCTACGGCGCTCATCCAGAGGTGGCTGGTGGTGCCGGCGTCGTGCTCGAGGACGACGAAGACGTCGTCGTCGGCCCCCGCGTCTCGCCGGTTGCGCAGCTCGGCGTGCGCCACCCGGGCGGGGCCGAACAGCAGCAGGGCCTGGTCGATGAGGTGCGCGCCGAGATCGAAGAGGATGCCGCCGCCCTCCTGCACGGACGTGGTCGACTTCCACGACTCGTCGGCCGCGGGCTTCCACCACTCGAACCGGGACTCGAAGCGGCGGACCTCGCCGAGCGCTCCGTCGTCGACGAGTCGCCGCAGGGTGAGGAAGTCGCCGTCCCACCGGCGGTTCTGGAAGACGGTGAACGGCACGCCCGCCGCTTCAGCACACTCGATCAGGGCGCGGCCGGCCGCCGTGTCCGGCGCGAACGGCTTGTCGACGACCGTCGCCAGACCCGCATCGATGGCGGCCGTCGCGTGGGCGACGTGCAGCGGGGTCGGCGAGGCGACGACCACCAGGTCGAGCCCGGGATGCGCGAGCAGCGCATCCACGTCCGGCACCGCCGTCGCGCGCGGGTGGTCGGCGGCCAGCCGGTCCGTCTGCGAGGTGACGACCGCGGCGAGCTCGAACGCGGGGTCCGCCGCGAGGAACGGCGCATGGAAGACCCGCCCGGCGACGCCGTAGCCGATCAGGCCGACGCGGATCACAGCACCTCCGAGAGGAAACGCTGCAGGCGCGGGCTCTGCGGCCGGTCGAACAGGTCGTCCGGTCGTCCCGCCTCCACGACTCGACCCTCGTCCATGAACACGACCTGGTCGGCGACCTTGCGGGCGAAGTTCATCTCGTGGGTGACGACGACCATGGTCATGCCCCGGCGACCCAGGTCGGCCATCAGGTTCAGCACGCCCTTCACGAGCTCCGGGTCGAGTGCGCTGGTGACCTCGTCGAACAGCATGACCTCGGGCTCCATGGCGAGCGCTCGGGCGATGGCGACGCGCTGCTGCTGGCCGCCGGAGAGGTCGCGGGGGCGGTGGTCCATCCGCTCGCCGAGCCCGACCTCGACGAGGCGCTCCTCGGCGATCCGCTGCGCCTCGGCCTTCGGCATGCGCTTCACCGACCGCAGCGCCAGCATGACGTTCTGCAGCGCGGTGTGGTCGGGGAACAGGTTGAAGTGCTGGAACACCAGGCCGATGCGGCGGCGGAGCACATCCGGCTTCGTCCCGAGGATGCTCGCTCCGTCGAGGCGGACATCCCCGCTCTTCGGCTCGTGCAGCCGGTTGATGCCACGGAGCATCGTCGACTTGCCCGAGCCCGACGGGCCGATGACGCAGGTGGTCGTGCCGGGTGCGACGGAGATGCTCACGCCGCGGAGCACGTCGATGTCGCCGTACGCCATCGTCAGGTCGACGAGGTCGAGCGCGGAGCCGCGGAAGTCCGGCGTCTGCTGCGCGGGAAGCGGAGAGGTGTATGTCATGTGTTGCTCCCGAGGGTGATCGGCGCCGGCGGCTGGACCTCGTCCAGCTCGTCCAGTCCGCTCTTCGGCGGGGCCGGCTTGCGTCGTCCGGTGCGGAACCGGTTGTCGAAGTAGTTGACGAGGTGCGTCAGCGGCACGGTGATCACCAGGTAGAACAGTCCGGCGAGCACGAGCGGAGACAGGTTGCCGGTCAGCACCGCGGCGTCCTGGCCGACGCGGAACAGCTCCCGCTCGCCCACCAGCAGCCCGAGGAAGTACACGAGGCTGGAGTCCTTCACGATGGCGATGAACTGGTTCACGAGCGCGGGGAGCACCCGGCGGATGCCCTGCGGCACGACCACCAGGGCCATCGCCTTGGCGTAGCTGAGGCCGAGCGCCCGGCAGGCCTCGAGCTGCCCGCGGTCGACGCTCTGGATGCCGGCGCGGAAGATCTCGCCGATGTACGCGGCGGCGATCAGCGACAGCGCCAGGATGCCCAGCGGGTACGGGGACGGCCCGAAGATCGACTGCGAGAACCGCGCGAAGCCCTGGCCGATGAGCAGGATGGTGAGGATCGCCGGGAGCCCGCGGAACACATCCGTGTAGATGCGGGCGGGGATGCGGAGCCATCGCGAGGTGGAGATCCCCATGACGGCGACCACCATGCCGAGCACGACGCCGATGACGGTCGCCGCGATCGAGATGATCAGCGTGTTGACGAGTCCGACACCGAGGAGCTGCGGGAAGACCTGCAGCATCGACGGGATGTCGAAGAAGGTGTGCGTGATGGTGGTCAGCCAGTCCATGGGGATCTCCCTGAGCTCCTACTTCGACGGGGTGGGCGTCGAGGTCTGCTCCGCCTTCGGCAGGTACTGGGTCGGCATCGGCGACCCGGGGAACCACTTCTGGTAGAGCTTCTTCCAGGTGCCGTCCTCCATCGCCTCGTGGAGCGCCTTGTTCAGCGCGTTCTTCAGGGCGGGGTTGCCCTTCGCGATGGCGAAGCCGGCGGGGGCGTCGAACGAGGGGATGTCCTCCGCGTCCTTCAACGTCGGGTACTGGGCGACGTAGCTCTTGGCCGCCTCGTAGTCGAGGAAGTGCGCATCCACCGATCCGCTGTTGACCGCGGAGACGGCCGCGTTGTTGTCGGGGAAGCGCACGAGGCTCGCCTTGGGGAAGTTCTTGACGGCGTACGCCTCCTGCAGGGTGCCCTGGACGACGCCGAGGCGCTTTCCGGCGAGGTCCTTCGCGGAGTCGATGCCGCTGGCCTTCGTGGTGAGCACGGTGAGGTAGCCCGCCAGGTAGCCGTCGGAGAAGTCGACCGTCTTCTTGCGCTCGTCCGTGATGCCGATGGCGGCGACGCCGACATCGAACTGGTGGTTCGCGACGGCGGCGAGCAGGCCGGAGAAGTCCTGGCCCGTGAACACGGCCTTGCCGAGGCCGGCGCGCTTGGCGACGTCGGTGAACAGTTCGACATCGAAGCCGGTGAAGTCGCCCTTGGCATCGGTGAAGGTGTACGGCTTGGCGTCACCGAGGCTGGCGACCCGAACCGTGCCCGCCTCGATGAGGCCGTAGGGGTTGTCCTTCGTCGCGGAGCCGGAGGCGCCGCCGGCGCTGCAGGCAGCCAGGACCAGGGCGGCGGTTGCCGCGGCGGCCAACAGCCCGGCCGGCCGGAGGATGGTGCGTCGTTTCACTGCGGGGGTCCAATCGTCTGGGGGATGGTCGGCGAGAAACGGGACGTGTGATCCTCGTCGATCGGTGCGGGTTGCTGAGACCGGTCTCTGGCGATTACGCTGAGACCGGTCTCAGTTGGTTTTCTGGGACGCTACATCACGTTTCCCGCGTTCGTCAACACTCGGAGTTCGCAGGAGGAAGGCGGCACCGATGTCCCCACGCCCCGCATCCCGGCGCGCCGTCACGGTCGCCGACATCGCCCGCGCGGCCAAGGTGTCCAAGGCGACGGCCGCCCGCGCCCTGGGCGATTACGGGCAGGTCAGCGATGCGGTCCGCTCGCGCGTGCTGGCCGCGGCGGAGGAGCTCAACTACCGCCCGAACGCACTGGCCCGCTCCATGAACACCGGCCGCTCGAACACGATCGGCGTGGTCGTCGGCGACATCGAGAACCCGTTCTTCGCGCACGCCATGCGCGGAATCTCCGACGTCGCCAGCAAAGCCGGTTACGACGTCATCCTCACCAACTCCGACGAGGATGTGGATGCGGAGGAGGCGGCCGTCGACGTCCTGCTGGACAAGCAGGTCGACGCCCTCATCGTGGCGCCGGCCTCTTCGGCGCGGGTGGCCCACCTGGCCGCCGTCGGCGCCGCCGGCCGCCCACTCGTCCTGCTCGACCGCCGGGCCGACGGCGAGCCCTACGACTCGGTCACGGTCGACAACCGGTCAGCCGCCGCACGAGCCACCGCCGAGCTCCTCGCCGAGGGGCATCGCCGCATCGCCTTCATCTCGACACACGACCACCCGGCGTCGCACTACACGCCCGGCGATCGCATCACCATGTCCAGCGTCGCCGACCGCGTCGCCGGCGTGCTCGAGACGCTCACCGCGGCCGGCATCCCCTCACCCGAGCGCAACATCCGCCTCGACGCCCGCCGACGCGGAGTGGATGTGGTGGCGCGCGAGTTGCTCGACGACGACGACCCCGTGACCGCGATCATCGCGTCCGACAGTCTCATCGCCATGACGGTCTTCCAGACCATCCGGACGCTCGGGCTGCGCATCCCGGACGACGTGTCCCTGATCTCGTTCGACAACCCCGAGTGGACCAGCATCACCACCCCGCCGCTGACGGTCGTGGAGCAGCCGATCTACGAGCTGGGTGCCGCGGCGGCCCGCCGTGCGCTGGAGCGCATCCACGGCGAGCGGGTGGACGACGCCGCGGTCGTCTTCGACGCCGATCTGCTGCATCGCTCGTCGGTCGGACCGGCGCCCCGCGCCGCTGCCCGGCCCGTCGCCGCCCTCACCGATTCCGTGGGTCGCGACACGCCGTAATGGCGGCGCCATAACGGCGTGTTGCGCCCCCTGCATGCGGCTGGGCCGACGTCAGCGACCCGTCTCGCGCGCCGCCTGGATCGCCCGCAGGTCGCCGAGCGCCCGCTCGCTCTCGCGGTTCACGTGTCCGCCGCGCGCGAGGATCGCCGCGGGCAGCCAATCGCTGAGCACGAACCGGCGCCGGCGCGGCGGTTCTCCGCCGTTCGTCCGGGCCGGACGCGCGACCCAGCTGTGTTCCATCCCCTGTGTCCATGTCGTGTTCGCCATGACCTTCACGTTACGGACGTAAAGATTCGGACACGAGATGGCTTCAGGTCTATCTTCGCAAAGATACGGCCATTACACTGACGGCATGATCCGATCCGTCGCGGTTCCCCTCATCGACGAGTTCGCCATGTTCGAGTTCGGGGTCGTCTGCGAGGTCTTCGGCCTCGACCGCAGCTATGCCGGGCTCGAGCCGTTCGACTTCCGCGTCTGCTCCATCACCCCCGGCACTCCCGTCGTCAGCCCGGTCGGCGTGAGCGTCACCGCCCCCTACGGCCTCGAGGCGATGGACGACGCCGACCTCATCGCCGTCCCCGCCGCCACCATCCGCGACGAGTATCCCGAAGAGTTCCTGGATGCGCTCCGCCGGGCATACGACCGTGGCGCGATCCTGCTCAGCGTCTGCTCCGGTGCCTTCGCCCTCGGCGCCGCCGGCCTGCTCGACGGACACGACTGCACCACGCACTGGCGCTACTCCGACCAGCTGCAGCGCCGCTTCCCGGAGGCCCGCGTCGACCCGGACGTACTGTTCGTCGACGACGGCCGCATCATCACCAGCGCGGGAACCTCGGCCGGCATCGACGCCAGCCTCCACCTCGTCCGCCGCGAGCTCGGCAGCGCCGTCGCGAACACGATCGCGCGCAACATGGTCGTGCCGCCGCAGCGCGACGGCGGCCAGCGTCAGTACATCGACAAGCCGGTCAGCGACTGCGAGGACGACACGTTCAGCGAGCTCATCGACTACCTCACCGAACGCCTCGACGAGACCCACACCGTCGGCAGTCTCGCCGAGCGGACGCACATGTCGACCCGCAGCTTCTCGCGGCGCTTCGTCGCGGAGACCGGCGTGCCCCCGATGCAGTGGCTCACCACCCAGCGCATCCTGCACGCCCGGCTGCTGCTGGAGACCACCGACCTGCCCATCGACGAGGTGGCGCGCCAGTGCGGTTTCGGCAGTGCCACCCTCCTGCGCCACCACTTCGACGCCGAGGTCGGCGTGCCCCCGACGCGCTACCGGGCGGCCTTCGCGCGCGCCTGACGTGCCGGCACGTGGCGCCGCGGGTCCGCATCCCGCGAAACCGAATGGTGCGGCGGCACAAGATCGTCGCCACGGTAGTGCCGCAGCAGCCGCCGGTTGCGGAGGGCGAAGTCGCTGCACAGGCCGACGGTGACCAGCCCGCACACGATCACACCCCAGGCACGCGGGTTCTCCCCCTGCGTCGGGATGGCGACGGCGAGCGCGACCGTCGCGACCAGGGTGAGGAGCGCCAGCAGTGCGCCGATCCCCGCCCTCCGCGCCGCCCTGGCGCGATCCGTCCGGTCTCCCATGCACCGGAAACTACTCCGCGGACCGGGTGAACGATAGGCAACATCCGTTCGACATGCCGGTTAACACGACGAAACCCCCGACCGGAATCCGGGTCGGGGGCCTCGTGGTCGTCTGAGGGTCAGTGCTTGAAGGCGTCCTTGATCTTCTCGCCGGCCTGCTTGACGTCGGCCTTGATCTGGTCGCCCTTGCCTTCGGCCTCGAGACGCTCGTCGCCGGTGGCCTTACCCGTGGCCTCCTTGGCGTTTCCGCCCAGCTTCTCTCCGGCGTTCTCGATCTTGTCGTCCAGTCCCATGACGTCCCCTTTCGTGGTCCGTTTCGTCATCGACGCTCCCACCGTTGCGGAGGCGGGTCTACCCCCGCGGAGCGACCTCTCACGTGACGCTCAGGAGGTGCTGTCGCTGCGGTCCAGGCCTTCGAGTGCGG
Source organism: Leifsonia sp. 466MF (assembly GCF_900100265.1). Lineage (NCBI taxonomy): Bacteria > Bacillati > Actinomycetota > Actinomycetes > Micrococcales > Microbacteriaceae > Leifsonia > Leifsonia sp. 466MF. The sequence goes on from NZ_LT629696.1 coordinate 3,528,542, forward strand.
AGGACATCCGGTCGAGGAAGCTCTTCACGATCTCCGCCTGGCGCTCGTCCAGCTCCGAGGCGGCCTCGAGCATCCGGCGGTGCATCGCGTCCAGGGTGTGCCGCACCTCTTCGTCGGCTCCGGGCGTTGCGACGATCACCAGGCTGCGCCGGTCGACAGGATGCGGCTGCCGGGTGACCCAGCCGGCCACGGTCAGGCGGTCGAGCATGACGGTGACCGACGACGACTTCAGCTTGAGGAGAGCACCGAGCTCGGCGGGGGTCGCCGGGACCCCCTCGTTCTGCCGCTTGAGCAGGAACCGCAGAGCGCGCAGATCGTTCTCGCCCATCCGCATGGACTCGCGGGTACGACGACGCATCGCCTGCTCGGCGGCGCGGTAGTCGCGCAGCGCATTCAGGACGTCAACGGTATGCGGGTCCGCACGGTCGTACCAGTACCGCCCGCCGGTCTGTGCTTCGATGGTCCGATTTTACGTGCTGCTGCGCGTGCGGTCGCCGGACCGGTTCGGTTGACCCGCCGCTTCCGCCGCGTCGATGTGGTCGACCGCCTCGCGCATCCTCTGCAGGAAGTCGATGACCACCGCAGCGTCTTCCGGGTCGAGGGAGGCCGCCACGTCGACCAGCTCCTGGCGCATGTCGCCGAGGATCGCCCGCTGCAGTTCGTCCTTCGGAACGGTCGGGACGACGATCAGAGCGCGCCGATCGAAGGGACTCGACTGGCGCTGGATGTGGCCGGCGCGCTCCAGCCGATCGAGCAGGGCGGTCACCGACGAGCTCTGGATGCCGAGGTACTCGGCCAGCTCTTTCGGACCGACCGTACGGCCGGCCTCCTGCGCGCGGAGCAGGTAGCGCATCGCGGAGACGTCGTTCTCGCTCATGCGCAGCACGCCCTCGGACCGTCGGCGCATGGCCGACTCGGCGACGCCGTAGGCGCGCATCGCCTCGAGCACCTCGATGCCGGGAGTGCGCTGGCCCGCGCGCTCCTCGTACCAGTAGTGCGCCGATCCCCGGGTCTCGGACGTCATGCCCTTAACGATAGAGCACCTACAAACTAGACGGCCTAGCTTTTCCCTTTCGGACCTGACGACGGCGAGGGTTCTGGCGTGACGAGGAGCCCGTTGGGCCGGTGCGTGCCATCCATCAGCGACTCGAGCCACTCGCGGTTGAGCGGCGCGATCACTCCCTCGTCGTAGCGGAAGCGGATGGGAAGACCGTTGTCGACCCAGATGGCCTCGCGGCCACCGTCGCCCTCGCGGATCCAGCTGAGGGCGAAGGACTCGCGGCGCCGCAGCTTCGTCGTGATGACGACCTGCACGTGGGCCAGCAGCCGATCCGAGAACTCGTAGTCGGCTCCCCCGTAGCTCAGTACTCCCAACCCACGCCCTCCTCGGTTCCTTCGCTGATCCAGCGGATATGTAGTTAGTCTAATCATATTGCTTGCTCGTCTAGCAAAATGCCGGGCGATCCATTTCAAGCCCTACTCGGCGGCCCCGCCCTCCCGGAGAATGAACGCTGTGAGCACCTACCGCCTCCAGATCTCGCCCGCCTTCACCCTCCGCGACGCCACGCAGGTGCTCGACCACATCCAGCGCCTCGGCGCCGACTGGGTCTACCTGTCGCCCCTCCTGGAGGCGGAGCCGGGTTCGATGCACGGCTACGACGTGGTCGACCACAGTCGAGTGGATGCGTCGCGCGGGGGCCCTGCGGCGCTGCGCGAGTTCGCCGACGCCGCGCACGGCCGGGGCCTCAAGGTGCTCGTCGACATCGTCCCCAACCACATGGGCGTCGCCACCCCCGCGGTCAACGCCTGGTGGTGGGATGTGCTCGAGAACGGCCAGGAGTCGCCGTATGCCTCGTACTTCGACATCGACTGGGAGTTCGGCCACGGACGTCTGCGTCTCCCCATCCTCGGCGACGGCCCGGACGAACAGGACGCCCTCCGCATCGAGGACGGCGAGCTGCGCTACTACGACCACCGCTTCCCGATCGCGGCCGGCACCGGCGATGGAACACCTCGCGAGGTCCACGCCCGCCAGCACTACGAGCTGATGTCCTGGCGCCGGGCCGACGCCGAGCTCAACTACCGCCGGTTCTTCGCCGTCAGCACCCTCGCCGGCCTCCGCGTCGAGGACCAGCGGGTGTTCGACGACACGCACCGCGAAATCGGCCGCTGGCTCGGCGAGGGGCTCGTCGACGGCCTCCGCGTCGATCACCCGGACGGCCTCCGCGACCCCGGCCAGTACCTGGAGCGCCTGCGCGACCTCGCCGGCGACGCCCCGATCTGGGTCGAGAAGATCATCGAGGGCGACGAGCGGATGCCGGACTGGCCCGTGCAGGGCACCACCGGGTATGACGCCCTCGCGATCATCGACCGCGTCTTCGTCGACCCGTCGGGTGAGGGACCGCTGACGGCACTGGCGGGTGAGATCGACGAGCGCGAGGAGAGCCAGGACTGGGTGGAGCTCGTCCACCGCCGCAAGCGCGCCGTCGCCGACGGAATCCTGCGCTCCGAGGTGCTCCGGGTCGTCCGCGAGCTCGGCGAGGGGACGGACGAGGAGATCGCGGACGCCGTCGCGGAGCTGGCGGCGTGGTTCCCCGTGTACCGCAGCTATCTGCCGTACGGCGACGAATACCTGGAGGAGGCACGTCAGGCCGCCGCGGCGACGCGTCCGGACCTCGCACCCGTGATCGCTCGTATCGTCGACCGCCTGGGCGACCGGTTCGAGCAGACCACCGGCGCCATCATGGCGAAGGGCGTGGAGGACAACGCCTTCTACCGCTTCACGCGGCTCGTCTCGCTGACGGAGGTCGGCGCGGACCCGTCCGAGTTCGCGCTCTCGCCGGAGGAGTTCCACCGTCGGCAGAGCGATCGTGAGCGCCGGCTCCCCGAGTCGATGACGGTGCTGTCGACCCACGACACCAAGCGCGGAGAGGACACCCGGGCGCGCATTCACGTGCTGGCCGAGCTGCCGGGCCGCTGGGAGCGGTTCCTGCGCACGGTGCGCGAGCGCGTCGGTTTCGGCGACGGCTCGCTCGAGAGCCTGCTGTGGCAGTCGATCGTCGGCGCGTGGCCCGCGTCGCGGGAGCGCCTGCACGACTACGCCCTGAAAGCAGCGCGCGAGGCGGGCGCATCCACCGGCTGGACCGATCCCGACGAGGCGTTCGAGGAACGGATGTTCGCCGCTGTCGACGCCGCCTTCGACGACGAGCGGGTGCGGGCCGAGGTCGAGGCCCTGGCGGCGGTGATCGAGGCGCCCGGCGCGAGCAACGGCCTCGGCGCCAAGCTCCTGCAGCTGATGGCGCCCGGCATCCCGGACGTGTACCAGGGGTCGGAGCGCTGGGAGCGCTCGCTCGTCGATCCCGACAACCGCCGTCCCGTCGAGTTCGACGCGGCAGCCGCCCTCCTCGCCCACATCGACGAGGGATGGCAGCCCGAGATCGACTCGTCGGGCGCGGCGAAAGAGCTGATCACCGCCAAGGCGCTCCGCCTGCGCCGCGACCGGCCGGAGCTGTTCAGCGGTTACCGTCCCGTCTACGCCGAGGGCTCGCGTGCCGGCCACCTCGTCGGGTTCGACCGCGGCGGTGCGATCGCGCTCGCCACCCGCCTGCCCGTCGGGCTCTCCGCGACCGGCGGATGGGCGGACACCACCATCGACCTGGGAGAGGAGCCCATGCGCGACGAACTCACCGGACGCGACTACTCGGGCCGCGTCCCGCTCGCCTCCGTGTTCGAGACCTACCCGGTCGCCCTGCTGGCGGTGGCCCGATGACCGCCGCCGACCGCCGGTTCCCCGTGTGGGCCCCGGAGGCGCGATCGGTGGATGTGGTGCTCGGCGGCCTGGGCACCTTCCCGCTCGCGCGTGTGCCCGCGTCCGACGCGAGCCCGACCGGCGGATGGTGGGAGCTGGCGGAGGCGCCGGAGCTCCCGACCGAACCCCTCGACTACGGCTTCCTCGTCGACGGCGACGGCCCTTTCCCCGATCCGAGGTCGCGCTGCCAGCCGAACGGCGTGCACGAGCTGAGCCGGGAGTTCGACCCGCGTGCCCACGCCTGGGACGACGGCGCGTGGGAGGGCCGCGACCTGACCGGCGCCGTGATCTACGAGCTGCACATCGGCACCTTCACGCCCGAGGGCACCCTCGACGCCGCCGCCGCGCGGCTCGACCACCTGATCGGCCTCGGCGTCGACGCGATCGAGCTGCTCCCGGTGAACGCCTTCAACGGGACGCACAACTGGGGCTACGACGGCGTGCTCTGGTACGCCGTCCAGGAGCAGTACGGCGGACCGGCGGCGTACCAGCGCTTCGTGGAGGAGTGCCACCGCCGGGGTCTCGCCGTCATCCAGGACGTCGTCTACAACCACCTCGGCCCGAGCGGCAACTACCTGCCGAAGTTCGGCCCGTACCTCGGCCAGGGCGCCAGCACCTGGGGGGTGAACATCAACCTCGACGGCCCGCAGTCCGACGAGGTGCGCCGCTACATCCTCGACAACGCCGAGTACTGGTTGCGCGAGATGCACGTCGACGGTCTGCGGCTGGATGCGGTGCACGCCCTGCAGGACCACCGAGCCACCCACCTGCTCGAGGAGCTCGCGCTCCTCGCCGACGAGCTCGCCGGGGAGACCGGCCGGCCGCGCACCCTGATCGCCGAGAGCGACCTGAACGACCCGAAGCTGATCCGCACCCGCTCGCACCACGGCTACGGCCTCCACGCGCAGTGGGACGACGACGTGCACCACGCGATCCACGCCACCCTGAGCGGCGAGGACACGGGCTACTACAGCGATTTCGCCCGCCCGGAGGCGCTGGTGAAGGTGTTCCAGCGCGGCTTCTTCCACGACGGCACCTGGTCGAGCTTCCGCGAGCGCCACCACGGCCGCCCGATCGACCCGGACATCCCCTTCACCCGCCTGGTCGTGTTCAGCCAGGACCACGACCAGATCGGCAACCGCGCCGCGGGCGACCGCCTCACCGCGACGCTCGACCCCGGACGTCTCGCGGCGGCCGCAGCCCTCACCCTGCTCGGCCCGTTCACGCCGATGCTCTTCATGGGCGAGGAGTGGGCCGCGACGACCCCGTGGCAGTTCTTCACCTCGCATCCCGAGCCCGAATTGGGGAAGGCGACCGCCGAGGGCCGCATCGCGGAGTTCGCCAAGATGGGCTGGGACCCCGCCGTCGTGCCCGACCCGCAGGACCCGGAGACCTTCCTGCGCTCCAAGCTCGACTGGTCGGAGCCGGAGCGACCGCAGAACGCGCGGATGCTCGACTGGTACCGCACCCTCACCGCCCTGCGCCGGACGATCCCCGCCGACGCGCCCGCGACCGAGGTGGCGTACACGGACGGCGTCTTCCGGTTCCGCCGCGGCGAGCTGCTCGTCGAGGTGAGCCTGTCGGGCACGGGCCTCGGCGAAGCGCCGGCGAATGCCGTCGCGGCGTTCGGTGAGGCCGTGCGCGTGACGCGGCGGTAGGTCCGCTTATATATGCAATACTTCTCTCGATAGGGTGGAGGGATGACAGCCGCGGCGCATGACCCCACCACGCAGCAGATGATCGATCGCATCGTCAGCCGCAACTCCGGCCTGCTCGAGCGCCTGCGCGACGCGTAAGCCGCGCGCCTAACGGTCCGCAACCCCCGTGTCAATGCCTGGATGGGTGTGTCACCGCGCAGGTATCGTGGCGTTCTACCGAACGGAGGCACCGTGTCCCGACCCTGCCCCCGGCCCTATCGCCGGACCGCCCCCAGCGCACGCCGCTCGCAGGGGTCGTCCCTGTGACGGCCGCCTCCACGCCGTACCCGCTCGGGGTGACCCTGCGCGACGGCGGCGCGAATGTCGCCGTCTACAGCGAGCGCGCCGACAAGGTCATCGTCTCGATCTTCGACCACCGCGGCCGTGAGAAGCAGACCGTGCTCACCGAGCGCACGGGCCACGTCTTCCACGGGTTCGTCCCCGACCTCACCGCAGGAACGCGATACGGGCTACGCGTGGATGGACCCTGGGATCCGGCCAACGGGCTCCGGTTCTCGCCGGCCAAGGTCCTGCTCGCGCCGCAGGCCCGTGCCGTGACCGGGTCGTGGGACAACACGCAGGCCGTCTTCGGCCACCAGCTCGGCCGCCCGAAGCGCCGCAGCGACACCAACGGCGCCCGCCACGTCGCCCTCGGCATCGCCATCGACCCGCAGGAGTTCGACTGGGGCGACCATGAGCGCCCGCACACCCCGCTCAGCGAGACCATCATCTACGAGCTGCACGTGAAGGGCTTCACGAAGCTGATGGAGTGGGTGCCCGAGGAGTTCCGCGGCACCTACGCCGGGCTGGCGCATCCCGCCGCCGTCGAGTACCTCAAGAACCTCGGCGTCACCGCAGTGGAGCTTCTGCCCATCCACCAGTTCGTTCAGGATGCGCACCTGCAGGAGAAGGGCCTCCGCAACTATTGGGGCTACAACTCCATCGGCTTCTTCGCCCCGCACAACGAGTACTCGGCGACCGGTGACACCGGGCACCAGGTCGACGAGTTCAAGGGCATGGTGAAGGCCCTGCACGCCGCCGGCATCGAGGTCATCCTCGACGTGGTCTACAACCACACCGCGGAGGGCAACGACCTCGGGCCGACGTACAGCTTCAAGGGCATCGACAACCCGTCGTACTACCGGCTCGTCGAGGGGGATGCCGCCCACTACTTCGACACGACCGGCACCGGCAACAGCTTCAACGTGAGCCACCCGGCCGCCCTGCAGGTCATCATGGACTCGCTGCGGTACTGGGTCGAGGACATGCACATCGACGGGTTCCGCTTCGACCTGGCCACGACGCTGACGCGCCAGGGTGGCGACGCCAGCCTCCACAGCGCCTTCCTGACGCTTATCCAGCAGGACCCGACGCTCGCGCAGGTGAAGCTGATCGCCGAGCCGTGGGACGTCGCCGGCTACCAGCTGGGCGGGTTCCCTGCTGGCTGGTCGGAGTGGAACGGCAAGTTCCGCGACGACGTCCGCGACTACTGGCGCGGCACCCCCGGGGTGCTGTCCACCCTGTCGCAGCGGGTGCTCGGCAGCCCGGACATCTACGAGGACTCGCGCCGCGCTCCCCTGTCGAGCGTCAACTTCGTCACCGCGCACGACGGGTTCACGCTCGCCGACCTCACCAGCTACAACGAGAAGCACAACGAGGCGAACGGCGAGGACAACCGCGACGGCGAATCCGACAACCGCTCCAGTAACTACGGCGTTGAGGGTCCGACGGACGACCCCGGCATCAACGCTTTCCGCACGCGGCAGCGCAAGAACTTCCTCGCCACGGTCCTGCTGTCGGCCGGCGTCCCGATGATCCTCGGCGGCGACGAGATCGGGCGCACGCAGCGGGGCAACAACAACGCCTACTGTCAGGACAACGAGATCTCCTGGTTCGACTGGCAGAACGCCGACTGGGAGCTGCACGAGTTCACCTCCAAGCTCATCCGCCTGCGCCGCACCGAGCCCGCCCTCCGGCCGGAGTGGTACCGGCACGCACCCGACGTCGGCGGCCCGGATGTCGTCTGCATCGTCCGGGCGGACGGCGAGCCGTTCGCCGACGAGGACTGGGCGGATCCCGAGGCGCGCTCGATCGCATTCGAGCTGCGGCACGAAGGGGCCGACTCGTTCCTGCTCATGCTGAACGCGGCCGGCAACGGTGTGGAGTTCGTGCTCCCCGACGCCCCGGGTTCGCACTGGGAGCTGGAGCTCTCGAGCGACCCCGAGCTTGCCCTGGCCGACGGCGAGAGCGTCATCCTCGGCGAGTCCTCCTTCGCCCTGCTGAGGTCGCGGAGCAGCTGATGCCCGAGTCCACCATCCCCGCGCTGCTCGGTCGCTACCGGCCGCAGCACGTCATCGGCCGCGGCGGCGAGGCCAGCATCTTCCGCGCGACCGACGAGCTGCTGGGGCGCGAGGTCGCCATCAAGCTGTACCGGTCGGGCGGCGAGGAGGAGATGGCGCAGTACCGCACCGAGCAGGCGGCGCTCGCGCGGTTGAGCCACCACGGCATCGTCTCGCTGATCGACGCCGGGATCGACTACTCCTCTCCGAAGGACCCGCGGCCGTTCCTCATCATGGAGCTGGTCTCCGGCACCGACCTCGCCAGCATGCTGACCCAGCGGGAGCTGACGCTGGAGGAGATCGCGGAGGTCGCCTACGACATCTCCGAGGCGCTTGAGTACGTGCACGCCAACGGGGTGGTGCACCGCGACATCAAGCCGTCGAACATCATGCTCGTGTCGTACGGCACGACGACCTTCCGGGCACGGGCGCGGCTCACCGACTTCGGGATCGCCAGCGGCATCGTCGGAACACCCTCGCAGCCGGATGAGGGCAAGACGACCGGCACGGCGGCCTACCTCAGCCCCGAGCAGGCGATGCGTCAGCCGGCCACCTCGGCGAGCGACATCTACTCGCTGGGGCTCGTCCTGCTGGAGTGCTTCACACGCTCGGTCGCGTACCCCGGCGCCGCCGTCGAGTCGGCGATGGCCCGGCTGGAGCACGAGCCGCCCATCCCGGACGGCCTGCCGGACGTCTGGTCACGCATCCTCCACGCCATGACCTCCATGGATCCGGCCGCGCGTCCCACCGCCGAGCAGCTGACACCGCTGTTCCGCGAGGCGGTCATCTCGGCGGCCGGTCTCCAGCAGCGGGCGTGACGGCGGACCGGATGGAGGCTGCGGCCGCGATCGAGGATCACGCCGCCCTCGGCGACGGCCGCACCGTCGCCCTGATCGACCGCTCCGGCACGGTCGACTGGCTGCCCGTCCCCAACCTCGACTCCGCCCCCGCCTTCGCGGCGCTGCTCGACCCGGAGCGCGGAGGCCGCATCCTGCTGCGTCCCGTCACCGCGTTCCGGACCCGTCGGCGGTACCTTCCCGGCACCAACGTTCTCGAGACGACCTTCATCGCGGAGAACGGCGCGGTGCGGGTCACCGACGCACTGGTCACCGGCGTCGCCGGACGCCTGCCGTGGCTGGAGCTGGCACGCCGCATCGAGGGGGTCAGCGGAACGGTCGTCATGGACTGGGCGGTCGAGCCCGGCACGATGCTCGGCGGGAGCAGCCCGTGGGCGGAGCGAGTGGACGGCAAGCGCATCCTCCGCGTCGGGAAGGTCAACATCGGGGTCACCGGCCTCAACGACGCCGAGGAGGATGCGGATGCGCCCCGGTTCCGCGGTCGCATCCGGGTCGTCGAGGGCTCCCGCCGGACGCTCACCATCGTCGCGACCGACGACGAGCCGCTGCACCTGCCCGATCCGAGCAACGTCGACATCGGGATCGACCGGACGATCGGCAACTGGGAGCTATGGTCCCGGACCTTCTCGTATCAGGGTCCGTGGGATGACGCCGTACAGCGCAGCGCGCTCGCTCTGAAGCTGTTGCTGTACGCGCCGACCGGCGCCATCGCGGCCGCCGCGACCACCTCCCTCCCCGAGACCGACCGCGGCGGCAAGAACTGGGACTACCGCTTCGCGTGGGTCCGCGACACCGCGTACACGCTCCGCGCCCTGGCGCGCTTCGGTCTGCGGGAGGAGACGCACGCCGCGATCTCGTGGCTGCTCCGCGCCGTGAAGGGCGACGTCTCCGAACTGCGGGTGCTGTACGGGCTGCGGGAGGAGTCGACAGCCGAGCCGCAGACGCACGACGTGCCCGGCTGGCGCGGCATCGGACCGGTCGTCACCGGCAACCGGGCGGCCGGCCAGCTGCAACTCGGCGTGTACGGCGATCTCCTCAGCGTCGCGCTCGCCTACGCCGCCGCCGGCAACGTGCTCGACGTCCCGACCCGCCGACTGGTCGCAGACGTGGCCGACCGCGTCTGCGACATCTGGCGCCTGCCCGACTCCGGGATGTGGGAGCTCAGCGAACTCCGCCACCACACCTCGTCGAAGATGGGATGCTGGCAGGCGCTGCAGGCCGCCCTGCAGCTCGTCGAGCTGGGTCAGATCGAAGGCAATCCGTCGCGCTGGCGTCGGGAGGCCGACGCCATCCACGCCTGGGTGGATGAGCGGTGCTGGTCCGAGCGCCTCGGCGCGTACACGATGGCCGCCGACGACGACGAGCTCGATGCGTCGGTGCTGCTCCATGCTCTCAGCGGCTTCGACCGGGGCGAACGGATGCGCTCCACCATCGTCGCGCTCCGGCGCGAGCTGGGCGACGGTCCGCTGCTCTACCGCTTCACCGGCGCGGCAGCCGAGGGCGAGCGCCCGTTCACCGCGTGCTCCTTCTGGCTCGCCGCCGCCCTGGCCTGCGTCGGCGAGATCGACGAGGCGACGACGCTGATGGATGACCTGGTCGGCCGCTCGAACGACGTCGGCCTCTACGCCGAGATGATGGATGCGGACGGCGCCTTCTGGGGCAACTTCCCGCAGGCGCTCTCCCACCTGGGACTGATCGACGCGGCCCTGACCATCGCCGACCTGCGTCCCTGACCGCGCCCGCCGCCGTCGGAAACGGACGACATCGTGCGGGCTCCGCCCCGCATCCGCCTCCGTCCGGGCCATTCCGCCGGCGTGTCGGCCCGCGGCACCTCCCTTTCGCGCACGCCGGCCGGTCAGCGCGCCCGTGCGGCCAGCATCTCCGCGATCGCGTGCGGAACCGTCTCGTCCTGCAGCGAGGTCGTATCGCCGAGCGGCCGGCCGTCGAACAGGTCGACCAGCAGGCGGCGCATGATTTTGCCCGACCGCGTCTTCGGAAGGTCACCGACGATGACCACGTGACGCGGCTTCGCGATCGCGCCGATCTCGCGCGTGACCTGGTCGCGGAGGTCCGCCTCCCCCGGCGTCTCTCCCGACGGGACCACGAACGCGGCGACCGCCTGTCCGGTCGTGTCGTCGCCCACGCCGACGACGGCCGCCTCGGCGACCCGGGGATGCGCAACGAGCGCCGACTCGATCTCGATGGTCGACAACCGGTGACCGGAGACGTTGATCACGTCGTCGAGACGGCCGAGCAGCCAGATGTATCCATCGTCGTCGACCGCGGCGCCGTCTCCGGCCAGGAAGTACCCGCGGTCGGCGTACGGCCGCCAGTACGAGTCTCTGTAGCGTTCCGGGTCGCCCCATACCGTGCGCGACATGGCCGGCCACGTGCCGTCGATGACGATCGAGCCGCCCGAGCCGCGGGGCACATCCTCGCCTCGCTCGTCGACGACCCGCACCGTGACGCCGGGCACAGCGACCGTCGCCGAGCCGGGCTTCAGCGCGGTCACCCCGGGCAGCGGGGCGACGATCGCGGCGCCGGACTCGGACTGCCACCACGTGTCGACCACCGGCGCGCGTCCCGCACCGAGGTTCTCGCGGAACCAGACCCACGCCTCCGGGTTGATCGCCTCGCCGACCGTCCCGAGAAGCCGGATGCTGGAGAGGTCCCAACGCTCCCCCGGCCCCTCCGGGAACCAGGTCATGAAGGTGCGGATCAGCGTCGGCGCCGTGTAGTACGTCGTCACCCCGTAGCTCTCGATGATCTCGAAGTGTCGGCCGGTGTGCGGGGTGTTCGGCGTCCCCTCGTAGATGACAGAGGTCGCGCCGTTCGACAGCGGGCCGTACAGCACGTAGGTGTGCGCGGTGACCCAGGCGAGGTCCGCCGTGCACCAGTACACGTCGTCGTCCTTGGCGTCGAAGAGCGCCCAGTGGCTCCACGACGCCTGCGTCAGGTAGCCGCCGGTGGTGTGGACGACGCCCTTCGGCCGCCCCGTCGTCCCCGACGTATAGATGATGAACAGCGGCGTCTCGGCGTCGAAGGATTCAGCCTCGTGCACGTCGGGCGCCGTCTCGACGACCTCGTGCCACCACACGTCGCGTCCGGGCGTCCAGGGCACGTCCGGCGTCAGGTCGCCCGTCCGCCGGACGACCAGCACATGCTCGATCGCGTTGTCGCCGGCGACCGCCGCATCCGCATTCGCCTTGACAGCCACGGCGGATCCCCGGCGGAACTGCCCGTCGGAGGTCACCAGCAGTTTGGCTCCCGTGTCCTCCACGCGGAAGCGCAGCGCCTCTGCCGAGAAGCCACCGAACACGAGCGAGTGGATGGCGCCCACGCGCGCGATCGCCAGGGTGATGACGACCGTCTCGGGGATGACGGGGAGGTACACGACGACGCGGTCCCCCTTCCCGACGCCCAACGCCGTGAGGGCGTTCGCCGCCTGCGCCACCCGCCGCTGAAGGTCCGCGTATGTGATCGTCTCGCGGTCGCCCGGCTCGCCCTCGAAGTGCAGGGCGACGCGGTCGCCCCGGCCGGCGGCGACGTGTCGGTCGACGCAGTTGACGGCCGCGTTGAGGCGGCCGCCCGCGAACCACTCGGCCCGCGGCACCGTCAGCTCGCCGTCGTCACCGGGCGCGGCCGGTTGCCACGTGTGTGCCGTGTGCCATGGTTCCGCCCAATCGAGGCGGGCGGCCTGGCGCTCCCAGAAGGCCACCGGGTCGGCGGCGGCCTCCGCGAACACGGAGGCGTCGACGTTCGCCTGCGCCGCGAACTCCTCGGATGGCCGGTACAGCCGCGTCTCGCGGCCCAGGTTCTCGATCGGGGTGCTCACCCTCCGACGCTATCCGCCCCACCGCCTGCGCCCCTCCGCCCTCGCAACCTTCCGTAACCCGGCGCATCCCCAACGTCGAGTCCGCAAACTTTGCACGCCGCGACGGCGATTCGTGTGCAATTTGTGCGGACTCGACGGTGGGGGGTGAGGGGTCAGGCGCCGACGTAGCGGGCGAGGTGCTCGCCGGTGAGAGTGGAGCGGGCGACGACGAGGTCGGCGGGGGTGCCCTCGAAGACGAGCCGGCCGCCGTCGTGGCCGGCTCCGGGACCGAGGTCGATGATCCAGTCGGCGTGCGCCATCACGGCCTGGTGGTGCTCGATCACGATCACCGACTTTCCCGCGTCGACGAGCCGATCGAGCAGTCCGAGCAGCTGCTCCACGTCTGCCAGGTGCAGACCGGTCGTCGGCTCGTCGAGCACGTACACCCCGCCCTTCTCGGCCATGTGCGTCGCCAGCTTGAGCCGCTGCCGTTCGCCGCCCGAGAGCGTGGTGAGCGGCTGACCGATCGTCAGATAGCCGAGCCCCACATCCGACAGCCGCTGCAGGATGGCGTGCGCAGCGGGCAGCTTCGCCTCCCCTCCCGCGAAGAACTCCTCGGCCTCGGTGACCGGCATCGCCAGCACCTCACTGATGTCGCGGCCACCCAGGTGGTACTCGAGCACCGACTCGTCGAAGCGCTTGCCCTCGCACACCTCGCACACCGTCGAGACGCCGGCCATCACGCCGAGGTCGGTGTAGATGACGCCGGCGCCATTGCAGTTCGGGCACGCGCCCTCGGAGTTGGCGCTGAACAGAGCGGGCTTCACCCCGTTGGCCTTCGCGAACGCCTTGCGGATCGGCTCCAGCATCCCGGTGTAGGTCGCCGGGTTGCTGCGGCGCGAGCCGCGGATCGCGCCCTGATCGACCGACACGACGCCGTCGCGCGGCGCCACGGACCCGTGGATGAGGGAGCTCTTCCCCGACCCGGCCACCCCCGTGACGACCACCAGCACGCCGAGCGGGATGTCGACATCCACGCCCTGCAGGTTGTGCTCGGAGGCGCCGCGCACCTCGAGTGCTCCCTTCGGCGTCCGCACCGCCTTCTTGAGGTGCGCGCGGTCGTCGAGGTGCCGCCCGGTGAGGGTGTCGCTCGAGCGGAGCTCCTCCACCGTGCCCTCGAAGACGACCTCGCCTCCGGCCGAGCCGGCTCGCGGACCGAGGTCCACGACGTGGTCCGCGATCGCGATCGCCTCCGGCTTGTGCTCGACCACGAGCACCGTGTTCCCCTTGTCGCGCAGCTGCAACAGCAGCTCGTTCATCCGCTGGATGTCGTGCGGATGCAGCCCGACGGTCGGCTCGTCGAAGACATACGTGACATCGGTGAGCGACGACCCCAGGTGGCGGATCATCTTCGTGCGCTGCGCCTCGCCGCCCGACAGCGTGCCGGAGGGGCGGTCGAGCGACAGGTAGCCGAGGCCGATGTCGACGAACGAGTCGAGCAGGTGCTGCAGGTTCTTGATCAGTGGACGGACGGACGGCTCATCGAGCCCGCGCACCCAGTCCGACAGGTCGGTGATCTGCATGGCACAGGCGTCGGCGATGCTGATGCCGGCGATCTTCGACGACCGCGCGCCCTCGCTCAGCCGGGTGCCGCCGCATTCGGGACACGTCGCGAAGGTGACGGCGCGCTCCACGAACGCGCGGATGTGCGGCTGCATCGCGTCGACATCCTTCGACAGCATCGACTTCTGGACCTTGGGGACGAGTCCCTCGTAGGTCATGTTGATGCCCTCGATCTTCACCTTGACCGGCTCTTTGTAGAGGAAGTCCTGGCGTTCTTGCTCGGTGAACTCGCGGATCGGCTTGTCCGCGGGCACGAAGCCCGAGCTTCCGATGATCCGCACCGCCCAGCCGTCGGCCGTGTAGCCCGGGATGGTGATGGCGCCCTCCGCGAGCGACTTGCTGTCGTCGAAGAGCTGGGTGAGGTCGATGTCGCTCACGCTGCCCATGCCCTCGCAGCGCGGGCACATGCCGCCGAGCTGCGTGAACTCGCGCGACTCCGTCTTGCCGCCGACGGTGATCGCGCCGCGTCCGGTGACCGAGGGGATGTTGAACGAGAAGGCCTGCGGCGAGCCGATGTGCGGCCGACCGAGCCGGCTGAACAGGATGCGCAGCATCGCGTTCGCGTCGGTCACCGTGCCGACCGTCGACCGCGCGTTCGCGCCCATGCGCTCCTGGTCGACGATGATGGCGGTCGTCAGCCCTTCGAGCACGTCGACGTCCGGTCGGGCCAGCGACGGCATGAATCCCTGGACGAACGCGCTGTAGGTCTCGTTGATCATGCGCTGCGACTCGGCGGCGATCGTGCCGAACACCAGCGAGCTCTTGCCCGACCCCGAGACGCCTGTGAACACCGTCAGCCGCCGCTTGGGCAGCTCGACGCTGACGTCTTTCAGGTTGTTCTCGCGCGCCCCCTGGACGCGGATCAGATCGTGGCTGTCGGCCGCTGCGGTCATGTCGAATCCCTCCGTCGAACGCGACCCACGGTATATCAGGCGGTCGATTCTGCGGCCAGGATGCGGTAACGCAGCCGGGCGAACTGACCGACCGCCTCCGCGGATTCGAGGTGCAGGCGGTCGGACTCCACCCGCCGCGGGAAGAGCGGCGCGCCGCCGGTCAGCGCGACCGGCGCGATCGACACCGCCAGCTCATCCAGCGCGCCTGCGTCGAAGAACTGCCCCGCCAGGTCCCCTCCCCCGACGACCCAGATGTCGCCGTCGCCCGCCGCCTCGCGGATCGCGGGCAGCGCATCCGCCACCGAGCCGGAGACGAAGCGGATGTCCGCTCCCTCGGGCACAGGAAGCTCGCGGTGGGTGAACACGAAGGTCGGGCGCGTGCCGTGGAATTCCTGCCACTTCTCCGGCGCCTCGAGGATGCCGCTCTCGCGCAGCACCCACTCGTACGTCGTGCGCCCCTCGACCATCACGGTCGCTCCACGGGGGATCAGGCTCTCGTCCGGCTCCTCTCCGCCGGGCACCGCGAACAGCCAGGACAGCGAGTCGTGCTCATCGGCGATCCACCCGTTGATGGTCGCGGCCGTGTCGAAGACGATTCTCCCCATGCGCCCGACGGTACCGGCCACCACCGACACGGTGGGAGCATGGTGCGCATGGATGCCGTCGACGCGCTGAACGAGATCGCCTTCTGGCTGGAGCGGGAGCTCGCCCCGAGCTTCAAAGTGCAGGCCTTCCGCCGCGCGGCAGCCACGATCGCGCCCTTCGACCAGGAGGAGCTCGCCGCGCGGGTCGCCGACGGCAGGCTCAAGCGCACCAAGGGCATCGGCGACCGTACCTTCCAGGTCATCGCGCAGGCGGTGGAGGGCAGCGTACCGGACTACCTGGCCGACCTGCGCGAGCGCAACGCACAGCCCCTCGAGACGGCAGGCGCGGACCTGCTCGCCCAGCTCCGAGGCGATCTGCACAGCCACACCGAGTGGTCGGACGGCACGGTCCCGATCGAGGTCATGGCCGCGGCCGCCGCGACGCTCGGCCGCGAGTACCAGGCGATCACCGACCACTCCCCCACGCTCACGGTGGCGAGCGGCCTCAGCGCCGAGCGCCTGGAGGAGCAGCTGGACGTCATCGCAAGACTCGACACCGGCTCCGTGACCCTGCTCCGCGGGATCGAGGTCGACATCCTCGAGGACGGCACACTCGATCAGACGCCCGACCTGCTGGACCGATTGGATGTGGTGGTCGGCAGTGTCCACTCCAAGCTCCGCTCCGACAAGCGGACGATGACGAAGCGCATGCTGGGCGGCATCCGCGACCCGCACACGAACGTCCTCGGCCACTGCACCGGCCGCCTGGTGCAGGGCTCGCGCGGCACCCGGCCGCCGTCGGAGTTCGATGCGGATGCGGTGTTCGCAGCGTGCGTCGAGAACCAGGTCGCCGTCGAGATCAACTCGCGGCCGGAACGTCAGGACCCGCCGGACGACCTCATCCAGCGCGCCCTCGACGCGGGATGCTTCTTCTCGATCGACACGGACGCGCACGCACCCGGCCAGCTCGACTTTCTCGCGTACGGCGCAGCGCGCGCCGCCGCGAACGGCGTTCCCGCCGACAGAATCATCACGACCTGGCCGCTGGACCGCCTGCGCACCTGGCTCGCCAAGTCCTGACGCCGCACCCCGCCCATCCCGCGTCGAAGTGCACGTAGTGGCGGCTATCCCGGCGGAATAGCCACCACTACGTGCACCTCGACGAGGGGGTCAGAGCCCCCAGGCGGAGGCGGGAGCCTGCACGATCTCGACTGGGCGCGTGCTCCAGTGCGTGCCGTTGCCGTAGTGGCTGGTCGCCCAGGGCGAGGCCCAGATCGCGGCGGCGGTCGCATCGGCGGAGGTGCCGGCTTCGAACCCGGCCACGATGTCCGGGTAGCCGCGCTGCAGGTTCTTCGCGCAGTACTCGGCGGCGGTGATCAGGTCCGGGTAGCTGCCGAGGCCCGCTCCACCGCCCGACCCGTAGCCGTTGTTGAGAGGATTGTTACGGTTCCACCAGTCCGGCGGACCGTTCTCCTGGCGCATCCAGCGCAGCATCACCGTCACGTTCGCGTCGGTCTGCGGCCAGCCGCCGAACATCAGCACCAGCTTCGCCCAGGCCTCGTTGGTGCCGACGCGGGCGAGCGTCTGCAGCCCGTCGGTCGCGCTCAGGTTCTCGCGGTTGACGACGGGGGCGGCGATCGTCGCATCCACCAGCAGCTCCTGGGCGGGCGCCGGTGCAGCCGCGGCGGCCGCAGTCGAGCCGGACGCGCCGTCACCCGGCGCGAGCGTCGTCGACGGCGCGACGAGGAGGGTGGATGCGAGCGCGTCATCCGTCGGAACGATCGAGAATCCGCACACCAGGCCGATGACCGCGAGGCTCACGCCGATGCGGTGCTGAAGCGGCAGCAGGGGGCGTCTCCGCGACCTCGGCAGCCGGATCCGCACGCGCTGCGTCGGCACAGCGGCGCGACGGCCTGCCGAGCGGCGGCCGCGGGAACGACGGGGGGCGGATGCGGAATGCATACCCGACGAAGGGTACCAGCGTCCCGCTGAATCGCCACCGGGAGTTCTAGCCGGTGACCTCGTTGAGGCGGCCGAGCAGCTCCGCCAGGCGACGCACATCCTTCTCGCCCCAACGCCGGAGACCCCGGTACAGCGTCGCCTGGTCGGCGGCGCGCACCTCGTTGACCTTCTCGATGGCCTCGGGCGTCGCCGCGATGAAGCTGGCCCGTCGGTCGGTCGGGTCGGTCTTGCGCTCGATGAAGCCCATGTCCTCCAGCAGCTTCACCTGCCGGCTGATCACGCTCTTGTCGGTGTAGAGCGTGGCGGCGAGGGCTCCGGCGTGGATGGGGCCGCTGCGCACGATCGTCGTCAGCAGTTTGTAGCTTCCCGGCTGCAGGTCCGGGTGGATGCGGACCGCACGGTCGCGCATGGCCGTGCCGACCTGGTTGAACAGCCGGGTGAACTGCTCCTCCACCTCGGAGATGGCCGCGTCGCTCGCCGGTTCCGGGGCGGCGGGAAGGGTGGCGGCGGAGCCCGCCGCCACCCGATCCGTGTTGTCCATGGCCGCGATCATAACGTGACCGTCTAGCGACCGTTCCCAGCCGGGCTGTCGCCGTCGCCGGCTCGCCGGACCGCGGCGACCGAACCGGTGGCCGGGGCGCCGATCAGGGCTTCCGCGACCTCCACCGCGTTCTCCTCCGCGGCCTCGAGCGGCGTCTCGCCGTTCTCCTCGCGCATCCGCTCGATGGCGGTCTTGCTGCCGAGCTTGATGTTCGGGAGGAAGAGGATGGCGATGACGGAGATGATCGCGAGCGGGACGGCGACCAGGAAGATGTCGGCGACGGCCTGGCCGTAGACCGACTCGACGATGGTCCGGATCGGCACCGGGAGGGTGTTGACCTCGGGGAGCGTCCCGCTCTGCAGCGACTTGGCGGCGGCGACGCCCTTCGCGCCGAGCTTGCCGACGGCGGTCAGCAGCTCCTGGTGGCGGTCGGCCATCATGTCCTTCACCGCGGTGCCCAGGATGGATCCCATCACCGAGACGCCGATGGTGCCGCCGAGGCTGCGGAAGAACGCGACGTTCGAGCTGGCGGCGCCGAGCTGGTCCGGGCGGACCGTGTTCTGGACGATGAGCACCAGGTTCTGCATGACCATGCCGACGCCGGCGCCGAGCACGAGCATGTAGAGGGAGACGAGCCCGTAGTTCGTGTCGTACTCGATGGTGCTCATCAGGTACAGGCCGGCGGTGAGCAGCACGGACCCGGCGATCATGAAGCCCTTCCACTTGCCGAACCGGCTGATCAGGTTGCCCACGATCATCGAGGAGAGCAGCAGTCCGAGGATCATCGGCAGCGTCAGCAGACCGGACTCCGTCGGCGTCGCGCCGCGGGCGAGCTGCATGTACTGACCGAGGAAGACGGACGTGCCGAACATGGCGACACCGACCGAGATCGACGCGATGACGGCGAGCGTGAACGTACGGTTCTTGAACATCCCGAGCGGGATGATCGGCTCCTTCACGACGAGCTCTGTCACGATCGTCGCGACGATGAGCGCGATCGAGCCTCCGACCATCCACATGGTCTCGGCGCTCCACCAGTCGAAGTTCTTGCCCGCGAGCGATACCCAGATGAGCAGGAGCGAGACGCCGGCCGCGAGGAAGATCGCGCCGAGGTAGTCGATGCGCACCTTCCGCGCCGGACGCTTCGGCAGGCGAAGCGTGAACTGGAGCAGGATGATCGCGACCACCGCGACGGGCACGCCGACGAAGAAGTTCCAGCGCCAGCCGATCGAGTCGGTCAGCAGGCCGCCGATCAGCGGGCCGCCGACCGTTCCGACGGCCATGACACCGCCGAACAGGCCCATGTACCGGCCGCGCTCCCGCGGGCTGATGATGTCGGCCATGATGATCTGGCTCAGAGCCGTCAGGCCGCCGGCGCCGAGGCCCTGGACCACGCGGAAGCCGATGAGCATGTTGGTGTCCTGCGAGAAGCCGGCCATCGCGGAGCCCGCGACGAAGATCACGAGGGCGAGCTGGATGAGCAGCTTGCGGTTGAGCAGGTCGGCGAGCTTGCCCCAGATGGGCGTCGACACCGTGGTGGCGAGCAGCGTGCTGGTGACGACCCAGGTGTAGGCGGTCTGGTCGCCGTGCAGTTCGGAGATGATCCGCGGCATCGAGGTCGACACGACCGTGCCCGCGAGGATCGAGACGAACATCCCGAGCAGGAGTCCGGAGAGGGATTCGAGCACCTGCCGGTGCGACATCACGACCGGTGACCCATCCCTGGAGAGCGTTGTTGACATGTGGATCCTTCGCACGATTGGTTGACGACGATCAACCATATATAATTAGGTGACCAAAGTCAACTAACAACGTACATGACTGCAAAATTTCCTTCTATGCAAACTTCAACAACCGACGGCCTCCGCGAGCGCAAGAAGGCCCAGGTCAGAGCCGACCTCGAACGCGCCACCCTGGAACTCGCGCTCGAGCGCGACCTCGACGAGGTGACGGTCGACGAGATCTGTGCGCGCGTTCCGGTCTCCCACCGCACCTTCTTCAATTACTTCGACACGAAGGAGGACGCGCTCTTCGACGTGCGGCGCGCGTGGGGCGACCCGGTGTGGATCGGCCGCCGCCTGACCGACGCGTACCGGGGAAGCGTCGTCGCCGCCCTCGTCGACACCCTGTTCACCGCATCGCTCCCGGACGAGCAGGATGCGGAACTCCGCGAGGCGCGCATGCTCATCGCCGCGCGTCACTCCGGCCTCCTCCGGCGCCGTCTCGGACGGTTCGACGACCTGCGGTCGGGACTCGTCTCCGCCGTCGCCGCGTTCCTGACGGACGTCAGCCGGGACGACGACGATACGCCCCGCCCAGCCCCGGACGGAGAGGACGCCGCCGCTCGCGCCGAGCTGCTCGTCGTCGCGTGCATCGCCGCCATCCGCATCGCCGTCCGCGAATGGGCCGAGGCGGGCGGGGACGGCTCCGCCGCCGAGGTCGCCGACCGCGCCGTGGCGATCACGCGGTCGGTCGCACCGTTCGTCCGCTGAGCGTCTTCACACCGTCGGGCGGCGGACGTCCAGTCTTCGCGCGCGGCCGCTCCCTACGCTGAGGGGATGCACTCGCGGCGACAGACCTCGTGGGCCCTGCGCGCCCCGGCCCACTGGATCGTCTGGACCGTCGTCCTCTTCGCGGTCACGATCGGCCTCGGCTTCGCTGCGAAGGCGTTGCCCGCACTGCGCTTCGACGGTCTCGACGCGGCCGTGAACCGGGTCAACTCCCCCCTGCTCGACGACGCCGCCCTGCTGCTCGACCGCCTCGACCATCCCGTCGTGGTGGCGGCGATCCTCGTCGTCGTGTTCGTCATCCTGCTGTTCGCGGTCGGATGGCGCCGAGCGCTGGGCGCGTGCGTCGTCACAGGCGCCGGCTGGCTGACCACGCTGGTCGTCAAGACGGTCGTCGCCCAGCCGCGGCCGTCCACCGCCGACCTGACCCACGTCCTGCACATCTCGCCGGCGACGCTCAGCTACCCCAGCGGGCACGTGGTCTTCGCCGCGGCGCTCGTGACAGCCCTGGCCATGGTGTGCCGTGCGGGGCTCCCCCGAGCCATCGTGGTCGTCGTGGGCGCCGTGTTCGTGCTGGCCGTCGCCTGGTCGCGACTCTATGTCGGCGTCCACTACGGCACGGATGTCGTGGGCGGCGTGCTGAACGGTGTCGCCGGCGCCGTGCTCTTCGCCGGTCTCTGGAACCTGGCGACGCGCGGCCGCCGCCGCACGCGCTGACCGGGCGGGTCGTCCGACCTACGCAGTCTCTCCGCAGTCCGACGGTCCCGTGACCGCGGGGACGGGCGGGATGGTGGTGCCACACCATCCTCGATCGACGACGAAGAACTTTCTTTCTTCGATCGCGTCATGATCCGCAATTCACTGCGTCCAAGTCAGTGAACGCCCGTACCGCTATTCAAGGACCCGACCCTTATGACCGGTGAACTCGACGACCTCTCCGACGCCGACCTGATCGTCCTCGCACGAGACGGAGACACGCTCGCCTACGGCGTGCTCTGGAAGCGGCATTGGCAGGCCGGCCGCGCCATGGCGGCCTCCATCACCGGCCGGTTCGACCCCGACGATCTCGCGTCGGAGGCGTTCGCGCGCATCCTGACCTCGCTCGGCCGCGGCAAGGGCCCTACCTCGGGATTCCGCTCCTACCTCGCCACAACGGTCCGCAACGTGGCCATCGACTGGTCGCGCCGCAAGACGACGCCGAACATCGAAGACGCCGACGTCATCGAAGACTGGACCTTCAGCGAGGTCACCGCCCTCGAGCGGATGGACCGGCAGACGATGGCGAAGGCGTTCTACGCCCTGCCCGACAAGTGGCAGGAAGTGCTCTGGTACACCGAGATCGAAGACATGGCGCCTCGTGAGGTGGCGCCGCTCATGGGCCTCAACGCCAACGCGGTCTCCGCACTCGCACTCCGCGCACGTGAAGGGCTCCGGCAGTCCTGGATCAACGCCCACCTGGCGAGCGCACCGACCGAGGACCCGATCCACGCGTGGACGCTGAAGAAGCTCGGCCCGTTCGTTCGAGGGCGCCTCGCCAAGGCCGACCGCCGCAAGGTGACGCAGCACCTCGACGCCTGCGAGCGCTGCGCGGACGCCGCCTCCGAGGCCGACCGCGTCGGCTCGCGGATCGCTCTCGGAATCCTGCCCCTGTTCCTGGGGCTCGCCGGCGCGACCGCGTACCTCTCGACGATCGGCGGATCGGGAACCGCCGTCGCGGCGACGCTCACCGAGACGACGCCGGCCGGTCAGGTGGCCACCGATCCGGCGGCCACCGTCCGCGCCGGCCGGCTGCGGCAGCTGTCGAGCGCGGCGACGGGTAGTTCGAAGGCCGGGATGGCCGCCGTCGCGGCCAGTGTGGTGGCGGCGGCAGCCCTGACCTGCGGGGTGGTCGTCGCCGCACCCGGGTCGGAGCTCGCCGCGGCCGAGACCGGGAGCGGCTCCACGTCCGGCTCGCAGAGCGCGGGCGGCGACGGGCCCGACCGCGTGGCCGAGACGTCACGTCCCACGCCGGAGCAGAAGGCTCAACTCAAGCCGGAGGCACCCGCGACGGGCGTCGTGCCCGTTCCGGCTCCTGATGGCGACGGCAGCACTCCGCCGGTGGTCGACTCTCCGATCACCGAGCCCATCGTCCCCGTGGCTCCGAGCGGGCCCGGCGCCGAGGCGCCGGTGCTCCCGCCGGACGCAGCCCCCGCGCCCGCTCCGCAGGGCTGCGTCGCCGCCATCCAGGCGATCCCGGCGGCCGACACGCTGCTTGCGTACCGACTGGACGACGAGTCCGGAGCCCGCATCGCGACGGACCTCGTCCACGGGAGCACCGCACGCTATGCGGGACACCCCGGCGCGGGCGAGTGGAACTTGACGGACGAGACGCTTCGGCAGCCCGTCGACCGGTTCACCATCCAGATCTGGTTCCAGGCGACCGAGGGCGGCGGCCGGCTGCTGGGGTTCAGCGGATCGAGCGACGGTGTCTCGGCGTACTACGACCGCCACCTGTTCCTGACGGACGACGGCCGTCTGGTGTTCGGTGTCTTCCCGGAGGCCGTCCGAACCGTGACCTCCACATCCAGCTACACCGATGGCCGCTGGCACCAGGCCACCGCGACGTTGTCGGACGACGGCATGGCGCTGTACGTCGACGGCGAGCGGGTCGCTCACGACGGCTCCGTCACGCAGGCGCACGCGTTTCCCGGCCATTGGCGCATCGGAGCCGACAACCTCGACAACTGGGGGCCAGAGACGCCGTCCGCACGGCAGATCACGGGGAGCCTCGCCTTCGCGGCCGTCTACGGCGTCCCGCTGTCTGCCGAGCAGGTGCGCGCCCAATGGAAGCTGTGCAGCTGAGTTCGTCGCGTCACGATCGCTCGGCAACAACGTCTACATAAGCGGAGAGCGCGTCATCGGGCTTCGCGCGTCTCCACCGGAGCGCCCCCTATGGGCCTCCCTTTCGGAGTGGCTCGGCCCGCTCGTCGGGTATCGAACCGGCCGGGCCGCTCCGTCACAACACACCGCAACGTGCCGACGAGAGGACGCGACGACGAGATGGGGCTGATGCACTGGAATCCGCGGGAGCGTGCCGCCGGGCTCGTCAGCGTAACGACCGATGGATGGCGCGGCGAGATCGTCACGCCGCTGATCCCCCGCGACCCCACCTCGCCGCTCCGTTCGGCCCTCCTCAACGAGCGGGCCGAGCGCCTGGGCGAACTCCGCATCCTCGACTTCCGGGTCTATGACACGGTACGCGTCGAGGAGAACGGGCCGGGCGACAGCTACCGGATCATCGACCGGTTCAAGATCGCGATCGGTGTCGAACGCCCCGCCTGAGCCGCTCAGCCCACTCGCCCGCTCAGCCGCTACCGAGAGTCACGGTGGTGGTCTGGCGTCGGCCGTCCCGCACGTAGACCACGTCGACACCGTCGCCGGGTTTGCTCGTGAGCTGGATCGCCGTGAGGTCGTCGACGCTGCCGACGGGCCTGCCGTCGACGCGGGTGATCACATCTCCGGCCCGCAGGCCTGCCTGCTGCGACGGTCCACCGGGCGTCACCGACTGCACGTACAGTCCCGGCTGGTCGTTGTCGCCCTGGCCGGGCTGGATGGGCGTGACCGAGATCCCGAAGATCGGATAGGTCACCTTGCCGGTCGAGATGATCTGCTGCGCAATCGGCATCGCCACCGCCTGCGGGACCGCGAAGCCGATGCCGACGCTCCCGCCGCCCGCTTCCCCGGAGGCGCCGGGAACGGTCGCGATGGCCGAGTTCACTCCGATGAGCCGGCCGTCGCAGTCGACGAGCGCGCCCCCCGAGTTGCCGGGATTGATCGAGGCGTCGGCCTGGATCGCATCCGCCAGCACGGCGTTGCGGTCGCTGTCGCTCTGCACCGGGACCGTGCGACCGAGGGCGCTGACCACTCCGGTCGTGACCGTGCTGGAGAGGCCCAGCGGAGCGCCGAGCGCGACCACCGGCTGGCCGACCTTGAGCGTTGTGGAGTCCCCCTGCTTGATGACGGGAAGTCCGCTGGCCTCCACCTTCACCACGGCGATGTCGGCGCGCGGCGACCGCCCCACGAGCTTCGCCGGGTGCGTCGTCCCGTCGTTGTAGAGGACGGTGATCTTCGCGCCCTCCGCTGCGGGGGCGATGACATGGTTGTTGGTGAGGATGTAGCCGTCGGCGGAGATGATCTCCCCGCTGCCGGTGCCGCCGGAGCCGTCGCCGGCGACCACCCCGATCGTCACGATCGAGGGGAGCACGTCGCTCGCGATGCGTTCGGCGTCGCACACCGACGCGGACGACAGCGAAGCGGTCCGGGCCGGCGCCATCCCGAGTGTGGATGCACCCGAGCGGAGGGTGAGACCGCCGAGCACGCCCGATCCCAGCAGGATGACCGCGCCCAGCACGGCGAGCAGCACGGTCGCCCACACCGGGAACCGCCCGGGTCGGTCCGTCCTCTTCTGGTCGGTCGACGTCATCTCTCGCGCCCCCTCGCTTCTGTTCGGGGTCATGGTGTCTCGACCGGTCGAGAGCTGGATAGACAGTTGGGTCGAGAGCTACGCCACGAGGGACGCGAGGACTAATGTGAACGCATGGATTTCGGCGACGATGTGTTCACCGCATTCCTCGTGCACCCCGACCAGCCCGGGCTGGACCGGTCGATCGACCTCCCGGTGCTCGAAACGCATCCCCCTGTCCGCGTGCGCATCCCGGCGGACCAGGCGATGGAGGTCTACGAGCTGGTGACCGCGGACGATTGGCCGCGCGAGGCGATCTACCGGCACGTCGGCCGCGAGTCGTCTGCCTCCTGACCACTCGATGGACTAGCGGAATCGCGTGGGTTCGCGTCAAGCTACTTCTCGACGTCGGTCGATGTGCGACGGGGAGGGGTGGGGTGCGGTGAACGAGGACGCGAACGCCTTTCCGGAGCCGGGATCACCCGGGTGGATGCGCGTGCAGGGCCACCCCGACGTCGCCAGGATGGAGGTCGTCGGCCGCACGATACGCGTCCGGCTGGTCTCCGGCGTCGAGCTGGAATGGCGGCGCGACGACGATTCGGTGGACGACCGTTCGCACGCGTGACTTTATGGAAAACACCTAGTCCCCAACGGACGCTCGAAGGTGCATCATGGCCACGCCGCCATCGACGGGTCCGACTCCCGCCGGGCGGGAGGAGGCACAGAAGATGGCTGACGAATTCGACTACATCCACCCACCGCACCCTCCGCGCCTCCGTGAGCATGTCGGCCTCATCCGCTGGACCCATGACTCCGACGGCGGGTGGGTGACGGAGACCGTCACCGGCCAGTTCGCCGGGGGCGACTCGCAGCGCTGGCTGCTCCGGCTCTACTCCGGAGTCGAGCTCGAATACGACTTGGAGACGTGGGCGCCGTATCAGCCACACCTGTGACAGCTGTCTTTCGAGCCGTACCCGCTCCTGACACCATGCGAGACGTAACACCCAACAGGGGCGTCGGCTCATGGATCAGACGACGGTCAGGGCCGGCGCCCCGCCCCGGCTGACGGGGGTCGGTATGCAGACATCGAACTCCACGCACGGGCTCCCCGTGCGCCTGGACCCGATGGTCGGGCGTCGCGAGGAGGTCTCGCTAATCCGCCGCCTGCTGCAGACCTCCAACCGTCTGGTGACCGTCACAGGAACCGCCGGCGTGGGGAAGAGCCGCGTCGCGATCGCGGCCGCGGAGTCGCTGCGGCGCTCGGTGTCGGGCGTCTGGTACGTGGATGTGCGCGGTCGCGGGCAGGATGTCGCACTGGCGGTCGCGCAGGAGCTGAAGGTCGATCCGGGCGACGACGCCCTCGGCGCCGTGATCGCCGCAATCGGCGACGAGGACGCGCTGCTCCTGATCGACGACGCGGACGAGGCCGTGGCCGAGACCTCGGCGGTGATCGACGCCCTCCTCCTGACGTGCCCGGGCGTGCGAGCCATCGTCACCTCCCGCGAGCCGCCCTCCTCCACCGCGCAGGCGCTCGTGGCGATCGGTCCCTTCGCCCACCACGACTTGACCGTCAGCAGCGACGCCGTCCGACTGTTCGCGGATCGCGCCGCATCGGGCGACGCCCTGTTCTCCGTCGACGGGAGCACGTTGCCGGAGGTGGTCGCGATCTGCGAGGCGACCTACGGCGTCCCCCTGGCGATCGAGCTGGCCGCCGCGCAGCTTCAGTTCATGGATGTGCGGACGCTCGCGAGCCGCATCTCCCACCAGCTGGACACCCTGGAGCCGGCCGCGGCGGAGTCCCGGTCCCTCCGCGCCGCCGTCGAGGACAGCTGGGATCGCTGCACCGAGACGGAGCGGCGCGTCTGGTCGGATCTCGCGGTCCTGGCCCCGGGCTGGGATCTCGATCTCGGAGAGGCCATGGCCGCCCTCAGCGCCGCGACCCCGAGAGATGCGAGCGCCGCGCTCAAGCAGCTCATCCGGCGTTCGGTGATCCATCGCCGACGCGTCGAGGGGGATGTGCGCTACGAGCTGCTGCCCGCACTGCGGGAGTTCGGGGCCGAGCGGGCGACGCATCCACAGGACGCCCAGGGGCATTTCGTGTCGTGCATGCTGCTGCGGTTGCACGACGCGGAGGACAACTGGTTCAGTGGCCGCCAACGCGAGATCCTGCAGCGGCTGCGCGGCGACATCGCCAATATCCGCCGGGCGGTGTCGACGGCAGCGGCGCTCGGCGACGCCGATCGCGCCGTCGAAGTCGCGGTGACGGCCTGGCGGCAGGCATGGATGCTGCACGGCAGCGGTGACGAGGTCGCGACCTGGCTCGGCATCGCGTTCGCCTCGGGTCGGCCGTCGCCGTTCTGGGCGGCGCAGGGGCACGCCCTCCGTGCGGCCGTCTTCGGCCAGACGGGGAAGCCGGGTCTTGCGCGCAGCGAGCTGGGCATTGCCCGCGCTGCTCTCGAGGAGGTCGCGAACGGCGACGACGCCGAGGCGGCTCAGGACTGCGCAGTCAGTGTTCGGAGCGCTGCGGAGGTCGTCGACACGGACGACAGGCGTGCGCTGGAGCTGCTCCGCATCCTGATGGACGAACTCGGCGAGGACGCCTATCGGTTCGGCCGGACGAACACGCCGCAACGTCTCGCCGCACGGCTGCACGCCCTCGGCGAGCGCGCGCAGGGCTCCCGCGTCGACGACGACATCACCGAACGCGCCCTCCTGGTCGGCGACCGCTTCGAGCGGTCCTTCGCGCTCACGACTCGGGCCTCGGCGTGCGCCGCCGCCCGTGAGTACGAGACGACCGAGGCGGACGCACGGGAGGCGCTGGTGGTGAAACGCGGACTCGGCAACGGTCTGGGGGTCGCCCAGGCGCTCGAACTGCTCGCCGACGTCGCGCGCGAGCACGCGGATCCTGCGCGAGGCGCGACCCTGCTGGGTGCGGCGGCGGCCCGATGGCGTGACGCCGGAGCGATCCGCGCCAACTATCCGCCGTACTTCTACGATCGGGCGGCCACCGAGCGGACGCTCCGTCACCGCCTCGGCTCCGAAGCATTCGACCGCGCGTTCGCATACGGAGCGGCACTGAGCGAGGACGAGAGCATCGACTTCGCCCTGCACGGGATGGTCGAGGCCCGGACGCGCACCGGCATCCCGGCCTCGGCGCGGACATCGGAGCTGACACCGCGCGAGGCGCAGGTGGCGGCCCTGGTGGCGGACGGCGCCTCCAACAAGGAGATCGCCCGGCAACTCTTCGTGTCGATCCGCACGGTCGAGACGCACGTGCAGAACGCCCTGGTGAAGCTGGGGTTGCGCTCCCGCACCGAGCTGGCGCTGTGGCATCGGGAGCAGACCCCCCAGGGATGAGCGCGTCGATGAGCTCCGGGCGACCGCTCACCCGGAGGACACGGCGGCAGCGCGCGCCCTCCGGGGCGGACATTCAGGCGGCGAGGCTGAGATCCTCGCCGGCGACACCGGTGACGGCCGCACGCAGACCGGTGCGGGCTCGGGCGGCGAGCGCGGCGGCGGCGCCGGGCGTCATCCCGAGGATCTCTGCGGCGGCGGACAGCGGCAGGCCGTGTACGCAGGTCAACAGCAGGATGCGCTGCCAGCGCTCGGGGAGGCTGCGGAACGGGTGCTCCAGCTCGCCCAGGTCGACCACCTCGAACTCGTAGACCGGATGGCCAACCTCGTCGCCGAGGGGCACGACGGTCATCCGGGCGTCGCGCGCACCCCAGGTGGCCGCGACGTTGCGGATCGCCGTACGCAGATAGTGGGCGAAACCCTCCGTCGGGCCGTTGCCGTTGCGCAGGGCGGTGAGCACCTTGGTGAAGGCCTCCTGCACGATGTCCTCCGCGTCGTAGCGCGAAGTCGTGCGGCGGGCGACGTGGTGGGCCCACCCCTCGTACCGGGCCCACAGGTCGGCGAAGACCGCGTGCTCGCCGCGACGGACCCGGTGCAGCAGCTCCAGGTCGGTCGGACGGACAGCGGTCGCGGGCATCCTGTCTCCTCGGTCGTTCTCGGTGGACCGGCGGCGGGCCGGTGGAGTGACTCCAGGGTCCGTTGCGGACTCACGCGCGCGGCACCGCAGAACTACCGAGGAACTACCGAGATGCCAGTCCCATCTCGACGCGCAGCGCGAAGTCCGGCCACCGCTCGCCGCGGCCGAGCAGAGCCGACAGGGCCGCGACGATCCGGTCCGCTGCGCGTCCGTCTCCGAAGGGGGTGGGCCGGCGCGCCATGGCGACATGACGGAGCGGGTCGGCAAGAAGCGCGGACGCCTCGGCGACGATCGTCTCCACGCGCGTCCCGACAGTGCGCGACGTCCCCGCGAGGACGCCCTCCGGTCGGTCGGTCGTCGCCGCGAGGACGAGAACCGGCACGTCGAGGCTCGGCGCCACCTCCTCCAGCTCACCGCAGTCGGTGAGCACGAGCGTCGCGTCGGCGAGAAGCCGGACGAGACCGGCGAACGGCGGCAGCGGTGTCGACAGGATGTTCGGCGCCCGGCCTGCTGCGGTGGTCAATCCCGCATGCACCGCGAGCTCCGGCCCCGAGCACAGCACGAAGACGTGACCGGGGAATCGCGCCGCCAGCACGCGGACCGCGGAACCGATCCGCTGCATCGGAGCCCCACGGTTCTCCGGCCGGTGGGCGACGACGAGCACGACGCGCCGGTCTTCCGATGCCACGGTGGCGGTGTCGGCCGACAGCACCGCGTCGACGAGGGGATCTCCGGTGACGACGATCCGTCCCTCTGGGACAGCGGACGCCAGCAGGACGCGCCGCGCGTGCTCCGTCGGCGCCAGCTGGAGGGCGGCGATCCGCCCGAGCATCCGTCGAACGGGCTCGCTCGGGAGGGTGTCGGTGACATCGCCGTCGCAGCGTCCGGCATCCAGGTGCGCAACCGGGATGCCGCGCTCGGACGCAGCCGTCGCGGCTACCAGGGCCGCTGCCGAGCCGCCGTGGACGAGCACGACGCCTGGCCGGTGCTGCTCGATGAGGTCCGCGGGATCCGCTGAAGCATTCACCCCAGGAGAGGACGGATCGGCGACGGGCACCAGGAACCCGGCCCGGCTGAGCGCGTCGACGACCGGACGCATCCGGATCTCGGAGTCCCGGCTGCCGTAGAGGGATAGAGCGACGGGAAGGACGATCGGCACGGCGGCCTCCTCTCGACGAGGGCGACGGATCCGCCCTCACCCATAGAGACGCGGAAAAGAGGCACGACCTGACGGGGTAGCGTGAGATTCATGAGCCTGAGCGTCGAGAAACAGCCGGAGCAGTCCCGTTACGCCCTGCTTCAGGACGGCGAGGTGATCGGCGTCGCCGAGTACGAACTGCGGCACGACGCGATCGTCTTCACGCACACCGAGGTCGACGAGGAGAAGCGCGAGAAGGGGATGGCGTCGACGCTCGTGCAGACGGCGCTCGACGACGTGCGTGACAACACCGACCTGCGCGTCATCGCCTCGTGCCCCTACGTGCGGAGCTGGCTCAGCGAGCACCCCGACTACGCGGAGCTGCAGAAGCGGTAGCGCGGCCGTCCTCGCTGGGGGCACGGCCCTCGGCGCGCTGGCCGTGACCGGCAGGGCCCAGGTCGAGCGTGATCTTGCCGCCCTCCCAGGCGCCGTCGCCCTTGTCGCCGGGGAGCGGTGCGGGAGCGGGTAGCAGGGACTGACGGTCCATCTCCTGCTGCGCCTCGTGTCGGGCGGGCGCGAAGATCTCGTCGAACGATCCGCCGATGGCGCCGCTCATGGTGCCCGAGCCGCGCTGCGCCTTGTTCGAGAGGTCGATCCAGCCCAGCTTCACGGCGACGACGATCAAGGCGACGAACGCCGCAATGATCCCCACGACCCACCAATTCACGCCCTCCAGGGTACCGGAGGACCTGTGCGCTGCCTGAGGATCAGCTGGCTCTGCGGCCTCACGGGACGCGGTAGAGCCACTCCTCGGTCTCGAACTTCTCGGCGACCAGCTTCTCGGCGGCGGCGTACTCGGCGTCGGTGAGGTCGCCGTCCGTCGCCCCGTAGAGGCTCTTGAAAGTCAGCTTCATCTGCTCGATGATCTCGGCGCGGCTGAGGCCGGTCTGGCTGCGGAGCGGGTCGACGCGCTTCGCCGCGCTGGTGATGCCCTTGTCGCTGATCTTCTCGCGGCCGATGCGGAGCACCTCGGTCATCTTCTGGCCGTCCATGTCGTAGCTCATGGTGACGTGGTGCAGCACCGCGCCCGAGCCCAGCCGCTTCTGCGCGGCACCGCCGATCTTGCCGGACGGGCTCGTGATGTCGTTCAGCGGCTGGTAGACGGCGTCGATCCCGAGCGACTTGAGGGCGATGATCGCCCACTCGTCCAGGAAGGCGTAGCTGTCGGCGAAGCTCATGCCCTGCACCAGGTCGGCCGGGGCGTAGATCGAGTACGTGACGACCGATCCCGCCTCCATGAACATGGCGCCGCCGCCCGAGATGCGGCGCACGACCTGGATGCCGTACTTCTTCGCGTTCTCCGGGTCGACCTCGTTCTTCACCGACTGGAAGCTGCCGATCACGACCGCGGGCTCGTCCCACTCCCAGATGCGCAGGGTCGGCCCCCGACGACCCTCGCCCACCTCGTTGGCGAGCACCTCATCCAGGGCGAGGTGCATCTGCGGGGAGACGGCCTTCGCGTGCACGATCTCCCAGTCGTAGTCGCGCCAGCTGGTCGCCTTCGCCAGAGCGCGCCGGACCGTCACCGCGACGGCCTCCGGCGAGAACCCGAGCAGGCTTGCGCCCTCGGGCAGGGCGTCCTTGACGGCCGCCGCGATCGTCTTCGCGTCCGACTCCGCGGGCAGGCCGTTCACGGCCGCGTCGATGGCCTCCAGAGCGGAGTCCGGCTCGAGGAAGAAGTCGCCGGCGAGCTGGAAATCCGCGATCTTGCCGTCCACCACCTCCAGGTCGACGACGACGAGCTTGCCCCCGGGGACCTTGTACTCACCATGCATACCCTTACCCTACGTCCGCCCGGAGGCGGTCGGGCGGGCGGCCCATCCGCCGGTCACGCCGGTGGCGGTGTGCCTCCCGGCGGGTTCCTCGGGTTGCCCCACTCGTCGAGCTCCCGCTCCGGGCTGCGCAGGAACGTCACGCCCAGGCCGATGAGCAGGATGACGAGCAGCACACCGAGGATCACGAGGATCCACGCGAGGTCGGTGTCGTGCCCGCTGAAGTTCGCGGGGTTGTCGATCGGCGTGAACCGAGACAGTCCGCTCAGGATGTGTTCTCCCATGACGCCCTCCCATCCCTCAGTGTCCGCGCACTCCCCTCCGTCGCGCTAGACACTTCCGTACCCCTCCACTCCCGCCGTCGAGTCCGCAAAAACTGCACACTGATCGGGCGATCGGCGTGCAGTTTTTGCGGACTCGACGGGGGGCGGAGCCTGGGGCTAGTCGCGGGCGGGGAAGCGCTGTGTGAGCCAGGCGGTGAGGTCGGCGAACACCTCGGCGCGATTTGTCTCGTTGAAGATCTCGTGCCGGGCGCCCTCGTAGACGATCGTGGTGACGTCGGACAGGTGCGAGCGGGTGCGATAGGCCTGCTCCAGCCGTCGGGCGCTGACCGGCCCGCCGAGTGGATCGTCCGAGCCCACCTGGATGAGGACGGGGAGGTCGTGAGCCAGGTTGCGGGCGGGGCGGCCGAGCAGGCGGGCGGCATCCACCATCCCGAAGAGCTTCTGCAACGGCGTCAGCGTCGTGAGCGGGTCGTCGACGAACGCCTGTGCCACCGCGGGATCGCGACTGAGCCACTCGGCGCCTGTCGTGCCGAGGTGGGCGTGCCGCTTGTTGAGGTCGCCGCCGTTCATCGACCCGAGCGCGCGGTACGCGGTGCCGGACAGCACCATCCCGTCGTACTCGTCGCTGTGACGGTTGAGCAAGATCTGCCCGATCAGCGATCCCCAGCTGTGGCCGACGTAGACCAGCGGCAGATCGGGGTTCTCGGCCCGGATGAGATCGCTGAAGGCGTGGACGTCGCGGATCGCCGCGCGCAGCCCGCCCGGCCCCAGCTTTCCGAGGCGCGTGGCGTCGCCCTCCCACTGCTCCATTCCGGTGCGCCCGTGGCCGAGATGGTCGTCGGCGTAGACGGCATAGCCTGCGGCGGCCAGATGGGTGGCCAGCTCGCGGTACCGGCCGGCGTGCTCTCCGACCCCGTGGGCCAGCTGGATCGCGGCCGCGGGCGGCGTGCCCTCTGGCGTCGGCGCGTACACATCGAAATAGACGCGGACGCCGTCCTCGTCGTCGAAACTCCGGCCCTGCTCACTGTGCACGGCCCCAGTCTGGCGTACGCCGGCAGCGAAGGGGGTTTAGTTAGCCAGCCTAATTTGTTAGGCTAACTATGTATGAGCGCACGACTGTCGACCCACGATCTGAGCGGCGCACTCCGCATCGCGGTGGCGCGGCTCTCCAGACGTCTGCGTTCCGAGAAGGAGGACCACGAGCTCTCCGACTCCCAGACGGCCGCTCTCGGCTACCTGGTGCGCGAGGGCTCGGCGACGATCGGTGCACTGAGCGATTTCGAGCGCGTCAAGCCGCCCTCGATGAACCGCACCGTCAACCGGCTGGAGCAGGCCGGCTACGTCGCCCGCACCGCCGACGAGGCCGACGGACGCAGGGTCGTCGTCGTCCCGA
Source organism: Leifsonia sp. 466MF (assembly GCF_900100265.1). Lineage (NCBI taxonomy): Bacteria > Bacillati > Actinomycetota > Actinomycetes > Micrococcales > Microbacteriaceae > Leifsonia > Leifsonia sp. 466MF. Next base: position 3,562,246 of record NZ_LT629696.1, read on the forward strand.
CCGAACGCGGCGTCGAGCTCGTCGCCGAGACGCGCAAGCGCCGGGACGCCTGGCTGCATCAGCGGCTCCGTACACTCACCGCCGAGCAGCGCACCACCCTCGCCGAGGCCGCCGAGATCATGCGGGAGCTCGCCGACTCGTGAGTTCCATGTTCCGCTCGCTCGCCGGCGTCAACTACCGCATCTGGGCAGCCGGCGCGATCGTGTCGAACGTCGGCACCTGGATGCAGCGGACGGCCCAGGACTGGATCGTCCTCACCGAGCTCACCCACAACAACGCAGCGGCCGTCGGCTTCGTGATGGCGCTGCAGTTCGGCCCGCAGCTGCTTCTGCTGCCGGTGACGGGATGGGCGGCCGACCACCTCGACCGCCGCAAGCTCCTGATGGCGACGCAGGGCGCGATGGGGCTGCTCGGACTCGGCCTCGGAATCCTCACCGTGACCGGTGTCGTCCAGCTGTGGCACGTCTACCTCTTCGCGCTCCTGCTCGGAGTCGTCGCCGCCTTCGACGCGCCTGCCCGCCAGACGTTCGTGTCCGACCTGGTCGCCGGCCCGAACCTGTCGAACGCTGTGGCGCTGAACTCCGCCTCGTTCAACGCCGCGCGCCTCCTCGGCCCCGCGGTCGCGGGCCTCCTCACCGCAGCGGTCGGCGCCGGCTGGGTCTTCCTGATCAACGCCGCAACCTTCGGAGCGGTGCTGTTCTCGCTCGCAATGCTCCGGCGCGAGCAGCTCTACCGCACGGAGCGCGCGAAGCGCTCGCGGGGCAGCCTGGTCGACGGGTTCCGGTACGTGCGGCGCCGCCCGGACATCCTCGTCATCCTGATCATGGTGTTCCTGATCGGCACGTTCGGTCTGAACTTCCCGATCTTCATCTCGACCATGTCGGTGAGCGTCTTCCACCAGGGCGCCGGGGAGTACGGCATCCTGTCGTCGATCATGGCCGTCGGGTCGGTGGTCGGCGCCCTGCTCTCCGCGCGGCGGGACCGACCCCGGGTCTCCCTGCTGTTCGCCGGCGCAGCGTTGTTCGGCCTCGGCTGCGCTCTGGCCGCCGTGATGCCGACGTACTGGCTGTTCGCCGCAGCCCTCATCGTGATCGGCGTCTCATCTCAGACGCTCATGACGACGGCCAACGGCACGGTGCAGATGACGACGGATCCGGTGCTCCGCGGTCGCGTCATGGCCATCTACATGGCCATCTTCATGGGAGGCACCCCGGTCGGCGCGCCGATCGTCGGCTGGGTGGCCGACACCTTCGGCCCGCGCTGGGCGATGGGCGTCGGCGCCGCCAGCGGCTTCGCGGCCGCGCTGGTCGGCGTGATCTACCTCGTGAAGTACCGCGGGCTGCGCGTCCGGTTCGCCGGTCTCCGCCCGCGGGTCGTGCTCGCGCCGCGGGAAGTGGTCCGCGAGGAGCTCGAGGAGACCGAGGCGACGGCCACCCGCACCTCCTGATCGGGATGCGATACCGTGCGGGCATGTTCCCTGTGGTCGAGCCGTACGCGCACGGATGGGTGGAGAACCCCGACGGAGACAGCCTCTACTGGGAGACCAGCGGCAACCCGGACGGTATCCCCGTCCTCTGGCTGCACGGCGGGCCCGGCAGCGGCCTCGGGCCCGGCAGCTACCGCAAGCGCTACGACCCCGAGAGGTTCCGCCTCGTCGGCATCGACCAGCGGGGATGCGGCCGCAGCACCCCATCCGTCGTGGATGCGCTCGACCGACTGCCCGCGAACACCACCGATGGACTCATCGCCGACATCGAGCTGGTCCGCGCCGAACTCGGGATCGACCGCTGGATCGTGACCGGCGGATCGTGGGGGTCGACACTCTCGCTCGCCTACGCTCTGGCGCATCCCGAGCGGGTGACCGGCATCGTGCTCGGCGCGGTGACGACCACCGGTCGCGCCGAGGTCGACTGGATCACGGAGACGATGGGTCGTATCTTTCCGGAGGCGTGGGAGGCGCTCGAGCGGTCATCGCACCGCCGCCCCGGCGAGCGCGTGATCGACGCGTACGCACGCGTGCTCGCGACCGGCGCACTGGAGGAGCGGATCGCCGCGGCCGACGCCTGGGACGCGTGGGAGTCGACCCACGTCTCCCTCGACCCGAACTTCGTTCCCGGCCCCATGCACACCGATCCGACGCAGCGGCTCGTCTTCGCAACACTGGTGACGCACTACTGGGCCAACGACGCGTTCCTGCCCGGCGAGCGCGCCATCCTGAATCGCGTCGACGAGCTGGCGCACATCCCGGCGGTGCTCATCCACGGCCGTCACGACGTCAGCGGTCCGGTCATCACCCCCTGGCTGCTGCACAAGCGGTGGCCCGCGAGCCGGCTGATCGTCGTCGAAGGAGAGGGGCATGGCGGACCGCAGTCGTCGGAGCTGATGGCGGAGGCGATCAGTGTATTCGCGCGCTGACCCCAGCAGAATGGGACGCGTGACCACCGAATCCCCCGCTTCGCCCGTCTCCGACGTCTCGGCCCTCGCCCGACGCGCACTCGCGCTCGCACCGACGGGCGGCCGGGCGATCATCGGTGTCGCGGGCAGCCCCGGGTCGGGCAAGACAACGCTCGCCCGGCATGTCGCCGACCGGGTGAACGAGCTGGCCGGGGCCGGCACGGCGGTCCACCTCCCGATGGACGGCTTCCATCTCGCCAACGCCACCCTCGACGCGTTGGGTCGCCACGACCGCAAGGGCGCGATCGACACCTTCGACGGGTGGGGATTCGCGGCGCTGCTGCAGCGCGTGCTGACCGAGACCGGCAACCCGGTCTACGCCCCGGCGTTCGAGCGAACGGTCGACGAACCGGTCGCCGGCTCCATCGCCGTGCCTCCGGCCACGCGGATCGTCGTGGTCGAGGGCAACTACCTCCTCATCGACGCCGACCCGTGGTCGCGCATCCCCGCACTCCTCGCCGAGTCGTGGTTCGTGGAGACGCCGGAGGACGAACGGATGCGCCGGCTGGTCGACCGGCACACCCGCCACGGCCGGTCGGTCGAGGCGGCGACGGCGTGGGCGCGTGACGTCGACGGCGCGAACGCCGTGCTCATCGAGGCGTCCAAGACCCGCGCCACACTGCTGGTCGACGGCACCACCGGACTCTCAGGCGACGGCGCTTAACCTGGAGCAATGACCTCTCCGACCGCGTCCTTCGACCGTGTGACCGTCTTCGGCGCCGACTGGTGCCGCGACTGCATCCGCTCCAAGTCCCTCCTCGACCGACTCGGCGCCGACTACGAGTACATCGACCTCGTCGCGCGCCCCGACGAGGCCGACCGCGCGCAGCAGATCAGCGGACGCACCAACATCCCGGTCATCGTCTTCCCGGACGGCCGCCACCTGGTGGAGCCGACCGACCCCGAGCTCGAGGCCGCCCTTCGCGCCTGACCCGGCTATGCGATGCGGGCGCATCCTGCCGCCGGTGGGATGCTGAACCCATGGTCGATCCCGATGTCGCGCTGCTGCGTGCCGGGGCCCGCGCGCGTGCCCTGGCGCGCCCACGCGTGCCCTTCGACGGCGTCGTCGCCGACGAACGCGTCGGCGACGTGACCGCGCGCCGGTATACGCCGACGACAGCGACGCGCCTGGATGCCGCGGTGGTGTTCCTGCACGGCGGCTACGGCATCCTCGGCGACCTGGAGCTGCAGGACGGATACTGCCGTCGGATCGCGGGCATCCTGGGTGTCCCGGTGCTCTCGGTCGACTACCGGCTGGCGCCAGAGACTCGTCTCGCCGACTCCGCCGACGATGCGGTCGCCGCTGCGGACACGCTTGGTCGCGAGGGAAAGGGCCATGTCGTGCTGTGGGGCGACTCTGCCGGGGGTGCGGTCGCGCTCGCGGCCGCACGCTCCACCGATGCGGACGGCCTGGTCCTCACCAACCCGAACGTCGACCTCAGCCTCGCGCGCTACGACGACGCCGCGCCGGGTGGCCCCGGTCGCGAACTCTCCGAGTGGGCGTTCCTGCACTGGACGGGGGTCGACCGCATCGAAGACGCCCCAGACCTCGCCGCCGATGCGGCAGGTCTACAGCCGGTGTTCGTCGCCGTCGGCTCGGAGGACTCGCTGCTCCCGGATGCGCAGCACCTGGAGGCGCGATGCGAGGCGGCAGGCGTCCCGGCGCTGCTCCGCGTGGTGCCCGGGGCATCGCACGGCTTCATGGGCGGGCCGGACACCGAGACCATCGATGCGGTGATCCGCGAGGCCGGGCAGCGCATGATCGACGCAGACGCGTGATGCCCGCTGGGCCTGACGCGATTCATCACCACGACCGCGCAATCCCATCCACACCTCCTGTTGGACATCTGACTCGGCGGGGCGTTGAGTGGCGGATATGGAGTACACACACCTGGGCCGGTCCGGCCTGAAGGTCTCGCGCCTCGTCCTCGGCACGATGAACTTCGGTCCGCAGACCACCGAAGAGGATTCCCACCAGATCATGGATGCCGCCCATGACGCCGGCATCAACTACTTCGACACTGCCAACGTCTACGGCCAGCACAAGGGACGCGGAGCCACCGAGACGATCGTCGGCAACTGGTTCGCGCAGGGCGGCGGCCGCCGCGAGCGCACCGTCATCGCGACCAAGCTGTACGGCGACATGGGCGACTGGCCGAACGAGAACCGGCTGTCGGCGCTGAACATCCGCCGCGCCCTCGATGCCAGCCTGAAGCGCCTGCAGACCGACTACATCGACATCTACCAGTTCCACCACGTCGACCGGGACACCCCGTGGGACGAGATCTGGCAGGGCATCGAGACCGCGATCGCGCAGGGCAAGATCCTGTACGCCGGATCGAGCAACTTCGCCGGCTGGCACATCGCCACGGCACAGGCCGAGGCGCGCAAGCGCAATCTGCTCGGGCTCGTCAGCGAGCAGTCGATCTACAACCTCCTCACCCGGCAGGTCGAGCTGGAGGTGCTGCCCGCCGCGCAGGCGAACGGCGTCGGCGTCATCGCGTGGTCGCCGCTTCACGGCGGCCTCCTGGGGGGTGTGATCCGCAAGCAGAACGAGGGCAAGCGCCGGCTCGAAGGCCGCGCCGCCGAGACGCTCGAGAAGCACCGCGACGCGATCGAGGCCTATGAGGACTTCGCCGCCGAACTCGGCCACGAGCCGGGCGACCTCGCCCTGGCCTGGCTGCTGACGCGCCCCGGCGTGACCGGCCCGATCATCGGCCCGCGCACGCACGAACAGCTCGACGGCGGCCTGCGCGCCCTCGACATCCACCTCGACGACGCGGCGCTCGCGCGGCTCGACGAGATCTTCCCGGGCCACAAGACGGCCCCCGAGGACTACGCCTGGTGACCCCGGGCCACACCGACACGAAGGAGAACGAGTGAAGACACGTACCATCGGCGACGTCCAGGTCTCGGCCATCGGCCTGGGCGGCATGCCCATGTCGATCGAAGGACGCCCCGACCGCGAGCGTTCGATCAAGACCATCCACGCGGCGCTCGACGAGGGCATCACCTTCATCGACACGGCCGACGCGTACCACCTGCACGCGGACGAGGTCGGCCACAACGAGGAGCTCATCGCCGAGGCGCTGCGCACCTGGACCGGCGGCGACGCGTCGGCCGTGCTGGTCGCCACCAAGGGCGGTCACCTGCGCCCGGGCGACGGATCCTGGACGCAGAACGGGCACCCGGACTACATCAAGCAGGCCGCGAAGGAGTCCCTCCGCCGACTCGGCGGCGACGCCATCGGGCTCTACCAGTTCCACCGACCCGACCCCGAGGTCCCGTACGCGGACTCGGTGGGCGCGATCCGCGACCTGCTGGACGACGGCGTGATCCGGATGGCGGGTATCTCGAACGCGAACCCCGACCAGATCCGGCAGGCGCAGGAGATCCTGGGCGGCCGTCTGGTGTCGGTGCAGAACCAGTTCTCGCCTGCGTTCCGGTCGAGCGAGCCGGAGCTCCGCCTCGCCGACGAGCTCGGCATCGCCTTCCTGCCGTGGAGCCCGCTCGGCGGAATCACCTCGGCCGGCGACCTCGGCAGCCGGTTCGAGCCGTTCAAGGACGTGGCGGACGCCCGCGGCATCAGCCCGCAGGTGGTCGCGCTCGCGTGGCACCTGGCGCAGAGCCCGCACGTCATCCCCATCCCGGGCTCGTCGCGTCCGGAGACGATCCGCGACTCCGTCACGGCCGTCGACGTCGAGCTGACACCCGAGGAGCTCTCCAGCCTCAACGCCGCCTGACCCGCGGCATCCACGCCCTCGGCTCCCACACCATCGGCTCCCACACCATCGGCTCCTGAGTTTTTCGCCCCCGAACGCCGTTTCTGGCGGAAAAACTCAGGAGCCGGCGGCCGCGGTGGCGGGAGCCGGGGTCAGGGCGACCGGGTCGAGCTGCGTGAGGAACGCGGAGGCCGCGGGGCTCGGCTGCTCGGCGACCGCCACGGCGACGGTCCAGACGGGAGCGTCCTGCAGGCGGACAGCCCGCAGGGCGTCAGGACGCTTGCGGGCGAAGCTCTCCGGAACCACCGCGACGCCGAGGTTGTACCCCACGAGGTCGAGCAGCGGATGCACGTCGTTGACCTCCATCGCCGCCCGATAGTCGAACCCGGAGGCGGCGAACGCCCGCCGGCTCAGCGCCTGCGCGCCCCAGCCCTCCTGGAAGCCGACCAGAGGTTCCCCGCGCAGCGCGTCGAGCGGGATGCTCTGCTCCGCGGCGAAAGGGTGGTCCGGGTGGCAGAGCACCAGCATCTGCTGCGTGCTCAGCGGCCGCAGGTGCACGCCGGCCGGGGTGTGGCCGGTGTCGACGACCAGCGCGACGTCGGCGCGGCCTCCGGCCACGTCATCCACCAGTTCCTCGGATCCCGAGTAGCGCAGGCGCACCTCGACGCCGGGATTCGCGGTCCGGAACGCCGCGAGCTCGGCGGGAAGGTCGACCGAGCCGAGACACGGCTCCGCGCCGATGGTCAGGCGTCCGCGCAGGAGCCCCCGGACGGCGGCGACCGCATCGCGCGCCGCGGCGGCACTCGCGAGGGTGCGCACCGAGTCGGCCAGGAGCGCCTGACCGGCAGCGGTCAGCTCCACTCGCCGGGTGCTGCGGATGAACAGTGAGGTGCCCAACTCCTGCTCGAGCGAGCGGATGGACGCGGACAACCCCGACTGCGATATGCGCAGCAGCTCCGCCGCGCGGGTGAAGTGCCGTTCTTCGGCCACGGTGACGAAGTGCTCGAGCTGCCGCAATTCCATTATGCGATCGTACTGCTGAATCCTGGGCCGCTGATACGCGACGTCGATACCGGTCCGGGATGCGTCAGGCGACCGAGGCCTCCGCGGTCACGTCTTCGCCGGGCGCGGCGTCGAAGCGGAAGGTCCGGCGGAAACGGTCCACGAGGCCGCGGTCGCCGGTCTCGACATCGAGCGGTGGAGGGTCCCCGCTGAGGAGTTCGCCCAGGCGCTCGCGCTCGACGCGGAACTCGAGCACGTCCGCCGGCGGCGGGATCGCGACCCGGCGCTGCGGCTGCGGGAGCGCGTCGGGGCCGACGTCCATCACGTCGAGGGTGCCTGCGTCTACGACGGCGCTCACGGACGTCTCCCCCGTGTGGATGACGTACTCGGTCGGCGGGAACCCGGCCGCGACCTCGCCGCGGAACGCCGCCCGCAACGTCACGGCCAGCGCATCGGCGGTCAGCACCTCACCCTCCGCCGGTTCACCGGGTGCGGCCCAGCCCCAGCGTTCGAGCGCGAGGATGACCGGCTCGAGCTGGCGGCCGAGCGGTGTCAGTTCGTACCCGCCGCGAACGGTCGGGACGCGGCGGATGATGCCCGCCTGCTGCAGTTCTTTGAGCCGATCGCTGAGGATGTTGGTCGGGATCCGCGGCAGGCCGGCCTTGAGGTCGCTGTAGCGGCGCGCGCCGGCGAGCAGGTCGCGGACGACGAGCAGCGCCCACCGTTCGCCGACCCGCTCCACCGCGCGCGCCACTCCTCCGGCCTGGCCGAAGCCGCGGGGTGCCCGTGCCGCCATCCGGGATGCCGTGTCAGGCCTGCGCCGGAGCTTCGGCGCCGTGCTCGGCCATGTACGCCTCCGGGCCCTTCTCGACGGCCTCGGGTGCCATGTAGAGGTAGGACAGGTTGTTGCCGTCCGGGTCCTCCAGGTCGCGCGAGTACATGAACCCGTAGTCCTGTGCCGGCCGCGGCTCCGTGCCGCCGGCCTCGAGCCCGCGCGCGACGATCGCGTCGACGTCCTCGCGGGAGTCCTGGCTGAGGGCGATGGTCGCACCGGTCTGGGTGGCCGGGTCGATGATCTGCTTGTCGGTGAAGGTGGCGAGGAACTCGCGCGTCTGCACCATGAAGTAGATGGTGTCGCTGAGGACGACGCAGGCCGCGTTGTCGTCGGTGAACATGGGGTTGATCGTGTACCCGAGAGCCTCGTAGAAGGTCTTAGCGCGCTCGAGGTCGTTCGTCGGGAAGTTGACGAAGATGTTCGTGGTCATGGTGTCCTCCGGTCGTCGGTGTGGCACTAGCTTGCTCTTTGCAAGTTCACTTGTCAAGAACAAGTAAACGTCTCGAGCGCAGCCTGTCGATGCCCTCCCGTATCTCGTGCACCAGGGTGATCGATCCGTCCGCCTCCGCTGCCTCTAGAGCGTCTGCCTGGGCGCCGTCGGCTGCCGTGAACCACGAGGCGATCGTCACCCCGTGGCCGGGGCGGGAGAGCACCTCGACGCGGTCGCCCGCCCCGACGCTGCCCGACTTCACGACGGAGAGGTACGTCCCGGGGCGGCCTCTCTCCGTGAAGCGCTTGACCCACTGCGGCTCCCGCATGCGCCGCTGGAACACAGCGCACGGCTCCCGCGGGCAGGTGACTTCGACCACGAGTTCGTCGCCGATCCGCCAGCGCTCCCCGATCTCGGCTGCGTTCACGTCGAAGCCCGCCGTGCGGAGGTTCTCGCCGAACAGGCCGGGCGGGATGTCGCGGCCGAGCTCCGAGGCCCACTCCTCTGCGTCCTCGTCGGCGTAGGCGTACAGCGCCTTCGCCGCTCCACCGTGGTGCTTCCGGTCGGCCTGGACGTCGCCGTGCAGCCCGAGCGGTCTCACCCGCAGCCGCTTGTCCACCGGCCGCTTGTCGATGGCCGTGACACCGATCGTCCCGCTGTCGTGAAGGAGCTGTTCGACGCGGCACACCGCGAGAATCTCTGCCATCGACCCAGTATTCCAGCAGCCGCGCGCCGACTCATCGCACCCCGCGCATCAGCCGAAGCACCCACGGACTGAGCAGGGCAAGGAGCACCCCGATCGCGATCGCGATGCCGCCGATGATGCTGAAGTAGATCCCTTCCGGCACCGTCGTGAAGAGCTTGCCGAGCTGGCCCGCCATCGCCGTCCCGAGGGCCACGGACAGGAAGTACAGCGCAACCATCTGCGCCTGGAACGAGCGTGGTGCCAGCTTGGTCGTCACGGACAACCCGGGAGGCGAGATCAGCAGCTCCGCGACCGTGAAGACGAAGAGGATGCCGATCATGGCCAGCAGCGGCGTGCTGTGCTCTCCTCCACCCGCCCAGAACAGGAACAGGAAGAAGGCGAGGCCCATGAGGACCGTCCCCGCGGCGAACTTGATCGGCGTCGACGGCTGCTTCTCCCCCCACTTCGTCCAGATCGCCGCGAAGACGCCCGAGAGCACGATGATGAAGATCGGGTTGATGGACTGCACCCACGAGACCGGGAACTCCCAGCCGAAGAGATTCCGGTCCAGGCGCTTGTCGGAGTAGATGGTGACCACCGTGAACTGCTGCTGGTAGAGCGTCCAGAACGCCGCATTGGTGATGAACAGCGGGATGAAAGCGAAGAGCCGGCTGCGCTCGTCGGCGTTCAGGAGCTTCGACGTCAGGATGACCGCGAAGTAGGCGATCGCAGCCACGATGGTCACGGCGATCACCCACAGCGCGAGATTGGATGCGTTGATGAGCCCGGTGAGTACCAGAACGACGATCACGACGAGACCCGCAACCCCGATGCCGATCATCAGCGGGTACCGCGAGCGCTCGAGAGGATGCGGCACCTGCCGCGCCTGGTCGGGGAGCCGCTTCCGGCCGAGCGAGTACTGGATGAGCCCGATCGCCATGCCGACCGCGGCGAGCGCGAAGCCCCAGTGGAAGCCGAGCGTCGACTGCAGCAGTCCGGTGAGGAGGGGCCCGAAGAAGGCGCCCAGGTTGATGCCGAGATAGAAGAGCGAGAATCCGGCATCGCGCCGCGGGTCCTTCTCCGAGTACAGCGTCCCGACGATCCGGGTGGCGTTCGCCTTCAGGCCACCGCTTCCCAGGGCGACGAACAGAAGGCCCACGAGCACGCCGGCAACACCGGGAATGACGGCGAGCGAGATGTGGCCGGCCATGATGACGACGGCGCTCCAGAACAGCACCCGTTCCGACCCGAACAGCCGGTCGGCGAGCCAGGCGCCGAGGATCGTGGAGAGGTAGACGGCGCCGCCATAGGCGCCGACCACACCGGTGGCCGTCGCCTCGTCGATGCCGAGGCCGCCGCGTTCGGCTGAGTAGTACAGGTAGATGAGCAGGATGCCCTGCATGCCGTAGAAGGAGAACCGCTCCCACATCTCGACGCCGAAGATGTTGGCGAGCGCGCGCGGCTGACCGAAGAAGCCGTGGCTGCTGTCGTCGTCGCGTCGCGCTGGTGCGGTGTCCGTTCTGCTCATGGCGACCATGCTCCCACCGCCGATCGCCCGGGTGAACGCCCGTTCGAGGACCGGTGGATAACTTCCGCGGCGCCACCATTGTGCAAACGGACGCACAAAACGGTCACTTCCCTGGCTTTCACGCAACGATTCACCATATGCTCGGCCCGTGGACAATCTCGATCGCAGCATCCTCGACCTGCTCCGTCAGAACGCCCGGGCGGGATACGGCGACATCGGTTCCGTCGTCGGGCTCTCGGCCTCAGCCGTGAAGCGCCGCGTGGACCGCCTGGTGGCCGATGGCGTGATCCGCGGGTTCACCATCCAGGTCGATCCCGCGATCGACGGGATGAGCACGGAGGCCTACGTCGAACTGTTCTGCCGGGGCACCGTGTCGCCGGAGGAGTTGCTGCGCATCCTCTCCGCCGTGCCCGAAGTCGTCGACGCGGGCACGGTGACCGGAAGCGCCGACGCCATCGTCCACATCCGCTCGCGCGACATCCCGAGCCTGGAGGCCGCGCTCGAGAAGGTACGGCTCGCCCCGAACGTCGATCACACGCGCAGCGCCATCGTGCTGTCGCGCCTGATCAACCGCGGCAACGCCTGAGCGTCGCGAAACTTCAAGACCCGGCCGCCCGAAGGGATGAGACTGGCGGCATGAGTACGACAGCACGCGCAGACATCCGCATCGACGCGTCCCGTGACCGCCTCTGGACGGCCCTGACCGACCCGGACACGATCGCCCGCTACCTCTTCGGCAGCCGCGTCTCGACCGATTGGAAGACGGGCAGTCCGATCGTCTATCGGGGCGAGTGGGAAGGCAAGCCCTACGAGGACAAGGGCACCATCCTGGAGATCGTCCCCGGCGAGCGCCTCGTCACCAGCTATTACAGTCCGCTGAGCGGAAAGCCGGACATCCCCGAGAGCTATCAGACCGTCTCGTACCTTCTCGCCGACGACGGCGACGGCACTGTCGTGACGATCACGCAGGACGGCTGCGCCGACGACGCAGAAGCCGAGCGATCGAGCGGCAACTGGCGCATGGTGCTCGACAGCATGAAGTCGGTCGTCGTGCGCGGCTGACCGTCTCCTGCGAGAACGTTCAGCGCGCCGACCCGGCGCGAGGGCACGATCCGAGCACCGGCACGGGGAACAGTGGCACGATGGGCGCATGAAACTGCTCGTTGTCGAAGACGATCCCGACATGGGAGGCCTCGTCCAGCGCGGTCTGGCGGCCGAGGGCTACGACGTCACCCTGGTCACCAATGGCGTCGACGCGCTCATCGCCCTGCGCAGCGACACGTTCTCCGCTGCGGCGATCGACGTGATGCTGCCCGGCATGAGCGGCTTCGAGCTGTGCCGTCACATCCGTGAGGCGTCGAACCCGATGCCCATCCTGCTGCTGACGGCGCGCGACGCGATCGAGGACCGCGTCCACGGACTCGACTCGGGAGCCGACGACTACCTGACGAAGCCGTTCGCGTTCGCCGAGCTCGCGGCCCGGGTCCGAGCCCTGCTGCGCCGCGAGCCCACGGGGATGCGGCCTCAGGTGAGCGTCGGGCGCTTGACGATCGACTCGCACGAGCACCAGGCACTGGTCGCCGGGCACGAGATGCCGTTGAGCCGCCGGGAGTTCACCCTCTTGCGCCTCTTCGCCACCAACCCGGACAAGACGCTGTCGCGTTCCGACATCCTCGAGTCGGTGTGGGGCACCACCGAGAACATCGGCACCAACGTCATCGACCAGTACGTCTCGTACCTCCGGAAGAAGCTGGATGCGGCGGGCGCCGGACTGAACATCGTCACCGAGCGGGGCCGCGGCTACCGTCTCGATGCCCGCAATGCGGTCGACACCAAGCGCACGACGCCGGGCGGCGACCACGTCCCGAGTAGCCACGACACCGCATCCACCTCGTGAATCGGCTGCGGCGCCTCTCGATCACGGCGCGCATCACGATCGGCAGTCTGATCGTCGCGGCGCTGTTCGGTCTGGTCGCCGTCTTCATCATCCGTGTCGGGGTGTCGTCCATCCTCCACAACGCGACCGTCACTCTCCTGAGCAATGACGTCGCAGCGCCAGTGGAGTCGCTGCCGTCGAAGCCGACGGGTCCGTTCGACCTGCCGGGCGGCGGCCAGGAGCTCGCGATCGTCGCCGAGGACGGCACCATCCTCGCGTCGACCATGCCGCAGGGGCTCGAGGACCGCATCGGGCGTCTCATCGATCAGGGCCGTGAGCCGCGCGAGGTGCAGGTGGGCGACGACCACTATCTCGTCCTCTCGCGCAGCGTCACCACGTCGGACGGCGTGATGCACGTCGTCGCCGCGCGGAACGACGAGACGACCGCGCTCATCCTCGACCGGCTGACGGCAGCCCTGCTCGCGGGCGCCGGTGTGCTGATCCTCGCGTTCGGCGCGGCGTCGTGGCTGCTCGCGCGAGCGGCGCTGCGGCCGGTGAGCCGGATGCGGGAGCAGGCGGATCGCATCGCCGGCTCGACCCCGCAGGAGGCGGCCCTGTTGACGGTCGGGCCGGCCCAGGACGAGTTGTCGGAGCTCGCGACGACGCTCAACGATCTGATCCTGCGCCTCCGTGCGTCGGCGGAACGAGAGCGTCAGATGGTGTCCGACGCCAGCCATGAGCTGCGCACGCCGCTGGCCGTGCTACGCGGGCAGCTGGAGCTGGCCGAGCTGGATGCGGGGGATCCGAACGCCCTGCTGACCGACATCCGGGCATCGCACGCGACGGCGATTCGCCTGGCGGCCCTCGCGAACAACCTGCTGGAGCTGTCGCGGATCGAGGCCGGCCCGTCGAGCGGTCGGATCGACTGGCGGACCTTGGTGGATGAGCTGACGGACGCGATCGACCGGGCGCGCCTGCTGGTGAGCAGCGACGACGAGGCCGCCGGCATCTCGGTCGACTTCGAGTACGACCCCCGACAGCGACCCGATCCGGAAGCACGGGTCGCCCTGTCCCCCACCGATTTCGGGCGCATCCTCGACAACCTGCTGGCGAACGCGATCATCGCCATCCGATCCTGTGGCGAAGACCGCCCTGAGGCGACCGTCGTTGCCGCGCTGTCGCTCGCGGACGGCACGGATGGCAGCGAGTCGGTGGTGCTGACGGTCCGGGATTCCGGCCCGGGAATGCCGGAGGAGTTCATCCCCGTCGCCCTGGACCGCTTCACACGCGCCGACGGGTCCCGTACGGGTCAGTCGGGTGGCGGGCTGGGGCTCGCGATCGTTGGCGCGTTGGCGGATGCAGCCGGCGGACGCGTCCGGCTCGCGAACGCCGAGCCCAACGGGCTCACGGTGACGGTGATCCTGCCCCTGCGCCGCGACTGATCGTCAGGGGCTCAACCGTCAGCGGGCGGACCGTCAGTGGCCGGACCGGTCCGAGTCCACGCCCGCGTCGGGGCCTTCGTCGAGGGTGTCGAGCGCGCTCAGGTCGTCCGCATCGAGCTCGAAGTCGAACACCGACAGGTTCTCGGCCATGCGCTCTGGGTTGCGCGACTTCGGGATGGCGACGAGCCCGTTCTGCACATGCCAGCGGAGCACGATCTGGCCGGGGGTCCGGCCGTGCTTCTCGGCGAGCCGGACGAGCACCGGCTCGGCGAGAAGGTCGCCCGTTCCGCCGATCGGGCTCCACGATTCGGTGACGATGCCGTGCTCACTGTCGTAGGCGCGCTGTTCGCGGCGCGGGATGGCGGGGCTGAGCTGGATCTGGTTGACCGCCGGCGTAACGCCCGTCTCGGCGATCAGGCGGTCGATGTGTGCCGGCTTGAAGTTCGAGACGCCGATGGCGCGCGCCTTGCCGGCGTCGCGCAGGCGGATGAAGGTCTGCCACGTGGAGACGTACTGGTCACGTTGCGGCAGCGGCCAGTGAATGAGCAGCAGGTCGACGTAGTCGAGCCCGAGACGTGCCAGGCTGTCGTCGAGGCCGGCCACGGCGCGGTCATCGCCCTGATAGGTGCCGTCCAGCTTGGTCGTGACGAACCAGTCCTCGCGAGCGAGGCCGCTCCGTGCGAGCCCCCGCCCGACGCCGACCTCGTTGGCGTACTTGACCGCCGTGTCGACGTGCCGGTAGCCGATCTCGGCGGCGGTGACGATCGCCTTTTCGACCTCGGCGTCGTCCAGCGGCCACGTGCCCAGACCGAGTTGTGGGATGCTGCCGCCACCGGCGAGAGGCAGGGAGGGGATCGAAGGGGTCATGTCGGTCACAGTACGCGTTACCTTCCACTCGGGGTGCGGTCGGGATGGGTCGGAATAGGCTCAGAGGATGTCGTCCGACAGGTGCGTCGGGTTGCCGAAGCGGTGGTTCGTGATCGAGATGGCCTGCTCGTGGAGGAACGTGAGCACCTCGACCCTCCCGGACGGCGTGACCGGTCCGCTGTAGACCGCGACGTCGGGGCTGCCGCCCAGAGCCGTCGCGAGCGCGACCGGATCCCCACCGATGAGCCGGATGCGATGGGCCGGGACGCGGTGCGCCCGGATTCGGGACAGCCAGTGCGCGTCGGACTCGACCACGACCTCGATCTCCCGCTCGCGCAGAAGCGCGTGCATCCCCCGCGGCAGCTTCACCGGAGTGCTGACCGAGAACGGCGAGCGTGCCACCGTCCCGGCCGCCATCACGCGGAGCAGTTCGGGCAGCGAGCTGCCCTCGGAGAGCCGGATGGCCACGGGCACCGGCCGGTACCGGAAGAGGTTGCGTTCGACGCCGAGCCCCGAGACGTCCTTCACCCGGTGGTATTCGGTCGCGACGGCGATGGCGTCACTCAGGGCGGACCGCCGGACGAGGTCGAACGACGGATAGTCCATCGACGACTGCCCGGACTCGATGAGGTCGGAGACCCGGGTCTCCAAACCCCGGAGGTGCAGGCTCGAGCTCGAGTGCCCGGCCTCGGGGATCCAGCTCCCGAGCCCGAGCAGATAGTTGGGTCCTCCGGCCTTGGTTCCGGCTCCGACGGAGGACCGCTTCCATCCACCGAACGGCTGTCGGCGCACGATGGCACCGGTGATTCCGCGGTTCACGTACAGGTTGCCTGCCTCGACAGTGTCGAGCCAGTGAACGAGCTCGTCCCGGTCGAGAGAGTGCAGCCCGGCGGTGAGCCCGTACTCGACGGCGTTCTGATAGCGGATCGCCTCGTCCAGGTCACGCGCCGTCATAATGCCCAGTACCGGCCCGAAGAACTCCGTCAGGTGGAAGTACGAGCCGGGCTGGACGCCGGTACGCACCCCGGGGGTCCAGAGCCGCCCGGTGTCGTCGAGGCGGCGCGGTTCGACGAGCCACTCCTCCTCGGCGCCCAGAGTCGTGAGCGCGTGGAGCAGCTTGCCCGACGCCGGCTCGATGAGCGGACCCATCTGGCTGACCGCATCCTGCGGGTAGCCGACCCGCAGGCTGACCACCGCATCCACGAGCTGGTTGCGGAAGCGTTCGGACTTGGCGACCGAGCCGACCAGGATGACGAGGCTCGCGGCGGAGCACTTCTGACCGGCATGGCCGAAGGCGCTCTTGACGATGTCGGAGACAGCGAGGTCGTAGTCGGCGCTCGGAGTCACGATGATGGCGTTCTTGCCGCTGGTCTCGGCGAGGAGCGGCAGATCCGGACGCCAGGACCGGAACAGCTTCGCCGTCTCGTACGAACCGGTGAGGATGACCCGGTCGACCCGGCGGTCGGCGATCAGCTGCTGGCCGAGCTCGTTCTCGGCGACGTCGACCAAGGCGAGCAGGTGCCGAGGGATGCCGGACTCCCAGAGCGCCTCCACCATCACTGCAGCGGACCGCCGGGCCTGGGGAGCCGGCTTGATGATCACACCGCTCCCAGCGGCGAGCGCGGCCAGCACCGACCCGGCGGGGATGGCGACGGGGAAGTTCCACGGCGGAGCCACAACGGTCAGGGCACTCGGGACGAACTGCGCGCCCTGTACCGCGTCCAGCTCCCGGGCGCGGGTGGCGTAGTAGTGGGCGAAGTCGGCCGCTTCGCTGACCTCCGGGTCCGCTTCCGCGATGGTCTTGCCGGTCTCGGCCGCCATCACCTCGATCAGGCGATCTCGGTTGGCCTCGAGAGCATGCCCGGCGCGGTCGAGGATCGCTGCGCGGTCGTGGCCGGAACGCGCACCCCACTCCCGACCGGCCTCGGCGACCATTCCGAGGATGACGTCGAGACGTCCCGCGTCCCGGACGGCCGCACCGGCGATGGTCTCCGCGCCGAGAGACGAGGTGGCGGAGCGGGCGAGGATACGCTTGCCCCACGCGCGGTTCGTCGCGCGGGACGGGTCGGTGTCCGGCGCATTCCGGAAGTCGTCGGCCTCAGCCGACGGGACCACCGCGGCGGCAGTGCCGGGCGCCGCAGCCTCGTCCGGCGGAGTCAGCTCGATGCCGCCCGACCCTCGGGTCAGTCCCAGCACCACGCTCGTGAGCCCCTGCTCTTCGGGCGTCGCGGGCACGGCAGGGGCGGGCGGGGCCGGAGGACGCGTGAAGGACGGCGCCGACGCTTCTTCCCACTCTCGCGCGCGATCCTGCTGCCGGTTCGGGACCGGCGCAGTACCGCGCGGCCCGGAGTCACTCTCGAACTCGGCGACGGACGCGAGGAAGCGCTGCTTCTCACGCTCGAACAGCTCCGGGTCGGAGCCGAGCTGGAACACGGCCGACATGAAGTTCTCGGTACTGGCGTTCTCTTCCAGACGGCGGATCAGGTACGAGATCGCCACGTCGAACTCTCGGGGGTCGACGACCGGGGTGTACAGCAGGAGCTCACCCACCGTGCGTTTGACCGCCTCCGCCTGGGCGGTCGCCATTCCGAGCAGCATCTCGAAGTCGATCCGGGCGGTGACTCCCCGCTTCTGTGCGAGCAGCCAGGCGTACGCGATGTCGAAGAGGTTGTGCCCCGCGATGCCGATCTTGACGGCATCCGTGTGTTCCGGAGTCAGAGCCCAGTCGAGCACCCGCTTGTAGTTCGCGTCGGTCGACTGCTTCGTGCCGTACGTGGCGAGCGGCCAACCGTGGATCGTTGCGTCCACGCGCTCCATCGCGAGGTTCGCTCCCTTGACGACCCGGATCTTGATCGGCGCTCCACCCTGCGCGCGCCGCTGGGTCGACCACTCGGTCAGCGTCTGCAGCGCGTCCAGAGCGTCCGGCAGGTACGCCTGCAGCACGATGCCCGCCTCGAGCCCGAGCAGCTGCGGCTTGCTGAGGATGCTGGTGAAGACCGCCATCGTCAGATCGAGGTCGCGGTACTCCTCCATATCGAGGTTGATGAACTTCGGGGTCGGCGACGCCGCGGCGAACTCGTACAGAGGGCTGAGCCGTTCCACCACGCGCTCGACCGTCTCGTCGAACGCCCACATCGACAGCTGCGACGCGATCGAGGACACCTTGATGGAGACGTAGTCCACGTCGTCCCGGGCGAGGAGGGTCCGGGTCCCCTCAAGCCGCCGAAGCGCCTCCTTCTCGCCGAGCACCGCCTCCCCGAGCAGGTTCAGGTTGAGCCGTGCTCCATGACCGTCGGGGTCGTCGGGCGACCGGAGCCGCGCGATCGCCGGCCCCAGCTTCTCTGGTGTCGCATCGACCACGAGGTGCCCCACCATCCGCCGCAGCACGCGGCGGGCGATCGGGATCACCACCCAGGGAAGGACCGGACCGAACACGCCGCCCAGCCAGATCGCGAACCGCATGTACCACGGCAGGAAAGCGGGGATTCGCTTGGCCACCCGCTGCAGGTTGTACCCGGCGACGAACAGGTCTTGCGGTCGAGCCACGCCGTCGACGAAGCCCACGGCGAAGTCGAGACCGTGCGGGTCGCTGAGCACCCCCGCGAGTCTCTCGGCGGCGGGATCCTGGCGGGGCGCGGAGCCGTCGTCCCCACGCGCGCTCTCGGCGAGCCAGCGCTGCACCAGCTCGACCGCCTCGTGAGCGATCGTCGCCGGGCGCGCCTCGGCGCCATCCGTTGTGTCGACCATGATGACGACACTATTACCCGGCGCTGGGCGGCCCCGGAAGCGACCTGAAGATGTAGAGAACTGACGGTTATCCACCGCGGCTAGAGTCGATTCCATGACCGACCGCTCCCTCTCGTCCACCGCCGCGACGCACGACATCGTGATCGTCGGAGGCGGGCACAACGGCCTCACTGCCGCGGCGTACCTCGCGCGCGCCGGCAAGTCCGTCATCCTGCTCGAGCGACTGGACGAGGTGGGCGGCGCCGCGGTCAGCGCGCAGGCGTTCGCGGGCGTCGAAGCGCGCCTCTCGCGCTACTCCTATCTGGTCAGCCTGCTGCCGCAGCGCATCATCGACGACCTCGGCCTCCACATCCGCCTGGCCCGCCGCCGCTACTCGTCGTACACGCCGGTTCCCGGCGACCCCGACGGCGCGGGACTGCTGATCGACAACACGGACGCGACGGCGACCGCGGCATCCTTCGCCCGGATCGGCGCGGCCGACGACGCGGACACCTTCGACGGCGTCTACGAGAGCACCGGCGAGCTGGCCCGCGCACTCTGGCCGACCGTGACAGAGCCCCTCCTGACGCGAACGGAGGCGCGGGCGCTGGTCGGCGACGACGAGCTGTGGCAGGCCATGATCGAGCGTCCGATCGGCGAGTTCATCGAGTCGCGCCTCCAGAGCGATCTGGTCCGCGGGGTCGTCGCGACGGACGCCCTCATCGGCACCTTCGCCAGCCTCGGTGATCCGGGACTCGCGCAGAACCGGTGCTTCCTCTATCACGTCATCGGCCAGGGGACGGGCGAGTGGGATGTCCCGGTCGGCGGGATGGGCGCCGTCACCGGCGAGCTGGCCCGTGTCGCGCGTGAGGCCGGCGCCCGCATCGTGACCGGCGCAGAGGTGACGAGGATCGACCCGGACGGGACCGTCGAGTACCGGCGCAACGGCCACGAACGACGGGTGGTCGGGCGCCACGTGCTCGCCAACGTCGCCCCCGGCGTCCTCGACCGGCTGCTGGGCGAGACCGCAGAGCCGGCCGCTCCGAAGGCCGAGGGCGCCCAGGTGAAGGTCAACCTGCTCCTGAAGCGCCTCCCGCGACTGCGCGACGAGGCGATCGACCCGAAGGCGGCGTTCGGCGGGACCTTCCACATCAACGAGACCTACACACAGCTCGAGGAGGCCTACTCGGGCATGACCCGCGGAGTGATGCCCGACCTCCTCCCCTGCGAGATCTACTGCCACACCCTGGCCGACCCGAGCATCCTCGACCCGGAGCTCGCCGAGACCGGCGCCCAGACCATCACGGTGTTCGGGCTGCACACGCCCGACCGTTGGCTCACGGACGAGAACAACGACGCCACCCGTCAGCGGCTTCAGGATGCGGTGCTCGCCTCCCTCAACTCGGTCCTGGCCGAGCCGATCGAAGACCTCCTGCTGACCGACGCGGACGGCAACCTGTGCGTCGAGACGAAGACCACACGAGACCTCGAGCAGGCGCTCAACATGCCGGGCGGCAACATCTTCCACGGGCCCCTCTCCTGGCCGTTCGCCGAGGACGACGACGCCCTCGACACCCCGGCCGAGCGCTGGGGCGTCTCGACACGGCATCCGCGCATCCTGATGTGCGGGTCCGGCGCGCGGCGCGGTGGCGCGGTCAGCGGACTCGGCGGACACAACGCGGCGATGGCCGTGCTCGAAGGCTGAGAGCACTCGCAAGCCGCCCTCTGCCGATTCCGGGCGAGCGTGACTAGTGTGTGGATCACCAGAGGCTGAGCCGACGGAGGTCATCATGATGCCGCAGCCGACAGGAAGACTGGTCCGCAAGGACGACGGGGTCTACCTCGTCCTCGACCGGATGTTCAAAGCGCCCATCGAGGAGGTGTGGACCTTCTTCAGCCGCTCGCCACGGCTCGCGGAATGGCTGGGCGAATACAAAGGCACCGGGTCGACCGGGGCGGTCAAGTTCCGTCTGACCGCCGACGGCGACGACGCCGAGTGGCAGGACGTGTCCGTGATGGAGTGCTCGGCGCCGCACCGGCTCCACGCGGACGTCGGAGGAGCGGGCGCATCCCACCGGATGTTCGTGCATCTTCGCGAGGCGAGCGGCCACACCACGGTCACTCTCGGCCGACGGTTGCGGTCGCTCGTGGAGGAGGCGGACTCCGGACCCCGCTGGGACTACTACCTCGACCGTCTGGTGGCCGCGCACGATCACAAGCCGCTTCCCGAGTGGAGCAGCTACAGCCCCGCCATGACCGATCACTACCGGACGCTGTGCCGCGAACTCGACCGCGACCTGCGGTCGGAGCACACCGCCGCGCGGGCGGGAACGAACGGCTGACCTCAGCTGGCTCAGTGCCAGCGGTGCTCCTGCAGCGTCACGCGCGGGCCGCGCCGCTGGAAGCGGAAGCCGCTCGCGAAGATCAGGCGCACGACGCGCTGCCGATGACCGGCCCAGGGCTCGAGCAGTTCGAGCATCCCGTCGTCGTCGACCCGTCGGCCGATGAGCGCTTCACCGACCTGGTGCGCGAGGTGGTAGTCGCCGACGCTGACCAGATCGGGGTGGCCGTGAGAGCGCTGAAGCGTCTCCGCCGCCGTCCACAGGCCGACGCCGGGGATGGTCTGCAGCACCGTCTCCGCCTCGACAAGGGTCGACGCCCTGTCGGTCGCACGTTCGAGGGACGGCGCCACTGCGAGCACCGCCTGCACTGCTCGCGCCCGGCGAGGATCGACACCTGCGCGGTGCCACTCCCACGACGGGATGCCGCGCCACTGCTCGAGTGTCGGCGTTACGCGCATCCCCTCCGGAGCGGGGCCGGGCGCAGGCTCGCCGTACCAGCGGAGGAGCCGTGACCACGAACGGTAGGCCTCGATGCTGGTCACGCGCTGCTCGATGATGGCGGGGATGAGCGCCTCCAGCATCCGGCCGGTCCGCGCCAGCCGCAGACCCGGATTGCGGTGCAGGCTGTCGCGGAGCAGGGGATGACGCGCGACGTCGAGCCCCGACCAGTCGTCGTCCCGGCCGAGCAGGCTCGGAACGGCATCGATCGCCCATTCCGCTCCCGGCCCCCACGCGGAGGCCGAGACGCCGCCGCCGGACGCCCGATGGATGCGCAGAGTCGCCGCGCCCATCGGCGTACGCCAGGTGCGCCACATCCCCCGCAGGTCCCACGTCGTGGTGGGGTCGTACGGACCACGACCGAGCGGCGCGAGCGTCCCCGAGAGATCGAGCGTCCCGGTCGGCCGGTACACCGTCTCGGCGTCCGGCGCCGATGCCGCGGCGCGCGCCGTCGCACCCGCCGCTGACGCGGGGGCGGAGGGCAGGACGGCGGACATGCTCGAATGCTACGTCACGCACCTGACACCGACTCGTCACGAAGATGGGGTTCCCTCATGTCGGTGGCCTCCCCTACATTTCCCCCATGGGAATCGAACTCGACACGAACGCTGTCGCGCGCCTGCGCGACGCCATCACCGGCATCGTCTACGTCCGAGGTGACGAGGGCCTCGCGGCGGAGGTCGCCTGCTTCAACCCGGCGATCCGCCACGATCCGTACATCGTGGTCGCTGTCGAATCCGAGGACGACGTCGCGGAGGCTGTGCGCTTCGCCCGCGAAGCCGGAGTCCCGGTGCGCGTCCAGGCGACCGGCCACGGCGCGGAGACACCGATCGTCGGGGGCATGATCGTCTCGACGCGCGGTCTGGACGGGCTCTCCATCGACCCCGCGTCCCGGCTGGCCCGCATCGGCGCAGGCCTGCGCTGGGCACCGGTCATCGTCGCCGCGGCCGAGCACGGACTGGCTCCGGTCACCGGCTCGTCGACCAGCGTCGGTGCGGTCGGCTACACCCTGGGCGGCGGGGTCGGACCGCTCGCCCGCCGCTACGGCTTCACCAGCGACTGGGTGCGCGGGTTCCGTGTCGTCACCGCGG
The DNA here is from genome assembly GCF_900100265.1 of Leifsonia sp. 466MF. Taxonomy (NCBI): domain Bacteria; kingdom Bacillati; phylum Actinomycetota; class Actinomycetes; order Micrococcales; family Microbacteriaceae; genus Leifsonia; species Leifsonia sp. 466MF. The sequence continues at coordinate 3,584,744 of NZ_LT629696.1, forward strand.
ACGGCGAGCTGGTCACCGCCGACCGCGAGACGAATCCAGACCTCTTCTGGGCGCTCCGTGGTGGCAAGGGCGGGCTGGCCATCGTCACCGAGATGACCCTCGAGCTGGTGGAGCTGCGCTCGCTCTACGGCGGCAGCGTGTTCTTCGAAGGCGGGGCCATCGAGCCGGCGTTGCGCGCCTGGGTCGACTGGTCCGTGGAGCTGCCGGACGAGGCGACCACCTCGGTGGTGCTCCTCAACGTGCCGGACGTGGACGGACCGCCTCCCTTCCTGCGCGGCCGCACGCTCCTCAGCGTCCGTTTCGCCTACCCGGGTGATCCGGCCGAGGGCGAGCGGCTCTTCGCTCCCATCCGGGCGGCGGCCCCGGTCTCCCTCGACTTCGTGGCCGAGATGCCGACCACCGCTGTGGCGAGCATCCACAGCGATCCCGAGGAGGGCGGTCCGACCTGGATCCGTGGACTCATGCTCGACTCCTTCGACCAGGACTCGGCCGACGTGATCCTCGAACTCGCTGGGCCCGGGTCCGGATCGCCCTTCGTCGCGACCGAGATCCGCCAGCTGGGCGGAGCGACCGCACGCGACACGGAGGACGGCAGCTCGGTCGGCGGCCGGGACAGCGGCTACACGCTCAGCCTGATCGCGGGCGATCCGTCGAGTTTCGCCGACGCCGCACCCGCCCGTGCCCAGGCGATCGCCGAGGCGTTGCAGGACACGGTCTCCGCGATCACCAACGTCAACTTCGCCGGTGACCTTTCAGACCGTGCTGCGTTCGAGAGGGTGTGGCCGCCGGTGATCTCGGAACGGCTCGAGGTCGTCCGTCGTCAGTGGGATCCGGACCGCGTCTTCGCGTTCGGGCCGGCCTGACCGGCGGCCCGGTCCGCGGGCGTCACTCGCTCCAGATGCTCGGCGCCTCGACGCGCGTCGACGGGAGGGCCGCATCCGCTCCCCAGGCACGCAGCCACTCGGGGACGGTGACATCGGTCGGCGACGGGCCGACGGCCTCCAGCAGTTCGTCGATCGTGACGATGCCGCCGCCGCGCTTGAGGAAGCGCCCGCGGATGAACGCCTGCGTGTAGATCTCGCCGTCGACGGTGAACCTCTGCTCGACGTAGACGGCCTTCTCGTCGAAGCCGAGGATGCGCGACTCGACGACGAACGGCTGCCACAGCTCCAGCGACTTGCGGAAGGAGATGGTCTCCGACGCGACGACCGGGTACCAGCCGCGCTTCTTGAAGATGGCCCAGACGCCGTTGCGCATCAACAGGTCGAAGCGGCCGATGTCGGCGATGGACAGGTACACGCCGTTGTTCATGTGCTTCAGGATGTCGAGGTCCGTCGGCAGGACGCGGAACTTCGTGCGCGCCACATCCCAGTGGCCGAGCCGCGCTCCGAATCGGGAGATGATCGCGTGAAGCATCGTCCGAAAGATCATGTGCACGGCGATCATGTTAGTGATCCGCCACCGCAACGGCGCATTCGTTGTGCGATGTCTCCAAGCACCGGTCGGCCGGGGTGGATGCGGCTTGTGCGCTCCGCATCACATCGACGGGATGAGATCAGCTGATGCGAAGGCTGGCGATGCGACCGTCGCGCAGCTGGAACTCCATCGGGCCCGTCCCGTTGAATCCGTCGCCCGTCACCGTCAGGGTGACGATCCAGGTGCCGGGCGAGCCTTCGTGGGCGTCGACGAGCTCGAAGTGCGACTTCACGCCGATGTTGTCGGTGCTGTCCCAGCTCCGCACCCCGGCGTGGCCATGGAACTCCCGACCCCAGTCGTTCAGATAGGCGTCGTCGGTGAAAGTGTCGACGAACGCGGCGGAATCGCCCTCGTTGGTCGTGTCGATGAACCGCTGGATGGGTTCGGGCAGTCCGTCCTGCGCCATGGCTGTCTCCTGTCTTCGTCGGTGGGTCCGAGGAGAATCTCAGCACGTTCAGCGCGGCAGCGGAACCTCCACGATGCTCGTGCCGGCCAGCGGTGCGGAGAGCGCCTGGTCGAGCTCGCCCTTGGTGCGGGCGACGGCGTGGTGCCAGCCATAGGCTTTCGCGAGCGCCGAGATGTCGACCGCCTGGGGCGTGTAGAGGACGCGGTCGAAGGCGTCGGAGCTGGCGGTGGCGGCGACCTCCAGCCCGTCGAAGATCGTGCCGCCGCCGTCGTTGCCCACGATGACCTGCAGGTGCGGGCGCGTCTCCCCCGCGCCAAAGAGCAATGAACCGACGTCGTGCAGCAGCGCCAGGTCACCCAGCAGAACACGGGTGACTCCGCTCGGGGTGCCGGCCGCGCGTGCCGCTGTCTGGCTCGCGAGCGCGATCCCCGTCGCCGTGGCGATGGTTCCGTCGATGCCGGCGAGCCCGCGGTTGGCGTGCACGGCGATCTTCTTGCCCGGCACGATGCGGTCCACGTCCCGGATGAGGCGGGATGCGCCGAGCACCAGCCGGTCGTGCGGCCAGGTGTAGCGCCAGACCGCCTCCGCGAGCAGTGCGCGCGTGATCGGAGCGCGGATGGCCGCGAGTTCGGCGGAGGCGAAGGCGAGGGCGTCGGCCGGATTGAACGAGCGGGCCTTCTCCACATCCGGTGCGACCGCGGCGGGGTCCGCTTCGCGTTCCGCGAGCTCGGCGATGCGCCGGCTGGCGAACACCCACCGGCCGACCCATCCCCTGACCTCTGGCGAGCGGACGTCGATCGTCTCGGCGGCCCGGACCCCGCCGACGATGCGCGCCCGGTGCCCGGGGTTGTACGCCTGCGCCCCGGTGGGAGCGACGACGACGACCTCCACGTCGTCACGGGTGAGCAACGCCGGCACTTCCCTGCTGAGCGTGGGATGCCCGAACACGATCGCCCGCTCGACGGCACCGCCGAACGTGTCGTCGCTCAGCAGCTCCCGGTACGACACGACGAGGTTCGGTCCGAAGTGGGCGCCGCTGGAGACCTCGGCCAGGAGTGGGAACCCGCCGTCGCGGGCGAATTCCTCGGCCATCGGCCCGGCGTCGGCGCCCGCGACGACGACGGTCTTCGGTCCGCCCCCGACCGAGACGACCTCGCGTCCGAGCGCGTCCGGCCCGGCGGTCACGGGCAGCGTGCCAGCGATCGGTTCGGGCAGCGGCGGGACTGCCACGGAGAGCGGTTCGCGGAACGCGACGTTCAGGTGGACCGGCCCGGGATCCGCGGTGTCGGCGCCGACTGCCGCGCGGACCGCCGCTGCACCGAGGGTGGACGCGCGATCGGCCTCTCCTGGCTCACCCGTCGGCGCGTCCACATCGTCCGACCAGTGGACGGCGGATGCGTAGAGACCGTCCTGCTGCGTGGTCTGGTTCGAGCGGATGCCGCGAAGCTCCTCCGGTCGATCACCTGTGACGATGATCAGCGGGATGCCGGCCTCGTGGGCTTCGAGGACGGCCGGGTGCAGGTTCGCGGTGGCGGTGCCGCTCGTGGTGACGACCACGGCGGGGGCGCCGGTCTCGCGGGCCAGCCCCAGGGCGAGGAAGCCGCCGGAGCGCTCGTCGATGCGCACGTGCAGCCGCGCGGAGCCGGATCGCTCGAGCTCGGCCGCGGCGAGCGCGAGCGCCTGCGACCGGGAACCCGGGCTCACGACCAGGTCACGGACTCCGTTTCGTACGAGGGCGCTCAGAAGCGCCAGCGAGAAGTCCGTCGCCGGATTCCCCGTGATCGCGCTGCCGCTGGCGGCGCTCATGCCCGGATCGACCGGACTCGTGCCGACCGAGGTGACGTCGCCCGCGTGCGGGCGGTCACCCATCCCGGCGGCCGGTCTGATCGTTGTCGGGACCGTTGTCGTCCAGCTCGGCGAGCTCCTTCTCGAGCTGCCGGATGCGCTCCTCCTGGTCGTGGTCCATCCGGAGCTTGCCCAGGAATTCGGGGTCGTCGTCCGGTGCGCTCACGCGACGCGCGAGGTCCGCCTTCCGACGGCCCCGGCCTATCAGGAACCAGAGGATCCCGCCGATGACCGGGAACAGGATGATGACGAGCAGCCACACGGGCTTCGGAAGGCCACGCACACGAGAACGGTCGAACAGGGCGCAGTCTGCCACCGAATAGATGTAGAACACCACGGCTGCGACGCCGAGGGCTATCCAGAGGCGAACCATGGGTCAATCGTAACTCTCAGAGACGCTCTCTAAGCTGGGAGGGTGAAGCGGATTCCCTCTTGGATCACCTACACCGTGCTGCGCCTTCTGGTGTTCGCGGTGCCGCTCGTGATCCTGCTTCTGGTGGGCCTCGTCTGGTGGCTCGCTGTCATCGCGGCCGCGCTGATCGGACTGTGCCTCTCGTACATCTTCCTGAGCCGTCCGCGCAACGCGGTGTCGTCCGATCTGTATGCGGTCCGTCACCGCGAGAAGCCGGTGCGGTCGGAGGACGACGACGTCGAGGACGCGGCGGTCGACAACGCGGCGGTCGACAACGCTGAGGCCGACGAGGCCACGGTCGACAACGCCACCGCCGAGCCGCGGGAGCGCAAGCGGGACTGACGCCCCCGCGTCAGAACGCGTACGCAGCGCCGAGGGCGATCCCCACCAGCAGACCCGTGAGACTCGTTAACTGCAGCGCGGTGATGAGCTCGCGCGGCGTACGGCTGAAGAGTGTGATCACACAGGCGGGCAGCGCCGCCAGGAGGGCGAACATCCCGTACCAGGCGAACGGGTAGAACACGGCCAGCACCGCGAGGATGCCGAAGGGCACCAACAGCAGCACGCAGAACACGATGCGGGATGCGACCCGGCCGAGCAGGACCGCGAGCGTCCGCTTGCCCGCCAGCTTGTCTGGTTCGATGTCGCGAATGTTGTTCACCATGAGGACCGCACACGCGATGAGACCGGCGATCACTCCGCCGTACCAGGCCTCCTGGTTGACGAGGCCGGCGAGCATGTAGGTCGTTCCGGCCGTGGCGACGAGCCCGAAGAAGACGAAGACGAAGACCTCGCCCAGGCCGTAGTACCCGTAGGGCCGCTTGCCGCCGGTGTAGAACCACGCCGCTGCGATGGCGGCAGCGCCGACGATCAGGACCCACCAGTACTGCGTCAGGATCACCAGGATGAGACCGGCGACGGCCGCCAGCCCGAAGAAGGTGAGGGCGACGGTCAACACAGCGCGCGGTGTCGCCTTGCCGGACCCGGTGAGGCGCCCCGGTCCGACCCGGAACTCGTCCGTTCCCCGGACGCCGTCCGAGTAGTCGTTGGCGTAATTGACGCCGATCTGCAGCAGGACGGCCACGGCGAGGCAGAGCAACGCCCGGACCGGGTGCCAGACGCCCGGCCCCTCGGCGACCTTCGCGGCGCCGACACCGATCAGGACCGGTGCGATGGCGAGCGGAAGAGTGCGGAGGCGCGCGCCGGCGATCCAGTCAGCGGTCGTCGCGGGCTTCGCGGGAGCGGAGGCTGCTCCGGGACGTCGACTCCGGCCGCCGCGCGGCCCGCGGGAGGTCTGCGGCGCCATGCGCTCCATGCGGGGCTTGTTCTGACTCATCACAGAGCGAATTGTAACGACACGGGCTATGCCTCCAGCGCAGCGGCCAGCCGCGCGAGCGCGACCCGATCCGGCTTGCCGCTGTCCAGCCGGGGAAGACGGTCCACTTCGACGATCCGGGCCGGCGCGGCCGCACGCCCCAGACGCTCTCTGACAGCACGGCGCAGCATCTCGAGCGTCGCCGAGGATGTCGCCTCGCCACTCACCTCGACAACTACCACGGGCACCTGTCCCCAGCGTGCATCCTCCGCCGCAACCACGACGGCCTCGTGAAGCCCCGGGTGTTCGCGCACCGCCCGCTCGACCGCGTCGAGCAGCACCTTCTCGCCGCCGGAGATGATCACGTTGTCCGCTCGACCCAGCACCGTCACGCGTCCGGCGTCATCCACGGAGCCGAGGTCGCCGGTCCGGTACCAGCGAGCATCGTCCGCCTCGTGGAATGCGGCCGCGGTCCGATCGGGATCGCCCAGGTACCCCTCCGCGAGCATCGGCCCGGAGATCTCCAGCTGTCCGTCCACAGTGCGAACGACCGCCGTCCCGATCGGGACCCCGTCATACACGCACCCGCCCGCTGTCTCGCTCGAACCGTAGGTGCTCACGATGCGCGCTCCGATCGCCTCCGCGCGCTCGCGCAACTGCGTCGAGAGCGCCTGTCCGCCGACCAGGATGCCGTCGAACCGCCGCAATGCGTCCGCCACGGTGCGGGAACCCGCTTCCGCCGCTTCCACGAGCCGCGCCAATTGGACCGGGACGAGCGACGTGAAGCGCAGGTCATGGTCGAGTTCCTGGGCGAGGGATGCGAACCGTTCCGCCTCGAAGTGCCCTCCGCCGTAGAGGATGGGCTCGGTCTCGGCGGCGAGCGATCTCACAAGCACCTGCGCGCCGGCCACGTAGTGCGTGGGGAGCGCCAGCAGCCACTGGCCTTGTCCACCGAGAGTACTCGCGGACGCAGCCGCGCTCGCCAGCAGGGCATCCGCGGAGAGGGCGACCCGCTTCGGCACTCCCGTCGATCCGGACGTCTCGATCACGAGCGCCACGTTCTGCGCGACGCGCTCTCCCGCACTCGGCCACGGCTCCGGTGCTGCCCCAGGCTCCGGCACTGATCGAGTGCCGGAGGGAGCACTGCGAGGAACGACCGCCGCACCCCCGGCGGTCAGCGCCTCCCGCAAGGCGACAAACACCTCCTCCGGACGCGACGCATCGATGACGCGGAGCTTTCGGGTCATCTCACTGCCTCAGTACTGCCAGGGGAACGGCGACCAGTCCGGCTCCCGCTTCTCCAGGAACGCGTCGCGGCCTTCGACCGCCTCGTCCGTCCCGTAGGCGAGCCGCGTCGCCTCCCCCGCGAACAGCTGCTGCCCCACCAGCCCGTCGTCGACCGCATTGAAGGCGTACTTGAGCATCCGGATGGCGGTGGGCGACTTCGTCAGGATCTCGTTCGCCCATTCGACAGCCACGGACTCCAGCTCCTCGTGCGGAACGACCGCGTTGACGGCGCCGCGCTCATACGCCCGTTGCGCCGAGTATTCGCGCGCCAGGAAGAACACCTCCCGGCCGAACTTCTGGCCGACCTGCCGTGCGAAGTAGGCGGAGCCGTATCCCGCGTCGAAGGACCCGACATCGGCATCCGTCTGCTTGAACCGGCCGTGCTCCGCGCTCGCGATCGTGAGATCGCACACGACGTGCAGCGAGTGCCCACCGCCGGCGGCCCACCCGGGGACCACCGCGATCACGACCTTCGGCATGAAGCGGATGAGGCGCTGCACCTCGAGGATGTGCAATCGGCCGCCGCGCGCGGCATCGATGGAGGACGCCGTCTCCCCCTCCGCGTATTTGTAGCCGTCGCGCCCCCGGATCCGCTGGTCGCCGCCCGAGCAGAACGCCCAGCCGCCGTCTTTCGGGCTCGGTCCATTGCCGGTCAGGAGCACCACACCGATCCGGGGATTGGTGCGGGCGTCTTCCAGCACCGCGTAGAGCTCGTCGACCGTGCGCGGGCGGAAGGCGTTCCGCACCTCCGGGCGGTCGAACGCCACCCGTGCGATCCTCCCGCTGACGTCGTGATGGTAGGTGATGTCGGTGAGGCCATCGAAGCCGGTGACCTCGCGCCATACCTCCGGGTCGAAGAGTTCTGAGACGTCCGCTTGCATGGATCCAGCCTACGGTTCGCCGTCCCGAGCCGACCGGCTCGTGCAAAACTTGTGGAATGGTGCCGGACCTCGCCGACCTGTTGGCAACTTCACGCGTGGTCTCGCTCCCGATGACCACCCGCTTCCGCGGGATCACGGTGCGCGAGGCGGTGCTCATCGAGGGCCCATTCGGGTGGACGGAGTTCTCGCCGTTCGTCGAATACGACGACGAGGAAGCGACCTCCTGGCTGCGGGCGGCGATCGACTTCGGCTGGAGGGCGACGCCCACGCCTCTCCGGGACCGCATCCCGGTGAACGCCACGGTCCCGGCCGTCGCCGCCGACGAGGTGCCGACTGTGCTCGCTCGGTTCCCCGGCGCCCGGACCGCGAAGGTCAAGGTCGCCGAACGCGGCCAGACCCTGGCCGACGATGTCGCGCGGGTGCGGGTGGTCCGCGAGTTGCTCGGCCCCGAGGGCCGCGTGCGCGTCGACGCCAACACGCTCTGGAACCTCGATGAGGCCGAGCACGCCATCCATGCCCTCGCGCCCTTCGATCTCGAATACGTGGAGCAGCCGTGCGCGACCGTCGACGAGCTCGCCGAACTGCGAGGTCGCATCCACTACATGGGCATTCCGATCGCGGCGGATGAGAGCGTGCGGAAGGCCGCCGATCCACTCGCGGTCGCCCGGGCGGGAGCAGCCGACATCGTCATCGTGAAGGCGCAACCCTTGGGCGGGGTGGATGCGGCGCAGCGCATCGTCGCCGAGGCGGGGCTTCCGGCGGTGGTCTCCAGTGCCCTCGACACCTCGGTGGGAATCGCCATGGGAGCGCACCTGGCGGCGGCGCTCCCCGAGCTGGAGTTCGACTGCGGGCTCGGAACGGTCGCCCTCTTCGAGCAGGACGTCGCCGACGAACCGCTTCTTCCGGTGGACGGGAGCATCCCGGTCATTCGTCCGAGCGTGTCATCCGCGCGACTGGACCAGCTGCAGGCCGACCCCGAGCGCACCGGATGGTGGCTCGACCGCGTCGCACGGTGTCACCGCCTCCTCGAGCGCGGAATCGCACTCTGATCCGGCGTCAGCTGTAGAGGCGCTCGGGCACCTCGAGCCCGTAGATGGCTCGGCCCGAGTTCCAGATCGCCGCACACGCCGCACGAAGGAGATCGAGCTCGTCGTTTCCCTCGGAAACGATGCGGACGTCGTTCCCGTCGATCGTGACGGTTGCGTCACGTACGCTGACCGCGCCGTTCCGCGCCGTCTTCACCTCGGGATAGGGCTCGGTGAGTCCGCGCAGGTCGCGCACGATGAACGTCGGCCGCGAGTCCGCGTCAGCAGCGAGCAGCTGCTTTCCGCCGTCGATCCCGGTGAGGACGAGGACGGAGGCGATGCCCGCCCGGTTGGCACCGAGGATGTCCGTGTCGAGCCGATCGCCGATGAAGAGCGGGCTCTGCGCCTGGAAGCGCGCGACCGCCTCGTCGAAGATCGCCCGCTCCGGCTTCCCTGCGACAAGGGGCAAGCGGCCCACCGCTGTGTGGACGGCTGACACCAGGGTCCCGTTGCCCGGCGCGATGCCTCGGGCGACCGGGATCGTCCAGTCGGTGTTGGTCGCGATCCAGGGACGCTCGTCGTCGGTGCGCCCCTGCAGGGCGAAGGCGGCCTCGGCGAGGTCGGCCCAGCCCACGTCGGGCGAGAAGCCCTGGATGACCGCCGCCGGCGACTCGTCGGCCGAGCGGGTCACCGTGAAGCCGCCCTTCACGACCTCGTCGACCAGCCCGTCTCCACCGACCACCAGGATGCTGGAGCCGGCGGGCACGTGCTGCGCCAGGAGTCGCACGGCCGCCTGCGGGGACGTGACGACATCGCTCGGCTCGACGTGCAGGCCGAGCTGATTCAGGTGCTCGGCGACGGACGCATCTGTGCGCGACGCGTTGTTCGTGATGTAACCGACTCGTGTGGTTTCAGCAACGGCGTTGAGGCTTTCGACGGCATGGGGGATGGCGTCGGGCCCTTTGTAGACGACACCGTCCAGATCGGCGAGGACGAGGTCCACGCCGTCGAGCGGCGCCCGGCCCTCACTGCTCCGTCGAAACAGGGCCATCGGTCGGCTCACCCTCCTCGTCGTCGGTGTGATCGTCTTGCTCGACATCGCCTTCCTCGCTGAGGAGCGCTTCCACCTCGAGCTCGTCCTCGCTGAGGGGAGCCTCGTCGGAGAATTCCTCGGGGTCGAGAAGCACCTCCTCCTCGATGACGTCGATGGTCTCGAGTTCGTCGGTCGCGTTTGCCTGCTCGAAGGCCTCTTCAGCGCGCTGTGCCAGTTCTCGCCACCGCGCCGCATCGGCGTCGCGCCCGAGTTCTTCGAGCACTTCCGCGTAGGCGTGGAAAAGGTCGGCGCTGTACGAGAACGCCCGGGTGGGGTCGAGTTGCGGTATCTCCAACTCGGCCAACGCCGCTTCCGGCTGTTCGAGGTCGAGGCGAGCTCCGGACATGGCGATCGCGAGCGACACCTGCACGTCGGCCGGCAGGGTGGCGCGGTCGACGGAGCGTCCGAGTTCGAGGGCGCGGTCAGGTCGACCGACCCCGCGCTCGCTGTCCACCATCAGCGGCAGCTGGTCATTGGATCCGGAGATGCGACGGTACGTGCGCAGCTCACGCAGCGCGAGGGCGAAATCGCCGATCGCATACGCGGTGATCGCGAGGGTCTCGCGGACCACGGCGACCCGCCCGGCTCGACGTGCCGCCGAGAGGGCGTGCTGGTGTGCGAGCTCCGGGTCCGTCTCGATCAGGCGGCTCGCCATCACCAGGTGCTTGGCGACCCAGTCGGCGTTGTCCTTGCTGAGCGTCTTCAGTTCGACGCGAGCCTCGCCGGGCAGATCCCGGGCCTGAATGTCCTCGGGGATGAGCGGGTCATCGTGGCGTGGACGGACGGACTGCAGCTCTCGTGCGAGCTGCGCCTCCTCGTCCGTACGCCAGCTCTCGTCTCGGGCGTCCCGATCGCCTCGCGCCGGACGTCCGTCGCGGGTCCAGAGCCCATCCTTCTGAGGAGGCCGCCCCTGACGGTCGTTGCGGAACCCACCGGAACGCGGCCCATCGCCCGACCGGGTCGGCCGCTCGTTGCTCCGGCCGCGGTCTCCGCCGGCGCGGTACCGGTCGCCGCCGTCGCCGCGCGGCTTCCACTCGCGCGACTGCCGATCGTCACCGCGCGGCCTCCACTCGCGCGAGCGTCCATCGTTGTCACCACGCGGCTTCCACTCGCGGGCAGGACGCCCGTCGTTGGATCGCGGCTTCCACTCGCGGGCAGGGCCCTCGTTCGATCGCGGCTTCCACTCGCGGGCGGGACGCCCGTCGTTCGCACGGGGCTGACGGTCGTCGCGCGAACGTCCGCGGTCCCGGTCGGATCCACCGCGTTCCGGGCGGTCTCCGCGGTACTGAGGTGCGCCGCCGCGGTCGGAGCGATAGCCGCCCGAACGACGCTCGTCCGAACCGGAGCCGCCGTCGCGGTTGTTACGCCAGGTGCCGCCACCCGATACCGAACGGTCGCGGGATGCGCCGCCACCGGCACGGGGTCGACCGCCGTGGTCTCCATCGTTCCGGTTGGGACGGTACCCGTCTCCGCCGGTCCGCGGACGGCCAGTGTCTGCGCGGTCGCCGCGGGTACGGTCGCCGTCGCCGCTGCGCGACGGACGGTATCCGTCGCCTCTCCGCGGTGCGCGACCGCCCTGATCTCCGTCACGGGAGGAGCGGTACCCGCCGTCCTCGCGCGGGCGCCGGCTCTGGCCCGAGCCGCCACGATCCGGTCGGTACCCGGCGCCGTCGCGACTCGATCGGTCGGGCTGCTGGCGCCGCGGTCGCTCGTTCCGGGCGTTCTCGTCTGCCGGTGTGTCGCTCACGGCTTCTCCTGTCGAGTCGGCGGGTCGAGCCCAGCCTATGCTTCGTACTGCTACTGACCCCGTTAACGCGAAATGGCCACCCATCACTGGGTGGCCATCTCACAAAGAAGTCCGGCGGTGTCCTACTCTCCCACAGGGTCCCCCCTGCAGTACCATCGGCGCAGAGAGTCTTAGCTTCCGGGTTCGGAATGTAACCGGGCGTTTCCCTCTCGCTATGGCCGCCGAAACACTATTGATGTATCAAAGTGAACGATCAAGCTTTAGCTTGAACCAGTTCTCGACCGTACATCGAGAACCACATAGTGGACGCGAACAATCTTGGCCCCTCATAGCTGCCTTACAACGTTTATGAGAGTGGTGATTATCAAGTTATCGGCTTATTAGTACCGGTCAGCTCCATGGGTCTTTAGTCCCCACTTCCACATCCGGCCTATCAACCCAGTAGTCTAGCTGGGAGCCTCTCGCCCGAAGGCATGGAAATCTCATCTTGAGGCCGGCTTCCCGCTTAGATGCTTTCAGCGGTTATCCATCCCGAACGTAGCTAACCAGCGGTGCTCTTGGCAGAACAACTGGCACACCAGAGGTTCGTCCAACCCGGTCCTCTCGTACTAGGGTCAGATCCTCTCAAATTTCCTACGCGCGCAGCGGATAGGGACCGAACTGTCTCACGACGTTCTAAACCCAGCTCGCGTACCGCTTTAATGGGCGAACAGCCCAACCCTTGGGACCTACTCCAGCCCCAGGATGCGACGAGCCGACATCGAGGTGCCAAACCATGCCGTCGATATGGACTCTTGGGCAAGATCAGCCTGTTATCCCCGAGGTACCTTTTATCCGTTGAGCGACAGCGCTTCCACAAGCCACTGCCGGATCACTAGTCCCGACTTTCGTCCCTGCTCGACTTGTCAGTCTCACAGTCAAGCTCCCTTGTGCACTTACACTCGACACCTGATTGCCAACCAGGTTGAGGGAACCTTTGGGCGCCTCCGTTACTTTTTGGGAGGCAACCGCCCCAGTTAAACTACCCACCAGGCACTGTCCCTGAACCGGATTACGGTTCTAAGTTAGATATCCAGAGTGACCAGAGTGGTATTTCAACATTGACTCCACCGACACTGGCGTGCCGGCTTCAAAGTCTCCCACCTATCCTACACAAGCCACACCGAACACCAATACCAAGCTGTAGTAAAGGTCACGGGGTCTTTCCGTCCTGCTGCGCGTAACGAGCATCTTTACTCGTAGTGCAATTTCGCCGAGTTCGCGGTTGAGACAGCTGGGAAGTCGTTACGCCATTCGTGCAGGTCGGAACTTACCCGACAAGGAATTTCGCTACCTTAGGATGGTTATAGTTACCACCGCCGTTTACTGGGGCTTAAATTCTGAGCTTCGCCGAAGCTAACCCTTCCTCTTAACCTTCCAGCACCGGGCAGGCGTCAGTCCGTATACATCGTCTTGCGACTTGGCACGGACCTGTGTTTTTAGTAAACAGTCGCTTCCCACTGGTCTCTGCGGCCTTCAAACGCTCCAGGAGTAAATCCCTTCACGCCTCAGGCCCCCCTTCTCCCGAAGTTACGGGGGCATTTTGCCGAGTTCCTTAACCACGATTCTCTCGATCTCCTTGGTATTCTCTACCTGACCACCTGAGTCGGTTTGGGGTACGGGCGGCTGGAACCTCGCGTCGATGCTTTTCTTGGCAGCATAGGATCACCCATTTCGTCAATGAAGACTACGCATCGTGCCTGGGCCTATATGAGAGACGGATTTGCCTATCCCTCGGCTTACACACTTACACCGGGACAACCATCGCCCGGCTGGGCTACCTTCCTGCGTCACACCTGTTAATACGCTAGCCGCACCAGCATGGGGTCGAGCGTTAGGCCCGGACCTTCACCCCGAAGGGATCCGTGTCCAGGATTAGGACTCTTAGCACCACTGGATTAGCTTGGGCGGTTCTTCGCCGGTACGGGAATATCAACCCGTTGTCCATCGACTACGCCTGTCGGCCTCGCCTTAGGTCCCGACTTACCCAGGGCGGATTAGCCTGGCCCTGGAACCCTTGGTCTTTCGGAGGACGGGTTTCTCACCCGTCTTTCGCTACTCATGCCTGCATTCTCACTCGTGTGGCGTCCACGGCTGGTTTACACCGCCGCTTCACTCGCCACACGACGCTCTCCTACCCATCAACACGGCTGGACCACGAAGGCCTACCAATAATGTCAATGCCACAACTTCGGTGGCGTGCTTGAGCCCCGTTACATTGTCGGCGCGGAATCACTTGACCAGTGAGCTATTACGCACTCTTTCAAGGGTGGCTGCTTCTAAGCCAACCTCCTGGTTGTCTGTGCAACTCCACATCCTTTCCCACTTAGCACGCGCTTAGGGACCTTAGTTGGTGGTCTGGGTTGTTTCCCTCTCGACGATGAAGCTTATCCCCCACCGTCTCACTGCTGCGCTCTCACTTACCGGCATTCGGAGTTTGGCTGACGTCAGTAACCTTTTGGGGCCCATCGGCCATCCAGTAGCTCTACCTCCGGCAAGAAACACGCAACGCTGCACCTAAATGCATTTCGGAGAGAACCAGCTATCACGAAGTTTGATTGGCCTTTCACCCCTATCCACAGCTCATCCCCTCAGTTTTCAACCTAAGTGGGTTCGGTCCTCCACGACGTCTTACCGTCGCTTCAACCTGGCCATGGATAGATCACTTCGCTTCGGGTCTAGGACATGCGACTGAATCGCCCTATTCAGACTCGCTTTCGCTACGGCTACCCCTCACGGGTTAACCTCGCCACATATCGCTAACTCGCAGGCTCATTCTTCAAAAGGCACGCTGTCACCCCTACAAGGAGGCTCCAACGGTTTGTAAGCAAACGGTTTCAGGTACTATTTCACTCCCCTCCCGGGGTACTTTTCACCTTTCCCTCACGGTACTTGTCCGCTATCGGTCATCTGGGAGTATTTAGGCTTATCAGGTGGTCCTGACAGATTCACACGGGATTTCTCGGGCCCCGTGCTACTTGGGATACTCTTCGCGCCATTGGACCATTTCGGCTACGGGGTTGGCACCCTCTATGACTGGCCTTTCAATACCATTCGCCTATGATCCTTTGTAACGCTTGCAGTTCGGCAGAAGCTGCTGAAAAGTCCCGCAACCCCGACCATGCAACGCCTGCCGGCTATCACACATGATCGGTTTAGCCTCTTCCGGGTTCGCTCGCCACTACTAACGGAATCGCTTTTGCTTTCTCTTCCTGTGGGTACTGAGATGTTTCACTTCCCCACGTTCCCTCTACCCGCCCTATATATTCAGGCGGGAGTCACTGGGTCACCCAAAGGGCCCAGCGGGGTTTCCCCATTCGGAAATCCTCGGATCAAAGTTCGCTTATCAACTCCCCGAGGCTTATCGCAGATTGCTACGTCCTTCTTCGGCTCCAGATGCCAAGGCATCCACCGTTTGCTCTTAGAAACTTGAAATCACATGAGTTTTAGAATCGATCGACTCATCCGAAGATGAGCAGATTGACCAATGATCTAATAAATCAGATCATCTTTGTGATCCGAACCCGAAGGTTCGAATCTAAGATGCTCGCGTCCACTGTGTAGTTCTCAAAGTACGGGCGGTACCTTCTCCGCCGGCCGAGTTATGACCGACAAGAAAAGGTCCAGAGGATTCGGTTCTCATCTTTTCCGATGAGGTCCGGTCCCTCAGGACCCAACAGCGTGCATGTGCGAAGCTTCGCAGTCCGAACCGTTCCTATCCCGAAGGATGTACTGAGTTCGAGCCGATCGGCTCCGCACCAATGTCAATGTTCCACCCATGAGCTAACCGGCTGAGACGTTCGCTCAGATCCGGCGCCTGGACACCCGAGGGTGCCAGTTGCTCCTTAGAAAGGAGGTGATCCAGCCGCACCTTCCGGTACGGCTACCTTGTTACGACTTAGTCCTAATCACCGATCCCACCTTCGACGGCTCCCTCCACAAGGGTTGGGCCACCGGCTTCGGGTGTTACCGACTTTCATGACTTGACGGGCGGTGTGTACAAGGCCCGGGAACGTATTCACCGCAGCGTTGCTGATCTGCGATTACTAGCGACTCCGACTTCATGAGGTCGAGTTGCAGACCTCAATCCGAACTGAGACCGGCTTTTTGGGATTCGCTCCAC
This sequence comes from Leifsonia sp. 466MF, assembly GCF_900100265.1. Lineage (NCBI taxonomy): Bacteria > Bacillati > Actinomycetota > Actinomycetes > Micrococcales > Microbacteriaceae > Leifsonia > Leifsonia sp. 466MF. The sequence continues at coordinate 3,600,393 of NZ_LT629696.1, forward strand.
CTTACGGTATTGCAGCCCTTTGTACCGGCCATTGTAGCATGCGTGAAGCCCAAGACATAAGGGGCATGATGATTTGACGTCATCCCCACCTTCCTCCGAGTTGACCCCGGCAGTCTCCTATGAGTTCCCACCATTACGTGCTGGCAACATAGAACGAGGGTTGCGCTCGTTGCGGGACTTAACCCAACATCTCACGACACGAGCTGACGACAACCATGCACCACCTGTTTACGAGTGTCCAAAGAGTTGACCATTTCTGGCCCGTTCTCGTATATGTCAAGCCTTGGTAAGGTTCTTCGCGTTGCATCGAATTAATCCGCATGCTCCGCCGCTTGTGCGGGCCCCCGTCAATTCCTTTGAGTTTTAGCCTTGCGGCCGTACTCCCCAGGCGGGGCGCTTAATGCGTTAGCTGCGACACGGAAACCGTGGAATGGTCCCCACATCTAGCGCCCAACGTTTACGGCGTGGACTACCAGGGTATCTAATCCTGTTCGCTCCCCACGCTTTCGCTCCTCAGCGTCAGTTACGGCCCAGAGAACTGCCTTCGCCATCGGTGTTCCTCCTGATATCTGCGCATTCCACCGCTACACCAGGAATTCCATTCTCCCCTACCGCACTCTAGTCTGCCCGTACCCACTGCAGGCCCGAGGTTGAGCCTCGGGTTTTCACAGCAGACGCGACAGACCGCCTACGAGCTCTTTACGCCCAATAATTCCGGACAACGCTCGCACCCTACGTATTACCGCGGCTGCTGGCACGTAGTTAGCCGGTGCTTTTTCTGCAGGTACCGTCACTTTCGCTTCTTCCCTACTAAAAGAGGTTTACAACCCGAAGGCCGTCATCCCTCACGCGGCGTTGCTGCATCAGGCTTGCGCCCATTGTGCAATATTCCCCACTGCTGCCTCCCGTAGGAGTCTGGGCCGTGTCTCAGTCCCAGTGTGGCCGGTCACCCTCTCAGGCCGGCTACCCGTCGTAGGCTTGGTGGGCCGTTACCTCACCAACTACCTGATAGGCCGCGAGTCCATCCTTGACCGAAATTCTTTCCACGTACAGGAGATGCCTCCGTACGTCATATCCGGTATTAGCTTCCGTTTCCGGAGGTTATCCCAGAGTCAAGGGCAGGTTACTCACGTGTTACTCACCCGTTCGCCACTAATTCCCCAGAGCAAGCTCCGGGTTCATCGTTCGACTTGCATGTGTTAAGCACGCCGCCAGCGTTCGTCCTGAGCCAGGATCAAACTCTCCGTAAAATGTTTAGCTCCACGATCGCAAGCGACCGGGAAACATAGTGCAGGCTTGGACAGGAAATATGTCCGCGCACTGCGAGTTTGTCTTGACTAGTTTCGAATATCTACTGACATTCTGTTTCTAATCCAAAGGAATCTCGCATCGACCACTAGACTAGGTCTAGACAGTCAATGCCGAGGTTGTTTGGCATTTGACATTGTGCACGCTGTTGAGTTCTCAAGGATCGGACGCTCTCGCCTTCCAGCCTGTCGGCTTTCTCTGCGAGGCAACTTCTCTACCTTACCACTCTCAGTCAGTTTGTCAAGTCGGCGTTTCGTGTTCCTCGTTGGCCCGATATGTGGTGGGCACAACCGATCACACGATCCGAACCGTTAGACCTGCTCAGTGAGTGGGTGTTAATCCTAAGCGCAGCAACCGAACTAATTCAAGTTCAGGTTTGCCGCTAGGCTAAGGATTTGGTCCCGCTTGAGGCCGGGGAGCTCTTCCGCTCTCCCGCACCTTTGGGGTGACAAGTAAGTACTTTACGCAGGCCTCCGTAGAGGTGCAAATTCCGCCCGCAGCCCGGGCGTGTCGCGCTTGACATCCCCGGAATTCCGCGGATCTGCCCGGCCGCGTCTCTATCAAGGCCCGAAACGGGAGAACCCCCTCGAAGCCGAAGCTCCGAGGGGGTTCTGTCCGTGCGGCGGGATCTTCGGGCTCACAGCCCCGAGTACGCGTGCAGTCCGTGGAAGAACACGTTCACGATCCCGAAGTTGAAGAGCACGGCCGCGAAGCCGATGATCGCGAGCCATGCGGACCGCGAGCCGCGCCATCCACGAGTTGCGCGCGCGTGGATGTAGCCGGCGTAAATCACCCAGATGATGAACGTCCACACTTCCTTGGTGTCCCAACCCCAGTACCGACCCCACGCCTTCTCGGCCCAGATGGCACCGGCGATGAGCGTGAAGGTCCAGGCGATGAAGCCGACGATGTTGATCCGGTACGCCAGGTTCTCGAGAGCGACCGAGCTCGGAAGAGTGGCCAGGAAGCGGAACTGCTGCGGGCGCGACTCGGCGACTTGCCGTTCCCGGCGGTACTGCAGCAGCTGCAACCCCGACAGCGCGAACCCGAGCGCGAAGAACGCCGTACCCAAGACGGCCACGATGATGTGGATGACGAGCCAGTACGACTGGAGCGCCGGCTGCAACGGGACGACGGGTACGTAGTACCGCAGCAATGCGATCCCCTGCAGCACCAGCACCAACCCGAGCACGAACGTTCCGACGTACTTGATCTGCCACTTGAGGTTGGCCACCAGGAACACTCCGATGATGACGAGTGTCCCCGTCATCGAGAACTCCCACATGTTGGCCCACGGCACGCGAGCGGCGGCGATGCCTCTCAGCACGACCGCGACCAGGTGGAACGCGAAGCCGATGATCGTGAGCGCGAACGCCCACCTCATCGAGACCGAGTTCGCCGACCCGTTCACCAGGTCGTCCTCGACCCGGCTGCTGATCCGCGACGACAGACGGCCGAGAGCGGAGGACGGCTCCGGCGGCGCATCGCTCGCTCCGCCGCCGCCACCGATCACGGTCGTCGTGGGGGCCCCCACCGGGGCGGCCACCTCAGCTCGGCGCGCCACCGCGCTCGGAACAACGGCGGCCTCGACCGCTGTCGCTCGTGCCCCACGGCGCGCGAGATCGAGCGCGAAGGCAATGAACGCCGCCGCGTAGAGTCCCATCGCCGCGTACAAGAACACGGTCGACAGCTGAGCGAGTGTCTCGATCACAATGCAAGCCTAAGTCTTCGGGGAGCCGGCCAGGGCTCGGGAGTGCTGATCGGCGACCGCGGTCACGGCTGCCAGGAGGTTGGGGTCCTCGCCGCGGGCGAGCCCGGCGTACTCGAGCGTCAGGGAACCGTCCGGGTTCTCCACCGCCTTCACCCAGAGCCGACGCCGGGGTACGAACAGCGACGTGAGCAGCCCGGCGAGGATGAGGATCGCGAACACCAGCACCCAGATCTGGGCCGGATCGTGGTGCACCTCCAGGGTCGCGAACCGCTTGACGCCGTCGAGGGAGATCGTGCCGAGCCCGTTCGGCAGCTCCACCGTCTGTCCCGGCTTCAGCTGTAGGGCCTTCGTCTTGGTCGGCGGGCCGGCGAGCTGCTCGAGAGTGTCGGTGTTGAGGCTGTAGACGGACTGCGGGACGCCGTCGTCGACGCCGAGATCGCCCGCGTAGACGTTCAGGCTCAAGACGGGATCGTTCAGACCGGGGAACTTCGACGCCAACGCGCCTCCGCCGGTCGAACTCTCCGTGACGGTCGGGTAGAAGAACCCGATCATCCCCACCTGCTGCTTCAAGCCGTCCGGCACCTTCACGAAACCGAGCGACGTCAGGTTGGGGTCCGCCTGCGGGATGAACGGGACCGAGTCGTTGAACACCACCTTGCCCGCCGGGTCCTTCACCGTGATCGTCGGTGCGTATCCGTTGCCCAGGAGGTATACGTTCGTCCCGCCGATCGCGAGCGGCTCGTTCACCTTGATCGTGGTGTCGGAGGACGCATCCCCGGGTCCGGTCGTCTTCACATGCGCGGTGTAGTCGAGCGGCGTGCCGATCGCATCCCGGTTCTTGGTCTCGTACGCCACATCCAGCTTGTCGACGGCGATCGAGAACGGGACCAGCGACGCGTCGTTGAAGAACCGGCCCGGGTTGAACGAGTTGTACGACGGCAGGCTGTTCACGAAGCTCTGTCCCTCGACCACGATCTTCTGGCCGGTGTAGCCGAAGCCGCCGCCCACGCCGATCGCCAGCAGAACACCGAGCAGGGCGATGTGGAAGACCAGGTTGCCGGTCTCGCGCAGATAGCCGCGCTCCGCCGAGACCGACGTCGACCGCGCGTCCTGATACAGGGCGACCCGGTAGCGATTCGCCTTCAGCACATCGCGTGCGGTGAGGACCGGATCCGGCGCATCCGGACGGAGCGCCGCAGGCAGGATGCGCGCCTGGAAGCCGGACATACGTGTCAGGCGCACCGGCGTCCGCGGCGGCTTCGCGCGCATCGCCTCGAAGTGGTGGCGCGTGCGCGGGATGATGCAGCCGATCAGGGAGGCGAACAGCAGCAGGTAGATCGCCGAGAACCACACGGACGTGTAGACGTCGAAGAACTGCAGCTTGTCGAGCACGGGAGCGAGAGACGGGTTCTCGCTGAAGTACTTGGTGACGCCGTTGGGGTCGGAGCTCCGCTGCGGGACGAGGGACCCGGGCACGGCCGCGATCGCCAGCAGGAGCAGCAGGAACAACGCCGTGCGCATGCTGGTGAGCTGCCGCCAGAACCAACGGATCCACCCGATCGGTCCCAGCTTCGGCTGGACGACCTCCGAGTCCTCCCGCTGGGGAGGCGCGTCGATGTGATCAGAGGGCCGGCTCAAAACCTTGGATCACCGCCAAGAACTGGGACATGAGCTCGCTCCAGAGACCGGTGACCATCAGGACCCCGATGGCCACGAGCAGGACGCCGCCGATGATGTTGATGACACGGATGTGCCGCTTGATGAACGCGACGGATCCCGCCACCCAGTCGAAGCCGAGGGCCACGAGGAGGAACGGGATGCCGAGGCCGATGCAGTAGAACAGCCCGAGCAGAGCGCCTCGCCACGGCGAACCGCTTCCGACGCTCAATGCGCTGATGGCGGCGAGCGTCGGTCCGATGCACGGCGTCCATCCCAGTCCGAAAACGATTCCGAGAAGCGGGGCGCCGATCAGCCCGGTCGCCGGACGCCACGACGGCTTGATGGTCCGCTGCAGGAAGGAGAACTGGCCGATGAACACCAGCCCCATGACGATGACGAGGGCTCCAAGCACGCGGACGACCACATCCTGCCAGCGCACCAGCCAGTAACCGAGCGCACCGAACGCCGCTCCGTAGGCGACGAACACGATGGCGAACCCCAGGACGAACAGCGCAACACCGGTCAGCACGCGGGACCGGTCGCGCTTCGCTCCTGGATCGCTCATCCCGCCGACATAGGCCAGATATCCCGGGACCAACGGGAGGACGCACGGGGACGCGAACGAGACCAGCCCCGCGAGGAGGGCGATCGGCAGCGCCAGCAGAAGCTGACCGCTGAAGACGATCTGACCGACGTCGCCCACGTCAGTTCTCGGCCACGGCGTCGGAGATGAGCGAGTCGAGGATGCTCTTGTCGGGGATCGCTCCGAGGATGCGCGCGGCGACGCGACCCTTCTTGTCGACGACCAGCGTCGTCGGCGTGGCCTTCGGCGGGACGGTCTTGCTGAACGCGAGGAGGACGGAGCCGGTGTCGCGGTCGAGCACGGACGGGTACGTGACGCCCTTCTCCTTCTCGAAGCTCTCCGCGGTCTGCGCCGAGTCGTACAGGTTGACGCCGAGGAAGCCGACGCCCTGCGCCTTGTACTTGTTGCTCAGCGATTCGAGATCGGGGGCCTCGACCCGGCACGGCGGGCAGCCGGCGTACCAGAAGTTCACGACGAGGACCTTGCCCGCGTAGTCGGCCGAGGACACCGTGCTGCCGTCCTGCAGTTTGCCCGTGAAGGAGACCGCGTCACCGCGGTTGCCGGCAGCGAACTCGCTGACCGTGCCATCCCCCGCGATGTAGTTCTGGCCGTTGCCGGAGCGGTACTGGTTCGCGAGGCTGTCGTTAGCTGTGCAGCCGGAGAGCGCGAGCGCGGTCGCCGCAGCGAGGGCGGCGGCGGGCAGCAGGACGCGCGAGCGGAGACGGGACACGGTGCTCACACCGCCCCCACATCGGTGGCGGCGGCCTGGAGGCTTGCGGCGGGTTCGACGTAGCCGACCTCGACGAGACGCTGCGCTTCGGGGGTCCGGCCCGGGTGGATGGGGTTCTCGGTCGTGGTTTCGGCGCCGGCTGCGGATGTCGCGGTCGTGCTCGGCGACTCGGCGGTCACCCGTTCGAACGTCGTGATGCTCGACAAGGCGCAGCGGCGCTTGCGCGGATCGTGCGGGTAGCGCTCGCCGGCGACGGAGAGGTGAGCGACCCAGATCGGCAGCTGGTGGCTGACCAGGACGACGTCGCCCGACTCGACCGAATCGAAGGCGTCGTGAATGGCGGCGAGCATCCGACGCTCGATGCTCGTGTAGGCCTCGCCCCAGCTCGGGCGAAGCGGGTTGACGAGATAGGGCCAGTACTTGGGGTTGCGGACCGCGCGCTTCATGCGCGTTCCCTCGAAGCGGTTGGTCGGCTCGATGATCCGCTCGTCGATGATCGGATCGAGGCCGAAGGCTGCAGCCACGGGAGCCGCGGACTCCCGGGTGCGCTGGAGCGGCGAGACGCGGAGTGCGCTGATCGGACGGGACCGCTCGCGCAGGTCGTCGGCCGCGGCCTGGGCCATGCGGTGGCCGAGTTTGGAGAGGCCGAATCCCGGCAGCCTGCCGTACAGGATGCCGTCGGGATTGAACACCTCGCCATGACGGACGAGGTGAACCTGGCTCGCTACCACCGCTCCAGTCTACGGAGGGGGTTCCCTTGAATTCACTGAGCGCCCGCGGGGCTCGCGTGACAGGAACCGTCCACAGGCTGAGAGGACTCGCACTTCTCCACAGATTCCCGGCGTCGCGTCCGGTTCGCGGGCCGTCTTCGTAGCGTCGACTCATGGCCGACGAAGAAGAGGAAGTGGCTCTTGCGAACATCCCGAACCACGACCGCCCCCGTGAGCGGATGCGGCGACTGGGCGTCGGGTCCCTCACCGACGACGAGGTGCTCGCCCTGGTGCTGGGGTCCGGACAGACAGGACGCAGCGTTCTGGCGCTTGCTCGATCCGTGCTCCGCAGGACCGGCGGATTCCCGGGACTGGCGACGATGGACTTCGCCCGGCTCGAACGCTTGCCGGGTGTCGGCCCGGCTACGGCCGGCCGGCTTGTCGCGATCATCGAGATCTGGCGCCGGGCCGGAGCGTCATCTGCCTGGACCAGGCTCACCGACCACAAGGCGGTCGCCGACGTCGTCCGCCCCGAACTCCTCCACCGCGACTCGGAGCGCTTCGTGGTGGTCGTCGCCGATCGTGCGTCGCGTCCGCTCGAGCTGGTGCTCCTACAGGACGGCGGTGTGGATGAGACCAGTGTCCAACCTGCGGACGTGCTTCAGGCGGTCCTCACGCGCGGCGGTCGATCATTCGCGGTCGCGCACAACCATCCGTCCGGCGTGCTCGACGCCTCCGTCGCAGACCTCATGCTCACCCGGCGACTCGACCAATCCGCCGCGACGCTCGGCCTTCGTTTCCTGGGCCACGTCCTGGTGGCGGGCGACAGCTGGACGGCTCTGCCCACCGCCGGCTCCGGCGCTACGGCGTCAGGCGGGTCGGCCCACGGAAGAGGTAGGTCGTCTCGCGCAGGTTCGAGAGGTGCAGCATGAGCATCAGCACGCGTGCCAGGCCCATCCCGAAACCGCCGTGCGGCGGGATGCCGTACCGGAAGAACGCCAGGACGTCCTCGAGCTCCTCGACCGAGAGGCCCTTCTCGACGGCCTGCTTCTCGAGGATGTCGACGCGGTGCTCGCGCTGAGCTCCGGTCGAGATCTCGACGCCGTTGAAGATCAGGTCGTAGCTGCGCGTGATCGACGGGTCCTCCGGATGACGCATGTGATAGTACGGGCGGATGCTCGCGGCGTAGTCCGTCAGGAAGACGAACTCGTGTCCGTAGGTCTCCTTGACGTACGAGGAGATCTGGCGCTCGCCCTCCGGGTCCATGTCGTCGTCCTCGCGCTGCACCTCGTAGCCGCGCTCGGCGACGATGCGCTTCGCCTCAGCGAGCGGGATGCGCGGGAACGGCGTCGACGGGACGGTGACCTCGACGCCGAAGAGACGCTCGATCTCCTCACCATGCTTCTCCTTGACGGCGGTGAAACCGGCGACCAGGAGGTCTTCGTGCACCTTCATGACGTCTTCGTGGCTGTCGATCCAGCTGATCTCCGTGTCGACGCTCGTGAACTCGGTGGCGTGCCGGCTGGTGAAGCTGGGGTCGGCGCGGAACGCCGGCCCGATCTCGAAGACGCGTCCGAATCCGGCCGCCTGTGCCATCTGCTTGAAGATCTGAGGGCTCTGAGCCAGATAAGCCGTGGTCTCGAAGTACGGCAGCTCGAACAGCTCGGCGCGCGACTCGGAAGCCGAGGCCATCAGCTTGGGGGTGTGGATCTCGACGAATCCGTTCTCCACCCAGTACTGGCGGAGTGCGTGCTCGAACGTGGTCTGCACGCGGAAGATGAGGTTGTGGCGCGGGTCGCGCAGATCGAGGAAACGCCAGTCCATGCGCTTGTCGATGCCGCTATCGGCGGCGATCGGCGTCTCAGGGATGGCGGCCGTCTCCACCTCGAGGGAGGTCAGCTTGATCTCGATACCGCCGAGCTTGACGCGCTCGTCGTGCTTCAGCTCCCCGGTGGCTCGAACGAAGCTGCCCTGCGAGAGGCCGGAGATGGTGGTGGCAGGCTCGTCCGCGATCACCGCGCCGTCGTCGCCGACGGTCCGCGGGTTGACCAGCTGGACGGCTCCCGACTCGTCGCGCAGAACGACGAACTGCACCTTCTTCTGGTCGCGGACGGTCTCGACCCATCCGGCGACGCTCACGGGGCCGTCGGGAAGAGCGGCCAGGTCCTTGATCAAAACGCGTGCAGTCACGAGCCCCAAGCCTACCGGTGCGCCCGTCGTGCGCGGTGTGACAATGGGAGGACAAGGCACGAAGGAGTAGCCCATGAGTACCGACGACGTCGTCATCCTGTCCGCCGCCCGCACCCCGTTGGGGAAGATCAAGGGCGCGCTCGCCTCGCTGACCGCGGTGCAGTTGGGAACGATCGCCGTGAAGCAAGCCCTCGAGCGGTCGGGGATCGGAGCCGAGGCAGTCGACACGGTGCTCTTCGGCCAGGTGCTGCAGGCCGGCGCCGGACAGAACCCCGCGCGCCAGACGGCAATCGGTGCGGGGATCGGCTGGGACGTGCCGGCTACGACGATCAACAAGGTGTGCCTGTCGGGCCTCGCCGCCGTGATCGACGCCGCACGACTGATCCGCACCGGGGAGGCGACGGTGGTCGTGGCCGGAGGGCAGGAGTCGATGACGAACGCGCCTCACATCCTGCCCGGCTCACGGCTGGGCTGGAACTACGGGTCCATTCAGGCGCTCGACTCGGCCGCGCACGACGGGCTCACGGATGCCTTCGACGGTATCTCGATGGGCGCCTCGACAGAGAGCTACACGGAGAAGCTCGGGCTGACGAGGGAGGCGCAGGACGACTTCGCAGCGCGATCGCATCAACGGGCGGGAGCGGCAGCCGACGCCGGAGTGTTCGACGACGAGATCGCGCCCGTCACCATCCCGCAGCGCAAGGGCGAGCCGCTCGTCGTGCGAACGGACGAGGGCGTCCGGCCGGATTCGACGACCGAGACGCTCTCGCGGCTGCGACCGAGCTTCGCGGAGGGCGGGACCCTTACCGCCGGCAACTCCTCCCCTCTCAGCGACGGTGCCGCGGCGCTGGTGCTGACCAGCCGCGAGAACGCCGAGCGCCTCGGCCTTCCGTGGCTGGCGCTGGTCGGGGCGAGCGGGCAGGTCGCCGGCCCGGACAACTCGCTGCACTCGCAGCCGTCCCGCGCGATCGACGCCGCCCTCAAGCGGGCGAACTGGGACGTGTCGGAGCTCGACCTGGTCGAGATCAACGAAGCGTTTGCGGCCGTGGCGCTGCAGTCGATGGCCGACCTGGGGCTCGATCCGGAGAAAGTGAACCTGCACGGCGGCGCGATCGCGCTCGGACACCCGATCGGTGCGTCCGGCGCCCGGCTCGCCGGTCACGCGGCGCACGAGTTGGCTCGGCGTGGTTCCGGGCGAGCTGCGGTCGCTCTGTGCGGCGGTGGTGGGCAGGGAGACGCGCTGCTGCTCTATCGCTGATCGGACGCTGCCGGAGACTGTTTGCACCCGGAGTGCCGGCCGGAGGGTCAGCGCTCCAGGTGACGCTCCGCCGGGCCGGTGTACTGCGACAGCGGCCGGATCAACGAGTTGGCGGCGTACTGCTCGAAGATGTGCGTCGTCCAGCCGGTGACCCGTGCCGCCGCGAACAGCGGAGTGAACGTCTCGGTGTCGAAGCCCATCAGGTTGTAGGCGGGACCGGACGGGTAGTCCAGGTTCGGCTTGATGTTCTTGCGCTCGCCCATCGCGCTCTCCAGAGCGTCGTACAGGTCGAGGAGGTCGCGACGGTCGTAGTGCTCCGCGAGGACCACCAGCGACGCACGCATCGTCGGGACGCGGGAGTCGCCGTTCTTGTACACGCGATGGCCGAAGCCCATGATCTTGCGCTTCTCGGCGAGAGCCGCGTCGAGCCACTCCTCTGCGCGGTCGGCGCTCTGGATCTCGTCGAAGGCGTGCATGACGGCCTCGTTCGCGCCGCCGTGGAGGGGGCCCTTCAACGCTCCGACGGCACCGGTCACTGCCGAGTAGACATCCGACAGCGTCGAAGCGATCACCCGAGCCGTGAAGGTCGACGCGTTGAACGAGTGCTCCGCATACAGGACGAGCGAGACGCGGAACGCGTCCACGACCACGTCGTCCGGCACCTCGCCGAACGTCATCCAGAGGAAATTGCGCGAGTAGTCGAGGTCGTCGCGAGGCTCCACCACATCGAGACCGCGGCGGCGGCGCTGGATGTAGGCAACGATGGCGGGCAGCTGCGCGAACAGGTAGATGGCGCGGCCCTCGTTGAGTTCCGGGTCGAGGATGCTGTCGGGCTGCTGCAGCGTGGCGTCGAGGCCGCCCAGCTGGCTGACCGCGGTTCGCAGGGCGTCCATCGGGTGAGCCGACACCGGGATGTCATCCAGCGCGCGGCGCGTGCGGTCATCCAGTCGGCGCAGCGACCGCTCCAGGGACTCGAAGGCGACCAGCTCATCCGCAGTCGGCAGTTCGCCATGCCACAGAAGGTAGGCGACCTCTTCGAACGAGCAGTGCTCGGCCAGCTCCTGGACCGGGTAGCCGCGATACAGCAGCGAGTTCGTCTGCGGGTTCACCGAAGAGATGGTCGTCGTGTCCACGACGACACCGGCGAGGCCCTTGTGGATCTCGGGGTCGGTCATGTGAGCTCCTTCGCTGCTGACGGGATGGCCGCAGGTGAGCGGCATCGAGAGAGGGCGCTACTTCCGCACGTCGAAGTTGTACACCGACGTGTCGAAGGCGTTGTAGCCCTCGTAGTCAATCAGGTCGTACAGATCGGCGCGATGCTGCATGTCGTCCAGCATCGGCTTCAACGTCCCCTCGCCGACCAGTTGGTCGAGGCCACGCTCGGCGGCGCCCATCGCCAGGCGCAGAAGGGATACCGGCCAGATGACGATGTTCACGCCGACGTCACGCAACTGGTCGACGGTGAACAGGTCGCTCTTTCCGAACTCGGTCATGTTCGCCAGCACCGGCACGTCCACGGCGGCACGGACGGCCTCGAACTCGGACAGATCAGCCATCGCCTCGGGGAACAAGGCGTCGGCGCCGGCATCGACCAAGGCCTTCGCGCGGTCGATCGCCGCGGCGAGACCCTCGACAGCACGAATGTCCGTCCGCGCCATGATGAGGAGGTTGCCATCGCGCCGAGCATCCACGGAGGCCCGGATGCGCTTCAGAGCGGTGTCCTCATCCACCACCTGCTTGCCGTCGAGGTGACCGCACCGCTTGGGATTGACCTGATCCTCGATGTGCAGGCCGGCGACGCCGGCATCCTCCAACGCCTGAACCGTGCGGGCGACGTTCATCGGCTCGCCGAAACCGGTGTCCGCATCGACGAGCGCAGGCAGGTCCGTCATGCGCGTGATCTGCGCGGATCGGCTGGCGACCTCCGTCTGCGTGGTCAGGCCGATGTCCGGCAGGCCGAGGTCTGCGGAGAGGACGGCGCCCGAGATATAGACGCCCTCGAAGCCCTTGCGCTCGATCAGGCGCGCGCTCAACGGATTGAACGCCCCGGGCATGCGGATCAGCTCACCCGACGCCAGCCGGGCTCGGAACGCTGCACGCTTCTCGTGCGCGGGAACCGACGAATACAGCATTTAGAAGAGTCCCTTCGGCGCGGGGGTCGCGGCCAGAAGTCCGGGACGCGCGGTGATGGTGAGGCCGGCCAGTTCGGAGGCGCTCAGTTCGGGCAGACGTTGGGCCAGCGCCAGGAATCGCTCGATCTCGTCCTGCTCCAGAACGTCGGCCGCGAGCATGCGGAACTTCGCGACGTAGTCCGCCCGGGCGAAGGGCCGAGCACCCAGCGGGTGAGCATCGGCCACGGCGATCTCGTCCTCGATGACCCGGCCGTCAGCCAGACGGATCACCACGCGACCACCGAAAGCCTTCTCCGAAGGGTCGGTGGAGTGGTAGCGGCGGGTCCACTCCGGATCCTCCGATGTCGTCACCTTCCCCCACAGCTCGACGGTGTCCGGGCGAGCCGCACGCGACGGCAGGTACGACTCCACGTGGTGCCAGCCGCCGTCTTGAAGGGCAACCGTGAAGATGTACGGGATGCTGTGGTCGAGCGTCTCGCGCGATGCGGTCGGATCGTACTTCTGCGGGTCGTTCGCGCCCGAGCCGATCACGTAATGCGTGTGGTGGGACGTATGGATGACGATGCTCTCCACACGAGACGGGTCGGCCACCTCCGGATGCTCGCGGTGCAGCTTCCTCGCGAGGTCGATCCAGGCCTGGGCCTGGTACTCAGCCGAATGCTCTTTGGTGTACGAGTCGAGGATCGCCCGCTTCGCCTCTCCTGCGTCCGGCAGAGGCACGTCGTACGACGCGTCCGGACCGTCGAGCAGCCAGGCGATCACGCCGTCCTCGCCCTCGTAGATCGGGGTCGGGCTGGTCTCGCCACGCAGTGCCCTGTCGATCGCCTCGACCGCCATCTTGCCGGCGAAGGCGGGCGCGTGGGCCTTCCAACTGGAGATCTCGCCCTTGCGCGACTGACGTGTCGCCGTGGTCGTGTGCAGCGCCTGTCCGATCGCCTGGTAGATCGTCTCGGCCGGGAGGCGGAGCAGAGTGCCGATGCCCGCCGCGGCGGACGGTCCGAGGTGGGCGACGTGATCGATCTTGTGCCGGTGCAAGCTGATCGCCCGAGCGAGGTCGATCTGGATCTCGTAGCCCGTCGCGATGCCGCGGACGAGGTCCCGGCCAGTCAGCCCATAAGCCCGCCCGGCGTGCTGTGCGACCGCGGTGATCGGAGGGATGTTGTCACCGGGATGCGAGTACTCGGCGGCGAGGAACGTGTCGTGATAGTCCAGCTCCCGCACCGCGACTCCGTTGGCCCAGGCCGCCCACTCCGGCGAGACGCGGACGGTCTGCTGCTCACCGAAGACGGTCGAGCCGTCCTGCGGGTGCTCCACCGACTCGGTGAGTTCCTCCAACTGGCGGGACGGGATCGGGTGCGCGAGAGCCTGCGACCGCGCCGAGACCACCGGCCGTCGGGTCAAGGACGCTGCGGCGACGGCTGCGTTGTCGATCACCCGGTTGATCACCATCTCGGTGACGTCCGCATCCACCTCCACCGGGTCGGTCGCGACCTGCGCGATCTTCCATGCGAGCTGGTCCTGACGGGCGAGGTTCTCCTCGCTGCTGTGCACACGAACGTTGTGGAGCTTCACGTAACGAACCTACCTCCCCTACGCTCGGCTCATGGTTCCCGGCCCATCGCTGCTCGCGTTCGCCCTCGCGTCGATCGCGCTCATCGTCATCCCCGGGCCGAGCGTGCTGTTCGTGATCGGGCGCTCTCTGGCGCTGGGACGGCTGGGCGGTCTGCTCAGCGTCGTGGGGAACGCCCTGGGAATGCTCCCGCTCGTGATCGCCGTGGCCCTGGGGATCGGCGCGGTCGTCGCGCAATCCCTGGTCCTGTTCACGATCATCAAGTTCGCGGGTGCCGCCTACCTCGTCTACCTGGGCATCCAGGCGATCCGTCACCGGCGGCACACCGCGGTCACCCACGAGGCCGCTCCGCCCCGGCGATCCTGGATGCGCATCCTCGGCGAAGGATTCGTCGTCGGGCTGACGAATCCGAAGTCGCTCGTCTTCTTCGTCGCGGTGCTCCCGCAGTTCGTCGACTATCGCGCGGGCGGGATCCCCCTGCAACTGTTCGAACTCGGGGTGATCTTCCTCGTGCTCGCGCTGATGTTCGACAGCGTGTGGGCGCTCGCCGCCGGCACCGCCCGTCAGTGGTTCGGGCGCTCGCCCAAGCGCGTGGAACGGCTCGGAGCAACGGGAGGCGTCCTCATGATCGGCCTCGGCGGTGTGCTCGCCTTCACCGGCGTCAAGCACTGAAAACGCAGCGTGCCGGCGCCAGCTCGAATCGCTGACGCCGGCACGCTCACGAACTCCGATCAGATGTCCCCGGCGGTGGCGACGGGCGCGATCACCGCCCGGGCGAGCGTGTGGAAGTGCACGTTGAAGCCGAGAACGGCCGGCGTCGACTCGGGGTCGAGGTCCAGGTGCTCGACGTCCAAGGCGTGGACCACGATGTCGTAGCGGTGGGTTCCCGTCCCGGGAGGAGGTCCGGCACCCGTGAAGCTCTTCGACCGCATCTCGTTCGAGAGCATCGACGCGCCTGCAGGCAGGTTCGCTCCGCCCTCTGCGCCGGCGCCCGCCGGAAGCTCGGTGACGGAGGCAGGGATGTTGTAGACGGCCCAGTGCCAGAAACCCGAACCCGTGGGGGCATCCGGGTCGTGGATGGTCACCGCGAAACTCTTGGTCTCCGCAGGGAAGCCGCTCCACGAGAGCTGGGGCGAGACGTCGCCGCCGCCACTGCCCGCACCCCACTGGGCGCGAGACAGGGGACGTCCGTCGGCGACATCCTCACTGGACACGATGAAAAGGGGGACAGCGCCGAAGCGCTCCAGAGGATCGTTGGCCATGCAGCCACGCTACGCCCGCGCGGCCGATTCCGTCTCCGCCGGCGACGGACGCCTGCGGAACCGTCGAGGCAGACCGGTCAGACCCCACAGAGTCACTCGCAGCATCGCCTCCACCACGATGCCGCCACCCATCTTCGACGCGCCGCGTTCCCGCTCCACGAAGGTAATGGGCACCTCGACGATCCGCAGGCGCGCGTCGTAGGCGCGACGCGTCATGTCGATCTGGAAGCAGTAGCCCTGACTCTCGGTGCGGTCGAAATGCAGCCGCCGCAGCGCGTCCGCGGTGAACGCGCGGTAGCCGCCCGTTACATCCCGTATCGGCAGCCCGAGAGCCAGCCGCGAGTATGTGCTGCCCCCGCGGGAGATCAGGCGACGACGAGCCGGCCAGTTCACCACGCCACCGCCGTCGACCCAGCGTGAGCCCAGGACGACATCGGCGCCTGTCGGCAGCTCAGGCGAGCGAACCGCGTCCAGAAGACGCGGCAGCTGCTCCGGCTGGTGCGAGCCATCGGCATCCATCTCCACCACGACTTCGTAGCCGGCGTCGAGCGCCCACTGCATCCCCGCTCGGTAGGCGGCCCCCAGGCCGTCCTTCCCGGTGCGGTGCAGGACGTGCACGCTGGCGTCGGTCGCGGCGAGCGCGTCCGCCAGCTCACCCGTGCCGTCCGGCGAGTTGTCGTCGACGATGAGCACGTCGGCGTCCGGCACGGACGCGCGCACCCGTCCGACGATCGAGCCGACGTTCTCTCGCTCGTCATAGGTCGGGATGATGACCAGGGTTCGCAACAACCCGCCTTTCTGTCAGGGGCACGCCCCGGAGGAACGCATTCGACCCTGTCCTACCAGTCTGAACGGCAGGCGAACGAGACTGCGGGCGTTCACAGCCTCCACGATCCTACGATCGGGTCCACTCCGGAACCGCTCGCCTACGATGAGGCGGTGGCCGTACCCAAGATCCTGCTCTTCTACGTCTTCGCGCCGCTCGCCGACCCGGAAGCCGTCCGGCTCTGGCAGCGGGAACTGTGCGAACGTCTGGGACTGCGGGGGCGCATCCTGCTCTCGCCGCACGGGATCAACGGGACACTGGGCGGCGAGCTCGACGCTCTCAAGCGCTACCTCCGAGTCACCAAGGAGTACGAGCCGTTCCGACGCCTCGACGCCAAATGGAGCGAGGGATCCGGCCTTGATGCGGACGGCGCGAGCATCGACTTTCCGCGCCTCTCGGTGAAGGTGCGTGACGAGATCGTCTCCTTCGGGGCGCCCGACGAGCTGGCGGTCGATGAGAACGGCGTGCTCGGCGGCGGCGAGCGCCTAGCCCCCGAACAACTGCACGCGCTCGCCGCGGAACGCGACGACCTCGTCTTCTTCGACGGCCGGAACCGCTTCGAAGCCGGGATCGGCCGCTTCCGTGACGCGGTCGTACCCGATGTGGCCAACACGCGAGAGTTCGTCGCAGCGCTCGACAGCGGGGCCTACGACCACCTCAAGGACAAGGCCGTCGTCACCTACTGCACCGGCGGCATCCGCTGCGAAGTGCTGTCGTCGCTCATGCGCTCCCGCGGATTCCAGCAGGTCTACCAGCTCGAGGGCGGGATCGCCCGCTACGGCGAGACGTACGGCGACGAGGGACTCTGGGAGGGTGCCCTCTACGTCTTCGACGGGCGCGGCTCGCTCACCTTCAGCGACCACGCCGCCATCCTCGGGCGGTGCGTCACGTGCGGCGAGGCGACCAGCCGGATGCGGAACTGCTCCGACCCGGCCTGTCGCGAGCAGCTCGTGGTCTGCGACGACTGCGGGATCGCGACCTGCGAGGCCCACGCCGCCTGAGCGACGGCGAAACCGTCCACATCGCCGAGGGCGAACGCGTTCTCCACCGACTCGCGGGAAACCTTGGCGGCCTCTCCGTGTTGCCGCCATCATGAACAGCATGGATCCGGTCTCCACCATCGTCTGGATCGTGTCGTTCGTCGTCGTCACGGTCACGGTCACCGGCCTGTCCCGACGGGTCGGCTGGTCGGCCCCCGTCGTGCTCGTCTTCGTCGGAGCGGCCGCATCCTTCGTACCGGGCGTTCCGGAGGTGACACTGGAACCGGAGGTCGTCCTGCACGGCCTTCTCCCGCCCCTGCTCTTCGCGGCGGCGATCCAGACCTCGATCGTGGATGTGCGTGCCAGGCGCGACGGCATCCTGCTGCTGTCCGTCGGGCTGGTGGCGTTCACGGTCGTGGTGGTGGGATTCGCGACCTACCTGGTGGTCCCGGCCATCACTCTCGCGGCCGCGTTCGCCTTCGGTGCGGTGGTCGCGCCGACCGACACGGTGGCCGTACAGGCGGTCGCCGGCCGGGTGAAGCTCCCGCGGCGACTCGTCACCGTGCTGGAGGGCGAGAGCCTGCTCAACGACGCCACGGCCCTCGTCGCGCTCAACGCCAGCATCGCGGCGATCGTCAGCGTGGTGAACCCGGTCGCCGTCGGCGTCGACTTCGTGCTCGCCGTCGTGGTCGGCATCGGTGTCGGACTCCTCGTGGGGCTCGTCCTCGCGGCGATCCGCAAGCAGTTGAGGTCGCCGGTGCTCGACACGTCGCTCGCGCTGGTGACGCCATACCTCGCGTTCATTCCGGCCCAGCTGTTCCACGGTTCCGGCATTCTCGCGGTGGTCGTCGCCGGGCTGTACCTCGGTTACCGCTCCCCCACCATCCAAACGGCGGAGGCTCGGATCGCGGAGACGATCAACTGGCGGACGGTCAGCTTCCTGCTCGAGAACGCCGTCTTCCTCTTCATCGGGCTCGAGCTGCGGTCGATCCTCACGGCAGCCTTCACGTCGGGCATCACGGTCCCGCAGACGATCGTCATCAGCATCGTCGTGCTGCTGGCCATCTTCCTCGCGCGCTTCCTGTGGATGATCGGCACGACCGCGCTCTACCGCTACGGTCCGCAGCGGCTACGGGAGCGCGGCTGGTCGTGGCCCACGGGCATCGCCGTCTCCTTCGCGGGTATCCGTGGTGTGGTGACGTTGGCCGCGGTGTTCCTCCTTCCGGAGGACACGCCGCATCGGGAGTTCCTGCAGTTCCTCGCGTTCGTCGTCGTGGTCGGCACGCTGCTCGAAGGTCTCGCGCTGCCCTGGGTGATCCGCAGGCTCAAGCTGCCGCCGCCTGACTTCGCGCAGGAGGCCAGCGAGATGCAACGGCTGCTCGCCGAGGCGCAGTCAGCAGGGCTCGAGCACCTGGAATCGCAGGTCACCGGCGACGAGGACGAACGGGTCATCCAGCGGTTGCGGATCAATGCGCTGTTCCTGTCCGACGCCCTGGAGAACCCGTCGCCGGACGATCGCACCGACCTGCCGCTCGAGTACCGGCGCCTGCGCCGGACCATGATCACCGCCGAACGTCAGGCGGTGCTGGAGGCGCGGGCGGAAGGGCGCTACCAGGAGCCGGCGGTGCGGTCCGTGCTCGCCTTCCTCGATGCGGAGGAGTCCGCGCTCAAGGCGGGCGGAGCCGACGGGAAGAAGCCGCTCATGTGAGCGTGGTCGAGTCCGCGGGCGCTGAGCCGGCAGGCGGAGAGCCGGCAGGCGGAGAGCCGGCAGGCGCGGAGCCGGCTGGCGCAGAGCCTGCGGGCGTCGACCCTGCGGTCGCGAGCGGCGCAGCGGCGGGATGTCTGCGACCCCGGCGGGCGCGCGGGCGCCGAGCCCACAGGCGGGAGCGCTTCGAGGACAGGGCGAGCACCACCAGGATGTCCAGGGCCAACCCCAGCAAGTTGTTGCGCAGCGAGATCTGCGGGCCGCCGTTGAAGTAGTCGATCGCCGAAACGATGATGATCAGCGAGCTGTACGACATCGCGGCGATACGGGCCCAGTTGCTCCCGAAGAACACCAGCAGGGCGAGCAGGAAGTACAGCACCAGTCCCGCGCCGAACGCCCCCATCGCGATGCCGAGCACCAGGCTCACCGCGTCGCGCTCGCTCGCCGTCACCACCTCGCCGGCCAGTTCCGACATCACGAAGCGCTGCCAGTCGAGCAGGTTCAGCGCGATGTAGCCGACGCCCGCCAGCACACGCAACGCCATCAACAGCGCGCCGAGCGCCGTCGGCACGGGACGGCGCTCCGCCAGAGCCTCGCGGCGGGCATCCGCGTCGGCCGCGACCGTCGCGGCCTGCGCATCCACCGGGACCGCGCGGAGATCCACGATCGGGAGGTCGCCGTCCGTCTCGATCGTGTCACCACCGCCGTTCCGCGAGTGGTACCCGGTCGAGAAGTCACGGATCACGGAGACCTCGGCCCCCACGTCCGCGGCCAGGAGTGTCGACACGATGTGGTCGCGCTCGATGTCGGTGTTCGCGTCGATCTTGTGCGTGATCTGCAAGGTGAACAGCGAGAAGCCCACCGAGCGGTCGAACGTCCCGGCCGCCAGCCAGTCCACCCCGTAGCCACCCGGGAGCAGCCACCCCTCCGGACACCGCCAGAACCGCACGTGGTGCCGCTTCGCCGGATTGCCCTTCACCTCCTGCTGGTACGCCACATCCTGCTGACGGCCGAACAAGAAGAGCGGGCTCACCGGCGCCTCGTCATAGCTGCGCCGCAACAGCGTCGACGTGATGATCCGGCGGCTCGAACGCAGGGTGACATCGTCCGCGCGCGTCCAGCCGGCCTCGCGCATCGCGTCGTCCAGCTGCGCCTCCGACCCGAGCAGCGCCAGGTTGATCGGGTCGCCGAGCAACCCGTCGCTCGTGCGCGCGCGGCCGATGAAATAGTCGGGGACGTAGATCTCGGTCAGGATGCGGTGCAGCCGCGGGAGCACCAGATAGGCGAGCACCACCCAGAACACCACGAAGAAGAGGATGAGGAACCAGCCCCACTCGAAGCTGTCCGTGAGCAGCAGCACCGCCAGCCAGACCGCGGCGACACCGCCGAACACGAAGAACGCGTAGTCGATCACCGTGCTCGCCGAGGCACGCCGGCCCGGCGCCGATCGGCTCTTCGGCACCTCCATCGGCTCCCCCGTGCGGGCCATGCCGCCATCCTAGAGCGAGGACCCGCCGCGACGTAGGGTGAGCGCATGACAGACATCCAGGCGCGTGGCGCCGAACTCCGCCGACTGCACGATGCACCCGAGCTGCTGCAGGTCGTCAATGTCTGGGATGCGATCAGCGCCCGCGTGATCGCCGACCTCCCCGACACCCGCGCCCTCGCGACCGCGAGCCACTCCATCGCGGCAACCCTCGGCTACGAGGACGGCGAGAAGATCCCGCTCGACCTGATGCTCGACATGGTCGGGCGCATCGTCGCGGCCACCGACCTGCCCGTGAGCGCCGACCTCGAAGGCGGCTACGGCGACTCCGGCGAGACCATCCGGCGCGCGATCGGCGTCGGAGCGGTCGGCGCCAACCTCGAAGACCAGCTCCGTCCCTTCGACGACGCCGTCGCCTCCGTGCGGGCCGCGATCCGGGCGGCGGACTCCGAAGGCGTGCCGTTCGCGCTGAACGCCCGGACCGACGTGTTCCTCCGTGACACCTTCCCGACCGACCACGAGAAGGTGGAGGAGGCGATCCGACGGGGCCGCGCCTTCCTGGACGAGGGCGCCACGTGCGTGTTCGTCCCCGGCAAACTTGACGAGCGGACTGTCGAACAGCTGGTCGGCGGCCTCGGCGCGCGCAAGCTCAGCGTCATCGCCGTCCCGGGATCGGTCGCCCCGACACGGCTGGAGGAGCTGGGCGTCGCCCGCGTCTCCTACGGGCCGTGGACACAACGGGTCGCCCTCACCGCACTCAAGAACACGGCGCTCGAGCTGTACGCGGGCGGGGCGCTGCCCCGCGGCACGGAGCAGCTCAACTGAGGCAGGCGGCCGCAGGGCCGCCCGAGGCCCCAGAACCGCCCGGCGTAGGGTGAGGGCATGAGCGATTTCCGGGCGATCGTGATCGAGCAGCAGGTCGACGGCGGACGGATCACCGCACACACCGCCGAGGTCCGGCGCGTCACCGACGACTTCCTCATGCCGGGGGATGTGACGATCGACGTCGAGTTCACCGACCTCAACTACAAGGACGGCCTGGCCATCGGCGGGCGGCCCGGTGTCGCCCGCGTCTCGCCGCTCATTCCGGGGATCGACGTGGTCGGCACGGTCCGGCTCTCCGACGACCCGCGGTGGCGTCCGGGCGACCGGGTCGTCCTCAACGGCGCCGGACTCGGCGAGAACCACCACGGCGGGATGGCGGAAAGAGCGCGCGTGAACGGCGACGCCCTGGTCCGCATCCCCGACTCCATCACCTCCGAGCAGGCGGCCGCCATCGGCACGGCGGGCTTCACGGCGATGCTGGCCGTGCTCGCACTCGAGCGGAACGGCGTGGATCCTCAGGACGTGACCGACCGCGGCGACAGCGTCCTCGTCACGGGTGCGGCGGGAGGCGTCGGCTCGGTCGCCATCGCCCTCCTGGCGAAACTGGGTTACCCGGTCACCGCATCCACCGGCCGAGTGGAAGAGGCGAGCGACTACCTGACCGACCTCGGCGCCACGACGATCATCGACCGGTCGGAACTCGACGCACCGGGCAAGCCCCTGCAGTCGCAGCGCTGGGCCGGCGCGGTCGACTCCGTCGGCAGCCAGACCCTTGCGACGGTGCTCGCGCAGACCCGTTACGGCGGCACGGTCACCGCGTGCGGCCTGGCGCAGGGCCCCGACCTTCCGGCGACGGTGCTCCCGTTCATCCTGCGCGCGGTCTCACTGGTCGGGATCAACTCGGTGGATGCGCCTGCAGCGCTGCGCGAGACCGCGTGGCGTCGGCTCGCCACCGACCTCGATGAGGAGGCGCTCGCCGCGATGACGCGTTTCGTCCCGCTCGCGGAGGCGATTCCGGCAGCCGAGGACATCCTGGCCGGGCGCCTGCGCGGCCGGACTGTGGTCGACGTGCGCGGCTGACCCGCAGAACGCTCGGTATGCTGGCGCCATGATCGTCGTCGCCACCGTCGTGGTCACCCTCGCCGCCGCCCTCCATATCGCGATCTTCTTCATGGAGAGCGTCGCCTGGACCCGTCCGACGGTCTGGCGCCGGTTCGGCGTGGCCAGCCAGGAGGCGGCCGACACCGTCCGGCCGATGGCGTACAACCAGGGGTTCTACAACCTCTTCCTCGCGATCGGCGCGGTCGTCGGCCTGATCCTCTACGGCGTCGGCCAGCACGCGGCCGGGCTCGCGCTCATCATCTTCACGACGGCGTGCATGGTCGCGGCGGCCGTGGTGCTCGTCACGACGGGCCGCGGCTACCTGCGCCCCGCGCTCATCCAGGGATCCCTGCCGCTGATCGGCCTGGCCCTCCTCCTCATCGGGCTCGCCACCGGCCAGAGCTGATCGTTCAGAGTTGACCGTTCAGAGCTGACCGTTCAGCGCTGACCCGTCAGCGCAGCTCCGGCGAGACCGACTCCGGCCGGAGCCCGCGCCCGATCAGGCGGGAGCTGACCGCCTGCATGCCGGGCGTCGCCACGGCGAGCGCCGCGCGCAGCACCGCGGGCATCGACTCCGGGAGCAGCCGCACGCCCTCGGGCCGCGAGATCGTCCGATGAGCGGCGAGCTGGATGCGCTGCATCCCCGCGACCGCGGGCATCCGCCGCCGCTGGATGCCGTCGAGCAGCCGCAGATCGACCTCGGCGGAGTCGACCTCGGCCGAGGGGCCGCTCGCTGCCGCGGAAGCGCTCGCCGCCACCGGCCCCAGTTCACGCAGCGTCGCCGTCAGCGCGTTGGCCGTTGCGACCGCATCCTGAACCGCATAGTTGACGCCGACGCCGAACGCCGGCGACATCGCGTGGGCGGCATCCCCGATCGCCAGGAACCCCCGCCTGTACCAGCGCGGAAGCCGGTCGATCTGCACGCTCAGCAGCTTCACCTCATCCCAGTCGGTGATCGTCTCGAGCGTCTCCCGCAGGTGCGGCGCCGCGTCGATCACCGCTCGACGGAAAGCGTCGAGCCCGCCGGCGTGCAACTCTCCGTATCCGCCCTTCGGAATGATCAGCCCGACCTGGACGTAGTCGTGACGCTCGATCGTGACGACCATGCCGCCTCCTCCGACGTACGCCAGCGTGTGCGCGGGGAGGTCGTCCGGCTTCGGGATGCGGAACCACAGCACGTCGATCGGCACCCCGAAGCGCCGGGGGCGAAGGCCCGCCTGCACCCGCAGCTCGGAGGCGCGGCCGTCCGCCGAGACGGTCAACCGGGCGCGGATCTCGAGGTCGCCGTCCGGGCCGTGCGCGACCACGCCGCGGACCGCATCCTCCTCCCAGATCAGCTCCGTCGCCTCCGTCTGCATCAGCAACCGGAAGTTCGGATGGCGGCGGGCGTCCTCGGCGAGGAAGTTCAGGAAGTCCCACTGCGGCGCGAGCACGAGGAAGTCGTCCGGCGGAGCGAGCCGACTGAAGTCGATCGGGTGGAGGCGGTTGCCGTTCACCACCACGTCCAGGGCTCGGACGCTGGTGTGCGGGAGGCCGAGGAAGCGCTCGCGCAGCCCCAGTTCGCCGAGCACCCCGATGGTCGACGGGTGGATGGTGTCCCCGCGGAAGTCGCGGAAGAAGTCGGCGTGCTTCTCGAGCACCACCACGTCGACTCCGTTGCGCGCCAGGATCAAGCCCAGCATCATCCCGGCCGGCCCGCCCCCGGCGATGACGCACGTCGTGTTCAACGTCTCCATGGTCGGCAGCGTATCCTCCCGGCATGGCGATCATCGGGAGCGTCCTCATCGCCGCGGCGGCGCTCGTGCACCTCGTGTTCTTCGCGATGCAGAGCGTGCTCTGGTCGGCGCCCGGCGTGTGGAGCCGGTTCGGTGTCGGCTCCCAGCACGACGCGGACGTCGTGCGACCGGTCGCCTACAGCCAGGGCTTCTACAACCTGTTCCTCGCCGGAGGAGCGCTCGTCGGGCTCGTGCTCTACTGGACGACGCTCCACGACGTCGGCTTCGGCCTCATCTTCTTCTGCGGCGTCTGCATGGTGCTCGCGTCGCTGGTGCTGCTCACCATCGGCCGGAGGTTCTGGGTGGCCGCGCTGCTGCAGGGCGGGATCCCGCTGGTCGGGCTGATCCTGTTCGTGGTCGCCGAGAACGCCTGAACGCCTGAGGGTCAGTCGATGATGCCGCCGTCGGCGGCCAGCTCGCTGCCATCGACGCGCAGCGCCTCCACCAGTCGGGCCGCGTGCGGGGTCGACACGATGATGCGCGAGTACTCCTCGCCGTCGAGGTCGATCACGACGGCTGCACGCTGCTTGCCCTTGATGAGAAGGAAGTCTTTGCCGCCGTGAAACTTCCACGTCCCGATCGACAGCGTCAGCGGGACGGCGGCGCCCGGCGCGCGGATGCCGCGGATCCAGATCCACGGGTCCTCCGTGATGGCGACCGAGCGGATGCTGTCCCGCGGCACCACCAGATCCTCCCGCTTCATGGCCAGCACCTTCTCGGCCCGCGTGAGGTGGATCTCCAAGCGGTCGGGGTGAACGTGCAGGTCGGCCATAGCTCTATCCTGCCAAGCCGGGCCGCCCAGATGGTCATAGGAATCTCACAAAGCCATTACTTTCACTTTTGATCGACCCCCTTCCCCGGCCATGTATCCTTCTCGTCGTGGCAACGCAGCGACGAACTCCGGGTTCGCAGACTTCACTTCGTGAAGCCAACCGAGCCCGCATCGTCGACGCCATCAAGAAGCACGGAGGCCTCACGCAGGTCGAGCTGGCGGGGGCGACAGGGCTCTCCCCGGCGACCGTCTCGAACATCGTCAAGGAGCTCTCGACCTCCGGCGTCCTGCATACGACGCAGAGCATCCGTTCGGGCCGCCGCGCCCAGCACGTCACGCTGGCGCACGCGCTCGGCCTCGTCGTCGGCGTGCACTTCTCGACCAGGCACCTGCGCGTCGCGCTGGCGGACGTCGCCCACACCGTCGTCGCCGAGAACCACATGCCGCTCGCCCGTGACCACCGCGCCGACAACGAGCTCGACAAGGTCTCGCTGCTCCTGAACGACATGCTCGAATCGGTGGACGCGTCCCGCGACGACCTGCTCGCCGTCGGGATCGCGGTCCCCGCTCCGATCGACCGGGCGACCGGGACGATCGCCCGCAGCGGCATCATGCGCGGCTGGGACGGCGTCGTGATCGCCGAGTCGATGGAACGCCGGATCAAGCGCCCGGTGTTCGTGGACAACGCCGCCAACCTCGCGGCTCTCGGTGAATCGCGTTTCGGCGCAGGACGCGGCAAGCGCAACACCATCACGATCGACGTCGGCGACGGGATCGGCGCCGGCCTGCTGCTCAACGGCCAGCTGTTCCGCGGAAACCACGGCGTCGCCGGCGAATTCGGCCACACGACGATCCGCGAGAACGGACCGCTCTGCCGCTGCGGCAACCGCGGCTGCCTGGAGGCTCTGGCCGGTGGACCCGCCATCCTGGACGAGCTGCGCGACCACCTCGGCAGCCTCAAGCTCGGCGACGTCGTCCTGCAGGCGATGGCCGGGGACGCGCGCTGCATCCGCGCGATCGGCGACGCGGGCCGCCACATCGGCGTGGCGACGGCGAACCTCTGCAACCTGATCGATCCGGAGCGCGTGATCGTGGGCGGCGAGCTGTCCCGCGCGGGCGAGCTGCTGCTCGGCCCGATGCGGCATGCCGTCGAGCGCTCGATCATCGTCAACCCGGACCTCATGCCGGACATCGTCCAGGCCCAGCTCGGGATGCGCGCCGCCGCGCTCGGGGCCGTGGCCTACGCCGTCGACTGCGTCTCGATCTCGCCGGACGGCGTCTCGTTCTGACCCTCCGGACCGGATGTCCCCCGAAGACGGTGGGAACCGTTATCGAAACCATTGTCTTCAACTCTTGACGCCAAACTCCCCGACTGGCACACTCAACGCAGCCGCCAACGAAGGCGGTGCCGAATCGGAGGTTTTTCAATGAAGATCGCCACCAAGAGAGCGGTCATCGCGTCGGCCGCGATCCTGCTCACAGCCGTCACCCTCACAGCGTGTTCGAACGGATCCGGAAACGGGTCCGGCGGAGGCAGCACCGGCGACGCCGCCAACGCCCAGATCGGCCTCCTCCTCCCGGACTCGGTCACCGCCCGTTACGAGGCGGCCGACAAGCCCTTCTTCGAGGCGAAGGTCAAGGAGCTCTGCTCCGGCTGCAAGGTCCTCTACGCGAACGCCGACGGAGACGCCAGCAAGCAGCAGCAGCAGGCGGAGTCGATGCTCACCCAGGGCGTCAAGGTGCTCGTGCTCGACCCGTTCGACGGCGAGGCCGCCGCATCCATCGTGGGTGAGGCCAAAGCCAAGAACGTTCCGGTCATCTCCTACGACCGCCTGATCAACAGCCCCGACAGCGACTACTACATCTCGTTCGACAACGAGAAGGTCGGCCAGCTGCAGGGTCAGGCCCTCGTCGACAAGCTCAAGAAGGACGGCGTGCCCTCGGGCAGCGGCATCCTCATGGTCAACGGATCCCCGACCGACAACAACGCGACCCTCTTCAAGAAGGGCGCGCACAGCGTCATCGACTCCAGCGGCTACAAGGTGCTCGCCGAGTACGACACACCAGGATGGGACCCCGCGAAGGCCCAGGACTGGGTGTCCGGCCAGGTCTCGCAGTTCAAGGACCAGATCAAGGGCGTCTACGCGGCGAATGACGGCACCGGCGGTGGCGCCATCGCGGCCATGAAGGCGGCCAACCTGAGCCCGTTCCCGCCCGTCACCGGACAGGACGCGGAACTCGCGGGCATCCAGCGCATCCTCGCCGGCGACCAGTACATGACTGTGTACAAGGCCATCAAGCCGGAGGCGGAGAAGGCCGCGGAGCTCGCGGTCGGTCTCACCAAGGGTGACAAGCCCAAGGGCGACACCACGGTCGACACCGCGGGCGGCGCAGCGATCCAGTCCTTCCTGCTGACCCCGGTGTCGGTGACGACGGACAACATCGAGAGCACGGTCGTCAAGGACGAGTTCTACGGCTCCGACTCGGCAGCCAAGATCTGCACCGCCGACTACAAGGCCGCGTGCGACAAGTACGGCATCAAGTAACCGATCAACGGATGCCCGGCCCGGACAGCGCCTCCCCCGCAACAACGGGGAGGCGCCCCGGGCCGGGTTCCGCTCTACCCTGAGAACAGGAAGCATGCAGCGCACAGCTCGAAGGAGAACGCCGTGACCATGGAATCCGCGATCGTGGACGAGGAGCGGTCCTCCCGCCGTCCCGTCCTCTCCCTGCGGGGGGTCTCGAAAGGGTTCGGCGCCGTCCAAGCGCTCACCGACATCCACCTCGACGTCTACCCTGGGGAGGTCGTCGCCCTGGTCGGCGACAACGGCGCCGGCAAGTCGACGCTCGTCAAGATCCTCGCCGGCGTCCACCCGCAGGATGCGGGGACGATCGAGTTCGACGGCCAGGAGGTGAACATCCCCTCGCCCGCCGCCTCCCGGCAGCTCGGCATCGCCACCGTCTTCCAGGACCTCGCCCTGTGCGACAACCTCGACGTGGTCTCCAACCTCTTCCTGGGCCGCGAGATCAGCAAGGGAACGCTCGACGAGGAGGAGATGGAGAAGCGGTCGTGGAGCCTGCTCCGGCAGCTGTCGGCCCGCATCCCCTCGGTCCGCATCGCCGTCGCGTCGCTCTCCGGCGGACAGCGGCAGACCGTCGCGATCGCCCGGTCGCTGATCGGCGACCCCCGCGTCGTCATCCTCGACGAGCCGACCGCCGCCCTGGGCGTCGCGCAGACCGCCGAAGTGCTCAACCTCATCGAGCGGCTGCGCGAGCGCGGACTCGGCGTCATCCTGATCAGCCACAACATGGCCGACGTGCAGGCCGTCGCCGACCGCGTCGCGGTGCTGCGTCTCGGCCGCAACAACGGCGACTTCCGCGTGCCGGAGGTCAGCTACGAGGAGATCATCTCCGCCATCACCGGCGCGACCGACAACGTCGTGGTGCGTCGCGCCGAGCGGCTCATGGAGGCCGAAGAATCCACCGAACGGAGCCCGGAAGCATGACAAAGGCACCAGAGACGCCGGCCGAGCTGGCGGCGGACCTCCAGGACGAGCGGATCATCCGCGACGAGGGGCTCGGCGGAGCGGTCCGCGCCTTCGGACGCCGGGTGCGCGGCGGCGACCTCGGATCGCTGCCGGTCGTCATCGGACTCGTCGTGATCTGGGTCGTGTTCCAGATCCTCAACCCAAACTTCCTCAGCGCGAACAACCTGGTCAACCTGACGCTGCAGTGCGCCGCGATCGGCACGATCTCGATCGGCATCGTGCTGGTGCTGCTGCTCGGCCAGATCGACCTGTCGGTCGGGTCGGTGAGCGGTGTCGCCGCGGCCATCCTCGGGGTCGGCTTCACCCAGCTGCACTGGCCGCTGTGGCTCACGGTGATCGTCGCCATCCTCGCCGGTTCGGCGATCGGGCTGCTCTACGGCTTCCTGTTCACCCGCTTCGGCGTCCCGAGCTTCGTGATCACGCTGGCCGGTCTGCTCGGCTTCCTCGGCCTCCAGCTGTGGATCCTCGGCGCGAACAGCTCGATCAACATCCCCTACGACTCGTGGATCGTGAAGTTCGCGCAGCAGTGGTTCCTCCCGCCGTGGGCGGCGTACGCGCTGGCGGTGATCGCGGCGGGCGGGATGTTCTTCTCCGACTTCCGGCGCAACGTCCGCCGCCGCAACGCCGGGCTCTCTGAGGGATCGATGGCGGTGGTCGCCATCAAGGCCGCGCTGCTGCTCGTCGGACTGTGCATCAGCGTCTGGTACCTGTCCACCGACCGCGGCACGGGAGCGATGTTCCTGTTCTTCGTCGTGCTCGTGATCGTGATGAACTTCCTCCTCACCCGCACCCGCTGGGGCCGCTCGGTCTTCGCGGTCGGCGGCTCGGTGGAGGCGGCCCGTCGAGCCGGTATCCGCGTCAACCGCGTCTTCATCAGCGTGTTCATCCTGTGTTCGACCTTCGCGGCCGTCGGCGGCCTGCTCGCCGCCGCCCGCCTGGCGTCGGTGGGAGCGGGCTCTGGTGGAACCGATACCAACCTGAACGCGATCGCGGCGGCGGTGATCGGCGGAACGAGCCTGTTCGGTGGACGCGGTTCGGCGTGGTCGGCGCTGCTCGGCATCCTGGTCATCCAGTCGATCTCGAACGGTCTGACGCTCCTCAACCTGGACTCGTCGTACCGCTTCATGATCACGGGCGCCGTGCTGCTGCTCGCCGTGATCATCGACTCGCTGTCGCGGCGCTCGAGGGCGTCGCACGGCCAAGCCTAGGGACTCCGGTCCCGTCCTCCGGGCGGGCGTGGGAGAGTGGTGGGATGACCCGGACCACCACCTTCCGCGCCCGCCTTCTGCGTTCGGGCGCGGAACCGCAGACGGTGACCGTCCGCTCCGCGTCGGACGCCCCTCCGCGCACGCTTCGACGCGCGGCCGGCGGAGGCGGGACGCTCAACTTCGACGTCTACGCGCTGCTGGATGCGGACGGTTGGCCCGCATCCGCCACGTACACATACGTGGAATCCCTCTCGCGCGAACCCGCCGCCCCCGACGCCTGACCCCTCTTCCCGGGTATTCCTCTGGCGTCGAGGTGCACGTTGTTGCGGTCGACACGCCGTGGGGATGCGCAACAAGGTGCACCTCGGCGAAGGGGATCGCAGAGGTGCAGGGGCGGGTCAGGTGGTGGGGGTGGGGGTGGCGGCGGCCGCTGCGCGGGCGGCGGCGGGGAGGGCGTTCAGGATGCGGTCGGCAGCTGCCGCGTCGTGCGCGGCGGTGACGAACCACGCCTCGAAGACGCTCGGCGGCAGCGAGACGCCCTGGTCGAGCATCGCGTGGAAGAACGCACGGTAGCGGTATGCCTCCTGCCGCTGCACCTCGGCGTACGTCCGCGGAGCCCGGTCGAAGTCGCCGAAGACGACGCTGAACAGGTTGCCCGCGTGCTGCACCCGGTGGGCGACTCCGGCGGCCGAGAGCGCATCCGAGACCTCCGACGACACTGTCTCCGCGACCGTGTCGAGGCGGTCGTAGACGGCCTCGTCAGCGTTCGCCAGCGTGGCGAGACCGGCGGCGACCGCGACCGGGTTCCCGGAGAGCGTTCCCGCCTGGTACACCGGACCGGCCGGCGCGAGGAAGTCCATGAGCTCGGCGCGTCCGCCGAGGGCCGCCAGCGGCATCCCGCCGCCGATGACCTTCCCGAAGGTCACCAGGTCGGGCGTGTAGCCGCGGTCGAGTCCCCAGAAGCCGGCGTCGCTGACGCGGAAACCGGTCAGCACCTCGTCGAGGATGAGCAAGGCGCCGAACTCGTGCGCGAGGTCGGTCAGTGCGGCGTTGAAGCCGGCATCCGGCGGGACGACGCCCATGTTGGCGGCGGCGGCCTCGGTGATGACGGCGGCGATGTCGGGGCCTTGCGCCTCGAAGACCGCGCGCACCGCATCCAGATCGTTGTACGGGAGCACGATCGTCTGGGCTGCCGTCGCCTCGGTCACGCCGGCAGAGCCGGGGAGCGCGAGGGTCGCGAGACCCGAGCCGGCCTCGGCCAGAAGGCTGTCCGAGTGGCCGTGATAGTGTCCGGCGAACTTGATCAGCAGCGGCCGGCCGGTGAATCCGCGCGCGAGGCGGATGGCGCTCATCGTCGCCTCGGTACCGGTGGAGACGAGCCGCAGCTTCTCGATGAACGGGACACGGGCGATCACGGCCTCGGCGAGCTCGGTCTCGGCGGGAGTCGACGCCCCGAAGGACAGGCCGCGCGCTGCCGCCTGCTGCACCGCATCCACGACGGCGGGATGCGCGTGGCCGAGGATCGCCGGACCCCACGACGCGACCAGGTCGACGTACTCGCGGCCGTCCGCGTCGGTGACGTACGGGCCGGAAGCCGACACCAGGAAGCGCGGGGTTCCGCCGACCGAGCGGAACGCGCGCACCGGCGAGTTCACACCGCCCGGGATGACGCGCTGCGCCCGCTCGAACTGCTGTTCGTTCTCGTCGTTCATCGCAGCCACCCGGCCACCTCCGTCGCCCAGTAGGTCATGATCGCGTCGGCGCCGGCGCGGCGTGCGCCGATCAGCGTCTCCTCGATGATCCGGTCGCGGTCGATCCAGCCGTTGGCCGCCGCGGCCTCCACCATCGCGTACTCCCCCGACACCTGGTACGCCCAGACCGGGACATCGCTGATCGCGGCGACATCGCTGAGAACGTCGAGGTAGCTGAGCGCCGGCTTCACCATGAGGATGTCGGCGCCCTCCTCCAGGTCGAGACGCGCCTCGCGCAGGCCCTCGCGGCGGTTCGCCGGGTCCTGCTGGTAGGCGCGGCGGTCGCCGGAGAGCTGCGAGTCGACGGCCTCGCGGAAGGGTCCGTAGAAGCCGGAGGCGTACTTGGCCGCGTAGGCCAGGATGACGACATCCGTGTGCCCGGTCTCATCGAGGGCCTCGCGGACGGCGGCGACCTGGCCGTCCATCATCCCGCTGAGGCCGAGGAGCTGCGAGCCGGCCTCCGCCTGCGCGACCGCCATGTCGCG
This sequence comes from Leifsonia sp. 466MF, assembly GCF_900100265.1. Lineage (NCBI taxonomy): Bacteria > Bacillati > Actinomycetota > Actinomycetes > Micrococcales > Microbacteriaceae > Leifsonia > Leifsonia sp. 466MF. Next base: position 3,631,968 of record NZ_LT629696.1, read on the forward strand.
GTAGCGGAGGAGGGTGGCGTCGTTGTCGACGTGACCGCGCGCATCCAGAACCCCGCAGTGGCCGTGGTCGGTGAACTCGTCGAGGCACAGGTCGGTCTGGACCACGAGCGCGTCGCCCACCTCGTCGGCGAGCACCCGCGTCGCGACGTTGAGGATGCCGTCGGGATCGGTCGCTCCGGAGCCGATGGCGTCGCGCTCCTCCGGGACGCCGAACAGCATCAGACCGCCGACGCCGGCCTCAGCAGCCTCGTTCGCGACGCGCTTCAGCGAATCGAGGCCGTGCTGGGAGACACCGGGCATCGAGGCGATCGGAACGGCCTCGGTGGCGCCCTCTCGGACGAAGAGCGGGAGGATCAGCTCGGCGGGGTGGAGGCGGGTCTCGGCGGTCAGCCGGCGCATCGCCGGGGACTGCCGCAGCCGTCGGGGCCGGATGACGGGATGCAGTTCACTCACTCACATCAGCCTACGCCCGCGTCACTGTGGGTCTTCCGAACGCTCCTCAGTCCAACCCGTCGCGAACGGCGATGAAGCGTTCGCGGACTTCGGACTGCTCACGAACCATCGCGTCGTACTCTTCCTCCAATTCGCCGACCTTGCGGCCTGCGGAGACCACGTTCTCGTGCGCGATGTCCGACGCATGCTGGAGCGCCTCGCGAAAGCCGGAGTCGTCCGCGACACCTGTATGTACGCCGAAGTAGTAGAAGCTCTCCCGTACCTGATCGACACGGGATCGGTAGTGGCCGATGTATTCCTCAGCCTGCTCGATCCGCTTTCGCGCGATTCTGCGCTGCTGCTCTTGCTCGTCTTCCAACTCGTGGAGCGATCGATGAGTCACCATGCGATGCTGTTCACCCCTTGCGCGTAGTCGCTTTCTCTCGTCAGCTCGCCGATTCCCCGTGTGACGGTGTCGGCAACCGCACCGGCTAGGACGCTGTTGTTGACGTCCGCCGTCCCGAGGGTGAATCCGACGCCCGCGCTCGCTGACATCACGATCGCGGACTCGCTGATCTTCACAGCGGCATTGCTGGCGTGAACGAGGGGCGGGATCACACTGTTGAGCAAGTTCACCGCCAGACTGTGAGCCTGGTCCTCGATCCAGTCCAGGACCTCAGTGACACCCGTCTGGATCTCGCGGTTGAGGCCATCGAAGAGTTCCTGCACGAAATCTGCCGAATCCATGATCAGCCGTCCTCCTAGCCGGCGAGTCCGAAGTTGAGAGCCCACCGCGCATCCTGCTCAAGCGTGTTGCGCACGGATCGCGAGATTCCCTGACTGAGCTGGTCCACCCGTTCGATGTGGCGGTCGACCAGGCGATCCACCTCCCGCACGGCTTCCTGGTCGACGTTCTGGTGGACGTGCAGCCGATTGGTATCGATGCAGTTCTCGATGTCATAAGCCGTGATGCACGGGAGGCCCGTCGCGGCGTTCTTGGCAGCCAGCAGCCCCTCCTCCATGCGCGGAACGATCCGGCTGTTGGCGAGCTTGATCTCCGTCAGCGCGGTCGCGGCACCACCGATGCTCGCCGCGAGGCCGAGAGCGGAGACCGTGTTGACCATCACCATCGCACCGGACGCGTTCTTGGCTAAGGATTTCATCGCCGCAGGGTTCCGCGCGATGCCTGCTAGAGCCATCAGTGCAGGGGAGAGAGCAGCGGCCGCTCCCGGGAGGAGCGTGTCGACCGCGTTCGCGAAGATGTCCTCGAGGCGATGACCCTTGGCACCGGCGCCTGTGATGGTGCCGTCGGGGTTGACCGCAAACGCCTCACGCTTCGAAATGTTGTGATAGTCGGGAGTCGGACGGCCCCGCTTGTCGGCCACGAAGTCAGCAGCACCGGTCCGATTCCCGTAGATGTTGCCCACCACGTCCCACACGTTCACATAGTTGTGCAGGCGCTTGCTCCCGGCCCGAGCGTCGGCCTGCACGCGCTTCTTCTCCTCGGGTGTCAACCAGTCCCACGGATCGGGCCCATTGAACGTTGTCGCATCCCAGTCGTTCTCCGCCGCGATCAGGAGAGCGAGGAACCCCCCTAGCGAATGCCCCGTGGCCTCGATGGATGAGTCAGGATGGTTCTCCCTTACCCGTTGGGCGAAGAGCTGCGCATCGCGCACCTGACTCATCGGACCCTGCGTGCCCCCGACAACCGTCTCGATGTCCTCCAAGAGGTCGGCTCGGTGATCCGGGTTGGTTCCCGCATACGATACGACGATGTGGGACATGTCGGGCTTGCCGTTCACCACCGGTGCGACGGCCATCGCCTGGAAGCCGTTGGCCGCGTTGGTCGCGGTGTCGATCACCTCATACACCCGTTGGTGATCACCACTACCGGTAGTGAACTGCTTGTGCTTAGACAGCGGTGGGTCTCGCCGGAGGCGGTCCACATCATAGGCCTCGCTCGCAAGGTCCATGTATTCTTCGGCGGTCGTCACTCGATCACCTCCGACGTTCCATCACTGTAAACAACCGTCAAGGGCAAATGCGCGGACTGAGGCGGCGCAGCGGGCGGCATGCCCTCATCACCCACGAACGCTGGACCCGTCTCTGGCCCGATGATCACGTGGTACTCAATTCCAGCGACTGTTGCAATCGCGTTCGCGCGCCACGATGCCCCGAAACCCGGCCGATCGCCCTCCTGTGTGAACCGGACCTTCTCAACATTGGGTTGGTACTCATCCCGGTAATAGAGCGCGGCCTCCCGCTGCTGCTCTTTCGCCGGCGGATCTGAACTCATAACACGACTTCCTATCAACGAACAGGCTGTCAAGCTCGCCAGCAGAGCGACCCACAGCATCACAGAACTCACTGCCCGAGCCACTCGCATGCGAACCCCGCTCCCTGAACATCGGCCGAGGCACTCGAGTCCACGACCGGACGAAATGGTCCGTCACTTGAGAAGACGCAAGGCTCTATCGAACGTGACGCACCAAATCAGAAAAGAGCGATCGGGTCGAGGGCGGTCGTCACTCGATCACCTCCGACGTCCCATCACTGTAGACAATCGTCAAGGAGAGGTCCGGAGGGGGAGCAGGCGCCTCGGGCGGCGCGCCATCTCCACCTACGAACGCCGGACCCGTTTCCGGCCCGATGATCACGTGGTAATCAGAGCCCGCGACCGTTGCGATCGCGTTGGTGCACCACGACGCGCCGAAACCTGGCCGATCACCATCCCGCGTGAATCGAACCTTCTCGACATTCGGTTGGTACTCATCCCGGTAGTAGAGCGCGGACTCCCGTTGCAATTCCTTGACCGGAGGGTCCGGAGTCCTCAGACGATCACGCAGCGGTCCGCAGCCCATGAGCCCCGCCACCAGGGCGACACCCAGCAGGACGCCCCCACCAACCCGAACCACACGCACGCGCCACCTCCGCATTCCCATTCGGAGAACCCGGGAGTTCGACCGGACGGCTCGAAGACCCGTCAGTCAGATAGACGTGGCGACCTGCCCGACCATGACGCTTCGAGGCGTCAGTCGTCCTCCGCGGCGCGCGCCTGCGCGACCTGCACGACCGCGTCGATGAGGGATGCGGCGGTGCGCTCGGCCGCGATGACATCGACCCGGAGGCCGAACGAACGGGCGTCGCGCGCCGTCTGCGGACCGATGGCCGCGATCAGCGTCGACTCCGGGACGGGGCCGAGCTGCTTCTGCACCTGCTCGGCGACCGAGCCGCTGGTGACCAGGATCGCCTGCACGAGCCCGTCGCGCACGTCGGTGATGACCTTCTCGGGCACCGGCACGCCGACGGTCCGGTAGGCGACGACCGACTCGACATCGTGCCCGATGCGACGCAGCCCCTCGGTCAGGAGGGGCTTCGCGATCTCCGAGCGGAGGGTGAGGACGCGCAAGGGGAAGGCGCCCTGGGTGGCCGCCTCCCATTCCGCGAGCAGGCCGCGGGCTGAGTTGTCCTCGGAGGGCACCAGGTCGACGTGATAGCCGGCGGCGGCGAGTGCGGCGGCGGTCGTCTCGCCCACCGCGGCGACCCGTGTCGTGGGCGGGACGACGGCGCGCTGGGCGCTGAGCACATCCACTGTCGTTGCGCTCGTGACCGTCATCCAGTCGAACTCGCCGTTCGCCAGCCGGGCGAGGGCGGCCTCGAGCGCCGACGCGTCTGCGGTCGGCGCGAAGTTGATCATCGCGGCGACGACCGGTGATGCGCCCTTCGCCCGCAGGTCGGCAGCGACGGAGTCGCCCCACGGACCGCCGCGCGGCACGAGCACGCGCCAGCCGGCGAGCGGCTTCGGAATCGGAGCGGTGTTCGTCATCGATCGCTCCCGAGTGGAGCAAGCGACGCGGCGCCGGCCTCCAGCAGCTCGGCGACCACGCGGGCGCCGACATCCTGTGCGGCCTCGTCGAGGTGAGCGGCGCTGAGGGAGTCGGGGGTGGCGGCGTGGGATGCGGTGAGCTTCTCCGTGCCGTCGGGTCGGTACACGGTCGCCGTGAGGAAGAGCAGGCCGTCGTCGACGAGGGCGGTGGCACCGATGGGAGCGGCGCATCCCGCCTCGAGACCGGCGAGCACGTGGCGCTCGGCGGTCACCGACGCGTGGGTGGTGACATGGTCGACCGCTGAGAGCGCCCGGGCGATCGGCCCGCGGCCCTTCTCATCTCCGGCACGGACCTCGAGCGCGAGCGCGCCCTGGCCCGGAGCGGTCGGGACGAGCGACAGCGGGAAGTAGTCGGTCACGGCGTCGAGGCGGCCGAGACGGCTGAGGCCCGCCGCGGCGAGCACCACCGCATCCAGCTCGCCGTCGGTCACCATGCGGAGACGCGTGTCGACGTTGCCGCGCAGGTCGACGACGTCGAGGTCGGGACGCTGCGACTTCAGCTGGGCGACGCGGCGAGGCGATCCGGTTCCGACGCGGGCACCCTCGGGGAGGGTCTCGAGCGTCAGACCGTCACGCGCGGCGAGGGTGTCGCGGGCATCGGCGCGCTTGGGGACGGCGCCGATGACGAGCCCGGGAGCGGGCGCAGTCGGGAGGTCCTTGAGCGAGTGCACGACGAGGTCGACTTCGCCGGCGCGCAGGGCGTCGCGCAGGGCGGTCGCGAACACGCCCGTGCCGCCGAGCTGAGCCAGAGACTCTCGCGATGTGTCGCCGTGGGTGGTCACCGTGACGAGTTCGACATCCAGCCCGGTCGCGCGCGCGATGGACTCGGCGACGGCCGTCGTCTGTGCGACCGCCAGCGCGCTGCCGCGGGTGCCGATGCGCAGCACGCCCTCGCGGCGCTCGGCGGCGCCGTCGACCCTCGTCACGGTCCCGCTCACGGCGCGAGCCCCGCAGCGGCGGGCTTGAACCCGAGCCGGACGTTCTCGCAGCAGCCGGGGCGGCACACGTCATACCAGGGGCCGAGCGATGTCATCGCCGGGCGCTGGTCGACGGGGACGGCGTCGCGGCGCTCCAAGACCAGGTCGACCAGGCCCTTCACGTACGCCGCATGGGTGCCGGGGGTCGGGACGCGGACGGCGACCAGGCCGTTCTCGTCGCTGGTCTCCATCGCCTCGTTGTCGAGGTCCCAGAGGACCTCCATGTGGTCGCTGACGAAACCGAGCGGAACGATGACGACACCCTTGATCCCCAGGGCGGGGAGCTCGGCGATGCGGTCGTTGATGTCCGGCTCCAGCCACGGCATCGACGGCGGTCCCGAGCGGGACTGGTAGACCAGATCCCAGCCGACGGTGCCGCCGGTCGCAGCGTGCGAGACGACCTCGGCGACCGCGAGGTGCTGGGCCGCGTAGGCGCCGCCCTCGCCGAAGCCGCGCTCGGCCGGCCCGGACTTCGCCGCGTCGGTCGACGGGATGGAGTGCGTCGAGAAGAGGATGCGCACCTCGGTGGCCGGGTCGATGCCCGGAAGCTTCTGCTGCAGCTCGTCGATGGCGTTCTTCACGCCCTCGATGAACGGCTCGACGAAGCCCGGGTGGTCGAAGAACTGGCGCACCTTGTCGATCTGGATGCGCCCCTCGAGTCCCGTGGCCTCCAGCGCGCCCGCGAAGTCCTCGCGGTACTGGCGGCAGCTCGAATACGAGGAGTACGCGCTCGTCGCGATCGCGATCAGCTTGGTGAAGCCGCGCTCGTCGGCCTCGCGGAGGGCGTCGGCGAGGTACGGATCCCAGTTGCGGTTGCCCCACAGCACCGGCAGGTCGATGCCGCGCTCGGCGAGCTCCGCCTCCAGGGCCGCCTTGAGCTCGCGGTTCTGGTCGTTGATGGGGCTGACGCCGCCGAAGTGTCGGTAGTGGTGGGCGACCTCTTCGAGCCGCTCCTCCGGGATGCCGCGACCGCGGGTGACGTTGCGGAGGAAGGGGATGACGTCGTCCTGCCCCTCCGGACCGCCGAAACCGGCGAGCAGGATGGCGTCGTACGCGGTCGGCTCGGTGACGTGCTCCGGACCCGCGGCGGCAGCCGGGGTCGCACCCAGCACGCGCTGGGTGGTCTGCGCATCCGTCACTGCAGGACCTCCACGACCTCGGCCGGCTGGATGCGGCGACCGGTGAAGAACGGGACCTCTTCGCGCACGTGGCGACGCGCCTCCGTGTAGCGGAGCTCGCGCATCATGTCGACGAGGTCGGTGAGCTCGTCGGCCTCGAGCGGCAGGATCCACTCGTAGTCGCCGAGGGCGAACGAGGCGACCGTGTTCGCGAGGACTGACCGGAACGCGGCGCCCTTCCGACCGTGTTCGGCGAGCATCTTGGATCGCTCCTCGTCCGGCAGCAGGTACCACTCGTAGCTGCGCACGAACGGGTAGACGCAGAGCCACTCCTTCGGGCCCTTGCCCCGGAGGAACCCGGGAACGTGGGCCTTGTTGAACTCGGCGTCGCGGTGGACGCCCATGGCGTTCCAGGTCGGGAGGAGCGCCTTCAGCAGCCGGGTGCGACGCAGCTGGCGGAGTCCCCACTGCAGCGCCTCCGCCTCGGGGCCGTGCAGCCAGATCATGACGTCGGCGTCGGCCCGGAGGCCGGAGACATCGTAGAGTCCGCGCGTCGTGACGTTCTGGAGCTCCATGTCGGCGATCACGCCTTCGAGCTCGGAGACGGCGGTCGGCACGTCCGTGCCGTCGAGGTCGTCCGGTCGGGCGGGATCGCGGCGCAGCACAGCCCAGAGCGTGAATCCGGTCGGGGTGTCGGTGGGGGTGTCGGGGGTGGTCGACTCTGCCGGAACGGCAGCCGGGGTACTCATACCCACAGTCTCCCTCTCAAACCTGAGAAGGCCAAAAACGGGGAGGCGCTCACCGTCGGATGAGACGGACGACGCCCCAGACGGCGAGAGCGGTCGCGGCGACCGCCCCGGCCGCGATACCGGCGAGGCCCAGCGGGTTGTCCCGACGGAGCCGCTCGATCGTCTCGGCCGCGCGCTTGGGCACGTTCAGCTTGTACTCGATCGCCTCCACCGTGGCGGCGAGCTCGGCCCGCGCCCGGTCGACGTCGCTGCGGTCAGTTGTCATACTTCCCCAGTCCCTTCAGCGCGTCCGCGTCTTCCTTGATGCTGTCGATGGTCTGCGAGGGGGCGACGCCGTCCATCTTCTTGAACGAGCGGATGCCGACCAGCGCCAGGATCACGGCGATCACGACCAGAGCGCCGAAGACGATGAGCGCGGCCGCCCAGGCGGGCAGCGCGACCGCGATGCCGAGGATGGCGGCGGCGACCAGTGTCCCGAACGCGAAGAACAGGAAGAAGGCGGCCCCGGCGAGGAGCCCTATGCCGACGCCGGCATACTTCGCCTTCTCGGCGAACTCGGCCTTGAGGTGGTTCAGCTCGGCCTTCAGCAGCTCGACGATCAGCCGGGGAAGGTCGGAGATCAGCTGGACGAGAGGTCGGGCCTTCGCCCGTTCCGCACGTGCGCGCTCCCCCGGTGTCCGCACCTGCTGCGGTCCGGACGCGCCGGCAGCGCCTGCGGCTCCCCGCTCACGGTCGGTCATCGGCGTCTCCCCTCGTCGCTTCCGTACAGTACCCCCGTCAGGACGACGTGTCGCTGCTGCCGTCTCCCGCGCGGATGGCGGCTTCGGCGGCGGGCGACGGATACGGCGCCCGGGCCTCGCGGCGGCGGCGGTTCGCCTGCACGACGAGCTTCTTCACGGTGATGTACGCGGTCTCGGGGAACTCGCCGACCTTCGCGGACACGAAGTCCTCCACCGCGTGCACCTGCTTCTGCACGCCCGGCGACTGCCACGCCTGCGTCGCCGCGGCCTTGATCTGGTCGTACCGTTCGCGTCCGGCGCGGGCGCCGAGCACGTAGCCCACCGCCGCTCCGGCGACGAAGAGGAGTTTGCCGCGCATTCCGTCTCCTAAGTGTCGAGTCCCTGTTCGGTGGTTCCTGAGGCGTCCGCCTGGAGAGCGGCCGTCAGGGCCCTCCAGCGTAGACCTCGCGCGCGCTCGGCAGTCCGGCGCGCATCCGGGATGACGGAGGCGAGGCCCGTACCGGTCAGCCAGGACCCGGTGACCTCGAGACCCTCGACGCCGTCGACCTCGGTGCGGACCCGCTGGATGCGTTCCCGCTGCCCCACTGTCGCATACGGGAGGGCGTTCGTCCAGGGGGTTCGGGCGAATGCGGTCACAGAGGATTCCGCGATCGGAATATTGAGCAACCGGGACGCGTCGGCGACCGCCAGAGCGCGCAGTCCGGCGTCGTCCACATCCCGAGTCTCCGCCGCGCGACCGGCGCGTCCGTAGGAGAGCCGGACCACATGGCGGCCGGGTCCGGCGGCCTCCGCGACCCAGGCCCACTTCGCGCTGGAGTGGGTCATCGCCTTGGCACGAACATCCGTGCCGGGCACGTCGGCGACGAGCACGCCCGTCCCGACCGGGGTGGTCGAGAGGCGGTCGTCGTCGATCACGAGGGTCACCAGCTCGACGCTGGAGGCGGCGGGCCAGTCCAGGCCCGCGAGGTCGGCGAGAGCGCCCGTGTCGCCCGGCGACGTCTCGAGTGCGGGAAGGAGCCGCAGCGAGGCGTCGGCCGGAGCGGCGAGCACCACGACATCGGCCGGGAGTTCGTGGCCGTCGGTCGTGCGCACGACCCAGCGGGCCGGGCGGGACGCCTCCGCGTCCGGGACGGTCGCCGTCGCCTCGTCGCCCGCGAGCGACTCGGCCAGCACCGACTCGATGACAGCGCGCGCCGTCTCCTCGGCATCCGGCGCGCTCCACCGGTCGATGGCCGCGACTGCGGCGCCCGTGCGAACCGTCCCGCCGCGCGCCTCGACGTCTGCGGCGAGCGCCTCCGGCAGCCGCCACATCCCGCAGCGGATCCCGCCGACCGCGCTCCCCGCCTTCGACGCCGATCGCAGTTCGCCGACCGCGCCGGACAGCGAGCCCAGCCGGGTGAGCGCGGAGTTGAGCCCCGGGGCGACCACTTCGACATCCAGCTCGTCGGGTGCGGCCGAGTACACGCCGGTCGCGACCGGGGCCACGAGGAGGTCGAGCACTCTGCTTCCCATGCGCTTGCGGACGAGCGTGCCGAGGCGACGCTCCTTGCCGATCTTGAGCACCGGCATCAGACGGTCGAGGTAGGCGCGCAGAGCGCCCGGCCAGCCGATCGCCGCTACGACATCCTTCGCCAGCGGCGAGCTCGGGATGCCGAGCAGCCCGGCCTTGGGGAGGGGAACCGAGCGGCTCCCGTGGCGCACCCAGGCACCGGAGGGGTTGGGCTGCACCACCTCGTCGTCGAGACCCAGGTCGCTGAGCAGCTCGGAGACGTGGCCGCCTCGGGTCGCGAAGCTCTCGGCACCCGCATCCAGCGTCATCCCGCCGAGGGGAAGCGGCGCGACACTCCCGCCGACGCGGTCGGAGGCCTCGAGGAGGGTGACCTCGAACCCCGGACGGGCGCACTCGCGCGCGACGACCAGCCCGGCCATCCCACCGCCGACGACGACGATGCGCGTGGGCGGCGCTTCGACCGCGTGGCGGATCTCCTCGCCGATGTCGTCGCCCTCGCCGCTCACTCCGGTCGCCACCCGTGCACCAGCTCGACGACGCGCGTCAGAACAGTGGGGTCGGTCTCCGGCGGGACGCCGTGACCGAGGTTCAGGATGTGCGCGGGCGCCTCGCGGCCGCGGTCGAGCACGTCGCGGACGTGTGCTTCGAGCACCGGCCACGGCGCGTCCAGCATCGCCGGGTCGACGTTGCCCTGCACCGGGACGACGTGCCCGAGACGGCGGCTGGCCTCGTCGAGCGGGATGCGATAGTCGACGCCCACGGCATCCGCCCCGACCTCGTGCATCGCCTTGAGCAGCTCGCCGGTGCCGACGCCGAAGTGCACGAGCGGCACGTTCCTCACGACGTCGTCGAGCGCGGGCTCGGCGTCGCCGGCTGCCGCGGTGCGGGGAAGCTCGTACGCCAGGTCGCGGACGTGCGACAGCGCCCGGGCCGAGGCGGGGGCGACGTGGGTCACGTAGTCGTGGAGCGAGAGCGACCCAGCCCACGAGTCGAAGAGCTGGGCGGCGCTCGCGCCGGCGAGCACCTGGGCGCGGAGGAACGCGCCGGAGACGTCGGCCGTCCACTCCATCAGGCGGGCCCACGCCTCCGGGTCCGCGTGCATGAGGGTCCGCGCGCGGATGTGGTCCTTCGACGGACCGCCCTCGACGAGGTAGGCGGCCAGCGTGAACGGAGCGCCGGCGAAGCCGATCAGCGGGGTGCTGCCGAGCTCGGCAACCGTGAGGCGCACGGCCCCCTGGATCGGCGCGAAGACGCTCTCGTCGAGCGACGCCGGATCGATCGCCGTCAGGCGCTCGACATCCGCCGCCGTTCGGATGGCCTGAGCGAACACCGGCCCCTTGCCCGGCACGATCTCCACATCCACTCCCGCGAGCTTCAGCGGGACGACGATGTCGCTGAAGAAGATGCCCGCGTCGACACCATGGCGCCGCACCGGCTGCAGTGTGATCTCGCTCGCCATCGCCGGGTCGAGGCAGGCGTCGAGCATGCGCGTCCCGACCCGCAGTTCGCGGTACTCGGGCAGAGAGCGCCCCGCCTGACGCATGAACCAGACCGGGGTCACCTCCTGGCGTTCGCCCTGGTACGCCCGGACGAGGGGGCTGGAGGCGGTGAGGCCGGCGGCGAGGGGATGGTCGGAGGCGAGGGTGGTCACTACACGATTGTGCCAGGGCTCTCCCGCGAGAACGCCCGGCTGAAGGGAACCTGGGCCCCGATTCGAGGTTGCTCCGACGCGAGCGTAGGCTTTCCTCCGTGCTTCTGTGCTTCTCGTCGAGTCACCGGACGGCGGACTTCGACCTCCTGGAACGGCTCGAGCGTCACGCTCCGGCCATCACCGCCGCACTCTCGGAGCACAGCGACATCGTCTCGGGCTCGGTGGTCCTCGCGACCTGCAACCGCTTCGAGGCCTACCTCGACATCGACGAGCCGCTCCCGGCCGCCCGCGCCGTCTCCACCGAGGCCGTGCTGGATGCGGTGAGCAGCGCCGCCGGAATCGACCCCGACCTGCTCCGCGGCGCGAGCGCGGTCTACAGCGACCACGCGGTCGCCGAGCACCTGTTCGCCGTCACCAGCGGCCTCGAGTCGGTCGTGGTCGGCGAGGGCGAGATCGCCGGCCAGGTGCGACGCGCACTGGAGTCGGCCCGCCGCGACGGATCGGTGACGAGCGAGCTGGAGCGCCTGTTCCAGGTGGCATCGCGCACGTCCCGCGGCGTGAAGAACCGCACCGGCATCATGACCGCCGGCCGCTCCCTCGTCCGCCTCGCCCTCGACCTCGCCGAGAGCCGGATCAGCGACTGGGCGCAGACGCGCGTGCTCCTCGTCGGCACCGGCAAGTACGCGGGCGCGAGCCTCGCCGCCCTCCGCGATCGCGGCGTGACCGACGTGCGGGTGTACTCGCCGTCGGGTCGCGCGGCCAAGTTCGCCCTCTCGCACGACATCGCGCCCGTCGCCGCCGACGGCCTCGTCGACGCGCTGGCGGAGAGCGACCTCGTCGTCACCTGCTCGGCGGTCACCGACTACGTCCTGACCCGGCCCATCCTCGCCGACGCCGTCGCCCTGCCCGGCGCGGTCGAGCGCCGCCTGGTGATCGACCTCGGCCTCCCCCGCAACGTCGACCCGACGGTCGCCGAGCTGCTCGGCGTCGAGCTGCTCGACCTCGAGACCATCAGCATCCACGCGCCGCTGACCGAGCTTCAGGCCGCGGACGACGCGCGCAGCATCGTGGACGCGGCCGCCGCCGAGTACCGCGCACGGACCGCCGAGCAGGAGGTCACCCCGGCACTCGTCGCGCTGCGCAAGCACGTGTTCGACGTCCTCGACGCCGAGATCGAGCGCGCCAGGAACCGCGGCGACGGCAGCGAGCAGACCGAGGCGGCCCTGCGTCACCTGGCCGGCGTCCTGCTCCACACCCCGTCGGTCCGCGCGCGCGAGCTCGCCCGGCAGGGCGACGCGCAGTCCTTCATCGACGGCGCCGCCGCCGTCTTCGGCGTGGATGTGGACGCCGAGCGCGCCCGCCCCCGCCTCACCGCTGTGGACGACGAGTCCGCGGCATCCTGAACCACAGCACCATCCCGCACCACACAGCACGAGGAGCGACCGTGAGCGACGAAGAAGCCACCACGACCGCCGTCATCCCGCCGCACGGCGCGAGCGGCCTGCCCTACGCCGCCGAGCAGTTGCGCACCGAGCGCCTGCTGCTGCGCCCGCTGAACACGGGCGACCTGGAGGACGTGCACGCCTACCAGAAACTGAAGGACGTCGTCCGCTACCTCTACTGGGAGGTGCACGACCACGACGAGTCGGCGGAGCACCTGCGCAAGCGGATCGCCATGAACCGGCTGGCCGAGAACGGCGACGGCATCGTGTTCGCCGTGGAGCTGGCCGACGCCGAGGGCGGCCGCGGCCGCGTGATCGGCGACATCAGCCTCTTCCTGAAGAACGCGACCTGGGGCAAGTTCGAGATGGGCTGGGTCTTCCACCCGGCCGTCCACGGAGCCGGCTACGCGACCGAGGCGGCCCAGCGGGTGCTCGAACTCTGCTTCGACACCCTCGGCGCCCACCGGGTCTTCGCCCAGCTCGACGCCCGCAACGACGCATCGGCCCGCCTGTGCGAGCGTCTCGGGATGCGCCAGGAGGCTCTCCTGCGCGAGACCGAGATCTTCAAGGGCGAGTGGTCGGACACCGCCGTCTACGCCATCCTCGAGCAGGAGTTCCGCTCGGCGCGGTGACGGTGCGGCTTCCTCAGTAGGATGGACGGGTCCCCCACACACCCGCACCGCACAGGGAGCACCATGGCCGCACCGTCGAGACTGGATTCCGTCATCACGCTGGCTCAGCACCGTGGATTCGTCTTCCCCTCCGGAGAGATCTACGGCGGAACCCGGTCGGCGTGGGACTACGGTCCCCTCGGCGTCGAGCTGAAGGAGAACATCAAGCGCGAGTGGTGGAACTCCTTCGTGCGCGGCCGCGGCGACATGGTGGGCCTCGACTCGGCCATCATCCTGCCGACCGCCGTGTGGGAGGCGTCCGGTCACGTCCAGGTGTTCAGCGACCCGCTGACCGAGTCCCTCATCACCCACAAGCGCTACCGCGCCGACCACCTGTTCGAGGCGTACGAGGCCGAGCACGGCCACCCGCCGGCGAACGGCCTCGACGACATCCCGGACCCGGACCACCCGGACAAGGTCGGCCAGTGGACGCCGATCCGGCAGTTCTCGGGCCTCATGAAGACCTACCTCGGCGTCGTCGACGACGAGTCCGGCCTGCACTACATGCGCCCGGAGACGGCGCAGGGCATCTTCACCGACTTCGCCTCGGTGCTGCAGACCTCGCGCAAGAAGCCGCCGTTCGGCATCGGCCAGATCGGCAAGGCGTTCCGCAACGAGATCACGCCGGGTAACTTCATCTTCCGCACCCGCGAGTTCGAGCAGATGGAGATCGAGTACTTCGTCGAGCCGGGCACCGACGAGGAGTGGTTCGAGACCTGGATCGACCTCGCCTGGGAGTGGTTCACCGATCTGGGCATCAAGCCGGACAACATCCGCCGGTTCGAGCACCCCAAGGAATCGCTGGCGCACTACTCGAAGCGGACCATCGACATCGAGTACCGGTTCGAGTTCGTCGGCAGCGAGTGGGGCGAGCTCATGGGCGTCGCCAACCGCACCGACTTCGACCTGAAGACGCACATCGAGCACTCCGGCAAAGACCTGAGCTACTTCGACCAGAACAAGAACGAGCGCTACGTGCCGTTCGTGATCGAGCCGTCGTTCGGCCTGACGCGCGCGCTCATGGCGTTCCTGGTCGACGCGTACGACGAGGAGCAGGTGCCGAACGCCAAGGGCGGCACCGACAAGCGCACGGTGCTGCGCCTCGACCCGCGCCTTGCGCCGGTCAAGGTCGCCGTGCTGCCGCTCTCGCGCAACGAGGCCCTGTCCCCGCTCGCCCGCGGTCTCGCCGACCGGCTGCGCAAGCGCCGCAACGTCGACTTCGACGACTCGGGCGCGATCGGACGCCGGTACCGTCGGCAGGATGAGATCGGAACGCCGCTTGCCGTCACGGTCGACTTCGACTCGCTCGAGGACGACGCCGTGACGGTCCGCGACCGCGACACGATGCAGCAGGAGCGCATCCCGCTCGAGGGACTCGACCGCTACCTGGCCGAACGACTCCGCGAGATCTGACCCGCGCGGGCTCCGACATCCTCTAGCCTGTCCTCGGACCGAGCCCAGTGTGACGGAGGCCCGAATGAGCGACGCAGACACCGACCGGACGACGTCGACGCCCCCGAGCTCCCCCGCGCCCGAGGGCTCGGCCGAGACGGCTTCCGAGCAGCGCGGCGACGGCTTCGGGCGGATGCTGACCCGCTACGGGCGCATCGCTCCGGCCAGCATCGCGCTGGCGGTGGTGGTGCTCGCGACCTCCATCGTCACAGGGACGCTGTGGAGCGCCGCGACCGTCGGCGGTGACGCGCTCGTCTGGGCGGCCGGCGTCACCACGACCATCCGGGCCGGCTTCTGGTGGACCCCGTTCACGGCGCTCTTCGTGCCGGAGGACCTCGCGCAGACGATCATCGCGGTCGTGCTCGCCCTCACGGTGATGGCCGCGGCGGAGCGGCTGATCGGCACGGCCCGCACCGTCCTCGCGTTCCTGGTCACCGGAGTGCTCGGCATCACCCTCGGCGTCCTGCTGCAGTGGGGCGCGGCGAACGTCGGCGAGTTGTGGGCGACCGCCACCGAGTTCGACTTCACCCTCGACCCGACGGTCGGCATCGTCGGCACGCTGATCACGGCGAGCGCGTTCGCCAGCGCGCTGTGGCGCAGGCGCATCCGGCTGCTCACCTTCGCGGTCGTGCTCGTCTTCGTGCTCTACAACGGCGACCAGAACAACGTCTACCGGCTCATCGCGGCCCTGCTCGGTCTCGGCTTGGGAGTCCTGCTCCGTCGAGGCGGCCTCCGTCGGCTGCACCGCAGCTCGCACGCCGAGACGCGCACGCTGGTCGCCGCCATCATCGCCATCACTGCGTTCGGTCCGCTGCTCGCCCTGCTCCCTCCCGGTGGGTTCGGCCCGCTCTCGTTCGTCGCCGCCCTGTTCGAGCGCCCCGAGGTGGATGTCGCCGCGGTCATGGCGCGCTGCGACGTCTCGTACACGAGCAACTGCCGCAGTCAGCTGCTCATGGTGTCGGTGCAGGGCCCGGGTCCGCTGCTGCTCTCGATCCTGCCGTTGGCCCTGCTGCTCCTCACGGCCATCGGCCTGCGCCGCGGCCGCCGGTTCGCCCTGATCCTCGGCATCGCGGTCAACGCGGCGATGCTGCTGCTGCCGTTCACCGCGCTCGGCGGCGACGTCGACCTGGATGTGCAGAGCATCGACGCTCTCGCTCCCGCCCTCGAGGTGCTGCTGTGGCTGCTGGCTGCCCTACTGGTTCCGATCGCGTCGATCGCGCTGCTGATCGCCACCCGCCGGCAGTTCCAGATCCGGTCGCCGCGCGAGGCCGCCGTCCGCTTCGCGATCATCGTGTTCTGCACCTTCGCGCTCCTTGCGCTGGCGTACCTGATCGCCGGGCTCGCCTCCCTCACCGAGTTCGTGCCGGACGCCACCGTCGCCGACGTGTTCTCCTCGGCGCTGCGCCGCTTCGTCCCGGCCGGCTTCCTGTCGCTGCTCGGCACCCCGATCGTGCCGACCTCCCCGATCGTGGTCGTGCTCTACCACTGGGTCGGGCCGGTGTTCTGGATCGTGTTCATCTTCGCCACCCTGCAGCTGTACCGCGCGACGTTCACCGGCCGCACCGTGGCCGACGAGGAGCACTTCCGGTCGCTGCTGCGCCAGGGCGGTGGCGGAACGCTCGGCTTCATGGGCACCTGGCCGGGCAACGTCTACTGGTTCAGCTCCGACGGCGAGTCCGCGATCGCCTACCGGGTCATCAACGGGATCGCGATCACCCTCTCCGACCCGGTGTGCCGGCCGGAGCGTGCGGAGCGGACCATCGTCGAATTCGTGCAGTTCTGCGACGCGAACAGCTGGACGCCGGTCTTCTACAGCATCCACGGCGAGTACCTCCCGGTCTTCGACGCTCTCGGCTGGCCGACGATGTCCGTCGGCGAGGAGACGCTGATGCACCCGCAGACCTTCGACCTCGTGGGCAAGCCATGGCAGAAGGTGCGGCAGGCCCACAACCGCGGTGTCAAGGCGCGCATCTCGACGCTCTGGACGACCTGGGACGATCTCTCCCCGCTGATCCAGACGCAGATCACGGCCGTCAGCGAGCAGTGGGTCTCCGAGAAGGAGTTGCCCGAGATGGGCTTCACCCTCGGCGGCATCGACGAGCTCAAGGATCCGGACGTCCGGCTGTACCTGGCCTTCGACCCCGACGGCGGGCTCCAGGCCGTCACCAGCTGGCTGCCGAGCTGGCGCGACGGCCGGGTGGTCGGCTACACGATCGACTTCATGCGGCGTGCGGACGGCTCGATGTCGGGGATCATGGAGTTCGTCATCGCCTCGGCCGCCCAGCACATGCGCGACGAGGGCATCGAGGTGCTGAGCCTGTCGGGCGCACCGCTCGCCACGAAACCGCTCGACGACGAGGACGCGGACGATCCGACGGCGATGGACCGGCTGCTCGCGTTCCTCGCCCGGACGCTCGAGCCCGCCTACGGGTTCGCCTCCCTGTTCTCGTTCAAGAGCAAGTTCAACCCCACCTACGAGACCATCTACATGGCGTACCCGGATGCGGTCGCGCTCCCGGCGATCGGCAACGCGATCGGCAAGGCGTACCTGCCGGACGCCAACGCGCGTGAGTACGTCGCCCTCGCGCGCACCCTCATCCGGTAACGTCTCCGGCCCACCTCGGAGTGCCTCCCCGGGGTACGGTGACCGCATGACCGCCACGACGCGCACCGCCATGATCATCGGCGGCACCGGACAGATCGGCTCTGCGGCCGCCCGGCGCCTCGCGCTCGACGGCTGGTCGGTGCTGCTCGCACACCGCGGACCGCACCGCGGCGACACCGACCTCGCCGACCTGGATGTGACGAGCATCCGGCTGGACCGCGAAGACACCGACGCGCTGCTCGACCGCGCGCGCGGCCACGACCTCGTGCTCGACACTGTCGCCTACGAGCCGCGTCACGCCGACCAGCTCGCGCAGCTGGCCGGAGACGTCGGGTCGCTCGTCGTGATCTCGACGGGCTCGGTGTACGTCGGCGCCGACGGCGGGTACCTGGATGTGGTGACCGGGCCGGACGACTTCCCGCGCTATCCCGTCCCGCTGCGGGAGAGCGACCCGACCGTCGACAACGACAAGCGGACGTACTCGCCGCTCAAGGCCGCGATGGAGCGTCGGCTGCTCGCCGTCGACGATCTGCCGGTCAGCATCCTGCGCCCTGGCGCCATCCAGGGGCCGTTCAGCCCTGCGCTCCGCGAGTGGTACTTCATCAAGCGCGCCCTCGACGGCCGGAAGCGGATCGTGCTCTCCGACGACGGGTCCAACCGGTTCAGCACCTCATCGACGGTGAACATCGCAGAACTCGTCGCCCTGTGCGCCGCGCAGCCCGGCAGGCGCGTGCTCAACGCGGTGGACCGGGACGAACTCAGCGTCGCGGAGATCGCGCGGATCATCTTCCGGGCACTCGATCACGACGTGGAGATCGTCGCGTTCCCCGGGCCGCCCATCGATGGCGTCGGCAGCACGCCGTGGACGGTCGCGCATCCTCTGCTGCTGAGCATGACGGCGGCGACCGTCGAGCTCGGCTACCGGCAGTCGGTGACCTACGCCGAAGCGGTGGAGTCCACGATCGACTGGACGGTGCGCGAAGTGCTCGCCGCGGAGCGTCGGCAGGAGACGTGGGAGGCGGTGTTCCCGAACCTCGTCGAGCGGGCGCGGACCGACCGGTGGTTCGACTACGCCGCCGAGGACGCGTTCGTCGCCGCGCGCTGATCCGCCTCCTGCTGGTCCGACGCCTCCTGCTGCGCTGCCTCCTGCTCCGACCTGCGCCGGATCCTCCGCGCGATCAGCAGCCAGGTGACCCCGCTGGCCACGACGAACACGAGGTCGAACAGCAGGATGGCGCCCCCGCGCGCCGCCGCCGGCCACGGCACGTTCTGTGACAGCCATGCGGCTCCGTTGAACATCCCATGGGCCGCCGCGACACCGAGGTACGCCAGCACGACACCGAACGTCACCCGGAAGCGGCCGTTGCGCGTCGCACCGAACACGGCCGCGGCGAGGAGGGCGGTGAACACCGGGTGCAGGAACGGGCCGGTGAGTTCCCTCCCGATCGCCGTCCCGACGAACACGCCGAAGCCGAGCGGCGAGTCCTGCCCGCGGGCGAACGCCTCCTGCAGGTAGCTGAGGTTCTCGATGACGCTGAACCCCAGCCCGACGGCACCGCCGACGAACAGCCCGATCCGGGCGTTCTTGACCGGCAGCCGGAGGGCCAGAAGGATCGCCGCGGTCACCTTGACCAGCTCTTCCACCACGCCCGCGAGCACCAGAGGCAGCCCACTCGGGTGCGACGACGTCCCGCCGCTCAACACATTGATCAGGGTGTTGATCGGGGCCGCGACGAGCGTCGCGGCCAGGCCACCGACGCCCGCGATGATGACGAGGCGCGACGCGGACAGCCCGTCGGCGGGCTTCAGCCGGTAGGCCATCGTGTAGAGGATGGCCGCTGCCACCGTCGCCGCTCCCGTCACCAGGAGGAACGGGGAGAGCACCGCCGGTCCGTCATCGTCCGCGTGCGGTGCGATGGCGTTGAACAAGAAGCTGAAGCCGAACAGCCAGAGCCAGATGAAGACGCTGGAGCCGGCGAAGATCCACCCGCCGAACCGGCCGATCCACTTGTGCGGCGGCTTGGGCTTCTTCGCGGGTTGGACGGGCTGCGTCTGAACGGGATACGTGTAAGCGGTCCACTCCGCCCCGCTCCACCAGCGCAGCGAGCGCGCGTCGTACGGGTCGCCGTACCAGCCGGGAGGCGGGGTCCACGCGGGCGCGGTCTGGCCGGCGGAGCTCTGGCCGGCGGAACTCTGGCCGGCGGAGCTGTCGGACGGTGCGATGGTCACCGGGCAAGCATACGAATTCCGCGCCCGCGACACGCCTCCCCGTCCGGGCGACACGGCGAGCCTGCGGCGACGCGCCGGGCCGCCCTGACATCCTGGATGCTGAACACCAGGAGGAAACACCATGCGCTTCACCACCCCGCGCGAGAAGACGATCGTGATCGTCGTCCTCCTCGCGGTGACCCTGGTGCTCGTGCTGCTGTTCGACGCCCTCCACTCGGAGCCCGCATCCATCGTCCTCACCGTGCTGCAGACGCTCGGGTGGTACCTCGTCACGCGGGTGTTCCGCGGCCAGGGTGAGCCGGTGGCCGCCGCGCGACCCTGGTGGCGCATGACCAACCGGCCGCTGCTGAGCGGTGTGCTCGCTGCCGGCTACGGGCTGCTCGCCATCGTCAACATCGTGCTGTCGTTCGCCGGATTCGGCAGCCTGTCCGGAACCGTGTCGATCCTCGCCGAGCTCGCGCTGGCCTCGCTCTTCGCGCTCTCGTACCTCCGGCTGAGCTCGGTGGCCCGCGCCACCGCCTGACCCGTAGGCTGGGCGCATGACGCTCGACTCCGGCATCCGCACCGACGAACTCGACCCGGCCGTCCGTCCGCAGGACGACCTCTTCCGGCATGTGAACGGGAAGTGGCTCGAGGCCACCGAGATCCCGGCCGACAAGGCGCGCTGGGGCTCGTTCATGATCCTCGCCGAGGAGTCGGAGACCGCCGTCCACGAGATCGTCGAAAAGGCGCAGAACGCGCCGGAGGGCACCGAGGAGCGAAAGTTCGGCGACCTCTACACGAGCTTCATGGACGAGGAGCGCATCGACGCTCTCGGCGTGGAGGCGATCCGCGACGAGCTGACCTTCGCGGAGGGCGTCGACAGCATCCCGAGCCTGCTTCAGACCATCGCGAAGCTGGAGCGTCGCGGCCTCGGCGGGTTCTACCAGCTGTTCGTCGACAACGACCCGGGCGACCCGGGGCGCTACCTCGTCTTCCTCGAGCAGGCGGGCATCTCGCTGCCGGACGAGTCGTACTTCCGCGAAGAGCGCTTCGCGCCCGTCCGCGAGGCCTTCGTCGCGCACATCCAGAAGATGTTCGAGCTCGCCGGCTACGACGACGCCCCCGAGCGGGCCCAGCGCGTGTTCGACCTCGAGACCGCGATCGCCGGCAAGCACTGGGACAACGTCGCCTCCCGCGACTCGGAGAAGACCTACAACCTCTACGACTGGGCCGACGCCAAGGCCGTGTTCACCGGCGGAGCCGCCGACGGACAAGCCGCCGACCTCGACGTCTGGGCGGAGGCGCTGGACGCCCCGCAGGGAGCGCTGGCCGAGGTGGTCCTCCGCCAGCCGTCGTTCACCGCCGGGCTGGCGGAGCTCCTCACCGACGACCGCCTCGAGTCGTGGCGCGACTGGCTGACCTGGCAGGTCATCCACGGCGCCGCCCCCTACCTGTCGGGCGACTTCGTCGAGGCGAACTTCGACTTCTACGGCCGCACGCTGACCGGAACCCCGCAGATGCGCGTGCGCTGGAAGCGCGGCGTCTCGCTGGTCGAGGGCGCGATGGGCGAAGCGGTCGGCCGCATCTACGTCGAGCACCACTTCCCGCCCGCAGCCAAGCAGCAGATGGACGAGCTGGTCGCCAACCTGATCGAGGCGTACCGCCAGAGCATCCGCACCCTCGACTGGATGGGCGAGGAGACCAAGGAGCGCGCCCTCGACAAGCTCGAGAAGTTCACGCCCAAGATCGGCTACCCGGTGAAGTGGCGCGACTACGCGCGTCTCGAGATCGACCCGACGAACCTCGTCGGCAACGTACGCGCCGCCGCGCTCTTCGAGTTCGAGCGCGAGCTGGGCAAGATCGGCTCGCCGATCGACCGCGACGAGTGGTTCATGACCCCGCAGACGATCAACGCGTACTACAACCCCGGCTTCAACGAGATCGTGTTCCCCGCGGCCATCCTGCAGTTCCCGTTCTTCGATGCCGACAGG
This sequence comes from Leifsonia sp. 466MF, assembly GCF_900100265.1. Taxonomy (NCBI): domain Bacteria; kingdom Bacillati; phylum Actinomycetota; class Actinomycetes; order Micrococcales; family Microbacteriaceae; genus Leifsonia; species Leifsonia sp. 466MF. The sequence goes on from NZ_LT629696.1 coordinate 3,653,403, forward strand.
GATGCCGCAGCCAACTACGGCGCCATCGGAGCGGTCATCGGGCACGAGATCGGCCACGGCTTCGACGACCAGGGCTCCAAGTTCGACGGCGACGGCCGCCTCGAGGACTGGTGGACCGAGGCGGACCGTGCGGCCTTCGAGGAGCGCACGGCCAGCCTGATCGAGCAGTACAACGCACTCGCCCCGGCCCAGGTCCCCGAGCACCACGTCAACGGTGCCCTCACCATCGGCGAGAACATCGGCGACCTCGGCGGCCTCGGCATCGCCTGGAAGGCCTACCTGCTCTCGCTGAACGGCGAAGAGCCTCCCGTCATCGACGGGCTCACGGGCGCCGAGCGGTTCTTCCTGTCGTGGGCGCAGGCCTGGCAGCAGAAGGGCCGCGACGAGGAGGTCATCCGCCTCCTGGCGATCGACCCGCACGCGCCGAACGAGTTCCGCTGCAACCAGATCGTCCGCAACATCGACGCCTTCTATGACACCTTCCAGGTCGGCGACGGCGACCGGCTCTGGCTTCCGCCGGCCGAGCGCGTCACCATCTGGTGAGCCGGCGACCGTCGAGACGTGCCGCTCCATGACCCCCGATCACGGGGTAACATCGTCCCTGTCGTCGCCGCGGGCACCCCTGCGGCCCCGACCGCGGGGCCGGTGCACGGTCGCCGCAGTTCCGGTACACCGCACTCGGAAGAAAGACCCAGCGACACAGTGACGATCCAGGCGCAAGAGTCCTCGCGGAGGGCCCGGCAGGCAGCCACCCGCCGCGGCCGTCACCGCGCGCCGGGATCGACCGAGACCTTCAGCCGGGGGTTCGACGCCCTCGGCCGGCTCGCCGTCTCGGGGGTGCAGGTCTCCGCCCGGGCGACGGATCTGTCCACCGGCGCCGTGCTGTTCTCGGTCGACGATCACGTCGTCATGCCGACCGCGAGCATCGGCAAGGTGCTGCTGCTGGTCGAGGTGGCGGCACGCCTGCAGTCCGGTCAGCTCAGTCCGCTGGCGCACCTCGACCGCGACACCCGCGACATCGCCGGTGAGTCCGGCATCTGGCAGCACCTGCACGTCCCGTCCCTCCCGGTCGCCGACCTGGCCGCCCTCGTCGGTGCGACGAGCGACAACCTCGCCACGAACGTGCTCCTCCGTCGGGTGGGTCTCGAGGCGGTCAGCGCCCGCACCGAGTCGCTCGGATTGACGCGCACGGCCCTCCTCGACCTGGTGCGCGACCACCGCGGCCCGGACGACGCCCCGCAGCTCTCCGTCGGCAGCGCGAACGAGCTGACCTGGCTGTTCTCGGCGCTGGCCCGCGGCGAGATCGTCAACCCGGCCACCAGCCAGCGCGTCATCTCCTGGTTGTCGCTGAACAGCGACTTCTCGCTCGTCTCCAGTGCGTTCGGCCTCGACCCGCACTCCCACCGCCACCCGGAGCACGGCATCCTGCTTGTCAACAAGACGGGGACGGATGAGGGCGTGCGCAGCGAGGTCGGCGTGCTCCGCGGTCCACGCGCCGGGGTCACCTACGCCGTCTCGACCTACTTCGACGACACGAGCCTGCCCGAGCGCCTTGCGGTCATCGAGGGCATGCGCGCGGTCGGCCTCGACCTGCTGGAGTACGTGTTCTGAGTCGCCGACCGGCTCACGCCGATGTCGAGGGTTCGATGACGAGCGACCCGGTGCCGAACTCGAGCACCAGTTCGCCCTCGGCCGAGAAGCGCGCGACGAAGACCGTCTCCCCGCGCAGGTCCGCCAGAGCCTGGCGGTGACCCGGCTGGCCCGCTCGAAGGATGGACGAACCACGGACGACCGTCGGAAGCCGATCCACCGTCATCACCTGCGTCAGGTCGCCCTCGAAGACCAGCTGCGGGACCTCGCCGCGGTAGCGGACGGTGTCGAACGTCGTGCCGGTCAGGGCGTCGATGCGGGCGGTCGCCCGGGCCACGGTGTCGGCCGCTTCGGCAGCCGAGCGGCGGCGGCGTACGACCACGACGATGAAGGCCGCGACGGCCGCGGCGCACAGGCCCACCGTCGCCATCCCGAGGTCGGCTACCGGTGGCACGCGAACAGCATAACGGCGCGGCTCCGACCGAGTGCGGTCACTGCTGGCGGGCGCTGCGCACCTGCTCCCACTCGGCGATCATCCCGGGAAGCCGACCCTGGATGAAACGGTAGAACCCGGCCATGTCGCGCAGTCGCTCGGTCGCCGGCGAATCCGGGTCTCCGACCGCCGCGAGGCCCGCTTCCGCCTGGTCGGCGAGCACACCGTAGATGGGGCTGTTGCGCACCATGAGGGCGTACCAGTCGCTCGGGATCTCGTACCGGTCGCGCCGGCTCCCCGTCTGCGAGAGACGCCGGATGATGCCCAGCGTCTGCAGATAGCGGACGGCTCCCGAGATGGCCGCCGGGCTCACCTCGAGACGCTCGGCGAGCTCGGCGGCCGTCAGCCCGGGCGTCTCCGTCACGGTCAGGGCCATCAGCACGCGCGCCGGCATCTTCGGGAACCCGGCGGCCGTCAGTACGGCAGCGGAGTGCTCCATCACCTCGGCGAGCGCCGCCTCGTCCTGGGCCATGGGCACCGTCCCGTCTATCCGATCGCGAAATCCCGGCGGCGGATCAGGGCCGCGGCGCCGACGAGCGCGACGACCGTGATGCCGAGCATCCAGTATCCACCGGTCCAGTCGACGTCGCCGACAACGACCGGCGCATCCGCGAACGGCGAAAGGTGCCGCACGCCCTCCGGCAGCTTGACCAACCCGCCGAAGATGCCGACGAACGCCCCGAGTCCGAGCGCGGCCCAGCCGACCGGCGCCGTCCAGCTCGGGACGAGCACGAACACCAGCGTGAGCACCCCGAGGTAGACGAGGGCTACGGGCACCTGCGCCGCGGCGGCGGCGAACGAGTCGCCGAACGTGGATGCGCCCTCTCCCGCGGCGACCGCCGACAGTCCGGAGGCGATGGCCCCCGCGAGCAGCACCGCCAGCACGGCGATGACGCCGACGGCGACGTACGAGAACAGCCACCGCGTCCGGGTCACCGGGGCCGACATCACCAGTTCGGCCGTGCCGGAGGCCTCCTCCTGCCGGAGCCGGATGACCGTCTGCACCGCACACGCCGCCGCGAGCACACCCACGATGGAGAAGATCGCGGAGATGAACAGCTGGGTCAGCGGACCCGAACCGCCACCGCCGATGCGGCCGATCGCGTCGCGGATGCCCGAGAGCGCCGGATTGTCGGCGATCGAGCTGTTGATGACGGTGCCCAGCGCGCCCGCGAGAAGGCCGCCGAGGGCTCCGCCGATCGTCCAGCCGAGCACGGTCGGCCACTGCAGTCGCCAGGCCAGACCGAAGACGCCGCCGAGCGCCGGGCGCGCGGTCGCTCGACCGGCCCGCTCCGGGATCAGTCCGGCGCCCGAGTCACGGACGGCCTGCAGCCCGAACACGGCAGCGATCAGCAGGACGGCGAGGCCGAGTTGCAGCAGCAGCGGCCGCCAGTCGTCACCGGTGTACGGCGCGAACTGCTCGCCCCATCCGATCGGGCTGAGCCAGGTGGGCCACGCGGAACGCAGGTGCGTCCCGTCGCCGAAAGGCGTGCCCATCGCATCCCCGATCCCGCGCACGAGGTAGGCGAGGACGACTACCGCGGCCGCGAAGCCGTTGGCGCCGCGGGAGGTGCTCATTAGCTGGGCGAGCAGCAGGCCGACCGCGAAGAAGGCGAACCCGGCCCCGGCGGTTGCAGCGCCGGCGACGAACGACCCGTACGCCGGGAGTCCGGCGGCGATGAACCCGAGCGCGGTCACGACGGCGAGGGCCGCATTCACCGCGACAGCATGCAGAACCGTCGCCGTGGTCGGCAACAGGCGCCCCGCGGGCGTCGAACCGACCAGCTCGGCACGGCCGGACTCCTCCTCTGCTCGTGAATGGCGGACGGCCAGGAAGGTGTTCATCAGTCCGGCGAGCAGGGCCAGGAACGTGTAGATCTCGAAGAAGGCGACCGCCGCCAGCGACGTGCCCTGCGGCAGCCCCCGGAGCACGATGATGGTCGGGTCGGCGATCGCGAGGCGGATCAACTGCGCGCGCGCGTTCGCGTCCCCGTAGGTCTGATCGATGGCGGATGCCGAGAACATCGCGAGAAGGGCGATGCACAGGAGCCAGATCAGGATCTGCCAGCGGTCGCGGCGCAGACGCTGGCGCATGAGTGCACCGAGGACCGAGCCCGTGCTCGCGCGAGGGACGGTCTCGCCGGTGCTCGCCGGACGGTCCGGCGCGACGGTCGTGGTCATCGTGACGCCCCGACGCGTTCATCGGCGGTGACGTCGTCGCCGTAGTGACGGAGGAACAGCTCCTCCAGCGACGGCGGCGCGACGGTGAGGCCGCGCACCTCCAACCGCGAGAGCGCACCGAGCAGCGACGGCACGGCGTCGCTGTCCGCCGTGAACCGCACCCGGCCGTTGAGCACGTTCAGGTCGTGCGTGGCGGGGAGGGCCGCCAGCGCATCCTGTGCGACGCCCTCCGCGCTGAACGAGAACTCGGTGCGGGTCAGGTGGCGCAGTTCGTCGAGGGTCCCGGTCTCGACCGTCCGGCCGGCACGGATGATGCTGACCCTGTCGCAGAGCTGCTCCACCTCCGACAGGATGTGGCTCGACAGCAGTACCGTCGCACCCTCCGCCGCGACGCGCTGGATCTCGGCATCGAACACCGCCTCCATCAACGGGTCGAGTCCGCTGGTCGGCTCGTCGAGGATGTACAGGTCGGCCGGCGTCGCGAACGCCGCGACCAGGGCCACCTTCTGCCGGTTGCCCTTCGAGTAGGCGCGGCCCTTCTTCGTCGGATCGAGCTGGAACACGTCGATGAGGCGCTTCTTGCGCGCGGCGTACTGCGCGTGGTCGGCGGTGCCGCCGCGCAGGCGCGCGAGGAGGTCGATCGCCTCTCCACCGGAGAGGTTGGGCCAGAGGCTGACGTCGCCTGGCACGTACGCGAGGCGGCGGTGCAGAGCGACCGCGTCCTTCCACGGGTCGCCCCCGAAGACGGTGGCGCGGCCGCCGTCGGCCCGGGCGAGACCCAGCAGGACTCGGATCGTGGTCGACTTCCCCGCTCCGTTCGGGCCGAGGAAGCCGTGAACCTCGCCCGGCGTCACCGTCAGGTCGAGGCCATCGAGAGCACGTACGCGGCCGAATCTCTTCTCGAGACCGGCGACGTCGATCACTGCATCCATGGGCGGGATGCTACGCCTTTTTCAGTAATTTGTGAAAGTTGTGTTTTCTGGCGTGCCAGCGCCGCCGTGTCACGCCTGGCCGCACTGGACCGACTCGATGCCCGCGTAGTCGTACTCGGAGGCGCTGTCGGGGATGGTCAGGTCGTACGGGACACCGGCCTCCAGGTCGACCGTGGTGGTCCACGAGTCGAGCGTCTCGCCCTCCGGGGTGTCGGCGAACGTGGCGGTGACGGTCGCGCCGGCGCAGGTCTGGCCGGGCGTGAGCTCGAAGGTCCAGCCGTCGACGTAGTGGACGTGAACGCCGTCGACGTCGTAGTCGTCGACCTCGGAATCGCCGGAACCGGGGTCGCCGGAGCCCGGGTCCGAGGGCTCCTCGGACGGGTCGTCGGACGAGCCGTCGCCCGGGTCGCTCTCGTACGGCGAGGCGCTGGAGCTGCTCTCGGCCTGCGCGATCCGGCTGGTGCTGGCGCCGATCGAGACGATGACGAGCACCGCGACCAGCAGGATGGCGAGCCCGCCGACGATACCGCCGACCGTGATACCCACGATGGCGCCGGTCGACATGCGCTTGCGGGGTGGCGGGGGCGGGTAGCCCTGGTACGCACCGAAGGCACCGGGGCCGTAGCCCGGCGCGGGTTGCCCGGGCTGGGGTTGGCCGGGCTGGGGCTGGCCGGGTTGCGGCTGGCCGGCCTGGGGTTGGCCGGCCTGGGCGTACCCCTGCTGCGGATAGCCGGGCGGCGGGTAGCCGCCCTGCGCTGCGCCGGGGTAGGACCCTCCGCTCGGCGTCTGGGGCGCCGCGCCGTACGGCTGCTGCGGGGCGAAGGGAGGCTGCGGCTGGGTCGGCGCATTCTGCGGCGGATACGGCTGCGTCGGTTGAGCGGGCGCGTTCTGCGGCGGATACGGCTGCGTCGGCGCGTTCTGCGGGTAGGGCGGCTGCCAGGCGGATGCCGCGGCCAGCGCATCCCGTGCCGCGGTCAGGGCATCACGGCGCTGCGGGTCGCCACCGGCCTCAGCGAGCCGCGCCTGATAGGTGCGCTCCACCTCGTCGCTTGTCGCTCCCGGCGACACCCCCAGCAGTTCTGCCGCCTCGTTCGGACTCACCGCGCCCCCCGTTCAGCTCACGCGTATGGCTCGATCGTAGTGGCGGATCGCCGAGCCGCACCCCGCCATTGAGGACACGGCCGGCGCGACCCCATGCGGGAACAGATCAGACGAGCGCCGCGCCGAGCCCGCGCGTCAGCCCGGGAGCATCCCGTCGGCCCGGACGCTCCGCCGTGGCGATCTCGCCGAGTTCACGGATCACCCGGTTGTAGTACGCCGCAGCGACGCCCGTGCGGTATGCGGCGGGCTGCAGGTCTGCCTCGTTGCGCAGACGGATCTCAGCCCGCGCCGCCTCGATCGGTGTGATGATCTTCACGCCCGCGCGGTACCGGATCAGCCGGTGCACCCACTGGTCGAGCGCCTCCGGCAGCCCCTTCGCCACCCGGTCGTGCTCGGTGGCGAGGGACGTGAGGGAGCGAGCTGCCGACGTGCTCGTCGACCCACCGGCCGACGCCGTCCCGTTCGCGGCGGCCTCTCGCTCGGCCGCGCGCCGGTCCGCCGCCATGACCGTGAGGAGGTCGTCGTGCCGGTTGGCCTGCCGCGACAGCACCTCGAGCTCGTCGAGAGCCGTCGCGTACTCCTCCTCGTAGTCGGCGTAGTCGGCCGGATGCGCGGCGCGGTCGTTCACGAGGTCGGTGCGCGCGGTCGCCGCCTGGGCCCGGGTGAGCACCGTGCGACCGTTGCGCACGCGCTCGAGCCGCCAGGTCCAGGTCGCGAGGGGTTCCGGCATCAGGTGGCTCATGGCTCCACTGTAGGAAGGGCCACCGACATCGGTCCGACGACACGACGTCGGCGGCCCGGGCTAGCGTGGATGGTCGTGAGCACCCTTCTCCGCCGCCCGGTCGACCGCGAGATCCTCCGCCTCGCCGTTCCCGCTCTCGGGGCTCTGGTGGCGGAGCCGATCTTCCTGCTGGCCGACTCGGCGATGGTCGGGCACCTCGGGGTCGCGCCCCTCGCGGGTCTCGGCATCGCGAGTGCGGTGCTGCAGACGATCGTTGGGCTGATGGTGTTCCTCGCCTACAGCACGACTCCCGCTGTCGCGCGGCGGCTGGGAGCGGGCGACGAGCGCGGTGCGGTCGCGGCGGGCGTGGACGGCTGCTGGCTCGCGCTCGTGCTCGGAGTGGTGCTCGCCGGCGCGGGGTGGGCGGCCTCGCCGTTCCTGGTGAGTCTGTTCGGAGCGTCGTCCGAGGTCAGCGAGCAGGCGACCCAGTACCTGAGCCTGTCCATGCTCGGGCTCCCGGCCATGCTGCTGGTCTACGCCGCGACCGGGCTGCTGCGCGGACTCCAGGACACCCGCACGCCGCTCGCCGTCGCGGTCGCGGGCTTTGCCGCGAACATCGTGCTCAACTATCTGTTCATCTACGTCGCCGGACTGGGCATCCGCGGGTCGGCGCTCGGTACCGTCGCGGCGCAGTGGGCGATGGTGCTGGTGTACGCGATCATCGTCGCCCGTCACGCCCGCCGGGTCGGAGCCTCCCTCCTCCCCCATCACACCGGCATCGGCCGGACGGCGCGTGCCGGCGGCTGGCTGTTCCTCCGCACGGCGAGCCTGCGTGCGGCCATGCTTCTGGCGGTCTTCGCCGCAACCCGTCTCGGACCGGACGAACTCGCCGCCTTCCAGGTCACGATGACCGTGTTCGCGACTCTCGCCTTCGCCCTCGACGCCCTCGCCATCGCCGCGCAGGCACTCATCGGGAAGGGGCTGGGGGCCGGCGACCTCGAGAACGTCCGTGCGGTGCTGCGCCGGTGCGTGCAGTGGGGAATCGGCGCGGGCGCGGTTCTCGGCCTGGTGACGATCGCGCTGAGCCCTGTCGCGGCGGGCGTCTTCACGAGCGATCCGTCGGTCGCCGCGCTGCTGCCGCTGTCGATGGCGATCGTGGGCGCAGGCGCCCCGCTGGGCGGGTACGTGTTCGTGCTCGACGGGGTGCTCATCGGCGCCGGAGACGCCCGGTATCTCGCCCTCACCGGCCTCGCGAACGTGGCTGCGTTCGTCCCGCTCGCGGTCGCCGCCGCCGTCTGGGGCGGGCACGATGCGACCGGCCTCGCCGCCCTGACGGCGGCGTTCGCCTTCGGCTACCTCGGCGCCCGCGCGCTCACGCTCGGTCTGCGCGCTCGCGGCCGCACGTGGATGCGTGCGGGCGCGACGATCTAGGCCTCTCGCGAAGCCGGCCCCTCAGCCCGTGAGCCCCTACGCCAGCCACTCCCGCGCAGCGACCACGAGCGCCCGGACCCCGGTGTCGATCGTCGGCTGCGGAAGCGGCGCGAAGAACGGCGAGTGGTTGGTCGGGATGTCGGTGTCGACCGTACCCGCCGCCATCGCGGTGAGCACCGTCTCCGGATCGGCCCCTCCGAGCATCCAGTAGACCAGCGGGGCACCGGCCGCCGTCGCGAGATTGCCGACGTCCTCACTGCCGGAGAGCGCGCCGGGGTGCAGCACCCGATCGACCCCGAACTCGGCCGCGAAGGCCGCGTTGACCCGCTCGGTCGACTCTGGGTCGTTCACAGTGACGGGGTAGCGCTCCCCCCACTCCATATCCGGAGCCTTCGGGGCGCCGGACGCCTGCGACTCCGCCGCGATGACGCGGTGGACGCCGTCCAGCACGCGCTGCCGGACCTCTTCGTTGAAGCTGCGCACACTGATCCCGAGCGTGGCTTCGGCCGCGATGATGTTGTTCTTGGTGCCGGCATGGAGGCTGCCGACCGTCACGACGGCGGTGTCCTGCGGCGAGATCTCGCGCGACACGACCGTCTGCAGGCGCATGACCGTCGCCGCCGCCATCACGACGGGATCGATCGTCGTCTCGGGCCGGGATCCGTGACCGCCGCGCCCGTGGAGCGTGACCTCCATCGTGTCGACCGCCGCCATGGCCGCACCGGGGTGCGCGCCGACCATCCCGGCCGGGTACGGCAGCACGTGCTGCCCCAGCACGACATCCGGAACCGGCACCTTCTCATACAGACCGTCGTCGACCATCACCTGGGCTCCCCCGCCGTGCTCCTCGGCCGGTTGGAAGAGGGCGACGAGGGTTCCGGACCACTCGCCGCGCGAGTCGTTCAGCGCCTCGACGGCACCGAGCAGGCAGGTGATGTGGATGTCGTGGCCGCACGCGTGCATCAGCGGCACGGCGTTGCCCGCCTCGTCGGTCACCGTCTCGGTCGAAGCCCACGGGAGCCCGGTCTGCTCGCGAACAGGGAGCGCATCCATGTCGGCTCGGAGCAGCACGGTCGGGCCGTCGCCGTTGCGCAGGACGCCCACGACGCCTGTCGTGGCGATGCCGGTGTGCACCTCGAGCCCCAGTTCGGTCAGCCGCTCGGCGACGATGCCGGCCGTGCGGTGCTCGGTGAAGGCGAGTTCGGGGTGGGCGTGAAGGTCGCGGTAGAGGGCTTCGAGATCCATGCCGTCAGCCTACGACCGGCGCCCCCGAGGAGACCCGTGGAGCCGCCGTTGTGTTGCCCTGGTGGAAAACGCTCGTGAATGTGGAGGGAATCGGCTCCCCGCCCTCCAGCATCTCGACGACCGCCCGTCCCGCGGCACGTCCCTTCTCGACGGCGGGCTGAACGAGCGTCGTGAGGTCGTACGGCCAGAGGCCGTCGACGCGCACACCGTCGAAACCGACGACGCTGACATCCCACGGCACTTCCAGACCCAGCTCCTCCGCCGCACGGATGACGCCCGCGGCCAACAGGTCGCTCTGGGCGATGACGGCGGTCGGCCGGTGCCGCGCGTCGGCGAGGAGGGCACGGCCGGCGGCGCGTCCTTCCTCCACGAACGACCCGCGCGTGACCCAGCCGGGGGCGTCCGGGAAGACGTCCCGGGCGCCGGCGAGCCGGTCGAGCGCGGTGGTGGAGCTGGCCGCCGCCAGGCGGTCCGGTGTCAGCGGTCCGCGCGCGCGATCGCGGGTGAGCGACAGCGTCACCACCGAGACGTCGCGGTGGCCGAGGTCGTAGAGGTGCTGGGCGGCGACGCGGGTGGCCTCCCGGTTGTCCTGACCGATCGTCGGGACGCCGTCGGCCGGGTCTCCCTCGATCGCGACGAGCGGGATGCCGCGCTGGCGGAGAGTCGCCACCGACTCGTCGAGACGCGGGCTGCAGCCGACAAGCACGACCGCATCCATCGGGGCGTCCTCGATCCGCTGCGCGGCCTCACCGGCGTCGGTGAGGATGAGGAGGCCCGCGTCGATCGCGCCGATCTCCTCCGTGATGCCGTCGAGCAGGGCGATCTTGATGGGGTCGCGGAAGGCGTCGCGCACGCGCTCCTCCATCACGACACCGACGATGCCCGAGCGACCGCGGCGCAGCGAGCGCGCCCGCGGGTCGGGCCCGGCGTAGTTGAGGCGCTTCGCGGCGGCGAGCACGCGCTCGCGGGTGGCGTCGGAGACCGGGCCTGTTCCGGAGAACGCGAGCGATGCGGTGGAGTTCGACACACCGGCCAGGCGGGCGACCGCGGCCAGGGTGGGCCGGACGGCCGCAGGGGCTGTGCTGGGTTCGTTCACGTGTGATAGCTTAGTCGAATCGTTTCGATCGAAACGATTCGAGCAGACGAACCCACAGGAATTCGCCCGATGTCACAGCCGATCTCGACCACCACGCGCTCCCGTCGGGAGCTCACCGCCTGGCGCAACGCGGTCTTCGTCATCTTCATCCTCTCCGGGCTCGCCCTCGCGACCTGGGTGGCCCGCATCCCGGGCATCCGCGACGACCTGGGACTGGGCAAGGACCCCTCGGCCGTCGGGCTCCTCATCCTCGGGATGTCGGTGGGCGCCATCCTCGGCCTCACCGTCTCCTCCCCCATCCTGGTCCGCTTCGGCCCGCATCGCGGGATGGTCGCCGGCCTCGTGATCGTCGCCATCGGCATCCTGTTCATCGGCTTCGGAGCGACGACCTTCCACTCCATCCCCTCGGTCGCCGTCGGGCTCATCCTGCTCGGCTTCGGCAACGGCATGGTCGACGTGATGATGAACGTCGAGGCCACCGCCGTCGAGCGTGAGATCGGGAAGACGCTTCTGCCGCTCATGCACGCGTGCTTCAGCCTCGGCACGGTGATCGGCGCCGGCATCGGTGCGGCGGCCGCAGCGCTCGGGGTCGCGGTCGTCTGGCACCTGCTCGGCACGGCCGTGGTCATCGTCGCGATCGCGATCGTGGCCGTCCGCTACATCCCGCGCGAGGCCGAACTCGGCGACGAGGCGGCCGAGAAGGAGCGCATCCCGTTCGGCGAGCGCATGCGCACGTCGCTCGCCGTCTGGGCCGACTGGCGGCTCATCCTCATCGGCGTCGTCATGCTCGGCATGGCGTTCGGCGAGGGCTCGGCGAACGACTGGATCTCGCTGGCCGTCGTCGACGGTCATGGTCAGGCCAACTCCGTCGGCGCGCTCGTGTTCGGCTTCTTCGTGGTCGCGATGACCGTCGGCCGGGTCGTCGGCGGCCCGATCGTCGACCGCATCGGCCGCGTCAATGCCATCCGGATCACCGCCGGCATGGGCGCTGTCGGCCTCGTACTGTTCATCGTGGGCGGCCCGATGTGGCTGGTCGTCATCGGAACCGTTCTCTGGGGCTTCGGCGTCTCGCTCGGCTTCCCGCTCGGGATGTCGGCGGCCGCAGACGGCGCCGCGAACCCCGCCGCACGCGTCTCCGCGGTCGCGATCATCGGCTACTGCGCCTTCCTGGCCGGTCCGCCGCTGATCGGCTTCCTCGGCCAGCACTTCGGCCTCCTGAACGCGCTGTTCCTCGTGCTCGCGCTGCTGGTCGCCGCGTTCCTGGCGGCACCGGCCGTGCGTCCGGTCGACGCGCCCGCGGAGCGCCGCGCCGCCTCCCCCGACCCCGCCTGATGCAGCGCGAAAGCTGACGCCGCGCTCGACCTGACGCCGCGCTAGACGAAGCGGAGGCAGACCGGGGTCGGGACGGGCGAGGTCCCGAGCAGACGGAGGCTGCGCTGGGCATCGTCGAACGCCAGCACCGCGATCTCGTCGCTGTCCTGGCAGGCCGTCAGCACCCGGTCGCCCCCGGGCGCGATCACGAGGTCACGCGGCGTGCGGCCACCGACCGCGACGGAGTCCACCAGACTCAGCCGCGACGCCTCGGCGTCGAACGCGAAGATCGCGACCGCGTCATCCCCGCGGTTGCTCACCAGCACCGTGCGGCCCGAGTCGCTGATGCACACGGCGGCGGTCAGGTTGTCGCCGTCGGCCCCGTCGGCCCGGGTCGTCGTGCTCTGCACCCGCACGAAGCGGTCGCCCTCCCGCCGCAGCACGTCGGCGCTGGAATCGAGCTCGTTCACCAGCACCACGTGACGGCCGTCGGGATGGAACGCCAGGTGCCGCGGGCCCGCCGAACCGAGCACGACGGTCGCCTCCGGCCGGAGGGTCAGCGCGCCGGCATCCGAGAACGCGTACCAGCGCACCTCGCCGATGCCGAGATCCACGACGACGACATCGCCGCTCACCGGGTCGACGCTCAGCTGGTGCACGTGCGGCGCATCCTGCCGCTCCGGGTCGGGTCCGCGGCCCTCGTGCCGCACGAACGCGGTGCGCTCTCCGAGCGATCCGTCAGCGGCGAGCGCGAACACCGACACGGTGCCGCCGCCGTACGTCCCCGCGATGAGGAATCGCCCGCTCGGGTGCACCACCGCGTGCGCCGGAGACGGCCCGCCGCTCGACGCCGAGCCCAGCTCCGTCAGCGAGCCGTCGGCCGCGCGGGCGAAGGCGAAGAGGCCACCGTCGGGCTCCGTCTCGCTCACCGCGTACACGTGCTCACCACCGGGCGCGGCCGTCACCCAGGACGGGTTCGCCACCCGCGCCGCGACCGACACATCGGTCACGTCCGACCCGTCGAAGCGGGCGCTGAGCACCCCCTCGGCGTGACCGTCGACGTGCGGGAGGCGTTCGGTGTAGGTGCCGATGAGGAGCTCGTGGGCCATGCCGACCATCCAACCACCGTCCCCGGCTGCACTTAGGATGTTGCGGTGCGCCTCGTCATTGCCAACTGCTCCGTCGACTATGCGGGGCGGCTCAGCGCGCACCTGCCGCTGGCGACACGGCTGCTGATGCTCAAGGCCGACGGCAGCCTCCTCGTCCACTCCGACGGCGGGTCGTACAAGCCGCTCAACTGGATGAGCCCGCCGTGCACGCTGACCGTCGACGAGCCAGACGAGCTGCAGCGCGCGGCCGGGATCCGCGAGGTCTGGCGCGTCACCCAGGCGAAGACCGCCGACATGCTCGTCGTGTCCATCCACGAGATCATCAGCGACACCGCGCACGACCTCGGCATCGACCCGGGTCTGCAGAAGGACGGCGTGGAGGCACACCTGCAGAAGCTCCTCGCCGAGCAGATCCACCTTCTCGGCGACGGCCACGTGCTGGTCCGCCGGGAGTACATGACCGCGATCGGCCCCGTCGACATCCTCGCCCGCGACTCCGCGGGAGCTGCGGTCGCCGTCGAGTTGAAGCGACGGGGCGACATCGACGGCGTCGAGCAGCTGACGCGCTACCTGGAGTTGATGAACCGCGACCCGCACCTCGCCCCGGTCACCGGCGTGTTCGCCGCCCAGGAGATCAAGCCGCAAGCGCGCACGCTGGCTGAGGACCGCGGCATCCGCTGCCTGGTGCTCGACTACGACGCTATGCGCGGCCTCGACGACAGCGACAGCAGGCTGTTCTGATGGCGCAGCCGCGTTTCCCCCAGAGCTACGAGAACGTCCCGGTCCGCAAGGCCCTGACCGCCCTCGCCGCCGAGCCGACTCTGGAGAACCTGGATGCGCTGCTCGCCACCGCGGTGAAGGGCGCCCTGGTGGTGGATGTGACCGGCTCCACTCCGCAGGACACCCGGCTGCGCACCATCAGCTCCACCACCGGCGAGGCGGTGCTCCCCCTCTTCACGTCGATGAACGCGCTCCGGGCGGCCGTCGCCCAGTCGGCGGAGGGCGAGGGAGCGCGCGTGCAGGCGGTCATCGTGCCGGCGCTCGAGGCGCTGGGATTCATCCGCACCGCCGAGTTCGTCGCCGTGCAGTTCGACCCAGGAGCCGCGCACACCATGGTCGTCGCACGTTCTCACATCGAATCCGCCCTCGGCGAGCGCTGACCTGCGCTTCAGATACGTCACATACCATAGGACCGCTATGACCAACCCGACTTCCACCGTCACCCGGACCTGGACCTGCGTCCTGTTCGATCTCGACGGCACCCTCACCGACTCCGCACCCGGCATCACGTCGTCGCTCGCCCGCATGTTCGCGACGATCGGTCAGCCGGTGCCGTCCCCCGCCCAGCTCCTCGAGTACGTCGGTCCGCCGCTGCTCGACTCGCTGCAGAGCCTGGGCGGCATGACCGAGCCGGCCGCACGCCACGCACTCGCCGTCTACCGCGAGGACTACGCCGCCCACGGCGCGTTCGACTCCGCCGTCTTCCCCGGGGTGCGCGGCCTGCTGCAGCGTCTGCACGCGGCCGGGATCCCCCTCGCCATCGCGACCAGCAAGCCCGAGGCGCAGGCGACCCGCATCCTCGAGCACTTCGGCCTGGCCGAGTACTTCGACGTCATCACCGGCGCGACCGACGACGAGAGCCGCAGCGCCAAGGCGGATGTGGTGGCCGAGGCTCTGCGCCGCCTCGGCGAGCGCGGCGTCGACCTCGAGCACACCGTCATGGTGGGCGACCGCCAGTACGACGTCGAGGGTGCGGGCGCGCACGGTCTGCCCACCATCCTCGTCGAGTGGGGCTACGGTTCGCCGGCCGAGGCCGCCGGGGCGATCGCCGTCGTGCACTCCGCCGACCAGCTGAGCGCTCTGCTGCTCGGCTGACCGCTTCCGCCACTGTTCACCGACACGGACTAGGCGGCCCGGTGCGCTCACGGGTAGGCTGATGTGTTGCGAAACCGCACTTCATACAGCACTAGGAATCCATATGCGCACACGTAATCCGTTCGTTCCGGCTGCCATCGTGGCGGCCCTCACCATCGGCTCGCTGGCGGCCTGCTCCAGCGGCGGCAACACCAACTACGTCTCCTCGCACACGCCCGCGTCGTCGTCCTCGTCGGCGGCCGGTTCGTCCGAGGACGCGAAGTCCGAGGAACTGCCCTCCGACTTCCCGAAGGACGAAGTACCCGTCGTCGACGGCACCGTCGTCGTCGCCCGTGGCGACAAGGAGAACGGCTGGTCAGTCACCGTCCAGCCGTCGGGCAAGAACGGCTTCGCCGACGCGAAGTCCGCGCTCGAGGGCAAGGGCTTCACGCAGCAGCCCGGCGCCACCGACACGTCCGCCGTCTACACCAACGACACCTACACGGTCTCGGTGAAGACTCCCGGCGTCTCCGTGACGTACAACGTCACCGCCAACCAGTAACACCTCCTTCTCGCACCCCGCCGCCCACCGTCGACTACGCGAAAACTGCACGGAATCACGCGATTTCCGGTCAGTTTTTGCGGACTCGACGGTGGGCGGTGGTGCGTAGGGGCGGGGCGCGGCGGGCGGCGGTCAGGCGTCGATGATGCGGACGAGCTCGTCGATGAAGGCGGTGAAGGTGTCGGCACGGCGGATGAGGCCGAGCACGGTCTCGCGGTCGGAGAACACCTCCACGAACTGGTCGAAGACCGTCTGGAAGGACGCGCGACCCGCCGCCGAGAAGGCGATGAACGCGATCACGTTGACCCGGGCGTCGCCCCAGTCGATCGCCGTGTCGTTGACGACGATCGCGATCGCGGTGCGGTGTGCGCTCATCGTCATGGCGTGCGGCACGGCGAGGGAGTCGGTGAACGCCGTGGACGACATCTGCTCGCGCTCGACGGTCTGGTCGACGTACTCCTGGTCGATCGCGCCGGCCGCGATCATCCGGTCACCGAGGGCGCGGATCATCGTGATCGGGTCGCGTGCATAGAAGTTCCGCAGAAACAGGCTCTCGTCGAAGTACTCCAGCAACTCGCTCTTGATCCGCGCGCGGTGGCGCTGACGGCGGATGCGGGACGCGGCCTGACGGATGTGCTCCACGTCGGTCTCGGTGAGGAACGGCTGCACGATGACCGTGTTCTCGCGCCGCCCGCGCGGGTCGATGGTGGTCAGCACCAGGTCGGCATCGATGGCGTCCCAGTCGGCGTCTGTCGACGTGATGACGCTGGTGATGTCGAGCTCGTCGCCGAGGGTGCTCTCCAGCCGGTCGCGCAGCAGGATGTGCATGTCGTAGTAATTGGGGCACACCACCGCGCAGGTGACCGCATCCCGCCGCCGTGACTGCTGCTCGAGGTAGGCGCCGACGTGCATCGCGATGTAGGCGATCTCGTCGTCGTTGACCTCGATGCCCTCGGCCGACTGCAGCCGGCTGGCGATGTAGACGGCCAGCTCGTAGATCATGGGGTACGAGCTCTTGATCGACCGGGTGAGCGGGTTGCGCGAGTAGGTGTTCTCGTGCGCCCGGGCCACCAGGTTCTGCACGTGCAGGGTCAGGCGGACGATGAAGTTCTCGTCGTGGAGGTCGACGAGGTACTCGGTGGATGCGCGGTCCACGATGCCGCGGACCACCGCCAGGTCGGCCGGGCTGACGAACTCCTCCACCGTGTCGCGCCCGGCGCCGGGTGCGATGACGCGCGTGCGCATGAGGATGGCCAGGTAGCGCAGCTCGGTCGTGTCGAGGGCCGTGCCGAAATGCCGTTCGATCAGTTGCCCCAGGTCGTGCGCGAGCGAGCGGATGGTCTCGCTCGCCTCCGGCTCCTCGACAGCGGGGAGCACCCGATCCTTCGCGACGCGGTCGAGAGCGACCGCCATGTGCAGGAGGACGTCGTTGATGCCGTACTCGTTGACGAAGAAGCCGCGCGCGTCGAGCATCGCGACCAGGTCGGACTTGAAGTCGACCAGACCGCTCGATCCGAACGCCTCCTGGATGCGCGCCACGTCGACGACGCTCTGCCGCATCTCGTCGCGGAACAACCGGCTGAGCAGCTTCCGTCGCGCGATCTCGGGCCCGAGGAGCTGCACCACGGCGCCGTGGCGTTCGAGGGCGAGCTCCGTGCCCGAGAGGAGGCCGCGCATCCTGGTCAGGTCCGACTCGATCGTGGAGTCGCTGACGAACAGGCTCTCGGCCGTCTCGTAGACGTCGATTCCGTCCGGCTCGTCGAGCAGGCGCCGGGCGAGGAAGACGAGCCGTTCCTGCGGGGAGCCCGCCGTTCCGGTCTCCGAGGTGCCGTCGCCCGCCAGGTACGCGGCATAGGCCTCGGGCTTCACCCGGTAGCCGTTCGATCCGGACTCGACGACATCGCCGAGCGCTGCAGCGTAGCTGCGGATGCTCCGGGTCGTCACCCCGATGTCGTGCGCGAGCTCGGCAGCCGTCACCCAGGCAGCACGACGCGCGAGGATGTCGAGCATCCTCGTCTGCTTCGCCGAGAGCGCCACCAGCGACCACCTTTCCCGACGAGTCAACCACCCCGTAGGGTGCCGCCGTGCGCTTCCGGCCAACTTTCCGCACCCCCGGAAGAAACGCTGCTGGAGCGCGGGCGCACAGCGAGGGAGCATTGCTGACGTTCCATGAGCTCCACCCAGCACGAAAGGCAAGGATCGATGAAGATCGTGGTCGTCTGCGGCGCCGGTGCGTCCAGCACCTTCGTGGCCGTCAAGCTTCGCAGTGCCGCCCGTGAGCGCGGGGCGATCATCGAAGTCCAGCCGGGGAGTGCGAGCCAGCTGGAATCCCTCGCCGGAGTGGATGTCGTTCTCGTCGGCGCACACCTCGAGTCGGCCGTCCCGGCGATCCGTGAGCGGGCTGCCGCCACCGGCACCGCCGTCGCCGTGCTTCCTCCCGTCTCCCCGGCCGCCCTCGACGGCGAGCGCGCCCTGGACCTGGCTCTCAACGCCAAGGCGGCGGCACTATGAGCAGAGCCGCATACGGAATGGCGGCGGCCACCAGGCCATCACGGAACGAAGGAGACCACAACCATGGCTGAACGGATCATCACGGTCGGATCGACGCACGGGCTGCACGCCCGCCCGGCGAAGCTCTTCGTGGAGGCGGTCAACAGCTCGGGCGCAAAGGTGAAGCTGACCAAGGAGGGCGGCAAGACCGTCGACGCCGGCAGCATCCTCGGCGTGATCTCGCTGGGCATCGACCACGGCGACAAGATCGTGCTCACCACCGACGCGGACAACGGCGAGGCGGTCCTCGACGACCTCGCGGTGATCCTGGCCACTGACCACGACGCCTGAGCGGCGGACGCATCATGAGCGACACGAACATCCTCACCGGCGCCGGCATCGGGCAGGGCGTCGCCGTCGGCCCCGTCCTGCGGATGTCGGCCCCGCTGCCCGAGCCATCGGACCAGCCGAGTACTCGCACCCCCGACGAGGAGAAGGCCCGCGTGCAGCAGGCCGTCGCCACGGTCGCGGCGGACCTGCGCGAGCGCGCATCCACCGTCCAGGGCACGGCGGCCGATGTGCTGGAGGCGCAGTCGATGATGGCGGAGGACTCGACCCTCGCCGACGACGTCGCCTCCCGCATCGACGGAGGGAAGACCGCAGAGCGCGCCGTCTTCGAGGGCTTCGCCGTCTTCCGCGACATGCTCAAGGAGCTGGGCGGCTACATGGGCGAGCGCGCCGGCGACCTCGACGACGTCTCGCAGCGCGTCGTGGCGGCCCTGGAGGGCAAGCCGGCGCCCGGCGTGCCGCAGTCGGAGACGCCGTTCGTCCTGGTCGCGCACGATCTCGCCCCCGCCGACACGGCGCTGCTCGATCTGACCAAGGTGCTCGGGCTCGTGACCACCGAGGGCGGCCCCACCTCGCACACCGCCATCCTGGCGCGGGAGAAGTCCATCGTCGCAGTCGTCGGTGCGGCCGGCGCCGGAAGCCTCGCCGACGGCGACGAGGTCGTAGTGGATGCGGCGGCCGGCACGGTCACCGTCTCACCGACCGAGCCCCAGCGGGCTGACGCGCTCCGTCGCATCGAGGAGCGCGCCGCCGCCCTCGCCGGCGGCGTCGAGCCGGGCGCGCTCGCGGACGGCACCGCCGTCCCGCTGCTCGCGAACCTCGGCTCGGCCGCGGGGGCCGAGGACGCGCTGGCCGCAGGCGCCGAGGGCGTCGGACTGTTCCGCACGGAGTTCCTCTTCCTCGACCAGCGCCTGGCGCCCGATGTCGCCCAGCAGCGCGAGCAGTACGTGAAGCTGCTCAGCGCGTTCGGCGGCGGGCGCAAGGTGGTCGTCCGGGTGCTCGACGCCGGCGCGGACAAGCCGCTCGAGTTCCTCAACGACGCGCACGAGGACAATCCGGCACTCGGGCTGCGCGGGCTCCGCTCGCTGCGCGCCAACGAGGACATCCTCCGCGAGCAGCTCACCGCGCTCGCCGAAGCCGACGCGCAGACCGACGCGGACCTCTGGGTCATGGCACCGATGGTCTCGACCGTCGAGGAGACCCGCTACTTCACGGAGCTCGGCCGCGAGTACGGCCTGAAGACCGTCGGCGTCATGGTCGAGGTCCCCTCGGCGGCGCTGCTCGCCGACCGTGTGCTCCAGATCGCGGACTTCGCCTCGATCGGCACCAACGACCTCACGCAGTACACGCTCGCGGCCGACCGCCTGCTCGGTTCGGTCGCCGGGTTCCAGGACCCGTGGCATCCGGCTGTCCTCCGCCTCATCGGCGAGGTCGGCGCGGCAGGTGCGGCTTCGGGCAAGCCCGTCGGCATCTGCGGTGAGGCGGCGGCGGACCCCCTGCTCGCCGTCGTGCTCGTCGGCCTCGGCGCGACGACGCTCTCGATGTCGCCCGCGGCGATCGCCGACGTGCGGCTCTCCCTCAAGCGCTACACCCTCGGCCAGGCCCGTTCGCTGGCTGAGACCGCCCTGGCCGCCGATGGCGCGGCCGAAGCGCGGGCGGCGGTCCGTGAGGCCGCCGACCGTTTCACCTCACCAGCCCCCGACAACAGAAACGAGGCACCACAATGACATCGGCGACACAGACGTCGGCGACGGCGTCGGCCCCGAAGAAGCCCAACAGCGCGCGCGTCCACGTGCAGCGGTTCGGCACCTTCCTCTCCAACATGGTGATGCCCAACATCGCCGCATTCATCGCGTGGGGCATCGTCACCGCGCTCTTCATCGACAAGGGTCCGTTCCCCAACAAGGACATCGCGAGCCTCGTCGGCCCGATGATCACCTACCTGCTCCCGCTCCTCCTCGCCAACACCGGCGGCCGCCTCGTCTACGGCGTGCGCGGCGGTGTGGTGGGCACCATCGCGGCCATGGGCGTGATCGTCGGCACCGACATCCCGATGTTCATCGGAGCGATGATCATGGGTCCGCTCGGCGGCTACCTGATGAAGCAGGTCGACCGCATCTGGGAGGGGAAGATCAAGGCGGGCTTCGAGATGCTCGTCAACAACTTCTCCGCCGGTATCCTCGGCTTCCTCCTTGCGATCGGCGCCTTCTTCGGCATCGCCCCGCTGGTGCAGGGTCTGAGCAAGGCGCTCGAAGCCGGTGTGGATTGGCTGGTGTCGGTCCACCTGCTCCCCCTGGTCAGCATCCTGGTCGAGCCGGGCAAGGTGCTGTTCCTCAACAACGCGATCAACCACGGTGTGTTCACGCCGATCGGCACACTGGAGTCGCAGCAGGCGGGCAAGTCGATCCTGTTCCTCATCGAGACGAACCCCGGCCCCGGTGCCGGAATCCTGCTCGCCTGGGCGATCTTCGGTCTCGGTGCGGCCCGCGCGGCCGCCCCGGGCGCCTTCATCATCCAGTTCTTCGGCGGCATCCACGAGATCTACTTCCCGTACGTGCTCATGAAGCCCATCCTGATCATCGGCGCCATCCTCGGCGGCATGACCGGCGTCGCGGTGAACGTGGCCTTCCAGACGGGCCTTCGAGCACCCGCTGCACCAGGATCGGTGTTCGCGATCTTCGCGCAGGCACCCGTCTCGAACATGCTCGGAATCGCCTTGGCGATCATCGCCGCTGCCGCGGTCTCGTTCACCTTCACCGCAGTCGTCCTGCGATCCAGCCGCAAGCGCGACCTGCTGGCCGGCAACGCCGGCGACCTGTCGGCCGCCGTCGCCCAGACCGAGGCGAACAAGGGCAAGTCCTCCTCGGTGCTCGGCGGCCTCGTCGACGAGGCCGAGCACGACACCGGCGACGCCCAGGGCGACGCCACGGATCGACTGGTGCGCAACATCGTCTTCGCGTGCGACGCTGGCATGGGTTCGAGCGCGATGGGCGCATCGGTGCTCCGCAACAAGATGAAGAAGGCCGGAGTGGAGGGGGTCACGGTCACGAACCAGGCGATCAGCAACCTCGACGGAACGGCCGACCTGGTCATCACGCAGCAGCAGCTGACGGACCGCGCCAAGGGCCAGTCGCCCGACTCGATCCACGTCTCGGTCGACAACTTCATGAACAGCCCCAAGTACGACGAGGTCGTCGACCTCGTCAAGAACCAGCGAACCACGGAGGACGCCAACAAATGACCGACACGATTCTCGACCGGGCGAACGTCGTGGCCGCGGGCACCGCGACCACGCGGGAGGACGCGATCCGGGAGGCGGGTGAGCTGCTCGTGCAGGCGGGCGCCGTCGAGCCGGGTTACGTCGACTCGATGCAGGAGCGCGAGAACACCGTCTCCACCTTCATGGGGAACGGCCTCGCCATCCCGCACGGCACCAACGAGTCCAAGGACGAGATCAAGCGGTCCGCGCTCTCCTTCATCCGCTACTCCTCGCCGCTCGACTGGGGCGGCGAGGAGGTGCGGTTCGTGGTCGGCATCGCCGGCCAGAACAATGAGCACCTCGAGATCCTGTCGAAGATCGCCATCCTGTTCTCGGAGGAGGACGATGTCCAGAAGCTGCTCGACGCCCCCGACGCCGAGGCGCTGTACACGCTGTTGGGAGATGTGAACGAGTGAAGGCCGTCCACTTCGGAGCCGGCAACATCGGACGCGGCTTCGTGGGGCTCCTGCTCCACGAAGCCGGGTACGAGGTCGTGTTCGCGGACGTCAATGCCGAGCTCATCGACGCCCTCGCCGCGGCGGACTCGTACCGCGTCCACCTGGTCGGTGAGGACTCGGAGACGAAGACCGTCACCGGGTTCCGCGCGATCAACAGCGCGACCGAGGAGGATGCGCTGGTCGCCGAGATCGCCTCGGCCGACGTGGTGACGACGGCGGTGGGTCCGCGCATCCTCCGCTTCGTCGCCCCGGTGATCGCCCGCGGTCTGGCCGCTCGGGCGGACGACGCGCCCCGCCTGGCCGTAATGGCCTGCGAGAACGCGATCGGCGCCTCGGACCTGCTGGCGGCGGAGCTCATGGACGGGCTCCCGGACGACGACACCCGCGAGCAGCTGGCCGCGCGTGCGGTGTTCGCGAACACGGCCGTCGACCGCATCGTCCCCGCGCAGGCGGCGGACGCCGGGATCGACGTGACCGTCGAGACGTTCTACGAGTGGGTCGTCGACCGTTCGCCGTTCGCCGGGCACGCGCCCGAGATCCCGGGCGCCCACTTCGTCGACTCACTCGGCCCGTACATCGAGCGGAAGCTGTTCACGGTCAACACCGGGCACGCGACCGTGGCATACACAGGCTTCCTTCACGGGGCCACCACGATCAGCGAGGCCATCGCGATCCCCGCCGTACGGGAGGCGGCAGAGGCCGCTCTGCGCGAGACCTCGGCGGCGCTCAGCGCCAAGCACGGGCTGCCGGAGGAGGAGCTCGCCGCGTACCGCGCAAAGATCCTGGGCCGGTTCGCGAACCCGTACCTGGTCGACGAGGTCACTCGCGTCGGGCGCGAGCCCATCCGCAAGCTCGGCAGGAACGACCGCTTCATCGGTCCGGCTTCCGACTACGCGGAGCACGTCGGCGGCATCCCGACGGCCCTGATCCAGGCAGTCGGCTCCGCCCTGCGGTTCGATGTGCTCGAGGACACACAGAGCGTCGAGCTGCTCAAGCTGCTCGACGAGGCCGAGCCGGCCGCGATCGTCGAAGAGGTCATGGGCGTAGAGCCCGGCGAACCGCTCCACGAGCCGCTCGTCGAGACCGTCGCCCTGGCTCAGCAGGAGCGCTTGGACGCGGCGCTCTGACAGCTGCGGCCGGGCGGCTCCCCCCGCCGTCCGGCCGCCCCTGAGCATCCGCCGACCGCAGATCACAGCGCGCGGGGCTGGTGGTACGTTTCGCATGTGAGCCGAATCGTGTCGGTGGCCCCGGTGCTCCCCGCCCGGAGCTACAGCCAAGGGGAGATCACCGCCGCGCTGCTCGCGATGATCACGTCGGACCCCGCCAGGCAGCAGGTGATGCGCCGCATCCACGCCTCCTCCGGTGTGCAGACCCGCAGCCTCGTGATGCCCCTCGAGCGTTACAGTTCGCTGGCCTCGTTCCAGGAGTCGAACGACTTCTTCATCGCCGAGGGGACGACGCTGGCCGAGCGCGCCGTGACCGCGGCCCTCGACTCCGCCGGTCTCGCGCCCACCGACGTCGACTTCCTGCTCTTCACCTCGGTGACCGGCATCGCCGCCCCCTCCATCGACGCGCAGCTGGTGTCGCGGCTGGGCCTGCGCACCGACGTCAAGCGTCTCCCGAGCTTCGGGCTGGGATGCGTCGCCGGCGCCGCCGGGATCGCCCGCGTCAACGACTACCTCGCTGGCCACCCGGACGAGGTGGCCATCCTGTTGTCCGTGGAGCTGTGCTCGCTCACCGTGCAGGCGAGCGACGACTCCATGGCGAACATCGTCGCGAGCGGCCTGTTCGGCGACGGCGCCGCCGCCGTCGTCATGGTCGGCGACCGGCGCGCTGAGAAGCTGGGGCTGGCCGGACCCGACGTCGTCGACTCGCGCAGCCACATCTACCCGGACACCGCTGACGTGATCGGCTGGGACATCGGCGGCACCGGCTTCCGGATCGTCCTGAGCGCGGGCGTGCCCGAGGTCATCGAGCGCAACTTCGCCGGAGACGCCCGCGGCATCCTCGCCGCCCACGATCTGGAGGTGTCGGACGTCGGCGCCTGGGCCGCGCATCCCGGTGGGCCGAAGGTGCTGGAAGCGTTCTCGCAGGCCCTCGACCTGCCCGACGGCGCCCTCGACGCCAGCTGGCGCTCGCTCGCGAACGTCGGCAACCTGTCCTCGGCGGCGGTGCTGCACGTGCTGGCGGAACAGCTGGATGCGCACGCAGCCGGCACCATCGGGCTGCTGTTCGCGCTCGGCCCGGGGGTGACGAGCGAGCTCGTCCTGCTGCGCTGGGCGGATGGCGCAGAGCGGTCGGGGCTGGTCTCCGTGCCGGCCGCGCTGCCCGCCGCGGTCGAGGCTGGCGCGCCCGCCGCATCCACCGCCCCCGCCGCGCTTCCCGCGGCCGCCATGATCGACCCGGTCCCGTGATCTGGTACACCGTTCTCGTCCTCGCGACGGGCGCAGAACGCATCGCCGAGCTGATCGTCTCGACCCGCAATGCGAAGTGGTCGTTCGCCCGCGGCGGCGTGGAGTTCGGCAAGGGGCACTTCCCGCCGATGGTCGCGCTCCACACCGGGCTGCTGCTGGCGTGTCTGGCGGAGGTCTGGTTCGCCGACCGGCCCTTCCTTCCGTGGCTCGGCTGGCCGATGCTCGTGCTGGTGCTCGCCAGCCAGGCGCTGCGCTGGTGGTGCATCGCCACGCTCGGTCCGCGCTGGAACACGCGCGTGATCGTCGTGCGCGACCTGCCGCTCGTGACCGGCGGACCCTACCGCTGGCTGAAGCACCCGAACTACGTCGCGGTGGTCGTCGAGGGCTTCGCCCTTCCGCTGGTCCACACCGCCTGGATCACGGCTCTCGTGTTCACGGTGCTGAACGCCTGGCTGCTCGTGGTGCGCATCCGCTGCGAGAACCGGGCGCTCGCCACCGTGCTCGCCGCACCGGCACGCACATGAACCCGCGGGTCGTCGTGGTCGGGGGCGGCCCCATCGGCCTCGCCTGCGCCATCGAGGCACGCGTGGACGGCCTGGAGGTCGTCCTCGTGGAGCCGCGGGTGGGGCCGATCGACAAGGCGTGCGGAGAGGGCCTGATGCCGGGAGCGCTGGCCGCACTGCACCGGATCGGGGTCGATCCCGCCGGGAGGCGGCTCGACGGCGTCGCGTACATCGACGCGGGATCCCGCGTCGAGCACCGCTTCGCGGAGCGCCCGGGGCGGGGCGTGCGACGCACCGTGCTGCACCAGGCTCTGGCGGAGCGGGCGTCCGAGCTGGGCGCTCAGCGCATCCACGCCAGGGTCACCGGACTCAGCCAGGACGCCGGCGGGGTCGACCTGACCCTGAGCGACGGCGAGACACTGCGTGCACCCTGGGTGATCGCGGCCGACGGCCTGCACTCGCCGGTGCGTCGCATGCTTCGGCTGGACGGGCGTGCGCAGCCCGGCACGCGGAGGCGGTTCGGCCTGCGGAAGCACTTCGCCGTCGAACCGTGGACGTCGCTGGTGGAGGTGCACTGGTCTGCTGGGGCCGAGGCGTACGTGACCCCCGTCGACGAGCGCCTGGTCGGCGTCGCCGTGCTCGGCTCGCGGCCCCTCGATGTGGATGAGGTGATCGCGGGCATCCCCGAGCTCGCCGAACGCCTGCACGGCGCCGAGGTGGTGACCGACCCTCGCGGGGCAGGACCCCTGCTGCAGCGGGCGCGCTCGCGGGCCTCGGGGCGGGTGCTGCTGGCGGGCGACGCCTCCGGCTATGTGGACGCCCTGACCGGCGAGGGGATGCGCGTGGGCTTCGCTCAGGCGCGAGCGGCCGTCGCCGCGGTCACCATGGGGAACACAGAGCAGTACGAGCGGGCCTGGCGGGCGACGACACGGGATTTCCGCATGCTCACCTC
This sequence comes from Leifsonia sp. 466MF, assembly GCF_900100265.1. Classification (NCBI taxonomy): domain Bacteria; kingdom Bacillati; phylum Actinomycetota; class Actinomycetes; order Micrococcales; family Microbacteriaceae; genus Leifsonia; species Leifsonia sp. 466MF. The sequence continues at coordinate 3,679,453 of NZ_LT629696.1, forward strand.
CGCTCTGGTCGTGGCGGCGCGCTCGCGCTTCCGGCCGCGGATCGTGCCGACCGCCGCTCGTCGCCCCGAGCTGTTCGGCTCGATCGTGGAGCGCCTCTCGCACTGACGCCCTCTTCCGGGCCCGGCGCGCCTCCTCACGCTTCCGCGCTCGGGAGGCGGCGGTCGTCGGGCGTTATGCCTGCATACTCGGGCATTTAAAGCATGCTTAGCACCTGTGGAATGTGGTCTCCGCACGGGTAGACCGATTAGTATCTGGAATCGAGCATCGAAATCGGATATGCCGAAAGGTGAGACATGAACGCATCCGCACCCGGCCCCGTGGACGACGCGACCGCCCCCGCGCAGAAGGCGGTCAAGAAGCGCACGACGGTGACCTTCTACCTGACCGACGCCATGCGGAATCGTGCACGCGCCGCCTACCGCCAGACTTCGTTCGACGAACGCGACGGCAGTTGGTCGGAGATGCTGAACAAGGCCCTGCTGGCCGAAGTGCAGCGTCGTGAGAAGGCCTACAACGAGGGCAAGGTCTTCGTGGGCAACGACGAACCGCTGACGCCCGGGCGACCGATCGGGTTCTGACCCGCGCTCCGAACGCGTACCAGACACGACGAACTCCCGGCACGTCGACGGCTGGGGAGCGTCGACGTGCCGGGAAGCGTCCGACCCGCGATCAGCGGGCGTCGATCACCGGGTGTGGTGGCGGCGCGTCCGGTTGGCGGACACGAACGCCAGCATCACTCCGAGGAGAGCGAGGAGGGCGCCCAGGGCGCCGACACCCAGCTCGTTGGAACCGGTGGAGGCGAGGGCCGCAGCCCCCGACCCGCTGCCCGCGGCCAGCGACATGATCCCGCCCGCGGACGCCGTCACAATGCCGGCACCGGTGCCACCCGTGGTCGGGGTGGTCGGAGTCGTCGGGGTGGTCGGAGTCGTGGGCGTGGTCGGGGTGGTCGGGTCAGTCGGGTCGGTCGGGGTGGTCGGCGTCGTGGTGGAGCCGGTGGTGGTGCTGTCGCCGACGACGCTGATCGCGTTGCCGCCGACGGTCACGGGAACGTCCACACCGATCGGCAGGTCGATTCCGCCGAGGGTGCCGTCGCCGGTGGTCCCACCGGTCGTCCCACCGCCGGTCGCCGGGGCGCTGGTGGAGGATCCGGCCGAGGTGGAGTCACCGACCACCGAGACCGCGTTACCGCCCGCCGTCACCGGCACAGCAGCATCGATCGGAGCCTGGATGCCGGACAGCAGCCCGCCATCCGAACCAGAACCCGACGTGGTGCTGCCGCTACCGGCAGCCGGAGCCGCCGTGTCCGAACCCGACGTCGTCGAGTCACCGACCACCGAGACCGCGTTCCCGCCGGCCGTCACCGGCACAGCAGCATCGATCGGAGCCTGAACACCCGACAGGATGCCACCATCCGAACCAGAACCCGACGTGGTGCTCCCGCTACCGGCAGCCGGAGCGGTCGTCTCCGAGCCCGAGGACTGCGAGTCGCCGAGGACGGAGATCGCATTGCCGCCGACCGTCACCGGCACTGCGGCGTCGATCGGAGCCTGGATGTCGGAGAGCAGTCCGCCGTCCGAGCCGGAGCTCGACGCCGTCGCCGACGAGCCGGAACCCACGGCGGGGGCCGTGGCCGACGAATCGGTCGACGTCGAGTCGCCGAGGACCGAGATGGCGTTGCCACCGGCGGTCACCGGAACATCCACCGCCACAGGTGCCTGGATGCCCGACGCCACGCCGTCCGAACCATCGGAGGTGGCGCTCGCTCCCGAGTCGGCGGGCGCCGGAGCGGCAGCCGAATCGGATCCGGAACTGGTGGAGTCACCGAGGACGCTCACCGAGTTCCCCGCCACCGTCACCGGGACGCTGACCGAGGCCACCGCCTGGTCGCCGCTGAGGACGCCGCCGATCGAGTCGGGCGAGATGGACACCGAGGGAGCCGCCGGTGCCGCCGGAGCCGCGGCGGTGGAGCCGCTGCTCGTCGAGTCGCCGAGGACCGAGATGCCGTTGCCCGAGAGGGACACCGGAACCGTGACGCCGACGACCGCCTGGTCGCCGCTCGCGACGCCGTCGCTGCTGGGAGCCTCGGCCGCGTTGGCCGCGGCCGTTCCGGCGAGCCACAGGCCGCCGACGCAGAGGGTGAACCACATCCCTCTGGATACGTACTTGTTCATGATCAAGCCTTTCGAATGAGTGTCTGCGCCCGGGCATGAGGATGCCGGGCGGATGGTCGCGTGCTGCCTCAGAGGGCAGCGGCGACCCACTCAGTCGGGGCTGATGTCGTGATCGGCGACGGGAGCCGCGGGGATGCGGTCATCCGCGGCAGCGCCGATGCGCCCGCTCCACGCGGAGCCGGGCAGGAGGAAACCGTCGGCCGTCGCGGCCGCACCGGGCGCAGCTCCGCCCGGGCCGCCGGAACCACCGGTCGTACCGGCGGTCCCGCCACCGGGCAGACCACCGCCCGGCAGGCCACCGCCAGGAAGACCTCCGGGCGCGTCTGAGGGCGCACCACCGGCTCCGGCTCCAGACGGGGCGACGAGCCCCGCGCCCGCGACGAAGGACGTGGCACCGGTCGCGGCGAGCAGCCCGAGAGCGGCACCGGCCGGCACCGCTGCAGTGGCCGGGCCGGCCGCTGCACCAGGCGAGAGAAGGGATCCGAGGAGGTCCGTACCGTCGGACACCGTGGTGCCCGGGTCAGGCACGGGAAGCGCGGCGGCGGGAGGAGTCAGCGGCGTCACGGCCGTGTCGACCGCGCCCACGACATCCGACACCGCCTGGTCGACGCCACCGGTGACCGGCTGCGTGACCGATGAGACCGGGGCCGGCGGGAGGATGTCGCTGACGATCGGCACCTGCGCGACGACCTGGTCCACCACATCCACCACCGGGTCGACCGTGCTCGAGACCGGCGACTGCTCGGCGACCTGGTCGACCGTGTCGGTGACCGGGGTCACCACCGCGGAGACGACCTGCTGCACGGGCTCGGGGACGACCGGCGCGACGGCCGAGGTGACCGATCCGAGGACGTGTCCCACGGCTCCGGTCGCGTTCGATACGACCGCCGAGACGGGCGAGGACGGCGGGGCCGGTTCGGCCGCAGAGGCCGGCGAGCCTCCCATCAGGAAGCCGAGGACGGTCAGGCCGGCGCCGGCGATCAGAGAGCCGATCAGCACGCGCGCAGGGCTGACCTGGCGCGGGTGCAGCTGCTGAGCAGCATCCGGCATACGATCACCCCCTGACCGTTCGAGACAAGGGGGACTGTACTCCGCCGTCTACTAGAACGGAAGCGATGCGTCCGAAGTCGCGATCTCGGCGCGTTCGTCGCGCGACGAGCGGCGACGGGATGCGGCCGCCGCGATCGCGATGACGACGAGGGCTCCCACCGTCATCGCGGCGCCCACCCACAGGGGCGACGTGTAGCCGAGACCCGCCGCGATGGTGAGGCCGCCCAGCCAGGCGCCCAGAGCGTTGCCGAGGTTGAAGGCGGCGATGTTCCCGCCCGAGGCGAGGGTCGGTGCGTGGGAGGCGTAGGAGAGGACCCGCAGCTGGAGGGCCGGGACGGTCGCGAAGCCGAACGCTCCCATGAGCACGAGGGCGATCACCGCACCGACCGGGATCCCGGCGACCAGGGCGAAGCCCACCAGCACGACGGCGAGAGCACCGAGCAGCCAGAGCAGCGTCCCGTCGATGGAGCGGTCGGCCAGGCGGCCGCCCACCCAGTTGCCCGCGAACAGCCCCAGCCCGAAGAGGATGAGGAGCCACGGAACCGCGGACGAGGGGAATCCGGAGACGCCGGTGAGCGTGTAGGCGATGTAGGTGAAGGCGCCGAACATCCCACCGAAACCGAGCACGGTCGCGGCCAGCGAGAGCCACACCTGCCCGGACCGGAACGCCGATAGCTCGCCGCGGAGCCCGGCGGTCGGCCGGTCGCCGGCGTCGCGCGGCACGAGCAGGGCGACGCCGATAATCGCGGCCACGCCGATCACCGTGATGGCCCAGAACGTCGACCGCCAGCCGAAGGCCTGGCCGAGAAGGGTGCCGAACGGCACGCCGAGCACGTTCGCGGCGGTGAGCCCGGTGAACATGACGGCGATGGCACGCGCCTGCTTCTCCGGAGCGACGAGACCGGCGGCGACCACGGAGCCGATGCCGAAGAACGCGCCGTGGCAGAGTGCGGCGAGGATGCGCCCGGCGAGCATGACGCCGTAGTCCGGGGCGATCGCCGAGAGCAGGTTGCCCACGATGAAGAGCACCATCAGCCCGAGCAGTGCCGCCTTGCGCGGGATACGCGTGGCGGCGGCGGTGAGGCCGAGCGCGCCGACGACCACCGCGAGCGCGTACCCCGAGATCAGCCAGCCGGCGGTCGCCTCGTCGACGTGGAAGTCGGCGGCGACCTCGGGCAGGAGCCCGGCGATCACGAACTCGGTGAGTCCGATGCCGAACCCTCCGAGTGCGAGGGCGATCAGGCCAGCGGGCATGGATGTCTCCTTCGGGATGCGGGGGTGGTGCGCTACTCTGTTAGTTGCAGACGCGCTATAAATACTTGCACGTGCAACTACTTCGCGCAACCCGTCTGCCGAGACGACCGGGAAGGGGCGCCCATGGGCATCGCCGACGACGCCGTAGAGGTGCGCGCGCACGGCTGGCGCACGCTCGCCGCGCTGCACGGGTACATCGAGGCGGAGCTGGAGCGCGAGCTGAGCAAGGCGGTGCAGCTGTCGGTCGTCGAGTACACGGTGCTCGACGCGCTGGCCCGCCAGGACGGCTGGCACATGCGCATGCAGCAGCTCGCCCGCGCGAGCGCCCTCAGCCCGAGCGCGACCACCCGTCTCGTCAACCGTCTCGAAGACCGCGGCCTGCTCACCCGCATCCTGTGCGACGACGACCGCCGCGGGATCTACACCGAGCTGACGGCGGACGGGCACGGCCTGCTCGACACCGCCCGCCCCGTCCACGACGCCGCGCTCTCGCGCGCACTCGACGGCGCTCGCGAGGTGCCGGAGCTCGCCCCGCTGGTGGACGCCCTCCCCCAGCTCAGCGTGCAGCCGGCCTGAACCGGGTCAGCGCAGCACCTCGACCAGGGCGACCCACGAGAACAGCACGGTCGTGACGATCGCCAGGATGGTGCCGACGGCCACCAGGACCAGCCCGAGCGGCAGCGTCGGCGCGAACACGAGCACGAGCCCGCCCACCGCGTAGACCGCGGGCGGAAGGGCGAACAGCGCGACCCGCTCCGCGGTGTAGCCGCGGAATCCGGTCTGGGCCGCATCCCGCTGCACCGCCACAGCGGAACGCACCACCACGACGGCGCACAGCGCGGTGCCGATGAGCACCTGGACGCCGTACCCGATCGTCCCCTGACCCGGGATGAGCGCGGCGCACGACAGCGCGACGCCCAGGATCAGGCCGGCGATGGATGCTCCCGCGCGGGCCGCGAGTCCCCGCGACTCGGCGATGGTCCTGATGTTGACCGACAGGGCGACGATCAGCAGACCGCCGAGGGCGGCGCCTGCCCCGGCGACCGCGACATTGAATTCCGACCACGACGCGAAGGGCTCCTCCATGGGCGCCAGCGTAGCGGTGCCCAGCGGCCAGGGCGTATAACGGGGACATGGCCGACGCGCTCACCACCTGGATCGACCGCTACCGACGCGCATGGGAGAGCAACGAGCCCGACGACATCCGCGCACTCTTCACCGAAGACGCCAGCTACCGCACCGAGCCGTTCGCCGAACCGTGGGACGGTCACATCGAGATCGTGGAGGGTTGGCTCGACGCCCAGGACGACCCGGGCGCGGCCACCTTCGAGTGGCGGCTCCTCGGGCAGGACGGCCCGGTGTACTTCGTCGAGGGCGTGACCGACTACCGCGACGGCCCGATCTACAGCAACCTGTGGATCATCCGGCTCGCAGAGGACGGCCGCGCCGAGGAGTTCACCGAGTGGTGGATGGAGCAGGAGCCCGACCAGGACTGACCCGGCACGCCGGTCCGTCGGTCGTCACGCGAGCTGACCGAGCCACAGGCCGAGGCCGGCTGCGGCGAGCGCCAGCACCAGCATCCCGACGCCGTTGAACAGCGCCGCCCGATAGCGTCGCTGCTGCGCCAGGCGGACCGTCTCGTAGCTCGCGGTGCTGAACGTGGTGTAGCCGCCCAGGAAGCCCGTCCCCAGCACGGCACGCCACTCCGGGGGCAGGCCGTGGACGAGCGCGAGCCCGGTGACCAGGCCGAGCAGGAACGATCCGGTCACGTTGATCACCGTCGTGCCGAGCGGGAACGAGACCCGCACCCGTGCCTTAAGGACGCCGTCGAGCACCAGCCGGGCGACCGCGCCCAGCCCGCCGGCCACCGCGACGGCGACCACCAGCAGCGCGGTCATCGGCCGCTCCGGTCGGCCCGGCGTCGCGCGATGCCGGACGCCAGGGCGATCCCCGCGACGGACGCGATGGCGCCGACCGCCACCGTGGCGATGGCGTACAGGATGCTGAGGCCGACACTCTGTGCGGCGATCAGGCCGTCCGTGTCCACCGCGAGCGAGCTGTACGTGGTGTACCCGCCGAGGATGCCGGTGCCGACGAACAGGCGGAGATCGCGCCGCCGGCCCTCGTCCGGTCCGCGCAACGCGAGCGACTGCAGGAGCCACCCGAGCACGAAGGCGCCCGTCACATTGATGAGGAACGTGATGAGCGGCACGCCCGCGACGGGCGGCACCGACAGCGTGAGCAGGTACCGCACGGCCGCACCGAGCGCACCCCCCACGAACACGAGCAGGATCGAGCGCCAGTGCAGGTGCACGGGCGCGGGCGCGCGGGTCGTCACGAGACCGGCGGCTCTTCCCACGGGAGCTTCTGGGCACCCGGCACCGGATTCAGCGGAACCACCACGACCGGGCGGTGCTGCCGGTGCGCCAGGTGCACGCCGACGGAGCCGTTGAAGAACTCGCGAAGGCTGCCGCGCAGACCGGCCTCGCGCGTCCCGACGACGATGTAGCGCGCCTCCATGTCGTCCGCCAGCCGCGACAGCGACCACGCGAGGTCACCGGCCAGCTGCTGCAGGAAATAGGGGATGCCGCGACCGTCGAGGAACCGCCGGATGTGCGCCTCCAGGTCCGGGTCGAACCGCGTCTCCTCCGTCTCGGGGAGGTCCGGGTCGTACGGCAAGGCGACCACCGTTCCGTCGACGTAGCTCGAGACGAGGTACCGGTCCGGGTCGACGTTGGCGCAGACGAGCGGGACGTCCAGGTCGTCTGCGAGACGGGCGGCCTCCTCCAGCACCGCGATCGGCTGACCGGGGACGACGGCCACCAGGATGCCACCCCGGCCGGAGAGCGCATTGCCGTTCATGCCCCTAGTGTGCACCATCCGGGTTCACTCGTACCGACGGGTGGGGTACGTTCGGCCATACAGCGTCCGAAGGGAGCCCGAACCGATGGCCCATACGCCTCCGCTGCCGCGCGAGCGCCGCCGCACCACCCGCGGACTCCGTCCGCTCCCTGAGCTGACGAAGGACCTCGTCGCTCAGCTGCGCCGCCTCGTCGCGTCGGAGATCGCCCTCTTCAAGGCGGAGATGACCGCCAAGGCGAAGGCGGCGGGGATCGGCGCAGGGCTTCTCGTCGGAGCCCTGCTGTTCCTGTTCTTCGCGTTCGGTGTGCTGGTGACCGCCGCCGTCCTCGGCTTCGCGCTCATCCTCCCCGCCTGGCTGGCGGCGCTCATCGTCGCGGGCATCCTCATCCTGATCGCCGTCGTCCTCGGCCTCATCGGCTGGAGCAGTCTCAAGAAGGGCGTCCCGCCGGTGCCCGACGACCTGGGTAGCGAGCTGAGCGCCGACGCGAAGGCCCTGAAGGGAGAGCAGCCGTGACCTCGGACACCACACCATCGGTGAGCCGCCAGGGCCAGCGCCCTGCCGGACGCCCGCCGCTCCCCAAGGGCGCCGGCATCAATTCGCTGAAGCTCGACCTGGAGGTGACCAGGGAGGAGCTCGCGACCACGCTCGACGACCTCTTCGCCACCTTCAACATCCGGGTGCAGATCCGGTCGCATCCCACGTTCTTCGTCGGGCTCTTCCTCGCACTGACCGGGGCGGCGGCGGGAATCGCTGCGCTCCTGCTGCGGAGACGCGGGCGTGTCCGCTGACCAGGGCGGCGTCGGGAGCGACCGCGCCAAGGCGGTCCGGCGGATCGAGGATCGCCACAGTCTGCCCTGGTACCGGCTGCCGTGGGGGTTCATCCTCAAGCGGACGATGCGCAGCTTCAGCACCGACCAGTGCACCGACCTCGCCGCCGGACTGACCTACTTCGCCGTTCTGTCGCTGTTCCCTGCGCTGCTGGCGCTCGTCAGCATCCTAGGCATCGTCGGCCAGAGCCAGACCGGCATCGACGCCCTGTTCGGGATGGTCAACGAGCTGGCGCCCGGGATGACCGACGTCCTGAAGGGGCCGATCGAGGGCCTTGCGTCCTCTCCCGCCACCGGCTGGGCGCTGGTCATCGGAATCGTCGGCGCCGTGTGGTCGGCGTCGGGATACGTCGGCGGCTTCGGCCGGGCGCTCAACCGCGTGTACGGCGTGCCCGAGGGGCGCACGGCCCTGGTGCTCCGCCCGGTCCAGCTCGGCGTCACGCTGCTCACGCTGGTGCTGATCTCGCTGCTCGCCCTGATGCTCGTGGTGTCCGGCCCCGTACTGTCGTTCCTCGGCGGCCTGATCGGGCTCGACGAGGCGTTCCAGGTGGCATGGTCGATCCTCCGCTGGCCGGTCGTCATCATCGTCCTGGTGCTGCTGCTCGCCGTGCTGTACGCGTCGACGCCGAACGTGAAGCATCCGCGGTTCCGCTGGCTGACGCCGGGCTCGCTCGCAGCGATCATCGTGCTCGGCATCGCGTCGGCCCTGTTCGCCTTCTACGTCGGCAACTTCGGCAACTACGACCGCACCTATGGCGCGCTGGCCGGCATCATCGTGTTCCTGCTGTGGATCTGGATCGCCAACAACGCTCTGCTGTTCGGCGCCGAACTCGACTCGGAGGTCGAGCGCGCGCGGGAGCTCGTCGCGGGCATCGAGGCGGACGACGTGCTGCGGCTGCCGCTCAAGTCGGACAAGGCACTGCTCAAAGCTCGTGAGGCGCACGCGGGCGACATCCTCGCCGCGCGAGAGCTTCGCCGCCGCTACCGCTGACACCGGAGCCGGCGCCGGGGCTCGTCTCCCGCGAAGTTAGTCTCGAAGCATGAGCGACCAGCGACCCGGCCACGACCTCCCCGACGCACGCGGACGGTCGGGACTCCACCGGACAGGGCTCGACCTCGACGGCAACCCGGACGTCCGGGTGCGGGAGGTCGAGGTCACCTCCGACGGCTGGCACGTGCTCCGGCGCACCACCTTCGACTACCGCGGACGCGACGGACGGTGGACGACGCAGACGCGCGAGACGTACGACCGCGGCAACGGGGCCACCGTGCTGCTGTACGACCCGGCCGGCCGAACGCTCCTGCTGACGCGCCAGTTCCGCTTCCCCGTCTACGTCAACGGGCATCCGGACGGGATGCTGATCGAATCGGCGGCCGGGCTCCTCGACGGCGATTCCCCGGAGGAGGCGATCCGGCGGGAGGCGGCGGAGGAGCTCGGGGTGAGCATCGGCGAACTGACGCACCTGTTCGACCTCTACATGAGCCCCGGTTCGGTCACCGAGCGCGTGCACTTCTACGCGGCGCCCTACGTCCCCGCCGAGGTGGTCGGCGGAGGAGGCGTCGAGGAGGAGGGCGAGGAGATCGAACCGGTCGTCGTCCCCTACGACGAAGCACTCCAACTGATCGCGGACGGCCGGATCGCCGACGGCAAGACGGTCATCCTGCTGCAGTGGGCGGCGCTCAACCTCTTCGGCTGAGTCTGCGGACGCCCGATCGGGCCGAGTGGGCGATCAGCCGTAGCGGAGCGCGGGACCGTCCGACTTGAGGAAATCGATGTGCAGGTGGTTGCACGTGTCGTCGAACGGCTTGAAGTTGGTGAGGTCCATGGAGGAGCGGCAGCCGATCTGACCGAGACCCGTGCCGTCCGGCACGATCGGGTCGAGGATCTTGATGAGCTGCACCGACTTCGCGTCGCCGCCGGTGAGGGGCGAGCCGTTGAGCAGATAGAAGTCGAGGGCGTGACCGCCGCCGTCGGCGTAGTGGGCGGACTCGGTTCCCGCTCCCTCGATCTGGCCGGTGCAGCGACGGTTGATGTCGCTGACGCCGACCTGGTTGAAGTTGTCGAGCGCGATCGAGATGGCCTGCAGAACGCGGTAGTCGATCCCGCAGCCGGGGACCGCGCGGCCCTCGGCGAGGTCGGCGATCTCGGGGATGTGGTTCGGCGTCGAGCCGACCAGGCGACCGGCCGCGACCGCGCCCATGAGCTGGACGGCGAGGGCCTGGACCGTCGGAGACACCGTCGTGTTGGTGGTGGAGTCGAGCGCCTGCGGGCTCTCCTGGATGTCGAGGCCGTCGCGGGCGACCACCTGGGTCACACCGCCGCCGGTCAACGTCTGCACCGCGAGGGCGGTCCGTGCGGCACCGACCGTGGAGCCCTCGCCCGTCGTCGCATAGGCCGGGAGTGCTGCAGTGCCGAAGAAGGCGGCCAGCGCGAGCATGACGACGGCGTGGACGCCCCAGCGCCGGCCCTCGGTGCGAGCTGGGCGGGCCGACCGCGGTGTCCGTGTGCGGCGCGGCGGACGGTTGGCGCGCTCCGCACGGGCGGCGGCTTTAGCATCGCGTCGGTCGCGGGTCGGGCGCACGACGACGCGCTCGCGCTTCGCCGGCCGGCTGCGCTCGGCCTCGAGGGCGGCGCGGCGGCTCGGGAAGGTCTGCGTCGCGGTCAGTTCCTCGGCCGTGGTGAACGCGCTGACCGGGTCGTCCGAGAGTTCATGCTGCTGGTCCACATCCACCACGACGGGTGCCCTGAAACTGCGGCGAGGCCGCACTGAGGGAGTGGACTGGGGCAAGCTGCTGGTACTTCCTTGGCGAGACGGTCGGAGGATCGCGCCGGGGGGATGGGCGCGAAAGCGTACCGATCCTTTCTACCCGATTCCGCCTGGATGTTCCATCAATGCAGACGAATGGATCCCGGTCGGGGGCCCATCCCGCGCGTTCGGGTCACGCAGGGGCCCCCACCCGGGACCGGGGTCGGCGCCGTCGTCCGTCCTCTGAAAACGTAGGCGTCGCAACGGATCGCGGGGTGACGGGATACGGCTGGCACGACCGGCCGTTCAGCATCCGGTCAGGGGATGGCGACCGCCAGTTCGACACGCCCGGACCGTTCGCGGAGGGCGACCGTTCCGCGCTCCGACAGCTGCTTGAGACCGATCCCGGCCTCGGAGGCGGCGAGCGCTCCGCCGGAGAGGACCACGACCTCGACGCCGCCGGACGCGGCCGCCCGCAGCTCCAGCGCGACCGGCGAGCCGTCGCCGTGCCGGACCGCGTTCGCGAGCCCTTCCGAGATCGCGTCGACCACCGCGGCGGTGCGCGACGCATCCCCCAGACGCTCCCAGACGCCGTCGCCGATGCCGACCGTCAGGCCGATGGCGGAGGACCAGCTGTCGAGCAGCGTCCGCACCTGCTCGGCCGCGTCCGGCTCGTCGTTAGCGCCGCGGAGGGCATCGCGCGCACGGCCGACGATCTCGGCCGTCCGTGCGCCGGCGTCGTTCGGGCCGGCGGAGACGGTCAGCGAGAGCGCGCCGGCGATCAGCTCGGACTGCACGCCCGCGTGCAGCAGTCGGGCGAGGGAGGCGCGCTCTCGCTCGTACTCGCTGCGGATCCGGGCGGCGGTGGCGACGTTGGACTGCAGCGCCGTCTCCAGCTCCGCCTGATCGAGACGCGTGCGGACGGCCAGAGAGCCCACGAAGGCCACCGCCACGGCGATGAGCGGGTAGGTCGCAGCCTCGAACCAGACGGACTCCGGCCGCACCCCCACGACCAGGAGGGTCGTCTCGCCACTGAGCGCGAGCAGCACGCCCACCAGGGCGTAGATGCCGAGAAGAAGGAGCAACCGCACGACGGGCCGGTGCGGGAGGCGGAGCCGCGCGACCACGGTGTTGGCCACCAGGAGCACCACGAGACCGACGACGAGCGGCAGGAGGCTGATCGCTCCGAACAGGAGCACACCGAACGGCACCACCAGGGCGGAGAAGAGTGTGGCGGTCGCGATCGGCGGGGCGGCACGCATCCCGCCCAGGACGCTCACGGACCATTCCCGCGCTCCCGCCACTGCGCCTTCCGGCACCGCGTCCGGTGCGGGAGTGGCGTAGACGCGATGGCTGGCGGGCCGCACGACGTCCTCGGCGAGCGTCCGCAGCAGCCGGGCGGCCGCACTCGGCTCCATCGGCCGGGAGGCGGCCGATGCCGCGGCCTCCTCCAGCGCCGCCACGACGCCGTCCACGGTGTCGGCGCGCAACTGCCCGAGGCGCTCCGAGGCGTTCTCGACATCGAGCTGCGACGCGCGTTGCGCCGTCCGCAGCCGCCGGAAGACCCCGCGGTGCTCGCGGACGAGATCGACGCCGACGGCGATCAGCGAGAAGGCGACGACGAGGGCGACGACGTTGATGCCGATCCGGCCGGCCAGGTCGCCGGGCGCGACCGGGATGGAGAGGAGGCCGCCCGCCTCCAGGAAGAGGATGGGCCGGAGTCCGCCAGCGACGGCGAAGAATGCGAAGACCACGAGAGGACGCGCGCGCCCGCGCACCACGCGAAGCAGTGCGGCCCCGGCGAGCAGCACGCCGCCGAGGATGGCATGGGCGAGACCCGAGACGGCGAACACCTCGAGCGGCCCGCCGCCGACGTACTGCAGCCCCGACATGACGGTCACCGCGAAGGGAAGCGTGATGAGCCACGACCAGACGGTGATCGCCGACGGTCCGTAGACGCGTGCGAAGGAGCGGCGGAAGTTCGTGAGGAGCACGGCTCAGAGCCCCGAGGCGGGATCGCCGAACGTCGTCGTGTAGAGCGTCGCGGCGGCGACGCGCGGTGTCGTGCGCTCACCGCCGAGCCCGAGCGCGGAGAACACCCGCTCGACACTCTTCTCCACGGCGCGCACCGACACGCCCCGCCGCCGCGCGATCTCGGCGTTCGACAGGCCGGCGGCGAGCAGCCGGGTGGTCTCCAGCTGCGCGGCGGTCAGCCGGAGCAGCCGCGCCTGGGCGTCCGAGGCGGCGAGGTCACGAGACACCGGCCGATCGGCGAGCACGGCCTCCGCCGCATCCACCAGCTCGTCGACCGATTCGACGGCGGCCTTGTTGACGAACGAGGCGCCGGCGACAGTGCTCTGCGCCTGCGCGGAGGCGGCCTCACGGGACAGGTTGCTCAGGAAGAGGATGGCGACGTGCGGGGCACGGGACCGCAGGATGGTGGCCAACTCCACACCGTTCGGTCGCCGGCGGAGGTCGATGTCCGTCACCAGAAGGTCCGGATCGAAGGCGTCCGCCAGGGCGAGGGCCTCCGGAGCGGACTGGGCGGACGCGACCTCGAAACCCCGCGCGCGGAAGGCATCGGAGACCAGGGAGCGCATGAGGGCGTGATCCTCCACCACGAGCGCGCGCCGGAGCCAGGTGCTCTCCCCCGCCCGACCAGTCTCCACCACCCGGCCAGACTAACCCGACACGCCGGGCGTTCCCGCTGGTCCGGCGGCCCCCGTTGTGGTCCCGTTCGCCCCGCGTACGCCACCCCCGCAGGACCGCAGCGTAGGGTTCTCGGCATGACGACCAGGCTGCTCGCCGCGGCCGCCGGCTTCGCCGCGGCCGCCGTTCTCGCGCTCGCTCCCGTGTCCGCCGCATCGGCCCACGACTACGTGGTCGGCAGCGACCCGGCCGCCGGCTCCACGGTGACGACGGCACTCGACACGGTGACCGTGACCTTCAACGACCGCGTGCTCGACCTCTCGGGCACCGGATCGACGAACCTGCTCACGGTGACCGGCCCCGACGCGGGGACCCGTCATTTCGAAACGGGATGCGCCACTGTCGCCGACACCACGCTCAGCGCGCCGGTCGCCCTCGGCGGGGCCGGTCAGTACACGGTCACGTACCAGATCGTGTCAGCCGACGGCCACACGGTCTCGTCGTCCTACCCGTTCACCTACCAGCCGCCGTCCGGCGCCGCGGCGGCCGCGGGCTCAGAGACACCCGGCTGCGGCGCGGGAGGGTCGACAGCTCCGGCGACGACGGGCCCGACGGCGCCGACCCCGCAGGCGGGCTCCGGGCCCACCGCGACGGCGGCCGCATCCACTCCGCAGCCGACGACGCAGGCCTCCGGCACCGACCTGGGCCTGGTGATCGGCATCGCCGTCGCCATCGTCGTGCTGGCTGTCATCGGTGTCGTGATCGTCCTCCTCACCTCTCGGCGCCGCCGCCCTTCCGCCACGGATGCGGACGACGACACGCACTTAGAGAGCTCTCAGGACGATCTCTGAGGCGGATGGGGCTTTCGGCTCCTGAGTTGCTGGCGTAGCGTTCGCGCATGGCCAGACAGACGACCGACCAGCAGACCGAGGACTTCCCGGACGTCGTGCCCGAGGAGCAGATGGATCCGGACATCGTCCCGGCTCCCCAGCCCGCGCCCGACTCCGTCGATGACGGCGACGAGGAGGACGGCCGCCTCTGAGCGGCTAGGGCGCCTCGCCCTCGCCCGACTCCTCAAGCTGTCCGTGCTCCGAGTCGTGCGCCGTCAGATCGGCGCTCGTGTACTGACGCTCGCCGGCGTCGAGGTCCTCGCGCTCGTCGTCGCCCTTCGCGATCGGCTCGTCGGATCGGGATCCGGGCATGGGGTGCTCCTTCGTCTCGGGATGCGGTGGAGCTTCGAACGGTAGACCTGCGCCACCCGCGCCGACAGGGGATCGCCAGCCGCCGCAGAGCCGCGGTTGAGCGGGCGTCCAGTCTTCTGGGGCAGGGTATGCCCCGTGGAGATCGTTGTCGACGTCGTGCTCGTGGTGCTCGGCATCCTCGCGATCGCGGCCGGTTGGAGCAAGGGCGCCATCCGTTCGGCCGGCACCCTCGTGGGTCTCGGGCTCGGTCTCTGGCTGGGGCTGACCATCGCCCCCATCGTCGTCGGCTGGTTCGCCGACTCCGGTTTCGGCGGGGTCACGCAGCGGTCCGTCGTCGCGGCCGTCGTCATCATCGTGTGCGCGGGCGTCGTGTACGCCATCGCGGGCGCCCTGGCGAGCATCATCGGCAAGCTCCTGCGCCACGGCCCCATCCGCTGGCTCGACTCCCTCGTCGGCGCCGTGCTGGGCCTGGCCACCTGGGCCGTCGTGGTCTGGCTGCTCGCCGGGTTCGCTCTGGCGACCAACCTCGCGACCGTCGTCCAGGCGGCGAACTCCTCCCGGGTCGTCTCGACCCTCAACAGCATGGCCCCGCTGCCGTCGTCGACCGTGCTCGGCGCGGTGGACGACGCCCTCGCCGGTGCCGGGCTCCCGAAGGTGTTCGAGGGCGGCGAGACCATCAAGGCGGTCCCGGCACCGGACGGCTCCGTTCCCGCCGCCGTCTCGGCCTCGGAGCAGTCGGTGGTGACGGTGCTCGCCTCCAAGCCCGCCTGCGGTGTCGACTCCGAGGGCAGTGGATGGGTCGTGCAGCGCGGTCGTGTCGTGACCAACGCGCACGTGGTCGCCGGTTCCTCCTCCATCGTCGTGCGGATGTCCGGGAGCCCCGACGTCGAGCGTGCGACCCTCGTCGCCTTCGACCCGTCACGCGACCTGGCGGTGCTCGACGTCACCGACCTGACCGCGCCGGCGCTCGACATCGGACCGGACCTGACCGCCGGCGCCGCCGCGTTCGCCGCCGGGTACCCGGGCAACGGGCCGTTCACCATCGCACCGCAGCGCGTCCGCGATCGGGTGGTCGCGCGCGGCACCGACATCTACCAGAGCGGCTCGGTCGACCGCGACATCTACTCGCTGCGCGGCGTCGTCCGTCCCGGCAACTCGGGCGGACCACTGCTCGACTCCGATGGCCGGGTCGCCGGGGTCGTGTTCGCCCGGAGTGCCACGAACCCCGACACCGGCTACGCGCTGACCCTTGCCGAACTGCGGCCGGTGCTCTCGTCCGTCGGCTCCGCACCGATCAGCTCCGGAGCCTGCTCGGCGGGCTGACACGCGCCTGGGCCGCTCTCCCGTCCCGCCGTTCGCCGTGGTTGGCTTGTGACATGAAGGCTGTGAGCTACTCCTCCACCGGCGATTCCGACGTCCTGACCCTCGGCGAGCGCGAGGAGCCGCACCCCGGACCGGATGAGGTGCGCGTCCGCATCCACGTGTCCGGTGTGAATCCCACCGACTGGAAGGCGCGGCGGGGCAGCGGCCCGGCGGAGCTTCCCCGGCCGCAGGTGCCGAACCAGGACGGCGCCGGCGTCGTCGACGAGGTCGGCGAGGGCGTCACGGCCTTCCGCGCGGGCGACCGTGTGTGGGTGTGGGATGCCGCCTACCAGCGTCCCGACGGAACGGCACAGGAGCTGGTCGTGCTTCCCGAGAAGCTGGTGGTCGCCCTGCCCGATGACGTCAGCTTCGACGAGGGCGCGTCGTTCGGCATCCCGGCGCTCACCGCCCACCGCGCGCTGACCTCGTACGAGCACGCCCCGGCGGAGCTCTCCCCCGGTTCGCTGGAGGGCCGCACCGTGCTCGTCGCCGGAGGGGCGGGCGCCGTCGGCCACGCCGCCATCCAGCTCGCCGTGTGGGCGGGCGCCACGGTCATCGCGACCGTCAGCAGCCATGAGAAGGCGGAGCTCGCGCGAGCCGCCGGCGCGCACCACGTCGTCAACTACACCGACCCGGACACCGCGGAAGCCATCGGTGCGCTGGCGCCCCGCGGCGTGGACATCGTGGTGGAGGTGAACGTGATCGCCAACGCGGCGCTCGACGTGAAGGTCACCGGCCGCAACGCCACGATCGCGAGCTACGCAGACGCCCCCGGAGCGGAGGAGGTGACCATCCCCGTCCGCCCGAGCATGTCGAAGAACCTCCGCTGGCAGTTCGTGCTCACCTACACGGTGGCTCCGGAGAACAAGGAGGCCGCGGTGCGGGCCGTCGCCGCCGCTGCCGCCGACGGCGCACTGCGTGTCGGCGAGGAGCACGGCCTCCCGATCACACGCTTCCCGCTCGATCAGACGGCCGCGGCCCACGACGCCGTCGAGGACGGCATCGTGGGCAAGGTACTCATCGACGTGGCTTGATGGCCTGGACGACGAGCGCGACCACCGCGGCGACGGCGATCGCGGCGGCGTAGCCGAGTACCGTCGGCAGCAGCCCGATCGCGGTGATCAGCTCGCCGGCGACCAGCGCGGGAACGCCGTAGGCGAGGTAGCTGACGAGGAACACCCCGGCGAAGAGCTCCGCCCGCTGATCGTTCGGCGCGAGCGGGGCCAGGATGCGGAGGACCGCCGCGAAGCCGGCGCCGAAGCCGCCGCCCGCGATGGTCGCCCCCACGAAGAGCAGCGCGAGGATGCCCGCGCCGATCCCGATGGCGGCGAGCGCCACACCGACGAGGATGGCCGCCATCGCCCAGACGGCCGTGATCCGGGCGGGAGCGCGGGTCAGCAGCAGGGCGGCGACGGCTCCGACCGCCGGCGGCACGGCGACGATGGCACCGTTGAGGAGTCCGCTGTCGAGGTGGAAGACGCCGTGCAGGATCGACGGCGAGAGTCCGATGAAGAGGCCCGCCAGCATCCACGTCGCCAGGAAGAGCGGGATGGCGCGAACGAACTCCGCGCGGGCGGGACGCGGCACGAACAGGCGAGGGATCAGCGATCGCACCGCGCCGGGCCGACGCTCGACCGTCTCCGGCGACACGGCGATCACGACGATACCGGCGGCGAACAGCAGTGCCAGCGCGACGAACACGACGATCGTGGGCTGCGGCACGAACTGCACCGCGAGTCCGGTCAGGAAGGCTCCGATGGCGATGCCGCCGACGGGCGCCGTACTGCCGATGGTCGCACCCAGCTTCTTCTGGCGCTCGGGAGCGAGCTCGACCAGGGCGGCGGTGAAGGTGCTCATCGCCGCACCCGTGGCGACGCCCTGCACGGAGCGAGCGCCGATGATCCACCCGATGTCGGGAGCGAACAGGAAGATCAGCATCGCCACCACCTGCAGTGCGAGCGCACCGATCAGGACCGGCCGCCGGCCGATGTGGTCGGAGAGCGACCCGGCGATGAGGAGCGTGATGAGGAGCGTCACGGCGTAGATCGCGAACGCGACGGTGAGCAGCCATGGCTGGAAGCCCCACTCCTGCTCGTACAGCACGAACAGCGGGCTCGGAGCGCCGACCGCCAGGGCGACGGCGACGAAGGCCAGCGCGGTGCCCGCGAACGCCGCCGCGGGACGGAGCCGGCGGGGGCCGGAACCGCCCGTCGACCGCGCGGGCCGGACGGCGAGCATCCCGCCCGTGGGGAGGGTCTCTTCGGCTGTGGTCATGTCCAGCTCCTTAAAGCAAACTTGATTGCTTTAGTGACTATACGAGGGGATGTGGGATAAAGCAACGAAATTTGCTTTAAGCTATTCCCATGGAAACTACGACCACTCCGTCGAAGCGGACGGGCGGACGCAGCGCCGCGGTCATCCACAACGTGCGCACCGCCGTCGAAGAGCTCGTCGAGGAAAAGGGCCAGGACCGCGTCACCGTTCCGATGATCGCCGAGCGCGCCGGCGTCAACCCGACCAGCATCTACCGCCGCTGGGGCGACCTCCCGACCCTCATCAACGACATCGCGACCTACCAGCTCAACCCCGAGCGACCCCTGCCCGACAACGGCGACCTGCAGCGCGACCTCACAGCCTGGGCCTCCGAGCTGGTGGAGCACTACCGCAACCCGGTCAACGCGGCGCTCCTTCGCGGCGGCGCCTCGGCGGCCGGCGAGCGACAGTCGAACTGCCTCCGCAACCGGCGCACCGAGGCGGGCCTCATCCTGCAGCGCTATCCGGACTCCCCCGTCACCGACGACGACATCCTCGACGTCGTGGTCGCGCCGATCATCTACCGCGTCATCTTCGTGCCCTGGACGCTCGAGGACTCCACCGCCGAACACCTGGTCGAGCGACTGTTCCGCTGACCCGACCGCCACCCGGTAATGTCGGGAGGCGATGCGCCAGGAACGGACCAGCGAGGAACGCGCCGCGGCCCGCTCCGGCTGGGCCGTCGGGATCGCGACGGCCGTCTACGGCATCTCCTTCGGCGCCCTGGCAACGGCTTCCGGGCTCGACGTCTGGCAGACCTGCGTGCTCAGCCTGGTCATGTTCAGCGGCGGCTCGCAGTTCGCCCTCATCGGCGTGCTCGCATCCGGCGGAGCCGCGGCCGGCGGCACCGCGATCATCAGCGCCGCGCTGCTGGGCGTGCGCAACTCCTTCTACGCCCTGCGGGTGTCGCGCATCATCGGCCCGGGATTCTGGAAGCGAGCCGCCGCCACCCAGCTGACCATCGACGAGTCCACCGCCGTCGCGACCGCCCAGAGCGAGCCGCGCGCGCAGCGCATCGGCTTCTGGATCACCGGCCTCGTCGTGTACATCGGCTGGAACTTGATGACGCTCGCCGGCGCGCTCCTGGGCGACCTGATCGGCGACGTGAAGGCCTACGGGCTGGATGCGGCTGCGGCCGCCGCGTTCCTCGGCCTGCTCTGGCCCCGGCTGAAGGCACGCCAGACGCAGGCCGTCGCCGTCGCCGGCGGATTCGTCGCGACCCTGCTCACTCCGTTCCTCACCCCCGGCCTGCCCGTGCTGGCGGCGGCGGTCGTCGCCATCGTCGTCGGCGTCCTCAACCTGTTCGGCCGGCGGAACGACCCACCCCATCCGGAAGCGGTGCCCATGGAACGGGAGGTGGAGCCGTGACCACCTGGCACGTCATCCTGCTCGCCTCGATCTGCGTGCTCGGGCTCAAGGCCGTCGGCTGGATGGTGCCGCCGAAGGCGCTCGACCACCCGACGGTCGCGCGGGTGAGCGACCTCCTCACGGCCGCGCTGCTCGCCGCGCTGATCTGCGTGCAGACCCTCGGGGCCGGCCAGTCGCTGCAGCTCGATGCGCGGCTGCCCGCCGTCGCGATCGCGGCCGGACTCTACGCGCTCCGGGTGCCGTTCATCGTCGTCGTCCCAGCGGCCGCGGTGGTCGCGGCGCTCATCCGGCTCTTTACCTGACCTGCCTTGGACGCTCAGTCGTAGCCGAGGATGACGACGTCGTCGTCGGTGCGTTCCTGGTCGACTGCGGCACTGGGGGTCATGCAGGGATGCTAGGGCGGCGGAGCAGATCCTGCCGATGTACATGACGTCCATCGCGCCGCGCGTTCCCGACGCGGTGTACAAGAGCGCGGCGAAGCCGGGCGTGGCGGTGTCGGCGGCGTCGCATACCGTGACGCCGTGAGCGCATCCTGGCATCCGGTGGCGAATGCGCAGCCCAGCGAGTGGCTGCTCCGCCAGGGGACGCTCGGCACGCCGTACGGCGTGATCCGCCGGTTCACGTTCGGAGACCCCAACCGCCCGGAGGTGTGGTTCCGCGTCGTCACCTGGGCGCCGACCTCGGAGGGGCGCGAGCTGATCGGCTGGTGCCGCACGCTCGAAGCCGCGGCCGCTGCGGCCTGGGATCACCGCTGCGCCGCTGAATCGTGGCGGCACCACATGGCCGCCCGCCGGACGGATGTCGCGACCATGGCCGCGCAGCGCCCGTCAGCCGCAGAACTCGTCCGGTTCTATCGGGCCGCGCTGCGGCGGGCGGACAGCACGCCCTCCAGCTCCGTGAGGAGATCCACCCCGAGCTCGTCAGCCCGACCCGCGCCGGCCTCCGGAGGCGTCTCGGCACCGAGGGCGCGGATGAGCGCCACGACCCTGGCGGGCTGAAGCACCGCACGCGCGGCCGGCTCGAGCAGCAGATACCGGACCACACGGAGGTCCGCCGCCCGCACGGCCTCGGCGAGGACACGGTTGGGGAGGGTGTCGACCACGACCGACAGAGCGCGATGGAGCCCGTGGGCCGGATCGACGTCGCCGCGCTCGACCCGTCGGGCGAGCAGGGTCAGCTCGACCTCGCGCTCCAGAGAGGAAGCGTCCGGGAAGCTCGCCAGCACCGCCGGCCAGAGCAGCCGGAGCACCGCTACCGCATCCGCGACCTCCGCTTCGTCGAGCACGGCGACCTCGGTGTAGCGGTTGGGCGACGTGGACATGAGCCCGACGGCGGTCAGGCGGCTCACCGCCTCACGGACCGGTGTCCGCGAGACGCCCAGCCACGAGGTCAGGTCCGCGTCGCGCAGACGCTGGCCCGGCCGCAGCTCCCCCGAGAGGATGCGCTCCAGCACGAGCTCGTAGACATCGTTGCGGAGCAGCCGACGGCCGTCGTATCGCGCACGCGCATCCTGCTCCACCACGGCTCCTCAACGTCAGAAACGGTTCATACCTGTCCTAACATACCAGCCGCTTCGGGTGGGCACGGAGGAGCATATCCGTGCTGCCACCGATGCCGACGGCGAGAGCCGCGTCCTAGCCTGTGATCAAGCTCGGCCAGGGGGACCGATCCCGTCGGGGGACGGATCGGGAAAGGGGCCGGAGTGCATCGCACTCCGGCCCCTTTCGTTTTCACACGCGGGGTGTGAGAACCGTTACTTGGTCAGCGGCTCCAGGGTCGGGTCGTTGGCGTACGCCTCGGCCGCGTTCTCCTTGGTGACGATGACCGGCTTCAGCAGGAACGCCGGGACGACCTTCTTGCCGTTGTCGTACGACTTGTCGTCGTTGATCTCGGGCTTCTTGCCCTGCTGCAGGTCCTTCACCATGGTGATGGCCTGCTTGACCAGGTTGCGGGTGTCCTTGTTGATGGTCGAGTACTGCTCGCCCGCCATGATGGACTTGACCGACTCGGCCTCCGAGTCCTGACCGGTGACGATCGGGACCGGCTTGCCTGCACCCTTCACCGAGGTGATGATGGCGCGGGCCAGGGTGTCGTTCGGCGACAGGACGCCGTCGAGCTCAGTGGAGGCGTAGTTCTTGGCGAGCAGGTTGTCCATGCGGGTCTGCGCGTTCGCCGGCAGCCAGCCCTGGGTGGAGGTCTGCTTGATCTCGGTCTGACCCGAGACGACCTTCAGGGTGCCGTCGTCGATCTTCGGCTGGAGGACCTTCATGGCGCCGTTGAAGAAGACAGCCGAGTTGGCGTCGTCCGGCGAGCCCGAGAAGAGCTCGATGTTGAAGTTCTTCTTGTCCGGGAACTTCGCCTTCATGCCGTCGAGCAGGGCCTGACCCTGCAGCTCGCCGACCTTCTCGTTGTCGTACGCGACGTAGTAGTCCACGTCGTTGGTGTTCAGGATCAGGCGGTCGTACGCGATGACGGTCGCGCCGGCGTCGTGCGCGGCCTTGGCCTGCGCGGCGAGCTGGCCACCGTCGACGGCGCCGATGATGACGACCTTCGCACCGTTGGTGATCATCGACTGGATCTGCGACTGCTGGTCGGAGACACCGGAGCCACCGGCGTACTGGACGTCGCCCTTGAAGCCGGCCTCCTTGAGCCCGTCCTCGAACAGGCCACCGGCGAGAACCCAGTTCTCCGACGTCTTAGTCGGGAGGGCGACACCGATGGTGGAGTCCTTGGCGAAGCCGGACGCGGAGCTGCTGTCCGAACCGGAGCGGCTCGACGAGCAGCCGGTCAGGGCGAGCGCGGCGGCAGCTGCGACGGCCACTGTCGCGAGTGCGATTTTGCGCATTGCGTTTCTCTTTCTCTGTGTGTTGATGGTGCAGGGGGGATGAAAAACTAGGTGATCAGGACGTCAGCGAGCGCGAGCTGTCCTCGGCGGAGTCGCCGGACGGCACGACGGCGGGCTGCTCGGCGGCAGCGGCGTTCGCCTCCTGCGTCTTGCCGCCACCGAACATCCTGCCGATCAACGACGGACCGCCCCGGCGCTTCGAGTAGACGTCCACACCGACCGCGACGAGCAGGACCAGACCCTTGATGATCTGCACCTTGTCGCTGGTGACGCCGAGGAGCTGCAGGCCGTTGTTGAGGACGGCGATGACCAGACCACCGATGATGGAGCCGGCCACGGTTCCGATACCGCCGGAGACCGCAGCACCACCGATGAACACGGCCGCGATCGCGTCGAGCTCCCAGCCGAGGCCGTCCTGCGGCCCGGAGGAGACGGAGCGGGCGACGGCGATCATGCCGGCCAGCGCCGCGAGCACCGACATGTTCATCATGACGAAGAAGTTGATGCGCTTGATCTTGACGCCCGACAGCTCCGCGGCGTGCCAGTTGCCGCCGACCGCGTAGATGTGGCGACCGAAGATGGTGCTGCGCGTGATGAACGAGTACAGGATGATGAGCACGCCGAGGATCACGCCGGCGACGGGGAACGAGGTTCCGACCCGGCCGCTTCCGAACAGCACCGCAGCGTAGATCACGACGGCGTCGAGGATGACCACCTTGAACACGCTGACCCACAGGGGAGCCTTCTCGGAGCCCATCTTCGTCTGCTTGCGACGGGTGCGGACCTCCGCCAGCGCGATGACGACCGCGATGATGATGCCGAGCAGCAGGGTGGAGTTGTTGAAGCCCGTGTTCGGGCCCCACTCCGGAAGGAAGCCGCCGCCGATGAAGGTGAAGCCGTCCGGGACGGGAATCGTGTTCGCGCTGCCGATCAGCTGGTTCAGACCGCGGAAGATGAGCATGCCGGCCAGGGTGACGATGAACGCGGGGACGCCGACGTAGGCGACCCACCATCCCTGCCAGGCTCCGATGACGACACCCACGAGCAGTCCGAGGATGATCGCGAGCGGCCACGGCACGTTCCAGTTGGTCATCGCCTCGGCGACGATGATGCCGACGAGGGCGGCGACCGAGCCGACCGACAGGTCGATGTGGCCGGCGATGATGACCATCACCATGCCGATGGCCAGGATCAGGACGTACACGTTCTGATTGACCAGGTTGATGAGGTTGACCGGCTCGAGCGTGGTGCCGCCCGTGAGCACCTCGAACAGCAGGATGATGACGACGAGGGCGCCGAGGATGCCGAACTGGCGTCCGGTGGACTGGCCGCCTCCGAACATCTTGCCGAGGTCGCGGAGACCGCCGGACTTCTTCTTCTCGGGAATCTGTGTGGTCATGGCTATCGGGCAATCCTCTTCTTGGCGGATGTCATGCTTTTCAGGAGGGTTTCGGGCGTCGCCTCGGCGATGGGCAGCTCGTCGGTGATCTGGCCCTCGAAGATCGTGTAGATGCGGTCCGAGATGCCGAGCAGTTCGGGCAGTTCGGACGAGATGACGATGACGCCCTTGCCCTGTGCGGCGAGCTGCTGGATGATCCCGTAGATCTCGAACTTGGCGCCGACATCGATGCCGCGGGTGGGCTCGTCGAGGATCAGGATGTCGGGGTCGGTGAACATCCACTTGGCCAGCACGACTTTCTGCTGGTTGCCGCCGGAGAGCGTCGACACGCCGCGGTCGACGTCGGGCGTCCGGATGCGGAGCAGCTTGCGGTACTCGTCCGCGACCGCGTACTCCTCCAGGTCGTCGACGACGCCGCGCTTGGCGATCTTCTTGAGCTTGGCGGCGACGACCGACTGCTTGATGTCGTCGAGGAGGTTCAGACCGAGCACCTTGCGGTCCTCGCTCACGTACGCCATTCCGTTGTCGATGGCCTCGGAGACGTTGCGGACCTGGATCTCCTTGCCGTCCTTGTAGATCTCACCCGAGACCCAGTTGCCGTAGGAGTGGCCGAAGACGCTCATCGCGAGCTCGGTGCGGCCGGCGCCCATGAGGCCGGCGAAGCCGACGATCTCGCCGCGACGGACGTAGAAGCTGGAGTTCTTGACGACCAGTCGGTCCGGCACCTGCGGGTGCTGCACGACCCAGTCCTTCACCTCGAAGAACTTCTCGCCGATGTTCGGCGTGCGCTCCGGGAAGCGGCTCCCGAGCGTGCGGCCGACCATGCCGCGGATGATGCGGTCCTCATCGACGCCGTCCGCCTTGACGTCGAGCGTCTCGATCGTGCGGCCGTCGCGGATGATGGTGATCTGGTCTGCGATCTGCTCGATCTCGTTGAGCTTGTGGCTGATCATGATCGAGCTGACGCCGCGACCCTTCAGTCCGAGGATCAGGTCGAGGAGGTGCTGCGACTCGGCCTCGTTGAGCGCCGCGGTCGGCTCGTCGAGGATGAGGAGCTTGACGTTCTTGTTGAGCGCCTTGGCGATCTCGACCAGCTGCTGCTTGCCGACGCCGATGTTCTTGATCTGGGTGTCCGGGTCGTCCGTCAGACCGACACGGGCGAGCAGCTCGACGGCGCGGGTCTTCGCCTCGCCCCAGTTGATGACGCCGCCGCGGCCCGGCTCGTTGCCGAGGAAGATGTTCTCGGTGATCGAGAGCTCGGGGATGAGCGCGAGCTCCTGGTGGATGATCACGATGCCCTGCTGTTCGCTGGACTTGATGTCCTTGAACCGCATCACGTCGCCCTGGTAGACGATGTCTCCGCTGTACGTCCCATAGGGGTACACGCCGGAGAGGACCTTCATGAGGGTGGACTTCCCCGCGCCGTTCTCGCCGCAGATCGCGTGGATCTCGTCGGCGTGGACGGTGAGGGAGACATCCTCCAGCGCTTTGACCCCGGGGAACTCCTTGGTGATCGCGCGCATCTCGAGGATGACTGCGTTCGACGGCATCGTCGCTCCTTGCGGGCTCGGGAATGGATGTGCCTAAGTAGTAAACGCTATCTTCGCACTTGTCGTCAAATAGTGAAGACAACGATGCGATAACGGCCGAAAGAGGTAGCGGGGGACGTCAGCCCTCTTGCCCGGCCAGGGCGCCTTTGATGACGATCGCGGCTGCTCCGAGCGACTCGGCGCGGTCGCCCAGCGACGAGATCCGGACCGTCGTGGTACCGGCGATGATCGGGATGGCGTTCTGCCGGATCCCGTGCCTGATCGGGTCGAGCAGCGCGTCGCCCAGACCGACCAGCGGTCCGCCGATGAGCACCAGTTCCGGGTTGATGACGTTCGCGATGTTGCCGATCGCCTGGCCGATCGCCGTGCCCGCGTCGCTGACGACGCGGAGGACGGCCGGGTCTTTGGCAAGCCCGCGGCGCAGGATGTCCGAGGCCGTGCGCGCGCCGTCGCCCCGCCCGAGCGATTCGAGCATCACGCTGGTCGACGCGATCGTCTCCAGGCAGCCGCGGTTGCCGCAGCGGCAGATCACGCCGTGCTCCGCGACCGGCGTGTGACCGAGTTCGCCCGTGATGCCGAGGAACCCGTAGTACGGCTGGCCGTTGAGGATGAGGCCCGCACCGATCCCTGTGCCGATCTTGACGAAGATCAAGTTGCGCTCTCCGCGGTTCGCTCCCCAGGTGACTTCGGCGAGCGCACCGAGGTTGGCGTCGTTGTCGACGACGACCGGGAAGCCGAACACATCCTCCAGCTCCCGCCGGGTGATTCCGACCCATTCGGGGAGGATGGCGCCCTGCAGAACCGTTCCGGTACGGCGGTCGATGGGTCCGGGGATGCCGACGCCGACGGCGAGAACGGACTCGCGGTCGTGGCCGCCTTCGGCGAGCATCCGGTCGAGCAGCCGTGCAGCCTCCCGCACCGCGCCGAGCACGTCATAGCCGGGTTCGAGCGCCACCTGCTCCTCGGCGATGACGTCATAGCCGAGGGTGGTGAGCACGATGCGCACGTGGCGGCGGCCGAAGTCGACGCCGACGGCGATGTCGCCGGTGTCGGTGAGCTGCACGAGCAGGGCCCGCCGCCCGCTGGAGGTCACCGGGGAGGTCGTGACCACGCCCTTGGCCGCCATGTCGCGAACGATGTTCGACACGGTGGCGGTGGACAGGCCGGTCCCGCGCGCCAGCTCAGCCTGGGTGGACGGTCCGTTGGCCAGGAGGAACTCGACGAGTCGTTCCTGGTTCAAGTGCCTCAGTGCGCCCTGCGACCCGGGATTGCGTGCGCCACGAGGGATCAGCCCCTGGGTGGCGGTCATAGCGACAAGCGTGAACGATCGGGCTGTTGGAGTCAAGCTGTGAACGCAAGAGTTCGCCCCAGATCGGGTGACGGACCTGAGAATGCTGACACCTACTGCGATGATGGAGTCATGCCCATCCTGAACAAGGACATGCAGGTCTGCATCTCGCTCGCCGGTCGCCCCAGCAATATCGGGACGCGCTTCCACAACTTCCTGTACGACGAGCTCGGCCTGAACTTCGTCTACAAGGCGTTCACGACGGACGACCTGGAGGGCGCCGTGCGCGGCATCCGCGCGCTCGGGATCCGCGGATGCTCGGTCTCCATGCCGTTCAAGGAGGCGATCATCCCGCTCGTCGACAACCTCGAGGCGTCGGCCGTGGCGATCGAGTCCGTGAACACCGTCGTGAACGAGGACGGCCTGCTGACCGCCTCCAACACCGACTACGAGGCCGTCGCGCAGCTGCTCGCCGAGCACGACGTCGACGCGGCGCAGCGCGTTCTAGTGCGCGGGTCGGGTGGCATGGCGAAGGCCGTCGTCGCGGCGTTCCGCGGCGCGGGATTCGACGAGCTGACCGTCCTCGCGCGCAATGCCGAGGCCGGCCCCGCTCTCGCCGAGCGGTACGGCTACGAGTGGGTGGCGGAGGACCCGGAGCCCGGCTTCGACGTCATCGTCAACGTGACGCCGCTCGGGATGCGCGGCGACGCGGAGGACGTGATGGCGTTCGACGAGGCGTTCATCGAGCGCGCGACGACCGTGTTCGACGTCGTCGCCTTCCCCTCCGAGACGCCGTTGATCCGCGCCGCGCGGGCGACGGAGACGGCGGTGATCACCGGGGCGGAGGTCATCGCCCTGCAGGCCGCGCGTCAGTTCGAGCGATACACCGGTGTGCGGCTCACGCCGGAGCAGGTGGCCCGGGCGTCCGAGTTCTCGCGCGCCGAGTAGCTCCGGTCGCATCGACGGACCAGTGTGATGCGCTCCGGCGCGTCGGGGAGTAGCTTGAGCCCCGGACGTGAAGGAGCGTGCGCATGGGCATCGGAAGCGGCATCTTCATCTTCGTCGTCGGCCTCATCCTGGCCTTCGCCCTGCAGGTGCAGGTGAGCTGGATCGACCTGAAGATCACCGGGTACATCCTCA
Source organism: Leifsonia sp. 466MF (assembly GCF_900100265.1). Lineage (NCBI taxonomy): Bacteria > Bacillati > Actinomycetota > Actinomycetes > Micrococcales > Microbacteriaceae > Leifsonia > Leifsonia sp. 466MF. The sequence continues at coordinate 3,707,482 of NZ_LT629696.1, forward strand.
TGGGCGCCGGCCTGGTCGTCTTCATCATCTCGCTGGCGTTCGCGCTGCGGCGCAGACCGCGCACGTCGATCCGGCAGGACGGCATCGACCCCGTCACCGGCCAGCGGGTCGAGCGGCGCACCGATGAGTATTGAGGCCAGGACCCAGCCATACAATGGCCGGATGTCCGACGACCTCCTCGCACTCGAGAACCAGGTGTGCTTCGGCCTCGCCGTGGCCGCGCGGAGTGTCATCGCGCTCTACCGCCCGGTGCTCGAACCGCTGTCGCTGACGCATCCGCAGTACCTCGTGATGCTGGCGTTGTGGGAGCGCGAGCCGCGGTCGGTCAAGGACCTCAGCGACACCCTTGCCCTGGAGCCGGCCACCCTCTCCCCTCTGCTGAAGCGGCTCGAGGCGACCGGTTACGTCGAACGGCGGCGCAGCGCCGCCGACGAGCGCGCGCTCGAGGTGCGCCTGACGGAGTCCGGGCGGGCGCTCCGAGCGGAGGCGGAGAAGATCCCGCCGCGCATCGTGGAGCGGCTCGGCCTTCCGGTCTCAGAGCTCGAGAATCTGCGCGAGAGCCTGCAGACGATCATCGGTGCGGCCGTCCGCACCGGATGACGCGGGTTCAGGCCGCCTGAACGGGCGCGGGGCACACCAGCCGCGTCGCGTCGCGCTGGCCGCCGGGCCGCAGCACCTCGTGCTCGGTCATCGGCCGGCCGCACATCGGGCAGGGAGCCGCGGCGGAACGCCGGTCGGGCGCCTCCGGGTGGCCCGCGCCGAGCTGCGCCGGACCGGCGATGCGGATGAGCTTCTCGTTCCACCGCGAATACCAGCTGGCGAAGCGTCCGGCCATGATCCCTCGATTCATTAGTGCACTAACGAATAGTGTACGCCATCTGGACCCTGACCCGCGGGGCAAGGTCTACGCTGACAGCGGAGGACGACATGCGCATCAGCGAACTGGCCGAGCGGGCGGGTGTGACGGTCAAGGCCGTGCGGTACTACGAGCGGCTCGGGCTCGTCTCGCCGGACCGGCTCGGCAACGGCTACCGCGAGTACGGCGACGAGCATCTGCGCGCTGTGCTCGAGATCCGCGAACTGGCCGACACGGGCATCCCGCCGGGCAAGGCGCGTCCCTTCATCGACTGCCTCGGCTCGGGCCACGCGCACAGCGACGAATGCCCCGCCTCACGCGACGCCTACCGCGACGGACTGGCCGAGCTGGATGCGGCGATCGCCGCTCTGGAGCGCCGCAGGAACCTCCTCGCCCGCCGTCTGGCCGGCGCCGAGCACCGCATCCCCGAGCCGGCCGACGGCTGCGGGTGCACCATCGACCCCTCCTGACCGACACCGGGATCATCCCCAGGGATGACCTCCTCCCTACCTGGGGTCGATGCCCTTCGGGCGCGTACCCGGTTGACTCGGATATGTCCGCTCGAGCTCCCGTCTCGAGCGTCGACACGAAGGGGGAGACCGATGACGACACTGGGACACGGACTGCGAACCGCACCGACACTCGGTACGGCATCGGTGCCGGTGCGGCGGCGAGCGCGGGGGCTGCTCGCCGCCGTCACCGGGAACCCCTACCTGCAGCTGCTCGTCACTCTCGTGCTGATCGCTGCGGGGGCGACCCTGCTGATGATCGGGATCGGCCTGGTGCTGGATGTCGCGGTGCCGTGGATCTTCGACGACGAGCTGCGCGCACTGAAGACCCTTCTGCCGCAGATCGGCTGACGGTCGGGTGAGCCGGGCTCTGGCCCCGGCGATCGGCCGCCCCTAGAGTCCCTGCATGGGACGTCTCCTCTTCTCGGCCATCGCCTCGATCGACGGCTACACCGTCGACAGCTCCGGATCGTTCGACTGGGCGCAGCCCGACGAGGAGGTCCATGCGTTCGTCAACGACCGGGAACGTGACATCGGCACCTACCTGTACGGCCGGCGGATGTACGAGACCATGCGGGTCTGGCAGGACCTGGGCGATAGCGAAGAGCCGGTGGTCGCCGATTACGCGGCCGTCTGGCAGCACGCCGAAAAGGTCGTGTTCTCATCCATCCTGAGCGAGGTGACGACGCCGAAGACCCGGCTGCTGTCGCGGTTCGATCCCGAGGAGGTGCGCCGCCTGGTCGCGGGCGCCGACCACGACGTCTCCATCGGCGGTCCGACGCTCGCCGCTGCGGCTTTCGCGGCCGGGCTGGTGGACGAGGTCCGGCTCTTCCTCGTCCCGGTCGCCGTCGGCGGCGGCACCCCGGCCCTCCCCCAGGGGCAGTTCCTGCGACTGCGACTGTTGGAGGAATGCGCCTTCGCAGGAGGCACGCTCGGGCTGCACTACGCGGTCGAGAAGTCCTGACTCGTCGACAATTCCTGAGCAAACCTCGCCTTCTACTCCCCGCGAGCCCCGCGGAGCGCTAGCGTGTGCCGCGACAGGCCCGCGACGGAACGGGCCGGGGAGCGTCGACGATGGCCAAGCATCGATTCCTCACCGTGGCGGGGCTTGCCGCCGCTGCCGTCATCCTCAGCGTCAGCGTGCCGCAGAGTGTCCAGGGCGTGGCGGCCGGAGCGGGCACCGTCCACTTCACCGCATCCGGCGACTACGGCCCGGGCACCGCGGCGCAGGCCGTGCTCACGGGCATCAAGAACCTCAGCCCCGACCTGCACCTCGCCCTCGGCGACCTCTCGTACGGCACAACGGGCCAGGAGCAGGCCTGGTGCGACCTCGTCACCAGCCGGACCGGCGCGGGCTTCCCGTTCGAACTCGTCTCGGGCAACCACGAGAGCAGCGGGCAGAACGGCAACATCAACGACTTCTCCGCCTGCCTCCCGAACCAGCTCCCCGGAGCGGTCGGGACCTACGGTCGCGAGTACTACGTCGATGTCCCGCAGGGCGCTCCCCTTGTGCGCTTCATCATGATCTCCCCCGGCCTCCCCTTCTCGGACGGCACGTGGACGTATGCATCGGGCACCTCCCACTACTCGTGGACGCAGGCCGCCATCGACGGAGCACGCGCGGCCGGAACGCCGTGGGTCGTCGTCGGAATGCACAAACCCTGCCTCTCGCTGGGCGACTACCCCTGCGAGGCCGGAGCCGACATCCTCAACCTGCTGGTGTCGAAGCGCGTGGATCTGGTGCTCACCGGACACGAGCACCTCTACCAGCGCACGAAGCAGCTGGCGACGGGAGCGGCCTGTCCGACGATCTCGCCGGGCACCTACACCGCGGCTTGCGTGGCGGATTCGGACGGGACACTCGTGAAGGGCGCGGGAACCGTCTTCGCGACGGTCGGTACCGGCGGCAACGGCAACTACGAGGTCCACCCGGCCGACAGCGAAGCCAACTACTTCGCGGCTTCGTACGGCAGCGCCGCCACACCGCTCTACGGCTCGCTCGATGTCAGCGCGACGGCGAGCCAGCTGACGGCGTCGTTCGTCCGGGCCGCGGGGCCGTCGTTCACGGACGGCTTCTCGATCGGGCCGCCCGCCGCCGGCAACCAGCCTCCGAGCGCCGTGTTCGCCTCCTCCTGCGCCGACCTGACCTGCTCGCTGGATGGAACGGGCTCGACCGATCCGGACGGCGCGATCACCTCGTTCGCCTGGGACTTCGGCGACGGCTCGTCGGGCACCGGCGGCACGATCACGCACACCTACGCCGTCGCCGGCACCTACACCGCGCGGCTGACCGTGCTGGACGACGGCGGGGCGACAGCGTCGACCACCCGCACGCTGACCGTGACCGCGCCACCCCCACCCGCCGACACGCTCGCCGCCGATCCGTTCGAGCGCGCCGTGACCAACGGCTGGGGAACCGCCCCGACCGGCGGGAACTGGTCGGTCTCGGGCAGCTCCAGCCTGTATTCGGTCGCGGGCGGGACGGGACGCATCCAACTCCCCGCGGGCTCGGGCGGCACCGCCCGGCTTCCCGGAGTCAGCGCGACCGGCATCGACCTGCGACTCGGAATGACGATCGACAAGCTGCCCTCCTCGGGCAACGTGTATGTGACCGTCCAGGGACGGCGGATCGCGACGACCGGCTCCTACGGGTCCAAGGTGATCATCTCGTCGGCGGGCAAGGTGACCATCCAGATCGTCCGCGTCGACCAGAACGGCGGGAACGAGGTCGTCGTGCAGACGTCGGCCACCGTTCCGAACGTCACCTACACCGCGGGCATGCGCCTGAACGTGCGGATGCGGACCACCGGGACATCGCCGACGCTCGTCGAGACGAAGGCATGGGCCGACGGCACTCCCGAGCCGTCTACCTGGCAGCGGTCGGCGACGGACAGCACGGCCGCACTGCAGGGTGCGGGCGGGCTGGCGGTGACCGGGTACCTCTCGGGCGGGGTCGTGAACGCGCCGGTCACCCTGACCGTCGACGACCTGACCGCCGTGAAGCCGTGAGCAGGGCCGGCTGGCGCCGGTAGTCCGGCGTCAGGCGGCGTCCCACCACCGCAGGACACGGAGCGCCCGAAGTGTTACCCACTTGCTCTGGAATCCCTCCATGTCGAACTCGACGATCACCGGCCCCTCGTGGATGTTCTCGAGCACCCACCTGCCGTCGGCGTCGGCCTTGCCGCGGACCAGTTCGACGGCATCCGCCAGGCGCGGGTCGCGACGGTCCTGCTGCCGGAAGTGCTCCAGCCCGCGCAGGATGTCGTGGTACCAGCGCACGGGATACGACAGCATCGTGATCCGCGGGTCCGGGGTGGAGCCGTCCGTGCGCCTCCGGTAGAGGCCGCGCTCGAGGAGGTACTCCTCGCCGGCCTCGACGACCTCGGTCGCGCGCGCGTCGTCGCCGCCGGCGCGCATCCACGCGCGCAGTCCCTCGACGGCGCAGATCGTGGAGTGGAAGGACGACACCCGGGCGCCGTACTCGGCCCAGCAGTTCCAGCCGCCGTCGTCCAGCCGGGAGCCGACGAGCGTCTCGGCGATCCGGTCGCCATCCTCGCCGAAGTAGGCGGCGATCGTCAGGGCGACGCCGTTGATGCACGGCTCGGTCTCGCCCTCGAAGTAGGGCTCGCCGGCGTGCTCCCAGCGAACATTTTCGCGGACGCGGGCTACGGCCCGACGCGCCTCCTCGCTCGACGGGTCGAGTCCGAAGTCCACGAGCTGCTGGAGGCTGAAGTGGGTGCCGCTCCACGCGTCGAAACCGTCGCGCTCGGGCGGAATCCACCCGGGACGGTACGTGCCGCCATCCCAGAGCCCGTCCTCCGCCTGCTCGGCGAGGAACGTCGCCCCCCAGCCGTCCGTTGCCACGCGGGCACGTTCGGCGGCGACCTCTTCCGGCGGGGCTCCCACCAGATCGTGAAGCACCTGCCAACGGATCGCCGGGTCGGAGTCGAGCAGCCAGTCCTGTACGTCCATTCCGGTCACCGTAGTCGCCACCCGCGACGAGGGGCAGTCCTCCGCGCACGAATACCCCCCGCCGGGGGGACGGTCAATCGCTGTACCCGCCTCAATCCGGTGTCTTGAGTGGTCCTCAACATCCCAACCGGACACATCCACCGAAAGGAAACGGCAGTCATGACCATGTCAGACGACCAGTCCGCGGACACACCGATCTTCGACAGCAGACGCGACGCGCTCGAGCCGGAGGCGGGCCTTCCCGAGACGGTGCAGCCGACCGGCGGCTCGCTGGGCGGCGGCGCACGGAATGGCGGGGGCCTCAGCGACGGTGCCTCGACCGGTGAGCAGAGCGGCGTCCGCGAAGAAGCGGGGCGCGTCGCCGGCTCGGCAGCAGAGGCCGGCAAGGACGTCGCGGCCACCGCGAAGGAGCAGGCAAAGAACGTCGCGGGCGAGGCGAAGTCGCAGGCGAAGGATCTCTACCGCCAGACGCAGGAGGAACTCCGGACGCAGGCGGCGCAGCAGCAGGAGCGGGTCGCCAGCGGGCTCCGCTCTGTGGGCGACGAACTCGACCAGATGGCGTCCCCCTCCGAGTCGGACGGCCTGGCGACCGACCTGGTACGGCAGGCGGCGCAGCGCACCCACGCGATCGCCGGCTGGCTGAACGAGCGCGACCCCGGCTCCCTGCTGAACGAGGTGAAGTCGTACGCGCGGCGCAACCCGGGTACCTTCATCGCCGCGGCTGCCATCGCCGGCGCCCTCGCCGGCCGGCTGACCCGAGCCCTCGCCAGCGGCGGTGACGACTCCGGCAGCAGAACCGGCACGACGACCGGCACCACGGGCACCACCGGGACGACCGGCCTGGCGCCGAGCCCTGATATCACCGCCGTCGGCACCACCGGCGTCGGCGGCGCGGGCACCGGATCCACCGCCGGCGGCTACGGAAGTGCCACCGGCGATCTCTACGAAGACTCCGGCAACGACCTTCCCGAGCTGCCGGGCGCCGGGTACACCGGAGGCCGGGCATGACCGATCAACCCACCCCCTCGGAGCAGCAAGCCGCGAACAGTTCGCTCGGCGAGTTGCTCGGAGAGGTCAGTCGTGACCTCTCCACACTGATCCGCCAGGAGATGGAACTCGCGAAGGCCGAGATCAAGCAGACCGTCACGCGTGCCGGCAAGGGCGCAGGGCTGCTGGGCGGCGCGGGCTACGCAGGCCTCATGGCCGTCTTCTTCCTGTCGATCGCCCTGTGGTGGGCGCTCGGCTACCTGGTGGGCAACGCCTGGTCCGCGGTGATCGTCGCGGTCATCTGGGGCGTCGTCGCACTGATCCTGTACCTGCGCGGTCGCAAGCAGCTCGAGACCGTCAAGGGTGCCCCCCAGACCGTGGAGACGGTCAATGAATTCCCCGAGACACTGAAGCGAAATGAGGAGAACCGATGAGCGACGACCCCGACGCGATCCGCGCCGACATCGAGGCGACGCGCCGCAACCTGAGCGGTGATGTCGATGCCCTGGCCGACAAGGTCACGCCAAGCAAGATCGCCCAGCGCCAGACGCGCAAGGTGAAGGGCGCCTTCCATTCCATCAGCGAGCGGATCATGGGATCCGCCGACGACGTCCGCAGCGGCGTGGGCGGCGCCGTCTCCGACGCCGGCAGTTCGGTGGCCGACGCGGGCCGGACCGTCGTCGACAAGGCGCAGGGCAATCCGCTCGCCGTCGGCCTCATCGCCTTCGGCATCGGCGCCCTGATCGCCTCCCTCATCCCGCCGAGCACCAAGGAGCAGGAGCTGGCATCCGCCGCCAAGGATGCCGCGCAGCCTCTGCTCCATGAGGCCGCGGAGGTCGGCAAGCAGGTCGCCGACGACCTCAAGGAGCCGGCGCAGCAGGCCGTTCAGTCGGTCAAGGAGACCGCGCAGGAGGGGGTGTCCACCGTCAAGGAGGAGGCCACCGATCGCGCGTCCGACGTCGCCGACGACGCCAAGCAGTCCGGACAGCGCTTGCAGTCCGACCACTAGCACCCACGACGAAGCGCGGCGGCAGGCCTCCCCCGGGCCTCCGCCGCGCTTCTCTTTTCTCCCGTCACCCTTCCCCGTCAGCGACGCGCAACCGAGAGGACCAGCACGATGAGCGACGTCGGGGCCAGCAAACGCCTGGCCGATGCCCCCTCCCCCGAAGACTCCCGCAAGCCGGACAGCCCTCCCCACCTCGAAGGATCATCGTGGAAGCTGGTGCTCAAGCGCACCTTCCGCGAGTTCAGCACCGACAAGTGCACCGACATCGCCGCATCGTTGACCTACTATGGCATCCTCTCGCTCTTCCCCGGGCTGATCGCCCTGGTCTCGCTACTCGGCGTGCTCGGGCAGGGCAAGTCGGCGACGGATGCGATGCTCGGCATCATCACGGGCGTCGCGCCGGGCTCGACCGCCCAGCTGCTGCGCGGTCCGATCGAGAACGCCGTGAACTCGCCCGGCTCCGGTTTCGCCCTGGTCGCCGGCATCGTGCTCGCGATCTGGTCCGCCTCCGGATACGTCGGCGCGTTCTCCCGCGCGATGAACCGCATCTACGAGATCGACGAGGGCCGTCCGTTCTGGAAGCTCAAGCCGCAGCAACTGCTCGTGACGGTGATCACCGTCGTGCTCGTGACCATCGTCGCGCTCATCCTCGTGGTCTCCGGACCGGTCACGCGCGCCGTCGGAGACGCCCTCGGTCTCGGCTCCGCCCCGCGGATCGCCTGGGAGATCGCGAAGTGGCCGCTGCTCTTGATCATCGTCGTCCTGATCATCGCGATCCTGTACTACGCGGCTCCGAACGCCCGTCAGCCCAAGTTCCGCTGGATCAGCATGGGCGCGATCATCGCGATCGTCGTGCTCGCCGTCGCCACGTTCCTGTTCGCGTTCTACGTCGCGACGTTCGCCAACTACGAGAAGACCTACGGCCCGCTCGCCGGGGTGATCGTCTTCCTGCTGTGGGTCTGGATCGCGAACCTCGCGCTGCTGTTCGGCGCGGAGTTCGACGCCGAGACCGAGCGCGGGCGCGAGTTGCAGGCGGGCATGGAGGCCGAGGAGACCATCCAGTTGCCGCCGCGCGACACCCGGCTCAGCGAGAAGTCGGCGGACAAGGAGGAGGCACTCATCGACGAGGCCCGTCGGGTGCGCGAGGACGCCGACGCATCTGACGACCGCTGACGAAGTCGGTCACGCGGCGGATCTGCTCAGGCGACAGTGGCACCCACGACGCGGTTGCCCCCGGCGTTCTTCGCCGAGTACATCGCGTGGTCGGCCTCGCGGATCAGCCGGTCCGGGTTCCATCCGGGGTCCTGGGTGCGCGCGAGCGACATGCCGATGCTGGCGCTGATCGGGAAGCCTTCCGGGATGTCCTGGAACGGCTGCTCGATGGAACGGCGGATGCGGTCGGCCACGTCTTCGGCGGCCGCCACCTCCGGCACCTCGCAGACGACCACGAACTCGTCGCCGCCGTAGCGGGCCACCAGGTCCTCCTGACGGACGGCCGCCTGCAGCCGCAGCCCGACCTCCCGGAGCAGCAGGTCGCCCGTGTGGTGGCCGAGGGCGTCGTTCACGCGCTTGAACCCGTCCAGGTCGATGAACAGTGTGGCGACGAGTGTGGAGGCCGACTGCTGGTATTCGATCAGCTGCGTCTCCAGGCGTCGGCGGTTGGGCAGCCCGGTCGTCTCGTCGTGCATGGCGGCGTGCTCGAGTTGCCGCTGCAGCCGCAGGGTGGTGATCGCCTGCGCCGCCTGTCCGGCCAGCGCGTCGGCCAGCGGTGCGGCCTCGGAGTCGAACTGCCGCGGGTGGAGGAAGAAGGCGGCGAACAGCCCGAAGAGCACGTCGTCGTGCTGGATGGGCGCCACCAGGACGGCATGCACGCCCGCGTCGCGCATGGCCTGCCCGAGCACCGGGGCGATCTCGTCCGCGGCCGCCGCGCCGCTGAGCGCGACCACCCGGCGGAGCTGCGAGGCCTGCGTCACCAGCGATCCGGTCTGCTCCAGGGAGCGCAGCGGGTTGCTGCCGGAGGCCTGCGTGAACATCCCGAGCTCGTCGATCAGGAACACAGCGGACTGCTCCGCCTGGTACGCCTTGGCGACGGTCGACGCGAGGATGTCGACCAGCGACTGCTCGTCCGCCGCGGCCGAGAAGGCGATCGACGAGTCGATGATGAGCTCGAGTCGGTTGCGCGTACGTTCCTGGAGGGTGTGCGAGCGCACCATCTCCTGCTCGTGCTCGGCGCGCTCGGTCGCATCCACCAGGGTCAGCAGCTCACCGGCCTCCGAGGAGCGCCGGCCGACGATGACCGCCCTCGACGACCCGTCCACGTGCGCCAACCGGACGAGGCCGTCGTCGCGGCCGTCGACCCCGGGGATCCGGATGCGCAGCGAGCTGAACGACCGGCCCTGCAGCTCGGTCATGGATAGACCGGTCCAGGCGACGAACAGCTCGTTGGCGTCCTGGATGCGGCCGTCTCCATCCACCTCGACGAGAGCGCAGGGCAGGTCGTCCGCAGCAATGGGCCGCACCGCACTCTCCTTCGGATGGCTGGGCCGCTTCGCGGCGAGTACACAATGAATTTAGCGCACGAATGTACCCAGACGGTCACCGAGGTCATCGGGAGGACACGGACGTGCGATGTAGTAGCCCTGGGCGCGGTCGCATCCGGAGGTGCGGATCTGCTCCAGCTGTTCGCGGGTCTCGATGCCCTCGGCGACGACCCGCATCCCGCTGTCCTGGGCCATCGCCACCGCGTCGCCGACGGCGTCCCAGTCCCCCCGCGCGACGAGGCTGCGATCGAGCTTGAGCTCGCGGGCGTGGACGCCGACCGCCCGTTCGATCGACGAGTGTCCCGCGCCGAAATCGTCGATCGACACGGTGACCCCCCACTGCTGCACGATGTCGAGGCGCCCGGCGACGACCGCGTAGTCCTCGATGCGCTCGGCTTCCGTCACCTCGACGATGAGGTCGGCGGGAGGAAGACCCGACTCGGCGAGCTGACGTTCCAGCTCATCGAAGAAGCGGTCGGTCTCGAGCTGCAGGGGCGAGACGTTGACGGCGATGGCGAGCTGGTAGCCGCGCTCGCGCCAGTCGCGGCCGATGCGGCAGCACTCGCGCAGCGCGAACAGGCCCAGCTCGTGGATGGTTCCGCTGGCCTCGGCGAGCGCCACGAACTCCGCGGGAGGGATGGGACCGCGGGTGGGATGCGTCCAGCGGCTGAGGCCTTCGACGGCGACGATCTCACCCGTCGCCAGGTCGATCTGCGGCTGGACGTGCACCTCGAGTTCGTGCGCGGCGATGGCGTGGGACAGCTCTCGCGCCTCCACCTCGCACGTCACCACGCACACCTCCCTCGCCGGCCGCCGGCTCCGCTGGCCTGGACGCGATAGTGCCCGCGTGCGCAGCCGCTGTCAACGGGCTGGCCCCGGACCGGACGCCGGACGCGCTCAGCGGAACGTCGGTCGCGGGTCGGTGTGGAGCACGCTCATGAGGATGGAATCGGTCCACTCGCCGTCCCAGAACAGGGTGTCGCGCTGGCGGCCCTCCACCACGAATCCGGCCTTCTCGTACGACCGCAGCGCCCGCGGGTTGAACGCGTACACGTCGAGTTGGACGCGGTGCAGTCCGATCTCCGCGAAGGCGTGATCGAGCACGACGGTCATCGCCTCCGTGCCGTACCCGCGGCCGGGTTGCCCGGGTGCCAACGCGATGCGCGTGTTCATGGATGCGTTGTCCTCGTCGAGCTCGTTGAGCACGATCTCGCCCAGGAAGCGATCGGTGGCCCTGTCGAGGATCGCCCAGTCCGCGCGGTCCGGCGCGGCGCCGATCCGTGCAAGGTGCGCGGCGATGACCTCCTCGGTGAACTCGGCGCGCGTCCCCGTCAGGCGGAGGTTCTCGGCATCGTCGAGCCCGGACAAGACGTCGTCGAGGTGCTCCGGTCCGAGGGGCACCAGCCGGATGCGCGGGCCGTCGAGCGTTCGCACGGCGGTGAGCTCGGCGAGCGCCACCTCCGACTTCACAGTTCGGGCTCCCTCGGCCGCAGGTCCGGCCGGGGGAATTCGGCGTCGAAGTCGCCGGTGGGATCCTCCTGGCGCAGCGTGTCCACGATGCTCGGGCCCGAACCGACGGGCGAGAACGCGGCGCGGTCGCCGCGGACGCTGCTCTGATACGTCTTCATCCGTCCGTCCACCGGAAGGTCGATCTCGGCCGGCGGCCGCCCCTCGTCGAGCGGGATGGCACGCTGCGTCGTGGTGCCGTCCTCCTCGACGAAGTCGGCGATGCCGAACGTCAGGTGGCCTCGGTCGAAGGAGGCCCGGACGAGCAGGTAGGTGCGCAGCGCGTCGTCATCGAGTGCCGCCACCTCCGCGGCGAGCGCCCGCACGGCATCCGTGCGACCGAGCGCGTGCTCACCGTCATCCGGCGCTTCGGCCCAGGAACGGACGTGGCCGGCGAGGTCCGCGATGGCCTCCTCGTACGACGTCGGCGATGTCCCCCGGATGCCGAAATCGCCCCAGTCGGCCCAGTAGCGGTCGCCCTCGTCGTCGTGGCCCACGGGGACGGTGACGCGCGTCGCCGCCGTGCGGGAGGCCTTCCAGGCCGCCAGCTCGTCCGCGCTGAACAGCTCGCCCAGCTGCCGGATGGCGTCGTCGTCGCCAGGGCCGGCGGCCGATGCGAGGATCGCCCGCTCGAAGAACGCGTTGTCGTCCACTGCTCGTTCCCTTCGTCCCTGCCAGCATCGCATCCCCCGGCGCCAGTTCCGAGCCGGGCGACGGAATCGGCTAACGTCGAGGGGCAGTCAGAACCGGTACCGAAGGAGACGCCCGTGACGACCACCCTGCCGACGACGACCGCGAAGGGCGCGTCGCTGCGGCGCAGCCTCGGGCTGTGGGCCATCGTCGGTCTCGGTCTCGGCTACATGACGCCGACGGTCGTCTTCGACACGTTCGGCATCGTCTCCGGACAGACGAACGGCGTCGTCCCGGCCGCCTACCTCGTCGCGCTCGTCGTGATGATGTTCACGGCGATCAGCTACGGCAAGATGGCGGGCGCCATCCCGAGCGCCGGCTCCGCCTACACGTACGTGCGCGAGTCCATCCACCCGAACCTGGGATTCATGGTCGGCTGGACTTCGCTCGTCGACTACGTGCTGCTTCCGATGGTGAACTGCCTCATCATCCGGCTGTACCTGGAGCAGCTGTTCCCCGCCGTCCCCGGATGGATCTGGGTGGTCGTGTACTGCGCGGGTGTCACCACTCTCATCGCCGTGACTATGCGCGGCACCTCGAACGTCAACATGATCCTGCTCGTCTTCGCGATCGCTGTGATGACCGTTTTCGTCGTGATGGTCGTCGTCCAGCTCGCCGGCGGCGCCGGTGACGGCACGGTCGCCTCGGTCAAGCCGTTCGTGCACGATGGGGTCACACTCGGCGCGGTCCTCACCGGAGCGACGGTCGTCTGCTTCTCGTTCATCGGCTTCGACGCGGTGACGATGTACGCGGAGGAGGCCAAGACGCCGAAGATCATGCCGCGCGCCATCCTCTTCACCGTCATCATCGGCGGCGCGATCTTCCTGATCGCCGCCTACTTCACCCAGCTCCGCTTCCCGACCAATGCGCCGTTCGGCGAGTTCACGGACGACCCGCTGCCGCAGATCGGCCGGATCGTCGGCGGCCCGGTGTTCCAGGCCATCTTCGTCTCCGCCGGCTTCTGCGCCACCCTGGCGTCCGGACTCGCGTCACACGCGTCCGTCAGCCGGATGCTGCTGGTCATGGGACGGAACAGCGTCCTCCCCCGCCGCTTCTTCGGGTACATCAGCCCGAAGACGCAGACGCCCATCTTCAACATCGTGCTGGTCGGCGTGATCTCGCTGCTGGCGATGGCGTTCTCGCTCGAGCTGATCTCCGCTTTCATCAACTTCGGCGCCCTGATCGCGTTCACCTTCGTCAACATCTCGGTGATCGCCTGGTTCGCGATCCGCAAGGGACGCCGTCGCACGGCGAAGGACATCGTGCGGTTCATCGTGCTCCCGGCGATCGGCACGGTGCTCACGGCCATCCTGTGGGTGAACCTCCACGCCGACGCGCTGGTCGGCGGCATCGTCTGGGCGGTGATCGGCTTCGCCTACCTCCTGTTCCTGACGCGCGGTTTCCGCCGCCCGGTCGCCGCGTTCGACGAGAGCCAGCCGGTGACCGGGTTCAATAAGGCCGTATAGAAGAGGTACGCCATGAAGAGGATCGGGCTGCTCGGAGGCATGAGCTGGGAGAGCTCCGCTCTCTACTACCAGGCGATCAACGAGGGGGTGCGCGAACGGCTCGGCGGACTGCACTCGGCCGACCTAGTGATGATCTCCGTCGACTTCGCCGACATCGAGAGGCTGCAGTCGTCGGGCGACTGGGAGCGCGCCGGTGACATCCTGGCCGAGGAGGCGATTCGGCTCGAGCGCGTGGGCGCTTCTTGCGTCGTGATCTGCACGAACACCATGCACAAGGTCGCCGACCGGGTGCAGGCGGCCGTGGGCATCCCGCTGCTGCATCTGGCCGACGTCACGGCTGCAGCCGTCATCGATGCCGGCGTCCACCGGGTCGCGCTCCTCGGCACGCGCTTCACGATGCGCGAGCCGTTCTACCGCGAGCGCTTGGAGTCGACCGGCCTGGAGGTGATCGTGCCGCCCGAGGAGACCCAGGCGATCCTGGACGGGATCATCTACGACGAGCTCGTCCTCGGTGTGGTCACCGAGGCCTCCCGAGCCGTCTACCGGGAGGCGATCGCCGGCCTGATCGCGAGCGGCGCGGAGGGCGTCATCCTGGGCTGTACCGAGATCGAGCTGCTGGTGCGGCGGGAGGACTCGGCCGTGCCGACGTTCCCGACCACGGCATTGCACGCCGCTGCGGCCGTCGACTTCGCGCTCGGCTGACGCTCAGCGGGATTCCACAACTCATACAGTGCGCATAGGGCGCTCCCAGCCCACGTAAGAATCCACAAAGAATGCGTCTGCATCGTGGAATACATGGATCAGACGTTGAGCGTTCCCGTGTCGGCACCGCCTGCGCCGCGCCGCAGCCGCAGAGCTGTCGGCGACCCGCGCCGGGGCGCCAGAACCGTTCGCGCCGTCCTCGCGCTCGGAGTCGTCGCTGTTCTCGGGATGTGGTGGCTGAGCGTGCCCGCCGGCTTCGCCGCCACCCCTGCCGACGCTCTCACCTCGATCGGCGAGCTGGCCGGCATGGTCGGCGGGTTCCTGGTCTGCGCGCAGGTGTTGCTGATCGCCCGCGTGTCCTGGTTCGAGAGGGCCGTCGGTCTCGACCGGCTGGTCTCCTGGCACCGCTCGCTCGGCGCATCCGTGCTGTTCCTGATCGTCGCGCACGTGCTCTTCCTGGTCTTCGGCGGCGAGCTGGTGGACAAGAATCCTCCGTGGACGGAGTTCGTCAGCATTCTGCAGAACTACCCGGACATGCTGACGGCGCTCGTCGGCACGATCGCCTTCCTGGTCGTCGGCCTCAGCAGTGCCCGGCTGATCCGCGCGAAGCTGTCCTACGAGGTCTGGTACTGGCTGCACGTCACGACGTACGTCTCGATCTTCCTCACCTTCTTCCACCAGCTGAGCGGCGGCGCCCACTTCGTCTCCGACCCCGTCAACCGGGCCCTCTGGATCGCGCTCTACCTCGGCACCGCAGCCGCCGTGCTGACGTGGCGGTTCCTCCTGCCGGCGCTCGACGCCTGGAAGGGACGGATGCGCGTCGCCGCGGTCGTGCCCGAGAGCGAAGGCGTGAACAGCGTCTGGCTGACCGGGCCGCGGGTCGACCAGCTGGGCGTCCGCGCAGGCAACTTCCTCCTGTTCCGCTTCCTCGCCTGGGGCCACCTGGGCACGGCGCATCCGTATTCGGTGTCGGCGGTCCCGGCCAACGGCTACCTGCGCATCACCGTCGGGGCCATCGGGGACCACTCGACCCGCCTCCCCGCTCTGAAGCCCGGCTCGCTGGTCTTCGCGGAGGGACCGTTCGGCCGCTTCACCGCCGACCGGGCGAGCCGGGCGCGCATCCTGCTGGTCGCGGGCGGCGCCGGCATCGGCCCCATCCGCGCCCTGGCCGAAGAACTGGTGCGGCGCGGCGCCCGCCCTGTCGTCCTCTACCGGGCCCGCTCGCCGCGGCACCTCGCCCTCCTCGGCGAACTGCAGGCCCTCCCCGGCGTCACCGTCATCCCCCTCGTCGGACGGCGTTCCGAGCTCGGCTACGACCCGCTGGATGTCGAGCCGCTCCGCCGCCTGATCCCCGACCTTCACGACTGGGAGGCCTTCATCTGCGGGCCGGAGGGGATGGGCGAGCGCGTCGAGTCCTCGCTTCGTGCCCTCCGGATGCCCAAGCGTTTCATCCACCGAGAAGAACTGAGCATGTAATGAACAGCAGATCCTGGCGGGGGACCGTCCTCTTCACTGTCATCCTCGTCGTCATGGGCGCGACCGTCGGCCTGAAGCTGTACGGCGTCGGAGACCAGGTCACCGCGGCGTCCACCTCCGTCCATTCGACCGCATCCGGCACCGGGACCACGAGTTCCGGATCGGAGTCGGAATCGTCCGATGCGACGAGCGGCGGCTCGGCCGCTCCGTCCACCCGGACGCCATCGGACTCGTCCTCGTCATCCTCGTCATCGGCGGCCACGACCACCATCACCGGGTCGGCCGTCCAAACCCGCTACGGCGCGGTCCAGGTCGAGGTCACGTTCTCCGGCACCACGATCACGGCCGTGAAGACCCTTCAGTCGCCCGACCGCGACGGGCGCGACATCGAGATCAACGACCAGGCCCTGCCGATCCTGCAGCAGGAAGTCCTCGCATCGCAGTCGGCGAACATCGACACCGTGTCGGGTGCGACCTACACGTCCGAGGGCTACATCCAATCGGTGCAGTCGGCGATCGACCAGCGATGAAGTTCCTCGAGACGGTCATGGGCATCCCGATGTCCATCGATGTGCGGGACGACGTGGATGCGCGACCCGCGGCCGAGCGCGCGTTCCGGGTATTGCGGGAGGCGGACCGCCGCTTCAGCACGTACCGGCCGGACAGCGAGGTGAGCCGCGCGAACGCCTCCCGCGAATCCCCTGCCCCTTTCAGCGACGATTTCCGCGAGGTCGTCGCGATCGGCGAGACTGCCGCGCGCGACTCGGGAGGCGCCTTCCGCATCCGCCGGCCCGACGGTTCATGGGACCTCGACGGGGTCGTGAAGGGGTGGGCGGCAGCACGCGCGGCACGAGAGCTGCACGCGGCCGGCCTCCGCGCCTTCTGCCTCAACGCCGGCGGTGACGTGGTCGTGTCGGGCAGCCCGGGCGACGGACGCCCGTGGAGCGTCGGCGTCCGCTCACCGTACGAGCCGACGGCGATGCTGGCCGTCCTCCAGGTCACCGATGCGGCTGTCGCGACCTCGGGCGCCTACGAGCGCGGAGCGCACATCGTGGACGGTCGCGACGGGTCCCTCGCGGCCGGGCTGCTCAGCGCCACCGTCGTCGCCGACGACCTGACGACCGCCGATGTCCTCGCCACCACCGTCTTCGCGATCGGACCCGACGGCGTCGATCACGCGCTGCGCTCCGGCGCCCGCGGTGTCCTCGCGGTGGATGCGTCCGGCCGTATCCTCGCCGCCGGCGACCTCGCGTTCGCGCGCCCGGCGGCCACCTCGTGACGGCCGGTGCCCCGCCGGTGGACGGCGCATCCGGCTCCTATACTGCGGATGTGAGCGGAAAGCCGCGTGTGCTGGTCGCCGAGGACGACAGCCGCCTCGCGAGCATGCTCGACGCGCTCCTCGGGTCCGAGGGCTTCGAGGTCGAGGTCGCGCGCGACGGTCAGCGGGCCCTGCATCTCGGCCTCACCGCGGGATTCGACGTGATCGTGCTCGACCGCGGGCTCCCCGCCGTCGAGGGGCTGGATGTGCTGCGCCGCCTCCGCGACGACGGCGTGACCACGCCCATCCTCGTGCTCTCCGCCCTCGGAACGGCCCCCGACCGCGTCGACGGCCTGAACGCGGGCGCCGAGGACTACCTGGCGAAGCCGTTCGACATCGACGAGCTCGTCGCCCGTGTCCGCGCGCTGACCCGCCGAGCCGCGGCCGTGGTGCCGATGGTCCGCTTCCCCGGCGGCCGGCTCGACACCGGCAGCCGCACGGTCACCCTCGACGACGGCTCGCGGACGGTGCTCTCGGAGCGCGAGTCCGACCTCCTGGAGCTGCTCGCCCGACGACCGGGCCAGGTCTTTCCCCGCACGCTGCTGCTCGACGAGGTGTTCGCGGCCGCCGACGACCCGGGCGTGGTCGACACCTACGTGCACCATCTGCGCCGCAAATTCGGGCGCTCCCTGGTCGAGACCGTGCGCGGCGTCGGCTACCGGATGGGGTCGCTCCCGTGAGCGACCCCACGCTGCGCGACACCGAACTCCGCTCCGCCTCCCGACGGCTCGCGGCCCAGTTCGCGCTGACCATCGTCGGCCTCTTCGTCGCGCTCGGCATCGTGGTCTACAGCGTCGTGGCTGCTGGCCAGGCCGAGGCCGCGAAACGGGCACTCTCCGATGCCTCCATGGTCGACTCGGTACACGACGCGCCCCGCGATCTGCTGGTCACGGTGGTGACACCTCAGGGCCGGCAGAGCTCCCCCGACATGCCGGACGGGCTCCCGGACGAGGACGCGATCGAGCAGGTGGCGCGCACCGGCAACCAGGTTTCCGGGTCGGTGGAGACCGACGGGCAGCGCTACCTCACCGTGACGGACGTGCGGAACGGCAAGGTCGTCCAGGTCGCCTACGGACTCGGCGAGCAGCAGGAGGAGCTGAGCCGGCTGGTGATCGCGCTGGTCGTCTCCGGGGTGATCGCGACCATCGCCGCGGGAGGCATCGGCCTCATCCTGGCCCGGCGATCCATCCGGCCCCTCGCGGACGCGCTCGCCCTGCAGCGACGTTTCGTCGCGGACGCCGGGCACGAGCTCCGCACCCCGCTCACCCTGCTCAGCACGCGCGCCCAGCTGCTGCGGCGCCATGTCTCAGCGCAGTCGACGGGGGCGCCGGACGAAGAACTGCGGTCAGGCCTGGACGAGATCGTCGACGACAGCCGGGCCCTCACCGAGATCGTGCAGGACCTCCTGACCGCCGCCGATCCGCGGCAGACGGCGGAGAGCGAGGGAGTCGACCTCGGCGACCTGGCCGCGACGGTCGTCCGTTCGGCGAAGGCAACGGCCGACGAGCGGGGTCTCACGATCGCCGTGCAGAGCGATCCGGACGCCGTCGTCACCGGCGCACCCGTGTCCCTTCGGCGGATGATCGTCGCCTTGATGGACAACGCCCTGGATCACGCCGCCGCCGATGTCCGGGTGAGCGTTTCCACCTCCCGCGACCGCGTCATCCTCACCGTGGAGGACGACGGCCCCGGGTTCTCGGCCGGCGTCGAGGACCGCGCGTTCGAGCGTTTCGCAACCGCCCGAGACGCTCAGCCCGACGACGACCGCGGCCGCCACTACGGCCTCGGCCTGGCCCTCGTCGCCGAGGTGGTGAACCGCCATAGCGGGTCGGTAGAGGCCGCCAACCGGGACAAAGGGGGCGCTGTCGTCACCGTGCGCCTCCCGCGTCGTCTGTGATTCCTGCGGCCTTTCGGGGCCCCTAGCCGACACCCTCCAGGGCGTCCGTCTCGGTGTTGCCGATGTTCTGGATGACCTGCGGCCGGCGCCTCCGCAGGTGGACGAACCAGGCCACCGCGGCGACCAGAGTCAGCAGGAACAGGTACGGGATGACGTTGAGCGGGAACGCCGGAACCGGCCAGACGTTCGCGAAGAACACATACGCCATCGCGGCGACCGCGACGACGGCGCACACCCAGACCAGCGTGTTCGGGATGCCCGCGCGGCGCGTGTAGGCGATGCACGCGATCGCCACGAGCGCGTACGCGACCATGTAGCCGTAGGTGCCGTACGTGTCGACCCAGACGACGATGTCCATCGGGTTCGCGCCGACAGCCAGCAGGATGACGTCGAGGACGATGGCCGCGGGACCGGCGACCAGCAGCACGCGGTGCGGGGTCAGGTGGCGTTCGTGCGTGCGGCCGAACCGCTCCGGGACGACGCCCTCTTTGCCCATCACGTAGATGACGCGACCGACGACGTTGAGCGGCGCGACGACGACGGCGAAGAACGAGGCGCCGACGCCGAACGTGAGGATCGGGCCGAACCAGGTCGGCATCCCGATCAGCTTCGCGATGTCCTCCAGCGGGCTGGCGCTCGTCGCGAGGTCGCCGTGGAGCACTGCGATCTGGGTGTACGCGGCGAAGACGTAGAGGACGCCGACCACGACGGCGCTCCACATGATGGCGCGGGGGATGGCGGTGTACGGGTTCTTGGCCTCGCGGCCGAGCGCGTCGGCCGACGAGAATCCGACGAACCCGAGGATGCCGAGCACCATTCCGGCGGCGATGCCCTGGAACGGGGCTCCCTCGGCGAACACCTGCGCCGGATCCCACGCGGCGGGTCCGGCCCAGACGAGCGCGGCGATGAGCAGGATGGTGATGATCGTCACCGAGACGAGTTCGAGCACCAGCGAGACCCGGGCCGAGAGCCGGATGCCGCGGATGGTGAACAGCGTCGCAAGGCCGCCCAGCACGATGGCGAGGCCGATGTACCAGCCGACGCCGCCCGCGGGCACGCCGAGGAGCACAAGGAACTGGTTGAAGTACGACACCGCGCCGCCGAGCGAGCCGGCGGCGATGCCCCAGCAGCCGATGACGAGGGTGACGCCCGCGAGGTACGCGCCGGTGGGGCCGAGGCCCTTCGCCACGTACGTGTAAAGCGAGCCCGCCGACGCGTGCTTGCGGGCGAAGACGACCACGCAGTAGCCGACGCAGAGGATGACGATGGTGGCGAGCACGAACGAGTAGATCGTCCCGTTGCCGGCGCCGACGAAGATCGACATCGCCGTGAACGCGATGACGGCGCTCGGCGCGATGTTCGCGATCGCCTGAGCCGCCAGCTCGGGTCCGCTCATGACTCCGCGCCGGAGTCCGGCGTCGGTCGGGCTGCTCGCCCGGGTTTCGGTGGTTGACATGGCTCTCCAGTGAGTCGTTTCGGGTTCGGGGGCTAGGGGATGAGGAGGGTGCGGAGCACGGAGCCGGCCTCGAGATCGTCGAAGGCCTCCGCCGCCTCCGCGAGGGGTCGCCGGCCCGAGATCAGCGGGTCGAGCAGCAGCTGTCCGTCCATGTAGCGGTCGACCAGCGCGGGGATGTCGATGGACGGGCGCACGGAGCCGTAGTTGGAACCGAGGATGCGCTGGTCGGCCTCCGCCAGCACGAGCGGTTCGAACGACGCCTTCGCGCCTGTCGGCGGCAGGCCGACGATGACGGCGGCACCGCCGAGTCCGAGCATCCGGATCGCCTGCTCGGTCGTGGAGGTGCGGCCGATCGCGTCGAACGCGTAGTCGACGCCGTCCGGGATGAGTTCGAAGAGCTGCTCGACCGCGTCCGCTCGGGAGGCGTCGATCCGGTCGGTCGCTCCGAACTGCAGGGCCATCTGGGTCTTGTCCGGGAGCACGTCGATCGCGACGATCCGCTCGGCCCCGGCCAGCCGCGCGCCCTGCACCACGTTGAGGCCGACGCCGCCGCAGCCGATCACGGCGACGGTGGAGCCCGGCTCGACCGCAGCGGTGTTGAGCACGGCGCCGACGCCGGTCGCGACTGCGCAGCCGACGACCGCGATCACGTCGAGGGGTGCGTCGTCGCGCACCTTCACGGCGCCGGATGCGGGCACGACGACCTCTTCGGCGAACGACGAGACACCCAGGTAGTGATGGATGGTCTCACCGTCGCGCGACAGTCGGGAGGTGCCGTCGAAGAGCACGCCCTTCGGCGCGACGATGGTGGCGACCTTCTGGCAGCGCGCCTCGTGCCCTGAGCGGCAGTACCGGCAGTCGCCGCACGGCGGCACCCAGCTGAGGACGACATGATCGCCGACGGCCAGCGAGGTGACGCCCTCCCCGAGCTCGGTGACCACACCGGAGCCCTCGTGTCCCATGACGAGCGGTGCCGGAGCATCCCACTCTCCCCGCTTCACGTGCAGGTCCGAGTGGCAGACGCCCGCCGCGGCGATACGCACGCGCACCTCCCCCGGGCCGGGTGCCGCGAGGTCCACCTCGGTGAACTGGATGGGCTCGGACGGTTCCGTGAAGATGACGGCCTGCATGGGTACTCCTTCGTGCGCGGGTCTCGCTCGATGCTAGGAAGCGCTCATGGCCGGTGTCATCCACAGAAAGTGTGGATGTTCCTCGCTGATTCGACATTCCGTACACTGAGGCCATGAGCCGCGACATCGCTTCCGTCGCGCGTTCCGTTCAGGGTCGGCTGGTCGAAGGCCGCCTCGATGCCGGGACGCGCGTGGATGCGGTGGTCGGCCTCGACGACTTCTCGGTAGTCGGCCATCCCGCGTTCGCGACGCTCGTCGTGGCGCCCGCCCGAGCCGCTGTGGCCGCCCTGACCGCGGAGGACGAACGCACGGAGGCACTCCGGCACGCCGTCATCGTCAGCCACGGCGCCGACCCGGCTCTCCTGAGAGCGCTCGACCGGACGGGCACGACCGCGATCGTCGGTACCTCGGCCTCCGACGCGCTGCTCGCCCCCAGCCTCACCGCGCTCCTGGCCGTCGATCAGGCCGCCGAGGATCGTGCGGTCACCAGTGCGATGAAAGTGCTGACCCTGGCTGCCCGCCGCGGCGGTGTCTCCGGCGTCGTCGCCGAGCTGGCGCACCGCATCGACGGCTGGGCCGTGCTCCTCGATCGGCACGGCCAGGTCATCACGAGCGCAGGCGCCGGCGGCTTGCACGTGCAGGATGCGATGGCGGTCGCACTCTCCCGTCCCGTGCGCGTGCGCCACCGTTCGCTGCAGGTGCATACGGTCGGCTCCGGCGAAGACCTCTCGGCCCGGCTGGTCGTCAGCCCGCGGACCGAGTCGTCGAGCCGCGCTCGCGAACTCGGCTCGCAGGCGGCCGCCCTGCTCGACCTTGTGTTGCGGACGGACGACCCGACCCGCACCGAACGTCTCGGACGCGCGGTCATGATCGACGCGCTGCTGGCCGGTGGCCCTCCCGCCGCCTCCCTCCTGCGGAAGTGGGGTGTGCACGAGAGCTCGCTCACCGCATTCGCCCTGACCGCGCGGTCGGCATCCGTCGAAGTGGAGCGCCTCGTGTCGCACTGGCTCGACGAACTGGGCGCCGCCCACATCCATACCGAGAGTCACGGCCTGGTGACCGGGTTCCTCCGCGACGACCACGTGGATGCGGTGGCGACTCGCGTGGAGGCGTACTCGTCCGCGATGTTCCTCGGTGTGGGCGCGCCGGCGCCGACCGACACGCTGGCGGGGAGCGCGGCCGAGGCACGGCACGCGGTGGAGTCGGCACGGGCCGAGGGCCGGCGGGTTGTGCGCTACCGGTCCATCCCGACCATCTCGCTCGTCCTCGACCGGCTCGATGACGATGACGCCCAGCGCATCGCACGCCTGCTCGACCCGCTGCGGGATGCGGCGGGCCGGCACGGCGAGCTGACGGAGACGCTCCGCGTGTTCCTCGCCGAGAACGGCGCCTGGGGCGCCGCGGCTGAGCGGCTCGGCGTCCACCGTCAGACGCTCACCGCGCGCATCCACCGCGTCGAGAGCCTCCTGGGGCTCTCCCTGGCCGATGCGGACGACCGCACGGCGGCGTGGCTCGCCCTGCGCGCCCTGCACGCGTGAACAGAGCGGGCATGCGCCGAACGGCCCCGCTCAGCCCTCGCCCGCGAGTGCCTGCTGGATGAGCGCCGTCATGTCGATGGGCTCCGTGGGTGGCAACTCCAGCGCGGCCGGGTCGATGGTCTTCATGGCGTCTCCTTCTTCTCTGTCTTGCTTCTCTGTCTGTCGTCGGTTCGTCGTTCTCGGATGTGAGGCCGGGAGGTGCCCGCCGCCGCCTTCCCCCAGGCGTCTGATGCGGCGGGCACCGTCCCTTCTCCCGCGCGTGGTGGAGTACCCCTTCTCGTCACTCGCGCGGGATCGTGAGGCCCAGTCGCGAGCACAGCTCGCTGAGGGCCTGGTCGGAGGGGAACACGGCCAGTCGCCCGTCGGGCAGCTGGCAGGTCTCCAGGTGGGGCACCGGATAGTCCGCCGTGCTGGACGACCCTTCCGGTGAGAACACGCCGGTCCGCCAGGTGGCCGCGCACATGTCCTCGGCGAGGCGGATGCGCGCATCGAGGGGGTTGGGCGTCTTCTCGTCCAGGTCGGCGGTCACCATCACCGAGGTGCCGTGACGGGAGTTCAGGTTGGCGGCCGCATAGCAGTCGGTGACGTTGTTGATCTGGCCCTGGGAGGCGAGGGCGACAGCGATCGCGCCGGCCGTGGTCCCGGCGACGATGGCGCCGGCCACTCCGATGGCGATGATGCGGTGCTTCCGGGTCCGGCGGCGGTCGTCGACGGCGATGGTCTCGAACAGGTTCGCCTTGATCTGTTCGAAGCGCTCGTCGGTGGGCAGGAGGTCGTGATCGGTCATGGCATCCCCCTGAGGGTGCGGAGTTCGTTCCGGAGGCGCCCGCGGAGCCGGGAGAGGCGGTTGCGGACGGCGCCCTCGCTCAGGCCCACCTGGCGGGCAGCCTCCTCATAGCTGTGATCGCCTCGGATGCACAGCTCGAACACGGTGCGGTCGGGCTCGGTGAGCGCGGCGACCACGGATTCGACGTAGGCGAGCAGCTGGCCGCGTTCGGCGAGCTCCTCCGGCCCCGGCCGGGCGTCAGCGAGTGATCCGTCGACGGGGCTGTCGCTTCGGCGCTTCTCCACCACCTGGAGGGAGCGGCGGCGGTTGGCGATCAGGTTGCGGCTGGTGACGAGCAGCCAGGGAAGGACCGACTCGCCGGCGATGGTGATGGTCGCCCGTTTTCGCCAGAGGGTGACGAACACGTCCTGGCTGATCTCCTCCACATCCTCGCGGGGTTCGAGGCGCGCGGCGGTGTAGGCGTAGACGACGCGGCTGTACCGGTCGTAGAGGGCGGCGAGCGCAGCCTTACTGCCGTCGGCGAGTCGCCGCAGCAGGTCGAGGTCCGTCGGAACGGACTCCTCCCCCGCATCCGCCGCACGGTGCGGCTCGGCCAAATCGCTCATATCCAGGAAATGTGTCCCCCCGCCGAATCCTCTCAACGAATCTCGAAATCGGTCGGCCGTGACCTCGGTGGGGCAGAATGGGCGTGCTCGGCAGGGGGCCGGGCAGTATCCGCTTCGGGGGAAGTCGATGAAGAGATCGTCTGTTTTCGCGCGCCATGCGGCGTCGGTCCTGGCAGCGGCGGCGGCCATCGCGGCGACGTTCGTGACGGCCGCGCCCGCTGCCGAGCCGCCCGCGCAGTCCTGCTCATACGACCTGGGCATGCGCACGCTGGTGTGTGTGGATGCCGGCGAGGATCTCAACCGGGCCGTGCTGGAGCAGACCCACCTGCTGGTGGTCACGCCGCCGAGCTGGCCGGTCGCCGCCACCGCCGACCCATCCGCCGCCCGCGTCCTCCCCGAGGGCGTGCGCGCCACCTTCGTGCAGAGCCAGCTCTTCGACGACGCCGGGTACGGCGGATCGTTCTTCCAGATCACCAACTCGAGCGCCTGCAACGGAAGCACCACCTGGTACTTCGGCCCGCTCGGCAACGTCGGCTGGTCGGGCCGGGTCAGCTCGTTCAGGAGCTTCTCCGGATGCAGCACCAAGCTGTGGCAGGGCACGGCGTACACGGGTGCGTCCTACGGCTACGCCGTCAACGCGTCGTCGCTCGGCAGCATGAACGACCAGGCCAACTCGGTGACCCTCCGGTAGCCCCACACATGAAAGCGGGACCCCCGGGAAGATCGGGGGTCCCGCTCGGGCAGGGCGTGCGACGCGGTCGCGTCAGTAACGCAGCCCGTCGCCGAACCGGAACAGCGGATCGGCGGTGTCGAACGGCACATCAGGTCGCGACTCCTCCACGGCGCGCATCGAGCGCGGCAGGTCGAAGGGCAGCGACCCCTGCGGCGAGAACCGGCCGGTGAGCACATCGAGCAGCGCTTCGGCGCTTGCGCCCCAGTTGACGGTCAGAGCGCTGGCCGCATCCACCAGGGGCTCGAGGATCGCCGGCCGGTCGGCGTACACGTCGACGATCGTCGGCGCGTGCTCGGCGAGCTCCCGCACGTGGTCCA
Organism: Leifsonia sp. 466MF; assembly: GCF_900100265.1. Taxonomy (NCBI): domain Bacteria; kingdom Bacillati; phylum Actinomycetota; class Actinomycetes; order Micrococcales; family Microbacteriaceae; genus Leifsonia; species Leifsonia sp. 466MF. The sequence goes on from NZ_LT629696.1 coordinate 3,732,973, forward strand.
CGACCTCTGCGGGGAACTGCAGCGACCCCGAGTGGAACAGGCTCTCGAACACCGTCGGACGCTCCTCGTACGGCGCCTGCAGCCGCACCACGATCACGTCGGCGTCGGCGGGCGTCGCGACGACATCGCCATAGGCTGCAGCGCGCTCAGCGTCGATGCCCTCGACGTAGAGCCGCGGGCGCCCGCGCAGCGGCAGCACCGGCTCGCCATCGTGACCGTTGACCAGCAGGGTGATGGATGCGCGCTGCGCCTTCTCTCCCTCGGCGCGGAAGTCGTCCTTCCCGACGATCGCGTCGGCGGCCTCCGCGTCGACCAGGCTCGACTCGAAGAGTCCGAGCTCGAACTTCTCGCGCAGGATGCGCCGCGCCGACTCGTCGATCCGCGACTCGGGGACATCGCCGGACTCGACGAGGTCGATCAGCAGCTCCGGGCACGCCTCTCCCCCGAACTGGTCGGCGCCGGCGTCGATGATCTTCTTCATGCGCTCGCGCGGCGTCAGGTGCTCCACACCCCAGGCCCGCGCGGGGAACGGCTGCCCGAAGATCTCGGCATCGGTGATCAGTCCCCAGTCCGTGCACACGAGCCCGTCGAATCCCAAGCGCTTGCGGAGCAGACCGGTGATGACCGACCGGTTGAAGCCGAACCCGACCTCCTCGTACGCGGTCCCGACCGGCATCCCGTAATAGGGCATCATCTGGCGCGTGCCCGCCTCGATGAGCGCCTCGAACGGCCGGAGGTGCAGCTCGAAGGCGTCGCCGGGATAAACCTGCTCGCGTCCGTGGGCGAAATGCGGGTCCTCCCCGTCCTTCTGCGGACCGCCGCCCGGGAAGTGCTTCGTCATCGTCGACACGGATCCTGCGCCGAACGATCGGCCCTGGAAACCGCGGACGTATGCGGCGCCCAGCCGGGAGGTGAGCTCGGCATCCTCGCCGAAGGTCGCCGCCTGGCGCGACCAGCGCGGTTCCGTGGCCAGGTCGACCTGCGGATGGAGTGCCACGCGGAGCCCGACCGCCAGGTACTCCTGGCGCGCGATGTCCGCGAAACGCTCCACCGTGTCCTCGTCGCGGATCGCCGCCAGCCCGAGCGGCTCCGGCCACTGCGAGAACGGCCCGGACAGCATCGCGGTCCCGGGGTTGTCGGTGAAGGAGTGCCGCGGGTCCGTCGACAGCGTCACGGGGATCCCGAGCCGAGTGGATGCGGCCAGCCGCTGCAGAGCGTTGTGCCATTCCGCGATCTCCCGCCCGGTCGGCGCGACGCCGAGCAGGTTGAAGTGCGACATGTGCCGGCGCTCCACGTACTCCACCGCGGAGGGGAGCGAGAACGTCGGGTTCGGCTCGTCGAGCGGCCCCATCCCGATCATGGTGTGGAAGAAGAGCCCGGCCTTCTCCTCGAGGGTCATCTCGGCGAGCAGCAGCTCCACGCGCTCGGCGACGGGACGCTGCGCGTCCAGCCAAGGGCGGGTGGCGGTGTCCGTGGCGGTGTCGGTCATTTCACTCCTTTGATCCGGTAGACGAGCACGGCGCCGAGCAGTGCGATGAGGGCGCCGAAGAGGTACCACACCGAGTAACCGCCGATCGCGGTGGCCGAGCCGAGGGCGATGATCCCCGGTGCGATGGCGGGCGCGATCGACTGCGGAAGGGCGTTGGCGATGTTGAGCACGCCGAGGTCCTTGGCCGTGTCGTCGGGGCTGGGCAGCACCTGCGTGGCGAGGGCGAGGTCGACGGAGAAGAACGACCCGGCTCCGAGACCGATCACGGCCTGCGCGAGGATGACGATCGCGACCGTCGGCGCGAACGCGAGAACGACCAGTCCGACAACCATGATGACTCCCGCCGCCGCGACGAACGGGCGGCGCTTGCCGAGCCGGTCGGAGAGGTAACCGCCGATGGGGCTGGAGATCACCATGCCGACGGTGGAGGCCAGGTTCGCCAGCAGGATCGTCGAGATGGCGCCCTGCTCGTCGAGGTGGAACTTCTCGGTCAGGTAGAAGGGGAGGAAGGTCGCGATGCCCGCGTAGCCGAACATCACGAAGAACTTGGTCAGCCACGTCCAGCCGAAGTCGCGGTGCTTGACCGGATTGAAGACGAATGAGCCGAAGAACTGCCCGACGGTGAACTTCTGGCGCGGCTTCTCCGTGAGGCGGCGGTCCTTGAGGACGGCGACGAAGATCACCGCGAGCACAAGTGCGATGAGGCCGGGGATGAGGAAGCGCAGAAGGTCGTCGCCGATGAAGTTGATGAGGAAGCTGCCCGCGAGAATCGCAAGAGGAGTGGTCACGCCGACGAGGCCCGAGACCTTGCCGCGGCTGGCCGCGGGCACCTGGTCGGGAAGCGTCGCGTTCGCGGCTGCGAGCACGGCGTTGAGCGACGCCTGCACCAGGCACCATCCGATGAGAACGACCCAGATGGATGTGGCCGCACCGATCAGCAGGAACGCACCGACGCCGACGATGCTGCCGCCGAGGATCCACGGGCGACGCATCCCGTACCGGGAGGTGGTGCGGTCCGACAGCCGGCCTGCGAGCGGGTTCGCCACCAGGGCGAACAGGGCTCCGACGCCGAGGACGAGTCCGAGCTGCGCCGTGGCCTCCTCCGTGGATGCGCTCAGGTGCTGCACCTTGAAGGCCATCGACACGAGCACCGGAGTGAGGAGCGCCAGGAGGACGCCGAAGTTCACGGCCGAGAGCGCCGGCGTGTAGCCGCGGGGAGTTCGCGCCGGCGTGGTGCCGGGCGTCTTGATACCGGTGGTCCCGGTTGCCGCCGCTGTCGCGGCGGGAGACAGCTCTGTCATTTCTCGAGTCCTTTCGTACCGTCGGCTTTGACGATGGCGGCCAGCATACACACAAAAGCGACCGCGTGGTAACTGAAATCCGACGCTACGGTAACCTGACTACGATGATGAGGTCGGGGAGGTGCACGTGACGTCGGTCATCGATGGGACACGGTTCGCGCGCGCCGCCGCGACACGGCAGGCGATCCTCGACGCCGCCACCGATCTGTTCTGCCGCAACGGCTACCGGTTCGTGTCGCTGCGCGACATCGCGGCGGAGGCCGGCATCACGCATCCCGCGCTCCTCAAGCACTTCGCCGGTAAAGAGGAGCTGCTGGGCCAGGTTGCCCGCCGGCTCGATGCCTCCGCAGCAGCAGCGGCGACCCCGCCCGACGCGCTGCCGTTCGCGGCCACGGCGCACCGGCAGGACGCCGTCCCGGGTCACGCGGCCCTCTTCGCCGCACTCACCGGCGAGGCCTCAGCACCCTCGCATCCCCTGCACGAATGGATGCGCGACCGCGCCGCCGAGCTGCGAGCCCGGCGCGCAGAGGCACTCGCCGCGGGCGTCGACAGCGGCCTCGTCGCCACCGACCGGTCGGTCGAGGACGAGGCGCTGCGCCTGACCGCAGCCTGGGACGGCCTGCGGATGCTGCAGCAGTACCTTCCGGACCGCGTGGATGTCGCCGCCACCCTGGACCGCCATCAGGAGCTGATCGCGCGTCCACTCGGCTGGCGGGAGCCTGGAACGCACCCGGCGACGCATCCGCTTCCGCCCGCGCCCCCGCTCCCTCCGATCGCCGAGGAGCCGTCCGCCGCAGAGACGGGCTACCGCACCGGACGGGAGCGCCGCACGAAGATCGTCGACGGCGCCATGGCCTTGTTCGCGCGGGAGGGTTACGGCGACACCAGCCTCCTCGACATCGCCACACGTGTCGGCGTCTCGAAGTCGGCGCTGTACCACCACTTCTCCTCAAAGGACGCCCTGCTGCACGAGGTCATGCGGGAGCGCGACCGCCGCATCGACGACCGCGGTACGCCGGACGCGGGGGCATCCGCCGCCGATGTCCTCCGCAGCTTCGCCGACGGAGCCGCCACCAACGAGGCGGAGCAGCCCGGACTGATCGAGCTCTACGCCGTCATCTCCTCCGAGGCGACACCGCGAACCCACGACGCGCACGCCTACTTCGAGCACCGCTTCGCGGTCGCGCTCGACGGCTTCGCGACCCTTCTCCGGGCCGCCGCGGACGACGGCGTCCTCCCGCCTCACCGCGATCCCGACCACGAAGCGCTGTGGCTCCTCGCCCTCTGGGACGGCCTGCAGTACCAGTGGCTCTACGACCACGACACCGTCGACGTGGCCGCGCAGCTGCACGCGCACTTCGCGGATATCCTGCCCGAAACGCGAAGCTGACCGGTTTCGCGCATGCCTGCCGGACATGCGGAAAGGGCCGGATCGATGTCTCGATCCGGCCCTTTCACGTCCGTGCGCGAGGGGGGACTTGAACCCCCACGCCCTTGCGGGCACTGGCACCTGAAGCCAGCGCGTCTGCCAATTCCGCCACTCGCGCGAACCCAGGAACTCTAACACGACGCCGGGATCGTTCACGAATCCGGGCGTCCTCCGCAGGGCTGATCTTCACCGTATAGCCAGTCCCTTTTCCAGGGTTCCGACTAACATGCATGTAGTCATCGAGCCGGAAGCGGGAGACTGTGGGCATTCTGGACAACTTCGAGCGGGGGCTCGAGCGCGCCGTCAACGGCGCGTTCGCGAAGACCTTCCGCTCCGGGCTGCAGCCGGTCGAGCTCACCAGCGCGCTCCGCAAGGAACTCGACACGAAGGCCGCCGTGGTCGCGCGCGACCGCGTCCTCGCCCCCAACAGCTTCGTGCTGCGGATGTCGTCCGCCGACTACGCGCGCATGCGATCGATGGGCGCCGCCCTCACCGACGAGCTGATCGACTTCGTCCAGAAGCACGCGGCGAGCCAGCACTACGCGTTCGCCGGCGGCATCTCCATCGACCTCGCGGAAGACCCGGACCTGTCGGTCGGGATGCTCCAGGTCGAGTCCGAGAACGTGAAGGGCGACGTCGCCTGGACCCCGGTCCTCGACATCAACGGCAAGCACTACCCGCTCACCCACTCCCGCACCGTCGTCGGGCGCGGGGCGGACGCCGACATCACGGTCGACGACACCGGCATCTCTCGTCGCCACGTCATGATCACGTGGGATGGCCGCCGCGCCCAGGTGGAGGACCTCGGCTCGACCAACGGAACCAAGCTCGACGGAGAGCCCCTGCGCAAGGCGATCCTGGAGCCCGAATCCGTCGTGACCCTCGGGCGCACCCGCATCGTGTTCCGCGTCCTCCCCCAGGCGGCGCCCGCCCCGCGTGGCCGTGCGGAGGACGCCATCCGGCGACACGACGTCGGCAACTTCTGGAGCCCATCGTGAACCCGAGCGAGCTGACCCTGCTGGTGCTGCGGTTCGGCTTCCTGCTGGTCCTCTGGCTCTTCGTCTTCGGCATCGTCTACGCACTCCGCAGCGACATGTTCGGCCAGCGTGTCCGCAAGCTGCCCGAATCGGCGCAGCCCGCACCCGCCTCGCCCTTCCCGGCCGGAGCCGCGGCGAGCGCCCCCGCTGCCGCCGCACCCGCCGGCCCGACCGAGCCGGTGATGAAGTCCGCACCGGTCTCGTCCCTGCCGTCGGGCGCCAACCGCGCGGGCGGCCACACGAACGCCAGTGTCCAGAGCGCGCACCGCCTCGTCATCACCTCCGGACCGCGCGCCGGCACCGAGCTCGCCCTCGGCCGCGATCCCATCACCATCGGCCGCTCCGGCGAGTCGAACCTCGTCATCCGCGACGACTACACCTCCACCCACCACGCCCGCCTGCTCCTCTGGAACGACGAGTGGATGATCCAGGATCTCGACTCAACCAACGGCACGTTCCTCGACGGCCGCCGGGTGACCGTCCCGACCCAGGTCCCGCTCGACACGCCGATCAAGATCGGCACGACCACGTTCGAGCTGCGGCGGTAGACGGTGGCGGCGAACAAGGCGGCGGCCCTCTCCCACGTCGGGAAGATCCGCTCGAACAACCAGGACTCGGGCTACGCCGGCCGGGACCTGTTCGTCGTCGCCGACGGCATGGGCGGTCACGCCGGCGGTGACGTCGCCTCGGCGATCGCCGTCACCCGCATCCGCGAGGCCGACCGCGAGTACGCCTCCGCCTCCGAAGCCGAGTTCGCCCTGCAGTCCGCATTGATCGCCGCCAACTCGCTCCTCGCCGAGACCGTGTTCGAGCATCCCGAGCTCACCGGGATGGGCACCACCGTCAGTGCGATGGTGCGCGTCGGCGACCAGATCGCGTTCGCCCACATCGGCGACTCCCGCATCTACCTCTACCGCGACGGCGAGCTGAAGCAGGTCACCACCGACCACACCTTCGTGCAGCGTCTGGTCGACAGCGGACGCATCACCGAGGAGGAGGCGATGGTCCATCCCCGCCGCTCCGTGCTGATGCGCGTTCTGGGCGATGTGGATGCGTCCCCCGAGATCGACACCTGGACGCTCGACACGCGCCCGGGCGACCGCTGGCTGATCTGCTCCGATGGCTTGAGCGGCGTGGTGAAGCACGACGACATGCTGGCGGCGCTCGCGTCGAAGGACGGCCCGAAGCAGGTCGCCGACCGGCTGCTGAAGCACAGCCTCGACGCCGGCGCGCCCGACAACGTCACCGTGGTCATCGTCGACATCGCCGACACGTCCCGCGGCGAGGTGCTCAAGGAGCCGGTCACGGTCGGGTCGGCCGCGTCGCCGCTCCAGTTCGGCGCCGAGCCGAAGCCGACCACCCGTGCGGCGCGCCTTCCCGGACTGCGCCTGCATCCCATCCGCCCGGCCACCGGCCCCACCCACTTCGAGCCGCAGTCCGAGGACTACCTCGACGAGCTGATCGAGGAGGACGCCCGTCGCGTCCGTCGCCGCCGGCTCACCTGGATGATCGGCCTCATCCTGCTGGTCGTCGCCATCGTGCTCGCCATCTTCTTCGGCTACCAGTGGACGCAGTCCCGCTACTTCGTGGGCATGTCACCGGACCGCCACGTCGCGATCTATCAGGGGGTCCAGCAGGGCATCGGGCCCATCAGCCTCTCGCACCTGTACGAGGAGTCCGACGTGAAGGTGGACGACCTCCCCGAGTACGACAAACAGCAGGTGGAGCAGACCATCAACGCCGACGACCTTCCGGCGGCCAAGACGATCGTGGAGCAGTTGAGCGATGCCGGCGGACAGTAGAACGGCCGCGCGCGAGCAGGCGACGCCGCCCCGGAACGCGACCGGGCCGGTCAAACGGCTGCGCCTGCCCGCGAAGCTCCGCAACCGTGAGCTGTTCCTCCTGGTCATCGCGTGCGCGATCAATGCGGCGGCGGTCGTGCTGGTGCAGCTGGGCGCGCTCGGCCACGTCGATCTCACGCTGGTCTACCTCGGGGCCGGCCTCTCGGCTCTGGTGCTGGGCATGCACATCGCGCTCCGGTTCGTCGCCCCGCAGGCCGACCCGTTCCTGCTGCCGATCGCGACGCTGCTGACCGGCATCGGCATCGCCGAGATCTACCGCATCGACATCCATTACAAGGACGCCGGATGGGACAGCGCGGGCGTCAAGCAGATCGTGTGGAGCGCCATCGCGATCATCTGCGCGATCCTCGTCGTGGTCCTCATCCGCAACCACCGCATCCTGCAGCGCTACACCTACCTCTTCGGGTTCGCCGCGCTCGTGCTCCTGCTGCTGCCCATGCTCCCGGGCATCGGCCGCGAGATCTACGGCGCCCGCGTGTGGATCGGAATCGGCCCGTTCAGCTTCCAGCCCGGCGAGATCGCGAAGATCTGCCTCGCGATCTTCTTCGCCGGCTACCTGGTCCAGGCGCGCGACTCGCTCTCCATGGTGGGCAAGAAGTTCCTCGGGATGCGGTTCCCGCGCGCTCGAGACCTCGGACCGATCCTCATCGTCTGGCTGATGTCGATGGCCGTCATCGTCTTCCAGCGCGACCTCGGAACCGGCCTGCTCATCTTCGGCCTGTTCCTCGTCATGCTCTACGTCGCCACGGCGCGCATCAGCTGGGTGATCCTCGGCCTCCTGCTCATCGTCGGCGGCGCCGTCGTCGCCAGCCAGGTGCTCCCGTACGTGCACGACCGCTTCGCGAACTGGCTCAGCCCCTTCTCGCAGGGCGTCTACGACGCGCAGGGCGGCAGCTTCCAGCTGGTCCAGGGGCTGTTCGGGCTCGCGCACGGCGGGCTGATCGGAACCGGGCTCGGCCAGGGCCAGCCGTGGATTACCCCCGTCTCGCAGAGCGACTACATCATCGCGAGCCTGGGCGAGGAGCTCGGCCTCGCCGGCATCTTCGCCATCTTCGCGCTGTACCTGGTCTTCGTGGCGCGCGGCCTGCGCATCGGGTTCGCCGGCGCGGATGACTTCGGCAAGCTCCTCGCCGTCGGCCTGTCGTTCACCGTGGCGCTGCAGTGCTTCATCGTGATCGGCGGTGTGACACGCGTCATCCCGCTCACCGGCCTGACGACGCCGTTCCTCGCCGCAGGAGGGTCGTCGCTGGTCGCCAACTGGATCATCGTGGCGCTGCTGCTGCGACTGTCCGACACCGTCCGCAACCAACCCCGGCTGGTGGTGAGCTGAGATGAACCGCGAGATCAAGCGCGTCAGCACGATCGTGCTGGCGATGTTCCTGGCACTGCTGGTGTCCACCTCCATCCTCCAGGTGTTCCAGGCGGATGCGCTGGGCGCCGATGCGCGCAACACGCGTGCCCTGAACGACAGCTACTCGGCGCAGCGCGGCGCGATCCTGGTCGCCGGGCAGCCGATCGCGCAGTCCGTGCCGTCCAACGACGTCTACAAGTGGCAGCGCGTCTACAGCAACGGTCCCCTCTACTCGGCCGTGACCGGGTTCTTCCCGATCAACGGCGAGCCGACCGGCCTCGAGGGCGCCCTCAACTCCAAGCTGAGCGGTTCGTCGAACTCCCAGTTCTTCGAGCGCGTCAACGCCATCCTGACGGGCAAGAACCCGCAGGGCGCGACGGTCGAGACGACGATCGACCCGGTGGCGCAGCAGGCGGCGTGGGATGCGCTGGGCGACTACCAGGGCGCCGTGGTGCTGCTGCAGCCCAAGACCGGGAAGATCCTGGCGATGGTCTCCAAGCCCACGTACGACCCGAACACCCTGGCGTCGCACGACGGCAAGGCGGTGGAGTCGACCTACGACCAGCTCCTCGCCGCCCCGGGCGACCCCCTCATCAACCGGACGATCGGCGGAGACCTGAACCCGCCCGGTTCGACGTTCAAGCCGGTGATGAGCGCTTCGGCCTTCGGCACCGGGCAGTACACGAAAGACAGCCAGCTCCCCAACCCGGCCTCCCTCCCGCTGCCCGACTCCCCGACCGTCGTCAAGAACGACTCGCTCACGACCTGCGGGCCGGGCGCGACCGTCTCGATCGCGACGGCGCAGATCCTGTCGTGCAACATCCCGTTCGCCGAGCTCGGGATGCAGCTGAAGCCCGAGGTCATCAAGGACCAGGCCGACAAGTTCGGGTTCAACCAGTCGTTCAGCATCCCCATCCCGGTCGAGAAGAGCGTGTACCCGCTCTATCCCGACGCGGCGGAGCGCGCCCTGGGCTCCTTCGGACAGAAAGACGACCGCGCGACGCCGCTGCAGATGGCGATGGTCTCGGCGGCGATCGCCAACGGCGGCACGCTGATGACCCCGAACCTGGTGGACTCCATCCGGTCGCCCGATCTGCAGACGTTGGAGAGCTTCCAGCCCAAGGAGTTCTCGCAGCCGCTGAGCCAGCAGAACGCCGACACCATCAAGCAGATGATGGTCGACGGCGTCGATCACGGCGTGGCGAGCAATGCAAGAATAGGTGGGGTTCAGGTCGGCGGTAAGACGGGCACGGCGCAGAACGGGGATGACGACCCCTACTCGCTGTGGTTCACCGGTTTCGCGCCGGCGAACGACCCGGAGTTCGCTGTGGCTGTAGTTGTCGAAAATGGCGGTGGACAGGGTCAGAGCGGCACGGGTAACTCCATCGCCGCTCCGATCGCGAGGAAAGTACTAGAGGCGGTGCTGAATAAATGAGACCCACAGCAGGGCTCACCTTCGGGGGACGTTACGAGCTGCAGTCGCGGATCGCGATCGGCGGTATGGGCGAGGTGTGGCAGGCCACCGACCTCGTCATCGGCCGTACCGTCGCCATCAAGATCCTGAAGGACGAGTACCTCGGCGACCCGGGCTTCCTCGAGCGCTTCCGCGCGGAGGCGCGTCACGCCGCCCTCGTCAACCACGAAGGCATCGCCAACGTGTACGACTACGGCGAGGAGGAGGGCAGCGCCTTCCTCGTCATGGAGCTCGTCCCCGGCGAGGCGCTCTCGAGCATCCTGGAGCGGGAGCACGTCCTCAGCACCGACCGGACGCTCGACATCGTCGCTCAGACGGCCGCCGCCCTGCACGCCGCTCACGCCGCCGGTCTCGTCCACCGCGACATCAAGCCGGGCAACCTCCTCATCACGCCCGACGGCCGCGTCAAGATCACCGACTTCGGCATCGCTCGCATCGCCGACCAGGTGCCGCTCACCGCCACCGGTCAGGTCATGGGCACCGTGCAGTACCTCTCGCCCGAGCAGGCGTCCGGTCACCCCGCCTCGCCGACCACCGACATCTACTCGCTCGGCATCGTCGCGTACGAGTGCCTGGCCGGCCGTCGGCCGTTCACGGGCGAGTCGCAGGTCGCCATCGCCATGGCGCAGATCAACGAGGCGCCGCCGGAGCTCCCCGCCACCGTCGCGGAGCCGGTCCGTAACCTGGTCTTCGCGTGCATCGCCAAGAACCCGGCCGATCGCCCCGCCTCCGCCGCCCACCTGGCACGTGCCGCCCAGGCACTCCGCCGCGGCGACGTGCGCGCCGCCGCTCAGTCCGTGCCCGCGATCCTCGGCGGCGCGGCCATGACCGATGCCGCGACCGTCCTGATGCAGCCGCCAGCGGCGCCGACGGCCGCGACCACCGTGCTCCCCGCGACCGCCGTCGCGCCCGTCGTCGACGAGGAGGCCGCCGCCCCCGTCGAGGAGCGCAAGCGCAGCCGCTGGACATGGCCGCTGATCGCCCTCATCGCCCTGCTCGCGCTCGTCCTGATCGGCACGATCATCACCCTGGTCGTCGCACCCAAGGCGCCCCCGACGCCCACGCCGTCGAACACTCCGACGCAGACGCAGCCGACGACGCCGAAACCCACCCCGACGCCCACCAGCAACACGGTCCAGATCACCGAGAGCGACTTCCTCGGCCTCACCGCCGACCAGGCCCGCGACAAGCTGCAGGGTCTCGGAATGGTCGCGGACGTCTCGCAGGGCAACGCGGCGACCACCAACGACCAGTCCAACAAGGTCTACTCGGTCAACCCGACCGGTCCCGTGCCGAAGGGCTCGACCGTCTCGGTGAAGGTCTACGGTCCTGTCGCGCCGATCCCGACGCCGACCGACACCGTCTCGGCCACGCCGCCGTCCGGTCAGGGCACCCCGAACTCGCAGATCACGGTGAACTTCGGTTCGGCCACCTGCCCAGCAGGGCAGAACCTGGTCGGCCGCCGCCTGTACATCAACGGGCAGCCGCAGACGCCGGTCAACGACACCAAGATGGTGTGGTCGCCGAGCACCGCGGCCACGTACCAGCTGACGTACACGATCTTCTGCGGCGAGTCGGTGGAGTCGAGCCAGTCCCCCGCAACGTCGTACGAGGTCGTCGGATCCACTCCGACGCCAGGTGCCGGCGGGGGTGGCGGCAACACGGGCGGCGGGACCGGCGGCGCCAACGGCTGAGCAGCCGAATACGCCCGAGGAGACATCCAGAATCGCCCCGCTACACTAGCCGGAGTCGTCACCGAGAAGGAGTTCGCATTGAGCCCAGATAGCCGCCTGCTCGCAGGCCGATATCAGGTGGGCGAACTCATCGGCCGGGGCGGTATGTCGGACGTCCATCGCGGCACCGACACCCGCCTGGGCCGCACCGTGGCCATCAAACTGCTCAAGCCGTCCCTCGCGACCGACCCGGCGTTCCGCACCCGGTTCCGGCAGGAGGCGCAGGCCGCCGCCCGCATGACGCACCCGACGATCGTCCGTGTCTTCGACGCCGGCGAGGAGACGGTGCGCGAGCCGAACGGCCACGAGGCGCAGCTGCCCTTCATCGTCATGGAGTACGTCGACGGCGTCCTCCTCAAAGACCTGATCAAGAAGGGCCCGCTGGAGCGCTCGGAGGCTGTGCGCATCACCGAGGGCATCCTCACCGCCCTCGAGTACTCGCATCGCGCCGGCGTCGTGCACCGCGACATCAAGCCGGGCAACGTGATGATCACGAAGGCCGGCCAGGTGAAGGTGATGGACTTCGGCATCGCCCGGGCCATCAGCGACTCCTCGGCGACCGTGGCGCAGACCACCGCGGTTCTGGGCACGGCCAGTTACTTCTCTCCGGAGCAGGCCAAGGGCGAGTCCGTCGACGCCCGCACCGACCTCTACTCGACCGGTGTCGTGCTGTTCGAGATGCTCACGGGGCGTCCGCCTTTCCGCGGCGACACCCCGGTGGCGATCGCGTACCAGCACGTCAGCGAGACCGCCGTCCCCCCGAGCACGATCAACCCGAAGGTCTCTCCGGCGATGGATGTCGTCGTCGCCCGGGCGATGACGAAGGACCGCTTCGAGCGCTACCAGACGGTGGCGGAGTTCCGAGCCGACCTCGAAGAGGCCGCCGCGGGCCGCATCCCGAAGCGCAAGCACGAGGACGAGCTGGCCGAGACCCTGTTCGGCGCTCCGCCGAGCGCCGTCTCCGGTCCGGAGGCCGCCTTCCGTCAGCTGGCCGAAGACCAGACCATGACGCGCACCCAGCGTCGCCCACCCGTGATCTGGATCTGGGCCGGCATCGCGATCATGGCGGTCGTCATCGTGGCCGTGCTCGCCTGGGTGCTGCGTCTCGCACCGAGCACGACCATGCCGGACTCTTCGCACAAGGTGCCGAACCTGTCGGGCCAGACGCTCGACAAGGCCACAGCGCAGCTCGACGAGATGAAGCTGAAGTGGGCGCAGGTCACCGAGGCCAGCCCCACCTACGCCGAGGGCCAAGTGATCCGGACGGATCCGGGCGCCGGCATCGTCGTGGCGTCGGGCGACACCATCACGCTCTATGTCTCGACCGGCAAGAAGACCGTCACGGTCCCGGATGTCCACAACATGACCGTCGATGCCGCAACGCAAGCGCTGCAGCAGGCCGGACTCACCGTCGGCCCGACAACGTCCGAGAACTCGTCGAGCGTGCCCGCGAACGTGGTGATCAAGACGGATCCGGCCGCCAACACCTCGGCGCACGAGGGCGATCCGATCGGCCTCCATGTGTCGAGCGGCAAGGTGACTTTGACCGATCTGACCGGTCAGACCATCCAAGCGGCCACCGGGATCCTGTCGCAGCTCGGCCTGACCGGCAATCCGAAGCCAGACCCCAGCTGCCCACAGGACAAGGGCGCGACGATGGTTCACACCCAGTCGGTCAGTCCAGGCGATGTGCCGCAGGGCACGACGGTCGACCTCACGTACTGCTCGGGCTGAGTCCGAGCGGCCGGCGGGGTTCGGCTCGCGTCTAGGTCCGCGCCGAGGTTAGCCCAGCTTGACGAGCGGGTTCAGCGAGCGGGATGCCTCTGCGGCGCCCGCCAGACCGGCGACCTCGAGCCAGTTGCCGAGCATCCGGTAGCCGCCCTCGGTGAGCACCGACTCGGGGTGGAACTGGACGCCGTAGATCGGCGCATCCGCGTGCTGCAGGGCCATGATCACGCCGCCGGCCGTGCGCGCGGTCACGTGAAGATCCTCGGGGAGCGTCCCGTCGACCACGGCCAGCGAGTGGTACCGCGTGGCTGTGAACGGCTGAGCGACACCGTCGAACAGGGCACTGTCGTCGTGGGTGACCTGCGAGGTCTTGCCGTGCATGAGCTCTTCGGCGTTGGTGACCACGCCGCCGAACGCCTCCGCGATGGCCTGGTGACCCAGGCACACCCCGAGCAGCGGCTGACCGGTGCGGAGCGCCTGCTCGACGACCGGGATGGAGACTCCCGCGTCGGCCGGCTTGCCCGGGCCCGGTGAGACGAGCACGGCGTCGTACTCGGCCAGCTTCGCCGGAAGGTCGGCGACGGCGACGTCGTCGTTGCGCACGACGTCGGTCTCCGCGCCGAGTTCGCGCAGGTAGCCGTTCAGCGTGTAGACGAAGCTGTCGTAGTTGTCGATGACGAGTACGCGAGTCACGGGCCCACGGTACCTTCCTGCGGCCCGAGGAGCGAATCCACCCAGGGGAATACCCAGGTCACCAAGGCGAACAGCACCACGGCCACGAGAACGAGCAGCAGGATGATGCGCAGCCAGACCGGACCGGGCAGCACGCGCCACAGAGCTCCGTACATGTCAGCCTCCCTGCCCGACCGCGGCGGCGATCTCGCTCGGAACGTCCTGCGGCGGCGCGAACGACTGGAAGACGTTGTAGGCGATGAGCCGCTCCCCCGCGTGGAACGGCGGATTGCAGGTCGTGATGGTCATGAGCCGCTCGGTCGGGGTGGCCTGCGGCTGACGGGGCACGGGCAGCAGGACCTGCACGGCCGAGGGCTGCACGTACTCGAAGTTGCGGAAGGTGTAGGTGTACCAGCCGTCGGCGGTCTGCACGTAGATCCGGTCGCCGATCCGCAGCTTGGAGAGATCGATGAAGGTGTTGCCCCATCCCGAGTCGTGGCCGGCGACGGCGAAGTTGCCGACCTGACCGGGCAGCTGCGTGTCGATGTAGTGGCCGACCCCCGCTGTGTAGCTGTTGAGCACGCGTTCGACATCGACGGTCTGACGGATGGTGCGCTTCCAGTCCGGGCCGAGGCGCGGCACATAGATGACCGCGAACGGCTGATACGGAGCGGGCTTCGCCATCACGGGCGGATCGACCTGAGCGGTGGAGGTGTCGGGCGTGGGCTTCGGCGCCTTCACTGCGTCGTCGATCCACTTCTGGCTCTGCTGCGCCGCCGCGTTCGTCTGCTGGCCGGCCAGCACGAGGTTGTTCCACCAGATCTGCCAGCCGAGGAACAGCAGGACCAGGACTCCCGCCGTGATCAGCAGCTCGCCGAGGACGCCGAGCACCGTCGGGCGGCGATGCGGCCGTCCGGCGCGGGTTTCCCTCGAAGTCACGTCGCTGATTCTAGGGATGCTCGCTGAGAATCGTCACGGTTGTCCACAGGCCCTCCCCCGGACGGGGGGATCAGCGTCCTCCGGAGCTTCCCCGCTACACTGTGGTGCTATGGCACGCAGCAAGTCCAAGACCAGAACCGAGCGCCCCGTCCGCGCCGAGCGCAGCGCCGCGGCATCCGGCGAAGAGGCTCCGAACCCCGTCTGGTTCAAGCCGGTCATGTTCGGCTTCATGCTGCTGGGCCTGATCTGGATCATCGTCTTCTACGTCAGCCAGAACCAGTACCCCATCCCCGCGCTCGGCGCGTGGAACATCCTCGTCGGCTTCGGCATCGCGTTCATCGGCTTCCTGATGACCACACGCTGGCGGTAGCCCGCGACTCTCCGTGTCTTTTCGGGCCCGGGACGGCGTCAGCCGCCCCGGGCTTCGTGTTTTCCACAGTTGTCCACAGGCACCCTGTGAACAGTTGCCGCGCGTTCCGCGGTGATTTCCCCAGTGTTAATAAGCCTGTGGAGAGTTACAGGCGTGTAATTCCTCACAGTGTTAATAAGCCTGTGGATAACTTATCCACGCCGTGTGGGGAACTACACGAAGAAGTGGATGAGGCTTACGGCGACGAAGATGAGGCACAGCAGCACGAGGAGCGGCAGCTGCAAGCGTCGGCGCTGCGGCTGCCGGGTCTCCACGTAGATGAGGCCGACCAGGACGCCGCCGATCAGTCCGCCGACGTGCGCCTGCCAGGCGATGTTGAACCCGGGGAGGAATCCGATGCCGAGGTTGATCGCCAGCAGCACGAGCATCTGCGTCGCGCTCCCGCCCAGACGGCGCTGGATGATGAAGAAGGCGCCGAACAGACCAAAGATGGCGCCGGACGCTCCGAGAACGGGCTGGACCGGCGACGCGAGCAGCAGAACGCCGAGAGATCCCGCGAACCCGCTGATCAGGAAGAGCGCGAGATAACGCGCACGACCGAGCAGGGGTTCGAGCGCCATCCCGAAGATGAACAACGTGTACATGTTCAGGGCGATGTGGATGATGTTGGCGTGCGCGAACACGCTGGTGAACATCCGCCACGGCTCGAAGGCCACACCGAACGTCCCGCTCGGGTACGAGTAAGCCCCCGCGTACACCAGGGCCGAGTTGACCGGGAGGTTGAGCAGCGATCCCAGGGTCTGGACGATGAAGACGAGCACGCAGAGCGCGATGATCGCGTACGTCACGACCGGTGCGCCGGAGCCGGTGAGCCGCGTCACCCACGCCGGCTTCGTGCGGGGGTGGGTGGCACGCTGCTGCGCCATGCACTCCGGGCAGACGACCCCGACCGCAGCCGGGGTCTGGCACTCAGGGCAGATCGTCCGCCCGCACCGCTGGCAGAGCACATAGCTCTGCCGGTCAGGATGCCGGTAGCAGTAGTTCGCGCGTGCGTCGACGGGCTGAGTCATGTGTCCTGCTCGCCCGTCCTTCCTCAGACCTGCTCGATGTCGATGGACTCGATGACGACGTCGTCCAGCGGCCGGTCGCGAGCGTCCGTCGGGACCTCGGCCAGCTTGTCGACGATCTTGCGCGACGCGTCGTCAGCGACCTCGCCGAAGATGGTGTGCTTGCCCTGCAGCCAGGTGGTCGGCGCGACGGTGATGAAGAACTGCGAGCCGTTGGTGCCGCGGCCGCCCTGGATGCCGGCGTTCGCCATGGCCAGGATGTACGGCTGCGTGAAGTCGAGATCGGGGCTGATCTCGTCGTCGAACTGGTAGCCCGGTCCGCCGACGCCCTGTCCGAGCGGGTCGCCGCCCTGGATCATGAAGCCCGGGATGATGCGGTGGAAGACCACGCCGTCGTAGAGAGGAGTCTTCGACTTCTCGCCCGTGGCGGGGTGCGTCCACTCGATCTCGCCCGTCGCCAGCCCGACGAAGTTCCGCACCGTCTTCGGCGCGTGGTTGCCGAAGAGGTTGACCTTGATGTCTCCGTAGTTAGTGTGGAGCGTGGCGACAGCGGTGTGCTTAGACATGGCATCAATTCTTGCACAGCGCGTATAGCTGACTTGGGCGGGCTCGAGACCTCTCGGGCCATCCCCAGCCCTTTCGGTGGCAAGATGGAGTCAGTCGCCACCCCGACCAACGGAGGAACAGATGAGCCTGACACGGAAGCGCAAGAAGGAGCTCAAGCGACTGCGCAGCGGAGCCGAGGACCTGTGGACTCAGCAGCAGGAGGTACTGGCCACCGCCAACGCCCTCGCTGCCGAGGCGCGCAAGCAGGCGGCCTACTACACGCGTGAGGAGATCGCGCCGCGCGTCCGTGACGGCTACGACCAGTACGTGCGCCCCGCGGCTCAGACCGCGAAAGACACGGCGAGCCACTACGCGGGCCAGGCACGCCAGCGCGTCGTGACGGACGTCATCCCCGCTGTGGGCACGGCCGTCGGCACTGCGCTCTCGGTCGTCGACCACGCGCGCGCTGCTCGTGCGGCCGCCTTCTCCGGCGACTTCAAGAAGGCGGGCAAGGAGCTCTCGAAGAAGCCGAAGGCTCCCGCGAAGAAGTCCGGCCCCGGCGCCGGTGGTGTGATCGCGATCGGTCTCGGCATCGTGGCCGCCGTCGGCCTCCTCTACGCCGTGTGGCAGACCTTCCGCGCCGACGACGAGCTGTGGGTAGCCGACGAGGAGCCCACGACCCCGACGACGCCCGCGGCCACCGACACGGCGCAGCAGTAGGGTCCGACCACCCGCTCAGGGTCTGTTCGGGGGTTACCCCGATGGTGCGGCGTGCGCGCCGCTGCGAGTCTGGGATGCATGAGCACTTTGATGCGTCCCCGTGATGGTCGTGTGATCGCCGGCGTGTGCGCCGGCTTGGCGAACCGGTTCGGCCTCCGGCCGTGGACCGTCCGCGTCCTCTTCCTGCTGTCCTGCCTGCTTCCCGGCCCGCAGTTCATCGCTTACCTGGTGATGTGGATCGTCATCCCCGGCGAGCAGGGACGCGGCGCCGCGACGGTCTAGCGACGGCCGGTCAGTCCCGCCATCTCGAGTGCCGTGTCGACGAGCTCGACGCGGCGACTCGGGATGCGGTCGAGCGGGAACCACGCCGCCTCATCGGTGGTGCCGTCGAGTTCGTTGGTGAGCGACCCGCCGACGACCCGCGCGCGGTACACGATCCGCAGCGCGTGCAGCGGCCCCGCATCCGGTACGAACCGGTGCTCGGCCGGAATCACCTTCGAGTCGATCCCCAGCAGGTCGCCGGCTTCGGCGGCATAGCCGGTCTCCTCCGCGATCTCGCGGACCACCGCATCCACCGGGTCCTCTCCCGGGTCGATGCCGCCGCCCGGCAGGGTCCAGCCCGAGCGGCCGCCCTCGTTCCAGTGCGCGAGCAGGATGCGGTCGCCGTCGACGATGACGCCATATGCAGCCACTCTGATATCCATCGAACCAACGTACTGCCATTGTCGGTGGTCGAGGGCAGACTAGGGGTGATGCCCGAACTGCCGGAAGTCACCGCCCTCGCCGCCGACCTCGATGGCCGGCTGAAGCAGCGTGTCATCGACCGGTTGAGCATCGTCGCCTTCTCCGCACTGAAGACCTTCGACCCTCCGGCCGACGCTTTGCACGGCTTGACGATCACGGGAGTGAGCCGCCACGGCAAGTTCCTCGACATCGCCGCGGGAGAGCTCCACATCGTCGTGCACCTTGCGCGCGCCGGCTGGATCCGTTGGCGCGACTCCCCTCCGCCACCGCCCAACGGGCGCCTGGGCAAGGGCCCTCTCGCTGCCCGGCTCGTCCTCGACGACGGCTCCGGACTCGACATCACCGAGGCCGGAACGAAGAAGAGCCTCGCCATCTACGTCGTGCGCGATCCGGCCGAGGTGCCCGGCATCCAGCGCCTCGGACCCGACCCGCTCGACCCGTCGTTCACCGAGGAGGCGTTCGCAGGCATCCTCGCCGGGCAGGGGCGCGCGCAGATCAAGGGCGTGCTCCGCAATCAATCGCTCATCGCGGGGATCGGGAACGCCTACTCCGACGAGATCCTCCACGTCGCCAAGATGTCGCCGTACAAGCCGGCCAACATGGCGGCCGACGACGTCGCCCGCCTGTACGAGGCCATGCAGTCGACGCTGCGGGAGGCTCTCGCCCGAGCGGACGGACTCGCCGCCTCAGAGTTGAAGAGCGAGAAGAAGTCGAACCTCCGCGTCCACGGGCGCACCGGTCAGCCGTGCCCTGTGTGCGGCGACACCATCCGGCAGGTCATCTTCCACGACTCGACCTTCCAGTACTGCCCCACGTGCCAGACCGGCGGCAAGCCGCTGGCCGATCGTGTGCTCTCCCGGCTCCTGAAGTAGTCCGGTTCAGCAGGCGCACTCGAACCCGGGAGGCGCGGTGAGCGGGTCGACCGACCGCTCGATCGGCCCGGAGTCATCCACGGTCGGGAGTCCCTCTCGCGCCCAGTACTCGTAGCCGCCGATCATCTCCCGCACCTCGTAACCCAGCCGGCTGAATGCGAGGGCTGCGCGGGTGGAACCGTTGCATCCCGGACCCCAGCAGTAGACGACGACGGGCATGTTCAGGGGAATCGACCCCGGCGCCCGTTCTTCGATCTCCGCGGTCGGGAGGTGAACGGCTCCCGCCACGCGTCCGTGACTCCATGCGGCCGCGGCCCTGCTGTCGATGAGGACGAAGCGCTCGCCACGCTCGAGCGCGGCGTGCACGTCGGACGGATCGGTCTCGAAACGGAGCTTCGCGGAGAAGTGCTGGATGGCGTCTTCGGTCATAGTCGTCATGCCACGAGACTAGGAAAACCCGCCGGCCGGCTGAAGGACCGATCCACGGCCTTCAGCCGCTTCGACCGTCGATCTCATGGCAGAATCACGCCATGACCGTCACTTCCACGTTCGCCGTCGACAGCACCGACCGGAGCATCCTGGCGGAGCTGCAACGCGACGGCCGGCAGTCGATCGCCGAGCTGGCCCGGACCGTCCACATGTCGAACAGCGCAGTGGCCGAACGCGTGCGGCGGCTCGAGGAGGCCGGGGTGATCACGGGCTATCGGGCCGTGATCGACCCCGAGCGGCTGGGCTACGGGATCCTCGCCTACCTGCGACTGCGCTACCCCAGCAGTCAGTACAAGCCGCTCCACGACCTGCTCGCCGAGATCCCCGAAGTCGTCGAGGCGCACCACGTCACCGGAGACGACTGCTTCATCCTCAAAGTGGTCGCAACCTCCATGCGACACCTGGAGCAGATCAGCGGTCGCGTCGGAACGCTGGGAAGCGTGACAACGAGCGTTTCGTACTCGAGCCCGTTCCCGACGCGGACGATCGTCCCGCCGCAGTCGTGAACCGCGACAAACCCGTAAGGGTGGAGCCTAGGAGATTCGAACTCCTGACATCCTGCTTGCAAAGCAGGCGCTCTACCAACTGAGCTAAGGCCCCGTATGAGGTGATGGTGGGGATACGAGGACTTGAACCTCGGACCTCTTCGTTATCAGCGAAGCGCTCTAACCGCCTGAGCTATATCCCCGAATGGGCAGATATGAGACTACCCGATCTGCCCGACCATTGCGAAATCGGTCAGTTGTTGGTGAAACCGACCAGCAGACCGCCGGTGATCTTCACTGAAAGGTTGTAGAGCAGCGCGAACACGGCGCCCAGAGCGGTCACCACCACGATGTCGAGGATGGCGACGATGAGCGAGAAGCCCATCACCTGACCGAGCCCCAGGATCGAGCGGAGGTCGCTGCCGCCGGCACCCGAGATGTCCTTGAACAGGCTGTTCACCTGGTCGAAGATGCCGGTGCGGTCGAGCACGGTCCAGATAAGGAACGTGCCGACGATGGCGATGATCGCGAGGCAGATCCCGGCGAGGAACGACAGCTTCACGGTCGACCAGAAGTCGATGTACACCAGCTTGAGCCGCACCTGCTTGGCGGATGCGGGTCGGCGGGACGACTTCTTGGCCAACTTCTCGGCGACGCTACTGCTCATCTACGGTTTCATCCTTCCCGACGGCCTCGGTATCCTCCGCGGGAAGGGAGGATTCGAGATCACGTTCGGTGTTCTTCGCCAGAGCGATGATCTTGTCGGACTCGGCGAAACGTGCAAAGACGACACCCATGGTGTCGCGGCCCTTGGCTGGTACCTCGGCCACGGCAGAGCGTACCACCTTGCCGCTGGCAAGAACCACAAGGACCTCGTCGTCTTCGCCGACGATCAGCGCGCCCACCAGGTCTCCCCGGTCGTCGTTGAGTTTGGCCACCTTGATGCCCAGACCACCGCGGTTCTGCAGTCGGTACTGGTCCGCAGCGGTGCGCTTCGCATACCCGCCCTCGGTGACGACGAAGACGTAGCCCTCGTCGGAGACCACCGAGGCGTCGAGCAGCCGGTCGTCGCCGCGGAAATGCATTCCGATGACACCGGAGGTCGACCGACCCATCGGACGGAGGGCCTCGTCGGACGCCGTGAAGCGGATGGACATGCCCTTGCGGGAGACCAGGAGCAGGTCGGAGTCCTCTTCGACCAGCAGCGCGGAGACGAGCTCGTCGTCCTCACGCAGCTTGATCGCGATGATCCCGCCCGTACGGTTGGTGTCGTACTCCTCGAGCGCCGTCTTCTTGATCAGGCCGTCGCGCGTGGCGAGCACGAGGTACTTCGCCGCCTGGTAGTCGCGGATGTCGAGGATCTCGGCGATCTCCTCATCCGGCTGCATGGCGAGCAGGTTGGCGACGTGCTGACCCTTGGCGTCGCGGCCGGCCTCCTGCACCTCGTAGGCCTTGGCGCGGTAGACGCGTCCCTTGTTCGTGAAGAAGAGGAGCCAGTGGTGCGTCGTCGTCACGAAGAAGTGGTCGACGACGTCCTCGCCGCGCAGCTGCGCGCCCTTCACGCCCTTCCCGCCGCGGTGCTGGCTGCGGTAGTTGTCGCTGCGCGTCCGCTTGATGTACCCGCCGCGGGTGACGGTGACCACCATCTCCTCTTCGGGGATGAGGTCCTCGACGCTCATGTCGCCGTCGTAGCCGAACATGATCTCTGTGCGGCGGTCGTCGCCGAAGCGGTCGACGATCTCGGTGAGCTCCTCGCTCACGATCGAGCGCTGGCGCATCGGGTCGTCGAGGATGGCGTGGAACTCGGCGATCTGCTTCTCGATCGCGTCGGCCTCGTCCACGATCTTCTGCCGTTCGAGGGCGGCCAGGCGGCGGAGCTGCATGGCGAGGATCGCATCCGCCTGCACGTCATCGACGTCGAGAAGGGTCTTCAGCCCCTCACGCGCGTCGTCGACCGTCGGCGAGCGGCGGATGAGCGCGATGACCTCGTCGAGCGCATCCAGCGCCTTGAGGTAGCCGCGCAGGATGTGGGCACGCTCCTCCGCCTTCCGCAGACGGAAGCGCGTGCGCCGGACGATGACCTCGATCTGGTGGTCCACCCACGCGGTGATGAATCCGTCGAGCGCCAGGGTGCGCGGCACGTTGTCGACGATCGCGAGCATGTTCGCGCCGAAGTTCTCCTGCAGCTGCGTGTGCTTGTACAGGTTGTTCAGCACGACCTTGGCGACGGCGTCGCGCTTCAGCACGATCACGAGGCGCTGGCCGGTGCGGCCGGAGGTCTCGTCGCGGATGTCGGCGATGCCGCCGATACGACCCTCCTTGACGAGGTCCGCGATCTTGATCGCGAGGTTGTCCGGGTTCACCTGGTACGGCAGCTCGGTGACGACGAGGCAGACCCGACCCTGGATCTCCTCGATCGTGACGACGGCGCGCATCGTGATCGAGCCGCGACCGGTGCGGTAGGCGTCGTGGATGCCCTTGACGCCGAGGATCTGAGCGCCGGTCGGGAAGTCCGGTCCCTTGATCCGCTTGATGAGCTCCTCGAGCAGCTCCTCACGGGAAGCCTCAGGATGCTGCAGATGCCACAGAGCACCGTCGGCCACCTCGCGCAGGTTGTGCGGCGGGATGTTGGTGGCCATGCCGACCGCGATGCCGACGGAGCCGTTGACGAGCAGGTTCGGGAACCGGCTCGGCAGGACCGCCGGCTCCTGGGTGCGTCCGTCGTAGTTGTCCTGGAAGTCGACGGTCTCCTCGTCGATGTCCCGCACCATCTCGAGCGCGAGCGGGGCCATCTTCGTCTCGGTGTACCGCGGGGCCGCGGCGCCGTCGTTGCCCGGCGAGCCGAAGTTGCCCTGGCCGAGGGCCAGCGGGTAGCGCAGGCTCCACGGCTGGACGAGACGGACCAGCGCGTCGTAGATCGCCGAGTCGCCGTGCGGGTGGAACTGTCCCATCACGTCGCCGACGACGCGCGCGCACTTGGAGAACGCCTTGTCCGGGCGGTAGCCGCCGTCGAACATCGCGTAGATCACGCGGCGGTGCACCGGCTTCAGCCCGTCGCGCACCTCGGGCAGTGCACGGCCGATGATGACCGACATGGCGTAGTCGAGGTACGACCGCTGCATCTCCGACTGCAGGTCGACCTGGTCGATCCTGCCGTGGATGCCGAAGCCGGCCCCGCTCTCGCCCGACACGTTCTCTTCGTCCGTCACAGTCTTCTCTCCCTCGCGATCCCTCGTCGTTCACCCATGCCGGAGCATCAGATGTCGAGGAACCGCACGTCCTTGGCGTTCTTCTGGATGAACGAGCGGCGCGACTCCACGTCCTCGCCCATCAGCGTGGCGAAGATCTCGTCCGCGGCGGCCGCGTCGTCGAGCGTGACCTGGAGCAGCGTCCGCGTCTCCGGGTTCATCGTGGTCTCCCACAGCTCCTGGTAGTCCATCTCACCGAGACCCTTGTAGCGCTGTACGCCGTTGTCCTTCGGGATGCGCTTGCCAGCCGCGAGCCCCTCGGCCAGGAACGCGTCGCGCTCGCGGTCGGAGTACACGTACTCGTGCTCGGCGTTGGACCACTTGAGCCGGTAGAGCGGCGGCTGCGCCAGGTAGACGTAGCCGAGCTCGATCATCGGTCGCATATAGCGGAACAGCAGCGTGAGGAGCAGCGTGGTGATGTGCTGGCCGTCCACGTCGGCGTCGGCCATGAGCACGATCTTGTGGTACCGCGCCTTCTCCGGGTCGAAGTCCTCACCGATGCCGGCGCCGAACGCCGTGATCATCGCCTGCACCTCGTTGTTGCCGAGGGCGCGGTCGAGCCGCGCCTTCTCGACGTTGAGGATCTTGCCGCGCAGGGGCAGGATCGCCTGCGTCTCCGGGTTGCGGCCCTGCACCGCCGAGCCGCCGGCCGAGTCACCCTCGACGATGAAGATCTCCGAGATCGTCGGGTCCTTCGACTGGCAGTCCTTCAGCTTGCCCGGCATCCCGCCGCTCTCCAGCAGGCCCTTGCGGCGTGCGGTCTCGCGCGCCTTGCGGGCGGCGAGGCGCGCGGTCGCGGCCTGGAGCGCCTTGCGGATGATGTCCCTCGCCTGGTTCGGGTTGCGGTCGAACCAGTCGCCGAGCTGATCACCGACGACCTTCTGTACGAAGGCCTTGGCCTCGGTGTTGCCGAGCTTCGTCTTGGTCTGGCCCTCGAACTGCGGCTCGGAGAGCTTCACCGAGATGACAGCTGTCAGACCCTCGCGCACGTCGTCGCCCGAGAGGTTGTCATCCTTGTCCTTGAGGATGCCCTTCTCGCGCGCATACCGGTTGACCAGCGTGGTCAGTGCAGCGCGGAAGCCCTCTTCGTGCGTGCCGCCCTCGTGTGTGTTGATCGTGTTCGCGTAGGTGAACACGCTCTCGTTGTAGCTGGTCGTCCACTGCATGGCGACCTCGAGAGCGATCTTGCGGTCGGTGTCCTCCGACTCGAACGAGATGATCTCGTCGTGGACGACCTCCACCTTCTTCGCGGAGTTCAGATACTGGACGTAGTCCATCAGGCCGCGCTCGTAGAGGAAGACCTCGTGACGCGGAGTGTGCTCCTCGTCGACCTCGCCCTCGACGTGCTCGATCTCGGGCGCGCGCTCGTCGGTGATCGCGATGCGCAGTCCCTTGTTCAGGAAGGCCATCTGCTGGAACCGCGTGCGCAGCGTCTCGTAGTCGAACACGATCGTCTCGAATGTCTCGGCACTCGGCCAGAACGTGATGATCGTCCCGGTACGGTCCGAAGCCTCGCCCTTCTCGAGCGGAGCCTGCGGGACACCGTTGCGGTAGCTCTGCCGCCACACGTGACCCTGTCGGTGCACCTCGACGTCGAGGCGGCTGGACAGCGCGTTCACAACAGAGCTGCCGACGCCGTGGAGTCCGCCCGACACCGCATACCCGCCGCCGCCGAACTTTCCGCCGGCGTGCAGGATGGTGAGGACCACCTCCACCGTGGACTTCTTCTCGACCGGGTGCTCATCGACCGGGATGCCACGACCGTTGTCGTCGACCCGCACGGCGCCATCCGGGAGGATCGTCACCTCGATGTTGTCCGCGTGACCAGCGAGGGCCTCGTCGACCGAGTTGTCCACGATCTCGTAGACCAGGTGGTGAAGACCGCGGGGACCGGTGGAACCGATGTACATCCCGGGTCGTTTGCGGACGGCTTCGAGACCCTCGAGGACCTGGATCTCATTCGCGCCGTATTCGTGTTCCGTCCCGGCCGCGTTCGGTTCCATCGTCATATGAAATTAGGCTCCTGACCGCACTCAACAGTGACGTTTCATTCTACCAAGAGACGGGGGCCGAAATCCCCGAAAACGGCCGCCTGAGGCTTTTTCCGCACTGTGGCGACCTCTTTTGCGCTCTCAGCCGTAAGTATCGCGCGGGCCACGCCCTGGAATCGACCTGGGGCCTCTTTTCCAGGAGGGGGCGTCCGGCCCCTGAAAACGGATCGACTCGATGCCCGCCTCGGGGAATCGCTCTGCGATGCGCGCGAGCAACTCCGCGCGCATCATCCGCAGCTGCGTCGCCCACGCCGTCGACTCGCATCGGACGACGAGGACGCCGTCGGTGATCTGGTCCGGTTCGGCGTGCTTCGCGGTCTCTTCGCCGGCCAGTTCGCGCCATCCCTCCAGCAGGTCGGACTTCGCGAGGGCGGAGGTCCAGCCGAGCTGCGCCGCGAGCGCGTCGACGACGTCACCGACACCGCGCGGGTCGCGCCCCGACCCGAAGGGCTGGCTGCCGGTCGTGCTCTCTTCGCGACGTGGGCCGCGCCGGCTTCGCGAGGTCGTGCCGGTGAAGAGCGCCTTCAGCCGCAGATAGACGGCCGATGCCTCGCTCTCGCTCGGTGTGTTCCGGGTTGTGCGATCAGGCATCGGGCGTCTCCACGATGCTGCCCGCCTCGATGCGGACGGTATGCGCGGTGAGTTCGTCCGGTACGTCGTCGTAGACGGCCGCGGTGATGAGCACCTGCTCGTAACCGGCCACGGCGGTTGCGAGCATCCGTCGCCGAGCCTGGTCGAGTTCGGCGAAGACATCGTCGAGGATGAGCACCGGGTCGCCGGTCGTCGACTCCTGGCGGAGGAGTTCCGCAGATGCCAGCTTGAGAGCCAGGGCGAACGACCACGATTCGCCGTGGCTGGCGTACCCCTTCGCCGGGAGAGAGTTCAGCTCGAACAGCACGTCGTCGCGGTGCGGTCCGACCAGGGTGAGACCGCGGTCGAGCTCTTTGCGGCGCACGGCCGCGAGCGCCCGGCGGAAGGCTTCGGGGGTCGCGACACCGGCTGAGCCCGTTACATCCTCTTCCGTCGCGCCTTCCTCCTCATCGACGTGCGCACCGTAGATGGTGAGCTGCGGGAGGAGCCGTGGATGGTGGTCGTCGCCTGCGACCGAGCGGTACGCCGCGACGAGGGGATCGCTCAGTCGCGCGACAAGGTCGAGCCGAGCATCCATCAACTCGGAACCGAGCTGGACGAGCCGGTCGTCCCAGATCTCGAGGGTGCCCAGCTGGTCCTCCCGGACACGGGACGCGCGCGCCGACTTCAGCAGGGTGTTCCGCTGCTTCAGAACGCGCTCATAATCGGCGATGACCGCCGAGAAGCGCGGATTCCGCTGGATGAGAAGCTGATCCAGGAACCGCCGGCGGATCCCCGGCTCCCCACGGACCAGGGCGAGGTCCTCGGGTGCGAACAGAACGCTGGAGAAGTACCGCGGCAGCTCACGCGGCTTGATGGCGGCCCGATTCACCTGGGCCCGATTCGGTGAGCTGCGGTTCAGCTGCACCTCGACGAGGATCTCCCGGCCGTCGTGCTGGATCCGTGCCCGGACGATCGCCGCGTCGGCATCTTTCCGGATCATCGCCTGATCGCTCGACACCCGATGCGACCCGAGGGTGCTCAGATAGCCGAGCGATTCGACGAGGTTCGTCTTTCCCTGGCCGTTGCGGCCGACGAAGAGGTTCGCGCCGGCCGCGAACGGCACCTCCGCAGTGCGGTAATTGCGGAAGTCGGTCAGGGAGAGATGAGTGACACGCACAGAGTTTTCAGTTCACGCGTCTCAGTCGACGGCCTTGACGGCGTGGCCGCCGAACTGGTTCCGCAGGGCGGCGACGGCCTTCATGGCCGGCGAGTCCTCCTGGCGCGAAACGAACCGCGCGAAGATCGAGGCACTGATCGTCGGAACGGGGACGGCGTTGTTGAGCGCCTCCTCGACGGTCCAGCGGCCCTCACCGGAATCCTGCACGTAGCCTTCGATGTGCTCGAACTCCGGGTCCTGCTCCAGAGCGCGGACGAGCAGGTCGAGCAGCCAGGACCGCACGACGGTCCCGCGCTGCCACGCCTTGAAGGTGCCGGTGACGTCCTTGATGATGTCCTTGCGCGTGTCGAGGAGCTCGTAGCCCTCGGCGTACGCCTGCATCAGCGCGTACTCGATGCCGTTGTGCACCATCTTCGCGTAGTGACCGGCGCCGACCTCGCCGACGTGGACGAATCCCTCGTCGCGCGGACCCTCCGGGCGCAGCGCGTCGAAGACGGGCATGACACGCTCGACCTGCGCGGCCGAACCGCCGACCATGAGGCCGTAGCCGTTCTCGAGTCCCCAGATGCCGCCGGAGACACCGACGTCCATGAAGTCGACACCGCGCGGCGCGAGGAGCTCGGAGTGCTTGAAGTCCTCGGTGAACTTGGAGTTGCCGCCGTCGATGACGAGGTCGCCCTTCTCGAGCAGCGGTTCGAGCTCACGGATCACCGAGTCGGTGATCTGGCCTGCGGGCACCATGACCCAGATCGTGCGCGGCGCGGGGAGCGCCGCCACGAGGTCGGCCACGGTCGCGACGTCAGAGACCTCGGGGTTCGTGTCGTAGCCGGTGACGTCGATGCCGTTCTTCTCGAGCCGGGCACGCATGTTGTTGCCCATGCGTCCGAGACCGATGAGGCCGATGTGCATGATTGTCCTTCTCTTCCTTGCTTCAGCGGCGCCGGGTTCTAGCGCAGGAGCAGGTTGGGCTGGAGCAGATACTTGTAAGAGTCCGCGCCTGCCTGATCCTTGGACGTCTGGCTCGTGATGAGCACAGGGCCCGGCTTGTTGGGGTTCTCGGTCTTGGTGAACGAGATGCGCACGAATTCCGAGTGCACCGCACCGAGACCATCGAGCAGGAACTGCGGCTTCAATGAAACCACCGTCTCCTGGCCAGTGAGAAGAGCGTCGATGCTCTCGGATGCCTGCGCCTGCTCGGATCCGATCGCTTCCAGCGTCAGCCCGTCGGCGGTGAAGGTGTAGCGGAGCGCGGCCTCGCGCTCGAGGACGAGAGCGACTCGGCGTGTCGCCTCGATGAGCTCGGCGGTGTTCATCACCGCGTAGTTGTCGACCTGCTCAGGGAAGAGCCGGCGCACCGGGGGGAAGTTGCCCTTGATCAGGAGCGACGTGACGGTCTTCCTGTCCGCGGTGAACGCGATCAACTCACGGTCGTCGCGGTTGGTGATGGAGATCGAGACGTTGCCGCTATGCCCGAAGGTCTTGCCGATCTCGGTGAGCGTCCGGGCCGGAACGAGCGCGGTCACGGGCTCACCGGACGTGGTGCCGTTGTCCCAGTCGATCTCGCGAACGGCGACACGGTACCGGTCGGTGGCGACGAGCCCCAGCGTGTTGTCGCCGACCTCGAGCTGCACGCCGGTGATCACGGGTGTCACATCGTCGCGCGAGGCGGCGACGCCCACCTGTGCGACGGCTTCGGCGAATTCCTCCGCGGGCACCAGCCCGGCATCGCCGCCGACCTGCGGGATGCTCGGGTATTCCTCGACAGGCATGGACAGCAGGGTGAAGTTCGCCGATCCGGCACGGACGACGATCTTCGACTCCTCGGTCGAGAACTGCACCGGTGCGTTCGGAAGCTTCGAGGCGATCTCGGCGAGGAGGCGACCGGAGACCAGGACACGTCCGGGCTCTTCGACCTCTGCGGCGATCTCCGTCTGCGCAGATACCTCGTAGTCGAATGACGACAGCTGGAGTCCGTTGTCCGTCGTCTCGATGAGGACACCGCTCAGGATGGGCAGGGTCGTCCGCTGCGGCAGGAGCTTCACCGCGAAGGAGACAGCCTCGCTGAACACATCCCGATTGGCTTGGAACTTCACGAAGTCACCTCTGTCGGCTTGACGGTCACGGACGTCACAAATCCTAGCGCCTGCCCTGTGACGCGGATGCGGTGCTCCCTCGACCCCTTGAGGTTGTCGTCTGCCCTCATTGAAAAGAGTTAAGGAGTAATCGTGTTAACCGCTGTGGAAAATGTGGATAACTCTGTTGAGGCCGCGCGATCACAGGGAACTACACGTCGGTGACTTGTTGATGACCTGAGGATTCCGGCTGTTCACAACGATCCGCAGGGGTGGGGCCGAGCGACGCCTTTTCACAGCATCGCGAGCGCAGTCCCCATTAAACGTGTGGTTCTCCGGAAGCTCTCCACAAGTTATCCACAAGTGTTAATAACGCTTTGTCCCCACTCTGGGGATGGATATGTGGATAAGTTCTGCGCTAGAGGGGCGCGTCGCTACTTGCCGTAGCGGTGATTCTGCTTGATCCGGCTCGTGAGCTCGGTGACCTGGTTGTAGATCGAGCGCCGCTCCTTCATGAGCTCGCTGATCTTCTTGTTCGCGTACATGACCGTGGTGTGGTCGCGGCCGCCGAACAGCTGGCCGATCTTGGGCAGAGAGAGATTCGTCAGCTCGCGGCACAGGTACATGGCGATCTGCCGGGCGGTGGCGACCGCCTGCGACCGGCTGGAGCCGTAGAGGTCGTCGACGCTGAGCTTGAAGTACTCGGCGGTGTTGGTGATGATGTCCGTCGGCGCGATGACGTTGTCGTCGTCGAGCGTGATCAGGTCCTTCAGGACAGTCTGAACGAGTGGCATGTCCACCGGGGTGCGGTTGAGGCTCGCGAAGGCGGTGACGCGGATGAGCGTCCCCTCGAGCTCACGGATGTTGCTCGAGACCTTCGAGGCCATGAACTCCAGGATGTCGTCGGGAACCTGGATCTTCTCGCTCTGCGCCTTCTTGCGGAGGATCGCGATGCGGGTCTCGAGGTCCGGTACCTGGACATCGGTGATCAGGCCCCACTCGAAGCGCGACCGCATGCGGTCCTCGAAGCCGGTGAGGTGCTTGGGCGGGAGGTCGGAGGTGATGACCACCTGCTTGTTGTGGTCGTGGAGCGTGTTGAAGGTGTGGAAGAACGCCTCCTGCGTCTCGACCGCCCTCTGGAGGAACTGGATGTCGTCGATCAGCAGGATGTCGATGTTGCGGTAGCGCGCCTGGAACGACGAGCCGCGGTTGTTCGCGATCGAGTTGATGAAGTCGTTCGTGAACTCCTCCGACGAGACGTATCGGACGCGGATCCCCGGGTAGAGACTCATCGCGTAGTGGCCGATGGCGTGGAGGAGGTGTGTCTTGCCGAGGCCCGAGTCGCCGTAGATGAAGAGCGGGTTGTAGGCCTTGGCCGGCGCCTCGGCCACGGCAACGGCGGCCGCGTGCGCGAAACGGTTGGACTGGCCGATGACGAAGTTGTCGAAGCTGTACTTGGCGTTGAGCCGGGTGTCGCCGCCACGCGGCGGTGCCGTGATCTCGGTGGGCGTCGAGATGACCGGAGCGGCCTGCTCGACATAAGAGGGCGCCGATTCGGTCTCCGGCGCAGGGCCGGCCATCGTGTCCTGCTGGATCTCGGGGTTGACCACGATCGCGAAGGTGTTGACCTGGAGCTCGTCGTCGAGCGAGCCGATCGCGTGGAGGAGCGGGACCCGGCTGCGCTGCTCGATCATTCCGCGTGTGAACTCGTTGGGCACCTCCAGATAGAAGGTGCCGGCCATGATGCCCTTGGGCTCGACCAGGCTGAGGAACCCGTACAGCTGCGGGGTGATCCGGTCGTCCGTCTCGAGCTTTCCGAGCACGTCCTGCCATGCCGCAGCTATGGACTCTTCGCCGCCTGCCATCGTTCCCCGTCTTCGTCTGTGTTGCGGATGCCGTCAGCCCGACGAGGGGACGAGTCGACCCCCGGTGACTCTCGTCGGGTTGGCGGCTTCGGATGCCGCCGGTGGGTATTCACAGAGTTATCCACCGCTGTGTGAGCAATACCGTAGCGATCTCCGGCCAGAATTGGCATGGCCTGGGGATAACTTTCGACCTCACGGTAACTTGTCCACAGAAGAGCGATCAAATCCGATCGGCGGCATACGTCGGCGCGTCGGCCATCGCTTCCCTGCTAATACCGTGCATAATCAGTGGATTTGACTCGATCGGTTTGACCTCGTCCCACCCCAGGCCGTAGTTTTAATCAGTTGACTTGCGGCCGTTCCGGCTGCCCTGTAACTTTCCTGGCCTCCCCGTGCTGGCTCTTTCTCTCAGCACAGGCCTGTGAAGAGACCACCACGGAGATAGATATGAGCAAGAGAACTTTCCAGCCGAACAACCGCAAGCGTGCGAAGACCCACGGTTTCCGTCTGCGCATGCGCACCCGCGCGGGTCGCGCCATCCTCTCCGCTCGCCGCCGCAAGGGCCGCGAGAAGCTCTCGGCGTAACCGCTTCCGGTGCTCGCGAAAGCCAATCGCATCACGCGGGGGGCGGACTACCGGGCGACCGTACGACGCGGTGCTCGCTTCACTGGAGCGTCCACCGTCACGTACATCCGCCCGAATCCGGACTCCAGTGTGGTGCGATTCGGCTTTATCGTGAGCAAGACGGTCGGTAACGCGGTCATGCGGAACCGGGTCCGGCGCCGGCTCAAGGCCGCCGCCTACGATCTGCTTCCGCTCTACTCTCCGGGTCCGGGCGATACTGCCGGGCTCGACGTGGTCGTGCGCGCATTGCCAGCCTCCGTTCAAGCACCGTGGGCTAGCCTGCACGAAGAGCTCTCACGGGCATCGTCCCGTTTCACCAGCCGCAGTCATCTCAGTAAGGGCAGCGTCCGTTCATGAACACCGCGCTCGCAGCAGTGCTCCTCGCGCCGCGCAATGCCGCGGTGCTGGTGCTGCGTGCGTATCGGGCCGTGATCTCGCCGCTCTACGGTGACGTCTGCCGGTACTACCCGTCGTGTTCGGCCTATGCACTGCAGGCCATCCAGCAGCACGGCGTGGTCGTGGGCTCGTTCCTCGGCATCCGGCGTATCGCCCGGTGCCACCCGTGGGCGGCCGGCGGGGTCGACGACGTCCCCCCGGCGAAGAAGCCGCGGTATCGGGTGACCCCGTTCGGATTCGTCGTCGCCGCCACCCACGGCAGCGTCATCAGTCAGCGAAGGGCCTAGCAACAACACATGGACATCATCGGTACCATCCTCTGGCCCATCAAATGGGTCGTGGAGCTGATCCTCGTCGCCTTCCACTGGCTGTTCACCCAGATGGGGCTGGACCCGGCTGCGGGTATCACCTGGGTGCTGGCCATCGTCGGACTGACGGTCGTCGTGCGCGCCGCGCTGATCCCGATCTTCGTGCGCCAGATCAAGAACCAGCGACGAATGCTGGAGATCGCGCCGCAGCTGAAGAAGATCCAGGACAAGTACAAGGGCAAGAAGGATCAGTTCTCTCGTGAGGCCATGTCGCGCGAGACGATGGACCTCTACAAGAAGACCGGCACCAACCCGCTGAGTTCGTGCCTGCCTCTGCTGCTCCAGATGCCTGTCTTCTTCTCGCTCTTCCAGGTGCTCAACGGCGCCCAGAGCGGTCATGCCGGTGTCGGCCCGCTGAACGAGGAGCTTGCGCAGCAGTTCGGAAATGCGACGCTCTTCGGAGTCGCACCGCTGCACCAGAGCTTCCAGGGTGCGATGAACGCGCACCCCCCGCAGGTCGCCGTCATGATCATCGCGGCCGTTATGGTTATTCTGATGACGGGGTCGCAGTTCCTCACGCAGCTGCAGATCGTCTCCAAGAACATGTCGCCGGAGACCAAGGCGAGCCCGCAGTTCAAGCAGCAGCGCATCCTGCTTTACCTGCTCCCCTTCGTCTTCCTCTTCTCCGGTTTCGCCTTCCCGCTCGGTGTCATGTTCTACTGGCTGACCTCGAACCTGTGGACCATGGGTCAGCAGTTCCTCGTCATCCGCAACATGCCGACCCCCGGATCGGACGCGGCCAAGGCTCGGGAGGCGCGCCTCGCGAAGAAGGGCAAGCTGGTCCAGCCGGATGGCGCGACTGTGCTGACCGTCGATGAGCAGCCCAAGAAGCAGGTCCAGCGCGTTCAGCCGGTGAGCAAGGCTCGCGCGAAGAAGCAGGCCGGAAAGTAGTTAGGATCTTCAACCGATGACCGACGTGCAGACCTCCTCCCCCGATCCCGCCGACCTCACCGAGGTGGTGGCGGACGACGCTTCCGTCTCTGTCGAGACGGACGAGCCGACCGCTGCCGACCTTGACCGGGAGGGTGACATCGCGGCCGACTACATCGAGGAGCTGCTCGACATCGCCGACATCGACGGCGACATCGACATCGACACGCGCAACGGTCGTGCGTACATCTCGGTCAACACCGACGACGAGTCGTCCAACCTCTCGCTCCTGGCCAATGCCGACACCGTTGCCGCGCTTCAGGAGCTGACGCGCCTGGCCGTGCAGAACCAGACCGGCGGGTACTCCCGCTTGATCCTGGACATCGCCGGCTCTCGCGATGCACGCCAGGCTGAGCTGGCGCGTCTCGTCGACCGTGCGATCGAGCGGCTCGATGAGGGGGCAGCGGAGGCTGCCCTTCCTCCCATGTCGTCTTACGAGCGCAAGCTCGTGCACGACGTGGTATCGGAGCGCGGCTATGTGTCGACCTCGCGTGGCGAAGGCCGCGACCGCTACACGGTCATCACGGCCAGCTAGTTTCACGTGAAACTGTGACCGACGTCGAGCACGAACCCGAGGCGGCGGCCGTCCTCTTCGGCGACCGCATCGACCTCGCCCGCGAGTTCACGCACAACCTCGCGCAACAGGGTGAGGAACGCGGTCTCATCGGACCCTTGGAACTCCCCCGCCTGTGGTCGCGTCACATCCTGAACTGCGCGATCGTCGCTCCCCTGCTTCGGCCGGGGCGAGTTGGGGATGTCGGAAGCGGGGCCGGACTGCCGGGGCTGGTGCTCGCCATTGCCCGGCCTGACGTGTCTTTCGTCTTGATCGAGCCGATGGAGCGTCGAGTCGCCTGGCTGAATGAGCAGGTCGCGGAGCTGGGTCTCAACAATGTGGCGGTCCTCCGGGCGCGCGCCGAGGACGCGAGGATCGATGATCCGCTCGACCAGGTGACGGCTCGTGCCGTCAGCGCCTTCCGCAAGCTCCTTCCGTTGACCGCGCCCCTCCTCCGGGATGGCGGTGAGCTTGTCCTCATGAAGGGCGCGGCGGCCCCGGCCGAGGTCGAAGCCGCGACCAAGGAGATTCGGAAGTACAAGGTGACCGATATCGAGGTTCTGACCCTCGGTGAGGGTGTCTTGACAGAAGTCACACGCGTCATTCGCGCTCGCGTGCGCTGATCTCGGCCGCCCGGCGGCGCTGCGATCGGGCTTAGGATCCCTCTCTGACAACCGGAGCACGTGCTTCAGTTGTGTCAGAGCCATTCTGAGGCGATGTTCGACGATGGCTCCGGTCGCGATTTCGAGTCTGCTGGGCATGTTTCGCGGTCACGACACGGACAGAGCGTGTTCTCGACATCGTCGACTCTCCCCCTCGGAGCTGACTGACCGGCGGCCGGCCTGTTCTCTCTTGAGCGTGACAGCGCTCGAGTGATGCCAACGTCGACGGCCTGGGCCGTGCTCTCGTCTCGGGGAGCCGCGCCGACCGCTGACGGGACCCGAAAGACGACCAGATTGGACGGCGTGTGCACCTCGAGTGCCTTCGTGTGCGGGCTGCCGCAACGTACGTGCCCCAGTCCAGGCTCTACTCGTTCCTCATGGTCGTCGGCGCATGTTCAGGCGAGAGGCCGGGGCAACCGGCCCGAACGCATGTGCGGCGACCGGGTGGAGGGCGCGCTGCGCTGTTCGGCGCCCGTGGATCCTTGGACACTCGCCGCCTCAGCGAGCCCATATTCGGACGCGTCGGTGTTTCACGTGAAACGCCGACGGGGCGTGATGGTCCGCCGGTCACTTTCACGTTCGCTGTGTTGGACGGCAGTCGCTCGGTCGGTTATAGCGCTGCGAGTCCGGTCCGGCCAGCGCGCCCAAAGGCGGAACCGCCGCATGTTTCGACCAGGGACGAGGAGCCGAGGAGTCAGGACTCTGGCTGTATCTGGTGTCGACTCCGCGGGCGGAAAGTGCGGATCACCGCCGTAAGGGGGTGCGTCTCAGCTTCGTCCTCCCCCGACCGGGCGTCGAAGACCTGAGTCCTTCGAATGGAAAGACTCCCCTGGTTTGCAGCTCTTGGGCCTACCCACGACCTGAGCTAACTCGCCAGTGCCCCGGAGGCGCCGCTGCGGGTGCTACTCGGGGGTGACGGAAGGCGAGATGACAGGTGAGCGCGATTTCAGCGCCACCGGAGTCCAGTGAGCGATTGGCGGGAGTTTACTAGCTCCCGAGCTCATGGTGACCGATGTCTCGACGTACGGAAACGGACGGACAGACGGTAAAGGACGGGCTGCGTCTTAGCGGCGCTGGGCCCGGCACTTGGAGTCATTGTGCACCGTCGGCCGCACGCCATGCAGGATGCGGCGCAGGTTTCACGTGAAACGGCCGGCTGTGATCGCGGGAAGAGGACGTATTCGGGACTCTCGCCAGCCGTTTACGGGCCGACAGTGGCGACCTCCAGTGGAAGCGCGGTCTGTAGCGACCTTTGTGCCGGATTCAGTGCCGGACCTTGATACCAGGGCTGGGTGCTGGGCTTCCGCGGTCGGCCTTCGTCGCGGGGTTGTGTAGGGCGTGGGTGGCGGGGTTTCCTGAGGCGTGGGTGGCGGGCTTCCGTGGCGGGCTTTCGTGGCGGGCTTTCGTGGCGGGTTTGCGTAAGGCGTGGGTGACGGGGTTGCGTGAGGCCTGGGTGGCGGGGTTTCGCGGGGCTTTCGCGGCGGGGTTTCGTGCCGAGGTTGCGTAGGGGGTGCGTGGCGGGGCTTTCGCGAGGCATCTGCGGCGGGGTTTCGTGGCGGGGTGTCGAGGGATTTTTGCAGCAGGCTTGTGTCGGGGTTGCGTGGCGCTTTCGCCGCGGGCTTTCGCGGCGGCCTTGCGGGGGGGGGGCGGAAGTCCGCAACCGGCACGGCCCCGTGGGTGCTCGAGAGGATTGGGGCGGGACTCCGCGCCCTGTAGCCACGGCAAGCTGGGCAGGCGTGATGTCGTTTCACGTGAAACGATGCGGATTCCCGACACATCGCCATGCGATCGGCGGAGTCTGACCGGACGTGCAAGGGCTGAGGGAGCTTGGCAGACCATTCGACGCGCGGCGCTCAGCTCGCCGTGAAAGCAAGCCCTCAGTTCGCCACCGTTCCTCGTCGAGAATTGGCCCGGACAAGCCCTCCGGTTTCGATTCCGGCCGCGTGCGCGCAGCAGCGGGCCAGCGCAGGACGCGGGAGGACTCCAAGACAGACACACATGCTCCCCGCCGACTCAAGAGCGGCCGTTCGGGTATGGACGCGATCTGCGATTGGTGACGCGGATCCCGTGAAGTTACGAATAGGTTCCCGATCGATACCGGGCGGTCGGGGCCCAAGCACTCCGCCAGCCAGACCGCCGCGATCCTGCCCATTCCCCAGCGGCCCGGCGGGGTACTCGTTAGTACCGCAGGACTCGAGACACTCAGGCCAGTCGACCATGCTGGCTCCGTAGGTGAATTCAGGCCTCGAGGTGTTGGGTGGGGTGGTCGCCGCGTCATCATGGTCTCACGTGAAACGCGCGCAGCACCAAGTCTCGCCCCGGCGGACATCATCAGACGAGACTCCGAGCGACACAGGCCGTCCCCCGCGCTGCAGACAGCGCCGACACAGGCCAACGTTTCACGTGAAACGGACCACGCCGCACTACCCATGCGCGCGATCGGAACGACACTTCTCCACAGGTTGCGCGCCGCGCGGAAAGCGTCGGACATCCGAGTTAGAGTGGTTCACGGGTGCGCTGCTGGTGCGCCGACGACCAGCCGGAAGCCGGTGCCACGCATTATGGAGCGACGCGAGTTTCACGTGAAACAACCCCATCAGGACGAGCACGATCAGGACGAGCACGGCGGAGTAGGTGAGATCGACAGCGTGACGGATGCCGACACGACCGACGACAGCTTTGACGTGGGTACTCCCCTGGCGGAGGAGATTCAGGACCTGGCCCGCCGTCGGCAGGTGATCGCATCCACAACGTTGCCGCTTCCCTCTCAGACGCGCATCTTCACCATCTCGAATCAGAAGGGTGGCGTCGGCAAGACCACCACAGTGGTCAACCTGAGCGCGGCGCTCGCCAAATCGGGCGCACGGGTGCTGGTGATCGACCTCGACCCGCAGGGCAATGCATCGACGGCTCTCAGTGTCGAGCACCGTGAAGGAACACCCAGCGTCTATGACGTTGTGGTCAACGACCGAGAACTCGAAGAGGTGATCCAGAAGAGCCCAGAGTTCGATGGGCTCTTCGTTGTCCCTGCGACCATCGACCTCGCCGGCGCCGAAATCGAACTCGTCTCGATGGTGGCGCGGGAGCAGCGGCTGTCACGCGCCCTCAACCGCTTCCTCGACGAGTACGACATCGACTACGTGCTCATCGACTGCCCGCCGTCACTCGGGCTCCTCACGATCAACGCGTTCGTTGCTGCCAGCGAAGTGCTTATCCCCATCCAGTGCGAGTACTACGCGCTGGAGGGCCTGAGTCAGCTGCTGAAGAACATCCAGCTGATCGAGCGCCATCTGAATCCCCGGCTGCAGGTGTCCACGATCCTGCTGACGATGTACGACTCCCGCACGAACCTCGCTCACCAGGTCGCTGCGGATGTTCGTGAGCACTTCCCCAACGAGGTGCTCGACACGATCATCCCCCGCTCCGTCCGCATCTCCGAAGCACCCAGCTACGGCCAGAGCGTCATCAGCTACGACACCAACTCCAGCGGTTCCCTCTCCTACATGGAGGCGGCCGCCGAGATCGCACGAAGAGGAGTACCCCGCTAATGGCAGCGAAGCGCACCGGATTGGGCCGAGGAATCGGCGCACTCATCCCCACCAGCGATCAGTCCGCCCGTCCCGTCGACGTCTTCTTCCCTGATAACAGCGCGGGAGGCGCCGCCGCCCGCTCATCGGTCGCGGTCGCGGAGCGCGAGGACGACCTGGTCGCGGTTCCCGGCGCTCGCCTCGCCAGCATCTCCCCCGCCGACATCGTCCCGAACCGCGTGCAGCCGCGCACCGAGTTCGACCGTGACGCCCTCGACGAGCTGATCGCGAGCATCCGCGAGGTCGGGGTTCTCCAGCCCGTCGTTGTGCGTCCGCTCCCCGACGAGCCGGGCCGCTACGAACTGATCATGGGCGAGCGTCGCCTGCGGGCGACCAAGGAGCTCGGGCTGGACTCCATCCCCGCGGTGGTCAAGGACACCGCCGACGAGGACATGCTGCGCGACGCGCTGCTGGAGAACCTCCACCGCAGCCAGCTGAACCCCCTCGAGGAGGCATCCGCCTACCAACAGCTCCTGGCCGACTTCGGCATCACCCAGGAAGAGCTGGCGACCCGGATCGGACGCTCTCGTCCGCAGATCACCAACACCATCCGGCTTCTCAAGCTGCCCGCGTCGGTGCAGGCGCGCGTCGCCGCCGGCGTGCTCAGCGCAGGGCACGCCCGCGCAATCCTGTCACTCGGTGACGACCAGGAGGCGATGATCCGCCTCGCCGACAAGATCGTCAACGAAGACCTCTCCGTGCGGGCGGCCGAGGCCGCCGCCAGCAAGACCCCGAAGCCTCCGCGCACCAAGGCGACGGCGGGCCGCCACCGCGGCCACTTGGATGAAATTGCTGGTCAGCTGGGAGATCGGCTGAACACTCGGGTGAAGATCTCCCTGGGCGCACGCAAGGGTCAGATCGTCGTCGACTTCGCCACCATCCAAGACCTCAACCGGATCCTCGACGAGATCGGGCAACCCAGCTACAGCTGAGAGGCGTCGGCGATCGCCGCGGCAGCCAGCGCCGCGTACACCTCGGCCGGCTCGCGCCCGGAGGCGCTGATGGCCTGGGGCATGATGGACGTCTCCGTCAGTCCCGGCAACACGTTCGCCTCGAGGAACCAGGGCGTGCCGGCGCCATCGACGATCAGGTCGATTCGCGAGAGATGCCGCAGGCCCAGCGCGTTGTGCGCGGTACGCGCCGCTTCGGCCACCGCCTCCAGGACCTTCTCGTCCAGCCGTGCGGGCACGTAGAACCGGGTCTCCCCCGCGTTGTACCGCGCGTCGAAGGTGTACACACCGTCGACGGGTTCGATCTCCACCGCGGGCAGAGCCTCCGGACCATCGCCGGTATCCACCACCGCGACCGAGACCTCCACGCCCTCGACCTTGCGCTCGATCAGCGCGACGTCCGAATACGTGTACGCGTCGACCATGGCGCGCGGCAACTCCTCGGCCGACGTCACGATGGTGACGCCCTGCGCGGACCCGCCCTGGGCGGGTTTCACGACGACCGGGAGGTCCAGTCCCGAAAGCACGGTCGTGAGCACACTGCCCGCCCCGAGTTCACGGAAGGTCTCCTGCGGAAGGGTGACCGACTCCGGTGTCGCGACTCCTGCACGGGCGACGATCGTCTTCGCTGTCGGCTTCGACCAGGCAAGACGGGAGGCGTCGGCCCGCGACCCCACGAAGGGCACGCCGGTGATCTCCAGCAGGCCGCGCAGTGCCCCATCCTCTCCACTGGCGCCGTGCAGCGCCGGCCAGACGACGTCGGGCGCGGACTCCTCCAGGAAGGCGAGCAGCGAGGCATCGGGGTCGCGGAAGGTCACCGTGTGGCCCAGCGCGTTCAGCCCGTCCGCCACGCGGCGCCCCGTGCGCAGGGAGACGTCGCGCTCATGCGAGATCCCCCCGGCGAGGACGACGACATTCAGTGCTGATTTTTCTGCCATGATCAGGTCTTTCTCTAGCGCAGATCGGTCGGAGGGTTGGCGCTCGTGCGGCTGCGGCGCTGAGAGGCTTCGAGCGGGCCGGTGCCGGCGAAGGTGTCGAGCAGGTCCTGCTCCCCGCCGATCACGTTCGCGAGCCGCCGCACACCGACCCTGATGTTCTCCGGAGTCGGGTAGCAGAACGACAGCCGGATGTTGTGAGCACCAGATCCATCGGCATAGAAGGCCGTGCCCGGGGTATAGGCCACGAGCTCGGTCACGGCGCGAGGGAGCATGGCCTTCGAGTCGAGGTGCGGCGGCAGGGTGAGCCAGACGTAGAACCCACCGTTGGGATCGGTCCAGCTCAGCTCGGGCAGGTGCTCGTTGAGAGCGGAGATCATCGCCTCCTTGCGCTCCCGGTAGACGCCGCGGAAGGTGTCGATCTGCGCCTTCCAGTCCGCGTCCTGCAGGTACTCCGAGATCACCAGCTGACTGAACGAGCTCGGGCTCAGCACAGCCGCTTCATTGGCGAGGATGAGCTTCTCGCGGATGGCGTGCGGCGCCAGGGCCCAGCCCACCCGGAACCCGGGAGCCAGCGTCTTGGAGAACGTCCCCAGGTAGACGACGCCGTCCTTCTCGACCGAGCGCATCGCCGCGGGCGGCTTCTCCTCGAAGTAGAGCAACCCGTATGGGTTGTCCTCCAGCACGAGGATGTCGTTCTCTCGCGCGATCGCGAGGATCTCCAGTCGCCGCTCCCAGGTCAGGGTGACGCCGGCGGGGTTGTGGAAGGTCGGAACGGTGTACAGGAACTTCACGCGTCGTCCGGCCGTCTTCAGCCGCGCGATGTGCTCGCGCAGCGCCTCGGGGATGAGGCCGTGCGCATCCATCGGGACGTGGTCCACCTCGGCCTGGTACGACTTGAAGATGACCATCGCGGTCACATAGCTGGGCCCCTCGGCGAGCACGACGTCGCCCGGATCGATGAAGAGCTTGCTGAACAGCTCCAGGGCATGCTGCGAACCGGTGGTGACGACGACGTCGTCGGCGCTGCCGCTGATGCCCTCGAGCGCCATGACGTCGAGGATCTGCTCGCGCAGGGCCGGGACGCCCTGACCGGAGCCGTACTGGAGGGCGACCGCTCCCTGCTCGCGCATGACGCGATCCATCGCGCCGACCACCAGGTCTTGCGGGAGGGCGGAGACGAACGGCATGCCGCCGGCCAGCGAGACCACCTCGGGGCGGCTGGCGACGGCGAACAGGGCTCGGACCTCACTGGCGGCGAGGCCGCTCGTACGCTGCGCGTAGTGGTGATACCACGGGTCCAGATTGTTGCCCCGCTGCTGCGGAGTGCCCTGTTCGATCACGTGTGAGTTCCGTTTCTCTGCCGTTGAGCCATGCTATGGGGGCGACGCACTGCGGAGAAAATCGTGCGTCGCCGGGTACGAAAAAGACCCGCCCGGCGGGTGAGCGCCGGACGGGTCTGAAGAGGACGGGTCGCGCTACGCCAGGTAGGCGGCCAGGTCGGCCTCGAGGGCGGGCTTCGGCTTGGCGCCGATGACGGTCTTGACGACCTCGCCACCCTGGTAGACCTTCATCGCGGGGATGGAGGTGATCTGGTACTTTGCAGCGGTCTGCGGGTTCTCGTCGACGTTGAGCTTGACGATCTCGATCTTGTCGGCGTGCTCGGAGGCGATCTGGTCGAGGATCGGGCCGACGGCGCGACACGGACCGCACCACTCAGCCCAGAAGTCCACCAGGATGG
This sequence comes from Leifsonia sp. 466MF, assembly GCF_900100265.1. Lineage (NCBI taxonomy): Bacteria > Bacillati > Actinomycetota > Actinomycetes > Micrococcales > Microbacteriaceae > Leifsonia > Leifsonia sp. 466MF. The sequence continues at coordinate 3,775,013 of NZ_LT629696.1, forward strand.
TCTTCTCGCTGTTGAGGACGTCCTGCTCGAAGCTGGAGTCCGTAACCGAACGTGCTGCTGACATTTTCTTGTATCTCCTTATGCGGTGGTCGTGAGTTCGAGGTCACCCGACGCGCCATCCGCTGCGCTGTCGAGCAAGTTCTGGGGAAGCGTCGTCAGGTAGTGCTCCGCGTCGAGCGCGGCGACCGTACCGGACGCTGCGGCGGTGACCGCCTGGCGGTAGGTCGGGTCGATGACGTCACCCGCGGCGAACACGCCGGGCAGGTTGGTCTTCGAGCTCCGGCCGTCGACCGCGATCGTACCCTCGGGGGTCAGGTCGAGCTGACCGTGGACCAGGTGGACGCGCGGGTCGTTGCCGATCGCGATGAACAGACCGTGCAGCTGCAGCTCGCTCTCCTCGCCCGTGACCAGGTTGCGGAGGGTGATGTTCTGCACCTGCTCGTCGCCGCCGATCGCCACGACCTCGGAGTTCCAGATGAACTCGATCTTGTCGTTGGCGAACGCGCGGTCCTGCATGATCTTGGAGGCGCGCAGCGAGTCGCGACGGTGGATGACGTACACCTTGTCGGCGAATCGGGTGAGGAAGGTGGCCTCCTCCATCGCCGAGTCTCCGCCGCCGACGACAGCGATCGTGCGCTGGCGGAAGAAGAACCCGTCACAAGTGGCGCACCAGGAGACGCCGTGGCCGGAGAGGCGCTCTTCGTCCTCCAGGCCCAGCTTGCGGTACGCGGACCCCGTCGCGAAGATCACGGCGAGAGCCTCGTGCACGGCGCCCGATCCGAGCGTGACGCGCTTGACCTCACCGGTCAGGTCGACGGAGACGACGTCGTCGAGGACGATCTCGGTGCCGAACTTCTCGGCCTGCGCCTGCATCTTGAACATGAGGTCCGGGCCCATGACGGCCTCCGGGAACCCCGGGAAGTTCTCGACCTCCGTAGTGTTCATCAGCTCACCGCCGGCCTCGACCGAGGAGGCGATCAGCAGCGGCTTCAGATTGGCGCGGGCCGCGTAAATGGCCGCGGTGTAACCGGCAGGGCCGGAACCGATGATGATGATCTGCCGCACGGCGGAACTCCTTGACCTGATCGCGACACCTTCGTCTGGAGGCGTCGACCTGTAGAACACATCCTAGGCGGATGCTATTCCGTGTCACCTGGGCGTGCGTGAACGCCTTCCGGCGCGGCCCAGAAGGGGCGCAAGACCGGCCTCCAGGTCGGGCGATCGCAGCATCCCCAGGAAGCCGACGTAGACGACGAGCATGACCACGCCGACGATCGCCGTGGCGACGACGGCCGCGATCGGGCCACTCACCGGGAACGCCCCCTTCTCGACACCGCCGAGGATGATGAGGAAGCCCGCGCCGGCGGCCATGGCGGCGAGGGCGGCGACGAGGAAGCGCCAGAGCGAGCTCAGGATGCGCGCCCCATCCACTCCCCCGGTCCGCCGGCGCAGCAGGGCGAAGGCCAGGATCGCCTGCACGAAGCTGGCGATCGAGACGACCAGGGCGACGGCGGCAGCCCGGTTCGGGGCGGGCACCAGGAAGCAGAGCAGCACGCCGGCGAGGATGACGGCGACCTGGGCCAGGGTGAAGAAGAACGGCGTGCGCGTGTCCCCCAGCGAGTAGAAGGCCCGCTGCGCCATGAAGACGAGGGAGAAGGGCACGAGACCGACCAGGTACGCGATGAGGACGAGCCCCATCGCCTGGTAGTCGCCGGTGAACACGCGAGCGATCGGGTAGGCCGTGACGATGAGGGCCGCTGACGAGAAGACGATGAGGAACATGATCGACCGCGCCGCCGACGAGAAGTCCTGACGGAAGTCGGCTGTGGCGCCCCGGTGCGCGTGCTCGGCCATGCGCGTGTAGAAGGCGGTCACGATGGAGACGGCGATGATGCCGTGCGGGAGCATGAAGATCAGCCACGCGTTCTGCATGACGAAGGGACCGGCGTTGGCCTCCCCCGCCGAGTTGGAGACGTTCGTCTCGACCAGCCCGGCGATCTGGGTGGCGATGAGCATGGCGAACGTCCAGCCCGCGGCCTTGCCTGCCGTCCCGAGGTTCACCCCGCGCCAGCCGAAGTCGAAACGGAAGCGCAGCCCGACCCGCCGCCAGAAGACGAACAGGATGAGCGCCTGCACCGCCACGCCCAGGGTGGCACCGCCGGCCAGCAGGGCGATCATCCAGAACGACCAGCCGCTGTCGTGCTTGCCGGAGGCGGCGGTGCCGAAGGCGAGGATGAAGGCCGCGAGCAGGACGATGGCGATCACGTTGTTGACGACCGGCGCCCAGGTGAACGGCCCGAAGGACTTGCGGGCGTTGAGCACCTCGCCGAGCAGCGTGTAGAGGCCGAGGAAGAAGATCTGCGGCAGCGACCAGTAGGCGAACGCGGTGGCGAGGTCCCTCTGGGCGGCGGGGATGCCGAAGAGGGAGACCAGGACCGGTGCGAGGAATGTGGCGACCACCGCGACCGCGGCGAAGACGACCATCCCGAGCGTGACGAGCTTGTTGATGTACGCGCGGCCGCCGTCCGCGTTGACGGAGGCGCGGACGATCTGCGGGACGAGGACGGCGTTGAGGATTCCCTGCGCGATGATCGCGTAGACGCTGTTGGGGACGATCGTCGCGGTGCCGTAGGCGTTCGCGGCGAAGCTGATCGCGCCGATCGCCTGCACCAGGAGCCACGCCTTCGCGAACCCGAGAAGACGCGACACCAGGGTGCCGGAGGCGAGGAGCGCGCTCGCGCGGCCGACGCTAGCCACCGGGCCGCTCCTCCGGAGGGGATGCTGCCGCAGAGTCGGAACCCTCTGACGGGGTTACAGCATCGGCTTCGGCGTCTTCGGCCTCGGCCGCCTCGGCGGCATCCTCAGCCCGCTTCGACCGCCGCCGCAGGATGTTCCGCACGATCCCGAATCCGAACAGCAGCACCAGCAGGATGCCGAAGATCAGCGCGCCGATGCCCTCCCAGTCGGCGTGCACATCCACCGTCACCGAGGTCGGATCGCCGATGGGCACGCCGGTCGGGCTGTACAGATGCAGCGACAGCACGACCTGGCCGTTCCCGACCTTCGCCTTGACGGGGATGAGGACGGTCGCGCGTGAGTCCTTGACGATGCGCTTGGTGGTCGACTGGTCGACCTCGAGCCGGCCGTTCGAGGGAGCGGCGGTCAGCACGATCGTCACGGCTTCGTCGGTGAGGCCGTTGCTCACCGTGAAGGGAATGGACCCCTGGGCGCTCACGAGGTTGACGTTCTCCGTCGGCAGGATGCGGATGGAATGAAGCGTCTTGTCCGTCGTTGCCCGCTCCTTCGCGACGGCGGTATTCCAGTCCGTCCGCGGGTTCAGCCACGAGACCGCGAGCAGTGCGAGCAGATCCGAACGGGTACGGCCGGTCAGCGTCGTGGGGTCGTCGAGCACCGTGGCGAACTGGCCCAGCGCGACCTCGTCCTGGATGAGCGCGCGGATGCCGGTGATGCGATCGGCGCTCTCCGGGGTGTCGACGAGATCGAAACCGGCGGTCTGGGGTGCGCCGGCGATCGCCGGGAAGGAGGCGGGAGCCGACCACGGCGAGGAGAACAGCGCGTTGAGCGTTCGCTCGAACTGCGTTCCGCTCGACGGCCAGGAGCGGTCGAGTGCCACGAGGAGCCGGCGCGCGTCACCGGACTCCTGCGCGACGAGCTCCAGCTGAGCGTTCACCTTCGACATGGCCGAGTTCCACGCGACGTCGCTGGGCGCGGAGATCGCCTGCCGCAGCGCGTCGCTCAGCGGCTGGTCGGAGGCCAGGATGCGGCTGTCTCCTGAGCTCAGGGTCGCGTTCGGGGTCGTGCTCAGGTCGTTCGCGTTGGTGTTGCTGCCGGAGACGATGGTGGTCTTCAGGCCGGCGGCCGCGAGCGGTGCGAGGTCGGCTCGACGGACCGTCTTGTCGCCCGGCCAGCCGATGCCGGTGAGGGTGTAGTCCCAGGCGAGCAGCTCATCCATCGTCGGCAGCACAGGCCCGGGGCTGGTGGTCGGCGTGGGGCTGGGCGTCGACGTCGAAGTCTTCGGTGCGGGGGTCGGCGTTGCCGTGGCCGGCTCCCCCACGGGTGTGGGCGCCGGCGTGAAGTTCTTCGGGTCGATCGCGTACGAGAGCGAGGTCGGTTGCAGCGGCGTCGGGAGGCCCGCCTGGAGTTGGCCGGCGAGGTCCGCATCCCCGTAACCCAGTGAGAAGGTTTCGTTGGGCAGGTCGGCCAGCCGCTCCAGCCAGTCGAGCGCGCTCGCCGGGGCCGCGTTGCCGAGGGCTCGGATCGAGGCGATGATCATCGGGTCGATGCCGACCGTGACGGTGGTGTGCCCGGCGAGGCCGTCGAGTTCGCGGGTGAGGATGCCGTTGGGCGCCGTGTAGGTCGCGAGGTCGTCTGCCGCGATGATCCCGTTCGTGCCGGACGGCGTGACGATCGGCAGAGCGACGTTGACGCTGGCCTGCTTTGCGGTGCCGCCCGGGTACCAGACGGCGGAGCCGCGCGCGGTCGCGTCCGAGGATCCGGCATGCACCGAGGCGCCGATTCCGAAGACGGCCGACGACGTGCGACCGGCGAACGGGAGCGAGGCCGCGGGCGCGGTTACGCGCACCACCGTGCTCGAGCCCGGTTCGAGCGTGTTCAGCTGCGCCTTGCCGAGGTCGACGGCGCCGGACACGGAGTCGGTGGATGCGAGCCACGAGGCCAGCGCCTTCCGGTCGTTCTGCGCCGCCGGATCGACCCAGAGCGAGACGGTGCCCGACTGGAAAGCGGTGTCGGTCGGGTTCGAGACGGTGACCGAGACCCCGAGGTCTTTGCCCGGCGTCAAAACTCCCGCGTCATCAGCGGTGATGGATGCGGTCAGCTCCGTCCCGGCCGCGGCCTTCGGAGCCGGCGTGACCGCTTCCGCCGCACCTGAGGGATACGCGACGCCCGCGAGAACGGCGAGCGCCCCGACGGCGACGGCTGCCGCCGTCACACGCAGACGGGCGCGGAGCGACGCACCCCTCCGGAGGGTGGGGGAGGTTGCCGTCATGCGTCGACGCGCGATCCCGACTCGGCCTCCATGTGGTCGATTGTAGAGGCCGCCTGCTGAGAGGCCGGCGAGGAGGGCCGTTAAACTGGGGCACCATGCAGAGCGTCGCCGAATCCCTCGAACGCCTCGGCGACCTCGCACGCACGCCGTCGGTCGCCCGTCTCGCCGACGCCTTCCAGTCCGCCGGGCACGAGCTCGCGCTCGTCGGCGGCCCCGTGCGCGACGCCCTGATCGGCCGGCCGGTGCACGATCTCGACTTCACCACGGACGCCCGCCCCGACGACATCGTTCGGGTCGTCGGGCCCATCGCCGATGCGATCTGGGATGTCGGCCGCAAGTACGGCACGATCGGCGCTCGGCTCGGCGATGACACCGTCGAGATCACCACCTACCGCAGCGACAGCTACGACGGCACCACTCGCAAGCCGGAGGTGGAGTTCGGCGACACCCTCGAAGGCGACCTGCTGCGCCGGGACTTCACGGTCAACGCGCTCGCCCTCCGGCTGCCGGAAGTGCGCCTGGTGGACCCCTCGGGCGGTGTCGAGGACCTCATCGCCGGGGTGATCACCACACCGAGCAGCCCCCAGATCTCCTTCGGCGACGACCCGCTGCGGATGATGCGGGCCGCGCGCTTCACTGCACAGCTGGGATTCACGGTCGACGAGGCCACGCGGGAGGCCATGTCGTCCATGGCCGAGCGGATCGAGATCGTCAGCGCCGAGCGCGTCCGCGACGAGCTGAGCAAGCTGCTGATGGCGGACGAGCCGCGGCGGGGGCTCGAACTGCTCGTGGAGACCGGCTTGGCCGATGAGGTGATCCCCGAGATCCCCGCGCTCCGGCTGGAGGCCGACGAGCACCACCACCACAAGGACGTCTACCAGCACAGCCTCACCGTGCTCGACCAGGCGATCGGATACGAGAAGGAGCGGCATCCCGGCGAGGCACCCGATCTGGTGCTGCGTCTGGCCGCGATCCTCCACGACATCGGCAAGCCGGCGACCCGCCGCTTCGAGCCCGGCGGGGCGGTCAGCTTCTATCACCACGACGTCGTCGGCGCGAAGCTCGCCAAGAAGCGGCTCACCGCCCTGCGGTTCGACAAGTCGACCATCGACTCCGTCGCCCGGCTGATCGAGTTGCACCTGCGGTTCTTCGGCTACGCCGACGCGCACTGGACCGACTCGGCCGTGCGGCGCTACGTCCGCGACGCCGGACCCGAGCTCGAACGCCTGCACATGCTCACGCGGGCCGACGTCACGACCCGTAACCGGCGGAAGGCCGACCGTCTGGGCTTCGCCTACGATGACCTCGAAACGCGCATCCGCGAACTCCGGGAGCAGGAGGAGATGGATGCGGTGCGCCCGGATCTGAACGGAGAGCAGGTGATGAGCATCCTCGGCATCCGCCCGGGCAGGGAGGTGGGTCAGGCGATGAGGTTCCTCCTCGAACTGCGACTCGACGAGGGACCCCTGGGCGAGGAGGAGGCCACGCGGCGTCTCCTCACGTGGTGGGAGAACCGCTGACCCAGCGTTCCCGCTCCCGCGCGCTGCGCCGACGGGATGCCGTCATCGGCTACGCACTGCTCGCGCCGAGTCTGTTCGGCGTCGCGTGCTTCCTCGTGCTGCCGGTGCTCGTGGTGGTGTGGCTCAGCTTCCAGAGCTGGGATCTCATCCACCCGCTGCGGTTCGCCGGGCTGGCCAACTACGCCTCGGTTCTGACCGATCCCGTCTTCGGCAATGCCTTATTGGTGACGGCGGTGTTCGTGGTGATCGTCATCCCGGTCCAGACCGCGCTCGGGCTGTTCGGCGCATCGCTGCTGACGCGTGGACTCCCCGGCTCGGCCGTGCTGCGCACGATCTACGCCCTCCCCTGGATCTGCGCGCCCCTGGCGCTGGGGGTCGTGTGGAAGTGGATCTTCGCCCCGACGGGCGGTGCGCTCAACGCGCTGCTCGGTGTGCGTGTCGAGTGGCTGACGGACCCCGTGCTCGCGCTGCCCGCCGCGGCGGCTGTGGTCATCTGGACGAACGTCGGCTACGTCACTCTCTTCTTCCTCGCCGGGCTGTTGAACATCCCGAACCACATCGTGGAGGCCGCACGCATCGACGGCGCCGGTCCGGTCGCCCTGTTCTGGCGGATCAAGCTGCCCCTGCTCCGGCCGACGATGTTCTTCGTGCTGGTCACGAGCGTGATCGCCACCTTCCAGCTCTTCGACCAGATCTATGCGCTCACCGGCGGCGGGCCGGAGCACCGGACGGATGTGGTCGCGAACCGCATCTACACGGAGGCCTTCCAGTCGTTCGACCTCGGGCGGGCATCCGTCATGGCCGTGGTGCTGCTCGTGCTGCTGGTGGCGATCACCGTCGGGCAGCAGCTGTACTTCCGCAGGAGGACGACCTATGACCTCGGGTAGGCGGGTCCTCCGGACGGTCGGCGTCTACCTCCTGCTGCTGGTCGGCGCGGCGGTGACGCTCGCGCCCTTCCTGCTCAGCGCGATGACGGCCTTCAAGACGCCGGCCCAGTTCGCTCGCACGCCCGCGTTGACGCCGCCCGATCCGTGGACGCTCGACAACCTCGTCTCGCTGTTCACCGGCCCGGCCGGTTTCAGCCGGGCGCTCCTCGTCACGGCGCTCGTCACCGTGTTCATCCTGGTGTTCCAGCTGGTCTTCTCGATCATGGCCGCCTACGCGTTCGCCCGCGTCGACTTCCCCGGACGGGATGCGCTGTTCTGGGTATACCTCGCGACGCTCATGGTGCCGGCGATCGTTCTCGTCATCCCGCTGTACCTGATGATGGCGCAGCTGGGACTGCGCGATACGTTCTGGGGCCTCGTGCTCCCCTTCTCCTTCGGGAGCCCGTACGCGGTTTTCCTACTCCGCGAGTACTTCCGCGGGATCCCGCAGGAGCTCATCGACGCCGCCCGGCTCGACGGCGCATCCACCCTGGACATCCTCGTGGAGATCGTCGTCCCGCTCTCCCGGCCGATCATCGCGACGCTCGTGCTGATCACGGCGGTGAGCCAGTGGAACAACTTCCTGTGGCCGCTCGTCATCACAAGCGGTAACACGTGGCGGGTGGCCACCGTCGCCACTGCTAGCCTCCAATCCCAGTACAACGGCAACTGGACAGTTGTCATGGCAGCGACGACGCTGGCGATCGTGCCGCTCGTCGTGCTCTTCCTGATCTTCCAGAAGCGCTTCGTGCGGTCCATCACGATCACCGGCTTCCGGTAGAGGAGGATCTGACATGGCCAAGCGCTCGACTGTCATCGCGGCATCGGTGGCGGGTCTCGTCGTGCTGGTCGCCGCGGTCGGCATCACGACAGCTGTCGCGGGATCTGCGCAGCCGGCGAAGCAGACGGTCACGGTGCGGCTGTGGGACGAGCAGGTGCAGAAGGCCTATCGAACCTCGTTCGCCGAGTTCGAGAAGAAGAACCCCGACATCGACGTGAAGACGGTGCTCGTGCCGTGGGCGGACTACTTCACGAAGCTGCGCACCGATGTCGCCGCCGGCGACGCCGACGACGTCTTCTGGGTGAACGCCGGCAACTTCGAGGACTATGCGACGGGCGGCGACCTGGTCGACGTCGGCAAGACCCTGGGATCCGGAGCCTCGAAGCGCTGGCAGCCCAACGTCGTGAAGCAGTACACGCTCGACGGATCGCTGTGGGGCGTTCCCCAGCTCGCGGACCCGGGCATCGGAGTCTTCTACAACGCCGACCTGCTGAAGAAGGCGGGCGTCGACCCGGCGTCGCTGGGCAGCCTCCACTGGTCGCCCGATCGCGCGTCGGACACCCTCCTCCCCGTGCTGCAGAAGCTGACGCTGGATGCGGCGGGCCACACGGCGGCCGACCCCGGCTTCGACCCGCAGCACATCGTGCAGTACGGCTACAACGCGGCCAACGACTTGAACGCGATTTACATCAACTACCTCGGGTCGAACGGCGCCGCGCTGCAGAAGGGGGACCGCTTCGTCTTCGACACCCCGCAGGGCAGGCAGGCGTTCCAGTACGTCGTCGACCTGATCGACAAGTACCACGTCGCACCATCGGCGGCGGACACGAACACCAACGGCGACTTCAGCCGCGACCAGTTCACGCAGGGCCGCCTCGCGCTGTTCCAGACCGGCTCGTACAACCTGGCGAACGTCGAACAGGGCGCGTCGTTCCGCTGGGGCGTGGCTCCGCTTCCGGCCGGCCCTGCCGGCGCGATCAGCGTGACCAACGGCGTGATCGCCGCCGGCAATGCGCATTCGAAGCACCCCGAGGCGGTTGCCAAAGTGCTGCTGTGGCTCGGAAGCGCCGAGGGTTCGGCGGCGATCGGCGAGGACGGTTCCGCCTCGCCCGCGGTGGTCGCGGCCCAGCAGGGGTTCCTCGACTATTGGAAGAGGAAGGACGTCGACGTCTCACCGCTTTACGAGGTGCTGAAGAACGGCAGCGTGCAAGCACCGCAGGGCGCTGGGTGGGCGAAGGCGCAGGATGCGTTCGGGCCCGTGTTCGAGGAGATGTTCCTGGGGCGCATCCCGGTGGCGGACGCCCTGAAGAAGGCGCAGACGGCGGCGAACGCGGCGATCGGCGCAGACTGAGGGATTCCGTCCACAGATCTCCCGATCGCTCGGTTTTCCACAGATGCGGGTTTTCGGGCTCGCGGACGAGCCGGCCCGGCGAGGGTGGAGGCATGACCGAGATCACCGCCGGCTGGCGCCCCGCACCCGCATCCGTTACTCTAGGGAAGTTGCCCGGGCAGAGTCCTGCCCTGGGCGCGTCTATGACACCCTCCTGCTGCAGAACGTCTGCAGCCGCTGAGACCAGAGGAGGTGGGTTAGTCATGCATCAGTACGAGTTGATGGTCATCCTCGATCCCGAGATCGATGAGCGCACCGTGGCTCCGAGCCTTGACAAGTTCCTCAACGTCGTCCGGAACGACGGTGGAACGATCGACAACGTCGACATCTGGGGACGTCGTCGCCTGGCTTACGAGATCAACAAGAAGTCCGAGGGCATCTACGCCGTCGTCCAGCTCACCGCTGAGGGCGACACGACCAAGGAGCTCGACCGCCAGCTGAAGCTCAGCGAGGCCGTCATGCGCACCAAGGTCCTCCGCGCCGAGGAGGCGATCGCTCAGGTCGCCGCCGCTCAGAAGCGTGCCGACGAGAAGGCCGCCCGCAAGGCTGCCACCTCCGAGAAGGCCGGCGCCTAGTCCCATGGCCGGCGAGACCGTCATCACCGTGGTGGGGAACCTCACCGCCGATCCCGAGCTGCGCTACACGCAGAACGGGCTGGCTGTCGCCAACTTCACCATCGCGTCCACCCCCCGCACGTTCGACCGTCAGGCGAACGAGTGGAAGGACGGTGAGGCTCTGTTCCTCCGCGCCAGCGTCTGGCGCGAGTTCGCAGAGCACGTCGCCGGTTCGCTGACCAAGGGGTCGCGCGTCATCGCGCAGGGCCGCCTCAAGCAGCGCTCCTACGAGACGAAGGAAGGCGAGAAGCGCACCAGCATCGAGCTCGAGATCGATGAGATCGGCCCGTCGCTGCGCTACGCCACCGCTCAGATCACCCGCACGCAGTCGTCCGGAGGCGGACGTGGCCCGGGTGGCTTCGGCGGAGGTTCGCCTGCTGTCGAGGAGCCGTGGGCCGCATCGGCTCCGGCGGATCCCTCCGCCGGTGCGGATGTCTGGAACACTCCGGGCTCCTACAACGACGAGACCCCCTTCTAACGAGACTCGCTCCTCCGCAGAGGGGCACACATCATCAGCCCGCCGGCCGGAGGCCGGGCCGGGCGGAAAGCAAAGGAAACCATGGCTGGAAAGTCGAGCGGCGACCGCCGCAAGCCGATCCGCAAGGGCAAGGACGGCAAGAACGCCGCTCCCGCGAAGTCCGTTCGCGTGGGCGTCATCGATTACAAGGACGTCGCCACCCTGCGTAAGTTCATCTCGGAGCGTGGAAAGATCCGCGCCCGTCGCATCACCGGTGTCTCCGTCCAGGAGCAGCGACTCATCGCCCGCGCGGTCAAGAACGCGCGCGAGATGGCGCTCCTCCCCTACGCCGGCTCTGGCCGCTAAGGAGCAACGACATGTCGAAGGTTATTCTCACGCACGAGGTCACCGGCCTCGGCTCGGCCGGTGACGTCGTCGACGTCAAGAACGGCTACGCCCGTAACTACCTCGTCCCGCAGGGCTTCGCAATCGCGTGGTCGCGTGGTGGCGAGAAGCAGGTCGAGCAGATCAAGGCGGCCCGCGCCGCTCGCGAGCTGCACACCGTCGAGCAGGCTCAGGACCTCAAGGCCAAGCTCGAGGCGACCAAGGTCAAGCTGACCGTCAAGGCGGGCCGCGAGGGCCGTCTCTTCGGTTCGGTCAAGACCGGCGATGTCGCGGACGCCGTCAAGGCGGCCGGCATCGGCGAGCTGGACAAGCGCAAGATCGAGCTTCCGAACCCCATCAAGGTCGTCGGCGACCACGAGGCGACCGTGCGTCTGCACGACGACCTCTCGGCCGTCATCAGCCTCCAGGTGGTCGCTGCCAAGTAGGCGCGACGAAGCAGAAGTGTAGCGGCGGGCGAAGGCCCGCCGCTACCTTTCGTTAAGGCTGTTTTCCCCCGTTCTGTGCACAGGGCGTGATCGTTCCGAAGCAAGCTTGAACACAGGGTTCAAGGAAGTTTTTACACACAGCCTGGGGATAGTAAAACTGCTGTTCAGCGGATATATCCGCTCCGAAAGTTCTTTTTTCTCCACAGGGTTCCACACACCTTCTACACACGCTCTACGGCGTTTCGCCCACATTCTCCCCAGTTTTATCCACAGGCTGAGTTGTCACCGCGGACAGGGGTTCGTAGGGTTGATCGACGTCGACGGACGGCAGCCGCGAGGAGCGGCGATGTCGGAGGTCGTCCCGACAATCGACCCGAGGGAACTCGTCCACGCGAAAGCGTCGAACGACCCCACGACGGCTTCGTCGTGCCCCGAGGCAACGGACCAGTAGAGGAGTGAACGTGTCGATCGCCCATATCGGTCTCGCCGACGGTCGTGACCCGGGCGACGCCCGCTCGCCGGAGCGCACTCCGCCGCACGACCTCCTCGCCGAGCAGAGCGCCCTCGGTGGAATGCTGCTCAGCAAGGACGCCGTCGCCGACGTCGTCGAGGTCATCCGCGGCACCGACTTCTACATCCCCAAGCACGAGATCATCTACGACGCGATCCTGTCGCTGTACTCGCACGGCGAGCCGACCGACGTCATCACCGTCACCGACGAGCTGACCAAGATCGGCGAGCTCTCCCGCGCCGGTGGCGCCGAGTACCTCCACACGCTGACGAGCCTCGTCCCGACCGCGGCGAACGCGGGCTACTACGCCAACATCGTCGGCGAGAAGGCGCTACTCCGGCGGCTCGTCGAGGCCGGCACGCGCATCACGCAGATGGGTTACAAGGCCGAGGGCGAGGTTCTCGACCTCGTCAATAACGCGCAAGCCGAGATCTACTCGGTGACGGGAACGCAGGAGACCGAGGACTACGTCCCGCTCACCGAGGCTGTCACCGTCGCGATCGACGAGATCGAGGCGGCGAAGCACAAGGACGGATCGATGACCGGCGTCCCCACCGGCTTCGCCGAGCTGGACGAGCTGACCAACGGGCTCCATCCCGGCCAGATGGTCATCGTGGCCGCCCGACCCGCACTCGGTAAGTCGACGCTCGCGCTCGACTTCGCACGCGCGGCGGCGATCAAGCACGACATGCCCACCATCTTCTTCTCCCTCGAGATGGGGCGCAGCGAGATCGCGATGCGCCTCCTCTCCGCCGAGGCGACCGTCCCGCTGCAGAACATGCGCAAGGGAACCGTCGACAACCGCGACTGGACGACCATCGCATCCACCCGCGGCCGCATCAACGACGCCCCGCTGTACATCGACGACAGCCCCAACATGACCCTCGTCGAGATCCGCGCCAAGTGCCGCCGGCTCAAGCAGCGCGTCGGCCTCAAGATGGTCATCATCGACTACCTGCAGCTCATGACCAGCGGCAAGCGCGTCGAGAGCCGCCAGCAGGAGGTCAGTGAGTTCTCGCGTGCGCTCAAGCTCCTCGCCAAAGAGCTGCAGGTTCCGGTCATCGCCCTGTCACAGCTGAACCGTGGTCCCGAGCAGCGAGCGGACAAGCTCCCCGCGCTGAGCGACCTCCGCGAGTCGGGCTCCATCGAGCAGGACGCCGACGTCGTCATCCTGCTTCACCGCGAGTCCGCCTACGAGAAGGACAACCCCCGCGCCGGCGAGGCCGACCTCATCGTCGCCAAGCACCGAAACGGCCCCACCCGAACGGTCACCGTGGCCTTCCAGGGCATGTACTCCCGATTCACGGACATGGCCCCGATCTGATCCGACGTTGTGGACCAGCGCACCGAGTGAAACCACCATCGTTTCCCGTTCGGCTTCGCCGCTAGAGTGACGTCGATGGCTCAACGCAAATCGCGTAAGCGCGGCAACCCGGCCTCCACCGGGCGGTCATCCAAAGCGCCCACGAAACGTCCGCCGCGCGGTTATCGGCTGAGCGCACGCACGATCAACCGGTGGACCCGCGTGCTGACCTACACGATGCTCAGCGGCTACGCGGTCGGCGCTGTCGTCGCGCTCATCGGCCTCCTCATCCACGACGACACGATGCCCGCGCTCGGACTCGGCGTCGCCGCGCTCGTTACCGCAGTAGCGCTCGTCGGCGGAGCCTACCTGGGTGGCCAGAGCCTCGCCCGGTTCGGAGGCCTCGTCGCACTGGGGTTCCTCGCCGGCGTCGGGCTCGCCATCGGTGGCAAGGCACTCGCCTCCTGGGTTCCGGCGCTCGGAGTCGTCATCGCTGCGTTGTCCACCATCGGTCTCTTCCTTCTAGGTATCCGGCGCCGCGTGCCGATGTGGCTCGGCGCTCGGAACGACGGCAGCCCCAACAACTGACAAAGCCTGCATTACACGTTGGTGTGCGATCTGGGTGTGATGTCTGGGATCGAAAGCGGCCGTCGTGATCAGGACGTGGGCGCCTCCTGGGGCGGCAGCACGACGAGCTTGCCGTGGGGTGCGCCCGAAACGCTCGCCTCCATGGCCTCGCGCCAGTCGCTGAAAGGGAACGTGCCCGCGATGGGGAGCCGGAACTCGCCTCTGGCTGCGAGTTCGGCGTACTCCGCGACGACGCCGGCGTCCGGAAACGCGCCGGAGGCGAGGAGCAGGTCGAGGTTGACCCGGGCGCCGAGCTGTCGCGCTTCGTCGTGGTTGCTGATGGTGACGACACGGGACGGCACACCGCCTGCGAGCGCGATGAGTTCGGCCAGTGTTCCCGGGCTGGGGCGCGGGGTGTCGAGCACCAGGTCCACGTCGCCACCGGCTAGGGCGCGCACCCGATCGGGCATTCCCTCTCCATAAGGAGTGACAAGGGCGCCGAACTCCTCCAGTCGATCCGCGAGGCTCGGTCCAGCTGTCGCGATGACGCGAACGCCGCGCCGCAGGGCCACCTGCACCGCCGCGAAGCCGACCATGCCGCCGGCGCCGTGGACGAGAAGCGTGGAGCCGCGCTCCACCCCCATGGCGTCGAGCGTCCACACCGCGGTCTTGACGACCATCGGGAGGGTGGCGGCGTGCGCTTCGTCGAGACCGTCGGGCAGCGGGAACCACTCGCGCAGGATCGCCACATCGGCAAGGCCGCCGCTGGCCTGTCCGGTGACGTCCGCCGTGCCGAAAACCCGATCGCCGACGGCTACGCCATCCACCCCAGTTCCGACGGCGTCGACGGTTCCGGCGACGTCGAAGCCGATCCCGCGCGGCAGTGCGCCGGCCTGGAAGCCGCGGCACACCTCCCAGTCGGCGGGATTGAGGCCGACTGCGGCGACTCGGACACGGACCTGGCCGGCGCCGGGGTCTGGGATCTCGGTCCGCTCCTCATGGAGCACATCGGACGGTTCGCCGTATTCGCGGAAACGGACGGTGCGGGATGGGATGGCGGTCATGCGCTCCTCCTCGGTATCGTTGTGACAGTCGCTGACGCTACCAGGTTAAGTCAGTGACTGTCACTACGAAGGAGATCGCATGCCGAGAAGCGGCGAGGATGCACGCCGTCGCCTGCGGGAGGCTGCGCTCGAGCTCTACGGCGAGCAGGGCTACGACTCGACCACCACCGCGCAGATCGCCGCCCGCGCCGGCGTAACCGAGCGCACGTTCTTCCGACACTTCGCCGACAAGCGGGAGGTACTCTTCGGCGGTGACTCCGAGTTGCGGGACACGATGGTCGGCGCCATCGCGGGCGCGGCGCCTGAGACGTCGCCCCTCGATCTCGTGGTCGGCGCCTATCTCGCCGCCGCGCCCCTGTTCGTCGCCGGGCGACCGATCGCGATCCGGCGCGCGGAACTCATCGACGCCACTCCTGCCCTTCAAGAGCGAGCGCACGCCAAGACTGCTGCCCTCGCCGACGCGGTCGTTGACGCCCTGATGTCGCGGGGGATCACTGAGCCGACAGCTCGCCTCGCTGCCCAGGTCGGTGCCGCAGCATTCCAGCGCGCGGGCGCACAGTGGTACGCAGACCCGTCGCTCGACCTCCCGACGCTGGTCCGGGACGCCGTCGACGAGGTCCGGCGGCTCTGACACCGAACCATGAGGTTGTAGCTGGACGCGGACGGCCTGGCGCCACCTCTGCCACCTGACGCGTCCGACCTCCTAACCTGGGGACGTGAGCCGCGAAGTCGAGGAGCGCAACCGGCGCCTGCTGCGGGCCCGCGACGCCATGGACCGGTCGTACGCCGAGCCGCTCGATGTGCGCGCCGTCGCGGCCGTCGCCCACATCTCGCCTGCGCATTTCAGCCGCTCCTTCCGTGCCGTGTTCGGCGAGTCGCCTCACCAGTACCTGCAACGACGGAGGGTCGAGCGGGCGATGTTCCTGCTGCGTGAGACCGGACGTCCCGTGAGCGAGATCTGCCTCGACGTCGGGTTCAGCAGTCCGGGGACGTTCAGCAGAACCTTCCGGGCGATCGTCGGGGTGACCCCCGGCGCCTACCGGAAGCGGCACGGGCCCGCGGTGACGCCGCACTGTGTCCAGCTCACCGTCATGCGACCCGTCCCCGGGCCGCGTTGACTCGAGCAAGAGAGCACGTTCGGATAAGTCGTCGACCCTCGCCGCTTTCTAGGATCGGGACTGACAATGGGGACTCATAAGGCGAAGGAGCCGGGAAGACGATGATCACCGCACTGAATGTCGCGTCCATCTTCGTTCTGAACAAGGACGAGGCACTGGACTTCTACGTCGGCAAACTCGGGCTGGAGAAAGGGAACGACGTCCAGCAGGGCACCTACCGCTGGCTCACGGTCCGCGTACCCGGAGGCGAGACCGAGATCTCCCTCGAGGAGCCCGGCCCGCCGGTGCACGACGAGGCGACGGGAGATCAGATCCGCGAGCTGATCACCAAGGGCGCACTCGGCGGGGGCCTCGTGTTCATTGCGGATGACGTGCGAGCCCTGTACGACACTCTGCGCGAGCGCGGCGTCACCGACTTCACCCAGGAGCCGACCGAGCACTTCTACGGCACCGACATGGGCGTCCGCGATCCGTTCGGCAACCCGATCCGCATCCTGCAGCAGGGGAACGGCTGAGCCGTCGCCGCAAGCGCGTGACGAGGGTGCCCCTGACCGTCGATATGCTGTGGCTCGCATGACTTCGATCAGGGGGAATCGGTATGACGACGCGCACTCGGCTGTGGATCGTGATCGGGGCGTTCGTCACCGCCCTCTGCCTCGGACTGGGCGCCACCGTGGTGGTCCTGTTCTTCAGTGCCCGAGCAGCGTCGCAGCCGTCCGCAGTCGTGGCGTCATACCTGTCGCACGTGGAGCGCGGAGACATCGCGACCGCGCTGCGGATGGAAGGTCGTGCAGCGAAGCCGACAGAGGTCCTGCTCACCGACAAGGCCTACCGCCACGCCACGGATCGGATGACCGGTTTCCGCATCCTCGACACGCGCACGGTCGGAGCGGTGTCGACGGTCGAAGCGCGCATCGAACAGAAGAGCGGTTCGACGACGGCGAAGTTCGAACTGGCCAAACGGCGTGATCCGGCCAGCCTGCTGGGCGTAGGCACGTGGAAACTCCGGCCGGTGGCACTGACGACGGTGGAGGTCACCCTCGGCGCGCCCGGCCGCATCGACGCGACCATTTCCGGAGTTCCCCTGGGGTGGAAGGGCGCGGTGCTGCGCATCCACGCGTTCCCGGGGAAGTATCCGGTGGCCGTCACGTCGCAGTCGCCGTGGTTCACCATTCCGAGTGCTGCGGTTGCCGTCGCCGGTTTCGGCCACTCGGACCGGTTCCAGCTTCCCGCGACGCTGACCGCGAAGGGCGAGGAAGCCGCAACGGCCGCCGCCAACGCCTGGTTCGACAAATGCGTGGCCGATCCGTCGTTCCACCCGACGGGATGCTCCTTCTGGCTGACCTCCGGTGCCGATCCTGGCGAGGTGTGGGCGAACCAGACCTGGCAGGTGCAGTCCCGGCCGACGCTCGCACTCGGCGCCTGGGATTTCGGTTGCCGCACACCCACGACGGCGGACGTGAGCGCCGGCGGGTGCTGGCCGGTGACGACGTCGACGCCGGGCGAAGTCATGTTCCACGCGGACTATTCGATTCCGGCAACCGGTGAGACGGGTGAGATCACTTCGACGGGTCCGATCGAGGCGAACGTAGAAGGTTCGATCACCTCCTTCACGGACGCGGGCGCGATGTTCACCTCCGTCCTCTGGACCGACTAGAACAGTCGACGCTCGGACGCATGGCGGCGCGAAGCCTGCTCGTCAGCCCCCGTCGATCACCGTGTCGTCGGCGTGAGCGCCGTAGAACTCCGACTGCCGCCGCATGATCTCCCGCATCGACGTGTCGGGGCCGGCGCCGTAGACGGTTCCCGCGAAATCGAGTTCCCGCTGGATGGCCCAGATGTCGTCATGCCGTTCCGGCGGCAGGATGGATGCGGGTGAACCGACCGCGATCCATCCGATCGGGACGACGGCGCCCGGCTCGAGCACGGTGTTCACCTGGACGACCCCGTTGATGCGCACCTCCGCGCCCGTGCCGATGCGGCTGCCGGGGAAGAGTGAGGCGCCGGTCGCGATGAAGGCCTCATCCTCGACGATGCTCCCGTTCACGTGGGCATGCGGCCCGACCATGACGGCGGCGCCGACCCGCGTCGGGTGCCCCGACCGTCCGCGGATGAGCGCATGCTCCATGACGACGGTGTCCTCGCCGATGGTCACCTCACCGTCCTCCGCGCTGAGCACGGCCCCGTGAAGGATGCGAGCGCCCGCCCCGACCCGGACGTCGCCGACGAGGACCGCGGACGGCGCGACATAGGCGGTCGCGTGGATCGACGGTTCACGGTCTCGGTGACTGATGAGCATGCGCCCATGATGGCCGATCGCGGTCGTTGACGGGATCATCCTCCGGGAGGACGCGCGATCGGGTCCGGAGGCGTTCAATAGACGCATGATCGGCATCCTCCTCCCGGTGCTGCAGGGCGCAGGCAGCGTGGCGCTCGCGTTCGTCGCTTTCGCCCTCACGTTCAGCTGGCCCTCACTCCTGGCGCCGCTCCTGCGGCTGCGGACCGAGCGGGCACGGCTCGCCGGGTTCGCCGGCCTGGGACTCGTGCTCGTGCTGGCCGCATCCCTCATCTACGCGACGCCGGGCGTGCTGCTCCGCGACCCGCTGGGGCTGCTGCTCGCGTTCCCGGTCGCCGCACTGTGGCTCATCGGCGCCGTCGCCCTGGTCATCCGCGGGCTCGTCCTGGACGGCGCCGCGCGCGCCATCTCGGTCGCGTTCGCTGTGGTGGCGGGATGCGGAGCCCTCGCCGGCATCGTCTCGGCCGTCCTCGTCCAGCACGGGATGCCGGACACGGTGACGCCGACAGGGGCATTCCTGCTTACGGTGGGGGCGCTCGCCGCTGTCGTGTTCTGGGCGCGCGCGGAAGAGTCGGAACCGCAGGCCTCGCTCAGCTGACCCCGGCGGCCGCCGCTGCGGCGTCGGGCAGAGGCCGACCGCCCCGCCACCGTCGGGAGATCCACACGACTCCGTAGCCGGCGGCGAGGATCACGACGGCGATCAGCACCACGTAGAACGCGACGGACAGGTAGCCGTTCGGGCTCGTCTGCGGGTTCAGGAACGGGTACGGATACCACGGCGACTTCCCCGTCACCGGGTCCGCGGCGAACGGCGCGCGGATCAGCGTGTACACCGCCCAGAGGATCGGGAAGACGGCGATCCCCCACACGGCACGCAGGCGCAGTGGGGTGCGCCCGGGCGCGAAGAGCCAGTCGATCAGCAGGTAAGCGGGCGCGATCACGTGCAGCACTTCGTTCGACCAGCCGACCGTCGTCCCCTGCGCGAGCGAGATGTTGCGCAGCAGCAGGTTGTAGACCACCCCGGTCGTCACCAGATAGGTGACGGATGCGGCACGCAGCCCGGTGAACCATCCCGGGTCGTCCCCCTTCCGCACGATCAGCAGAACCGCGCCGATCCCGAGCACGACGACTCCCAGAACGTTCGAGTCGATCGTGAAGAAGCTGAAGAAGTTCGCAACCAGACCGGCGATGTTGCCGCCCCGGTCGCCGATGGATCGAACACTGGTCGTGAACTGGGCGATGACCGCCGCCAAGGTGAGGAGGAAGAACACCGCGCGGAGAACCGCGAAACCGATCCGCATGCCGCGATCGTAGCGAGCGAGCGGCCGTCGGTGGGCGAACGCGCAGGAACCCGCCGACTAGAATGGTTGGCGAATCCCGTATGAAAGAGGGCCTACGTGGCTACCGCCGTCCCTGCCCAGCATTCCGACATCCACGCGCACAGCCGGTACTGGGTCGTTCCCGCCGTCCGTGCCGCCGTCGCGTTGGCCGCCGCAGCGGTCATCACGTTCACCCGGGATGCGCACACGGCGATGTTCGGCCTCATCGTGTTCGGGGTCTTCGCGATCGTCGACGGGCTCGCCACCGGCGTGCTGAGCGCACTGCTCGCCGGCCGCCGCATCACCCGCGTGCTCTTCGCGGTGCAGGGAGCGATCGGCGTGATCGCCGGCGTCCTCGCCCTGGTGCTGTCGCACTCCGGCCTCGGCCTCTTCCTCTACCTGGTGACGGTGTGGGCGGCGCTCACCGGCATCCTCGAGCTCTACAACGGTGTCCGCGAACGCGGCCGTGACGCCGCCGCCCGCGACTGGCTCATCACCGGCGCCCTGACCGCCGTGCTGGCCCTCGTGCTGCTGTTCGTGCCCGCCGACGCGGTGCTCGCGATCGGCCTGTTCGGCGCCTGGGCCGTCATCGTCGGCGTCTTCCAGGGGATCGGGGCGGCGACGTTGCGGAGCGCGGCGCACGAGCGGACGCCGTCGCGCGGAGCGGAGAGCGGATCGTGAGCCGGCGCAGCAAGAAGGACCCCCGAGCGAACCAGAGCCTGCAGCCGACGCGCCGCGACCGCTTCCTTCCCGTCGAGCTGCTGGGCATCTCGGCCGGGCTCGCCGTCTTCGTCGGCCTGATCGTGCTGGTCGCCACGCGGGAGTTCGTGCTCGCCGGGGTCGGTTTCGGCGTCACCTTCATCATCAGCGTCGTCCTGCTCGCCCTGTTCGCGCTCGCGTTCAAGCCGACCGAGGCCGAGGTGGAGGACATCCACGAGCAGGATGCGGAGGCGCGCGCCAAGGCGCAGGCCCGCGCGGAGGGCGAAGACCGGCCCCGCGGCCACTGACCGCTCCCCTGGCCCGCGCTGGCGGGGTCGCCGTGCCCTACAGGTAGTCGACCAGCTCCGACGCGAGGCCGATGTAACCGGCGGGCGTGAGTGCCAGCAGCCGGTTCTTCGCGGCCTGGCCGATCTCCAGCCCGTTGACGAACTCGGTCAGCGCGGCGTGATCGACCCGCTTGCCGCGCGTCAACTCCTTCAGCAGCGCGTACGGGTCGGTGATGGTCGAACGGCCGGCGGTGACCTCGGCGCGGATCACCGTCTGGATGGCCTCGGCGAGCACCTCCCAGTTGGCGTCGAGATCATCGGCGAGAGCCTGGCGGTCGATGGCGATCTGGCCGAGTCCGCGCTCGATGTTGTCGAGGGCGAGCAGCGAGTGACCGAGCCCGACGCCGATGTTCCGCTGCGTGGTCGAGTCGGTCAGGTCGCGCTGCAGGCGGCTGGTGACGAGCGTCGAGGCGAGCGAGTCGAGCACCGCGCTCGAGAGCTCGAGGTTGGCCTCGGCGTTCTCGAAGCGGATCGGGTTCACCTTGTGCGGCATGGTCGACGAACCGGTGGCGCCCGGCTCGGGGACCTGACGGAAGTATCCGAGCGAGATGTACGTCCAGATGTCTGTGCACAGGTTATGCAGGATGCGGTTGGCGTGCGAGATGCGCGAGTAGAGCTCCGCCTGCCAGTCGTGCGACTCGATCTGCGTGGTCAGCGGGTTCCAGTCGAGGCCGAGGCTCTCGACGAACTCGCGCGAGATGCGCGGCCAGTCGGCGTCCGGGTCGGCGACGAGATGCGCCGCGAAGGTGCCCGTCGCGCCGCTGAACTTGCCCAGGTGCACGCCGCCCTCGATCTGCTCCCGCACCCGCTCGAGGCGGTGCACGAAGACCGCGAGCTCTTTGCCCATGGTCGTCGGGGTGGCCGGCTGCCCGTGCGTGCGGGCGAGCATCGCGTCGTCGCGGTACTGCTTCGCCTGCGCGCGGAGTTCCGCGATGACCGCCCGGAACTTCGGCAGCCAGGACTCGCTCACCGCGGCGCTCACCGTCAGGGCGTACGAGAGGTTGTTGATGTCCTCGCTGGTCGCAGCGAAGTGCGTGAGCTCGGCGATGTGGTTGAGTCCGAGCGCGTGCAGCCGCTCACGGACCAGGTACTCGACGGCCTTCACGTCGTGCCTGGTGGTCGCCTCCAGCTCGGCGAGCCGGTCGATCTCTGCCTGCCCGAACTCGTCGGCGAGCGCCCGGAGCATCGCCTTCTGCTCACCGGTCAGCGGGGAGGAGCCGAACATCCGGTGCTCGGTCAGGTAGATCAGCCACTCGACCTCGACCTGGACGCGGGCACGGTTCAGACCGGCCTCCGACAGGTGGTCGCCGAGGCCGATCACGGCGGACCGGTAGCGGCCGTCGAGGGGGCTGAGCGGCTGGGGAGGCAGGGCGGACATGGTGCTCCTCGCGGGATCAGGCGGCGGGTACCCGACCATTCTCCCGCACGTGCGCGGCGCCCGCGGACGTCAGTCGCGGCTGACGGGCCGGATGAGCAGCCCGAGCAGCCACGCGATGATGCCCAGCACGAGCGCGCCGAGGACGCCCCACCAGAAGCCGTCGATGTGGAGCCCGAAGCCCATGGCATCGCTGATCCACGACACGATGAACAGCAGGAACGCGTTCACGAGCAGCGAGATCAGCCCGAGCGTGAGGATGTACAGAGGGAACGCGACCACCCGGATGACCGTGCCGACGATCGCGTTCACCAGGCCGAAGATCAGCGCGATGAGCAGGTAGGTCAGAACCGTGGCGGTGGTGTCCGGAGCGTACGGGTGCACGGTCACACCGCTGACGATCAGCGTCGTGAGCCAGAGGGCGAGGGCGTTGACGATCAGTCTGAGCAGGAATCGCATGGCTTCATCCTTCCAGTGCGCGCGGCTGGGGTACAGGGGTGGCGCTAGAGTCGGCGCGTGGCGAGAGCGGATGGGCTGATCGAACCGGAGCCGTTGCGGGCCGTCCCGGCGAAGAAGGTGTACCCATCACTGCAGTGGTCGCCGCTCCGCGTGATGAACCCGTGGCAGAAGTTCGCGGTGCTCGTCGCCTACGTCCTTGGAGCCAGGATCCTGGGTTGGATCCTCACCCTGGTGCTCCCGGTGCCGGCACAGGTGATCGTCTTCGAGATCCTGTGGGACGCCGCGTTGATCGCCATGGCTCGGTCGTTCCGCGGATACGGCGAGCCGATGCTTCCGAAGCGCGCGTGGTGGCGGCTGACCGCTCGCCCCCGCGCAGGGTGGTGGCTTGCCCTCCTCTGGTTTGTCGCGTTCGCGTCCCAGTTCACGTCGCCGTTCAGTGTCACGATGACTGTGCACAATGTCAGCTCGCTGATCCTCGGCCTCGCGTTCCTCAACTCGTCGATTCGGCTCACAGCCCAGCAGCGTCATCCACAGATCTAGGGAATTCCTCCCGCGGTATGCGGGCGCGGCTAAGTTGGGTCTGTGAGTTCGGATGACACGCTCGGCGTGAGACTACGGCCCGAGATCGTCGCGGTGCCCGCCTACAGGCAGGGGCGACCCGCGCCGGCTGACGGCTTCAAGCTGTCGAGCAACGAGAATCCTTTCCCGCCTCTGCCCTCGGTCGTCGCGGCCGTGGCGGCCACCCTGCGCGAGCTCAACCGTTACCCGAACGCGGGCGGCGCCGACCTGCGCGAGCGCCTGGCGGAGCGGCACGGCGTGAGCGTCGGCGAGGTCCACCTGGGCAGCGGCTCGGTCGCGCTGCTCTCGCAGCTGATCTCGGCTGCAGCCGGGGTCGGTGACGAGGTCGTGTACTCCTGGCGATCGTTCGAGGCCTACCCCGGTCTGGTGACCGTCGCGGGAGCGACCAGTGTGCAGGTGCCGAACCGCCCAGACGGCAGCCACGACCTGGAGGCGATGGCCGCCGCCATCACCGACCGCACGCGGGTGGTCATCGTGTGCACTCCCAACAACCCCACCGGCACCATCGTGACCGCCGCCGACTTCGACGCGTTCATGGCACGGGTGCCGTCCGACCTGCTCGTGCTGCTCGACGAGGCGTACTACGAGTTCGTCACCGACGATGCGGCTGTCGACGGCATCCCGCTGCTCTCCCGGTATCCCAACCTCGTCGTGCTGCGCACGTTCTCGAAGGCCTATGGGCTGGCGGCGCTGCGTATCGGCTATGCTGTCGGCCCGCAGGCGGTGCTGGATGCTGCCCGCTCGGCGGCCATCCCGCTCTCGGTCACCGACGCCTCCCGGGTCGCGGCCCTTGCGTCCATCGAGGCGGAGGACGAGCTGATGGAGCGCGTCGCCCGAGTGGCGATGCGCCGCGACCGGCTCCGCGACGCCCTGCTCGAACAGGGCTGGGCGGTTCCGGAGGCTCAGGGCAACTTCGTGTGGCTCGCAACCGGTGAGCAGACCGTGGAGGCCAACGACGCCTTCTTCGACGCCGGGCTGACCGTACGGGCTTTCCCGCCGGAGGGCATCCGCATCAGCGTCGGCGAGGAGGAATCTGTGGAGAAACTCCTGCAGGTCGCGGATGATCTTGTGCGGAACCTACCAAATGGGCACCCGGGCAAGCGGTTAGGTTAGACAGGTGGTTGCGACGAACGAAATCCCGCGCCCGGCGAACACCGTCCAGCTGCTGACCGCGGAAGGCCGGTTCCAGCCGAGCGAGACGTCGGCCGAATACCTCCCCTACCTGGAGCGGCTCGACGAGAACGACTACCGCCGCTTCTACCGCGACATGGTGCGCGTTCGCGCCTTGGACCATGAGGCGGCGAACCTGCAGCGGCAGGGACAACTCGGGCTCTGGGTCCCGAGCGAAGGGCAGGAGGGTGCCCAGGTCGGCTCGGCGCATGCCGCCAAGCCGCAGGACCACCTCTTCCCGTCCTACCGCGAACACGCCGTTGGAATGGTCCGGGGTATCGACCCGATCGGGATCATCGGCCTCCTCCGCGGCACGACACACGGCGGATGGGACCCGACCGACCCGGCCGTCGGCAACTTCCACCTCTACACGCTGGTCATCGGCTCGCAGACCCTGCACGCCACCGGCTACGCCATGGGCATGAAACTCGATGGAAAGGTCGGCACGGGCGACCCGTCGAAGGACGAGGCGTCCATCGTGTACTTCGGCGACGGCGCGACCAGCCAGGGGGACGTCAACGAGGCGTACGTCTTCGCGGCCAGCTACCAGACCCCCCAGGTGTTCTTCCTGCAGAACAACCACTGGGCGATCTCCGTGCCGGTGAGCACGCAGTCGCGCACCCCGCTCTACCTGCGGTCGAGCGGGTTCGGCATCCCGGGCGTCCAGATCGACGGAAACGACGTGCTCGCGGCCTACGCCGTGACCGCCAAGCACCTCGACGACGCCCGGAGCGGCGAAGGCCCGAGCATGATCGAGGCCCTGACCTACCGGATGGGCGCCCACACCTCCAGCGACGACCCGAGCAAGTACCGCACCGACGAGGAGCTGGCCTCCTGGGCCGAGCGCGACCCGATCCGCCGGTTCCGCGTCTTCCTCGAAGAGCAGGGCGTCGGACAGGGCTTCTTCGACAGCGCAGACGAGGAGGCGGCCGATCTCGCCGCCGACATCCGCCGTCGCACGCTCGAGCTGGCGCCGCCGCCTGTCGCGTCGATGTTCCAGCACGTCTACAGTGAGCCGCATCCCGTGACGGACGAGCAACGACGCTGGCTCGAGGAGTACGAGGCGTCGTTCGGAGGTGACGCATGAGTGACGTGAGGAGCGAGGCCGAATACGTGGAGGCCGAGCTGATCGAGAATCCCGGCGACAGCGCAGAGTCACGCGACGACGGCGCGCCCGTCGACACCGCGTCGCTCGACACGCAGGCGATCGACGTCGTCGAGATCGTCGAGAGCGACCCCGACTCCCGCGTGCTCGAGGAGCACGTCGCCGAGCAGGAGTGGACGCGTGAATTCGTGATCGACGACGAGGAGAGCGATCGGGTCGACGAGCAGGAGACCGCGCAGGCGGAGCTCCAGGCATCGGCCGAGGTCGGAGAGACGGCTGCCGAGGCGGAGCACGCCGAGCCGACGGTGGATGCGGCGCCCGAGCCGCGCATCCAGTCACTCCCGATGGTCAAGGCGCTGAACGCCGGTCTGCGACGCGCGCTCGCCGACGACCCGCGCGTCATCCTGATGGGCGAGGACATCGGCCCGCTGGGCGGCGTCTTCCGCGTCACCGAGGGGCTGCAGAAGGAGTTCGGACCGCAGCGGGTGATGGACACACCGCTCGCAGAGGCCGGCATCATCGGAACCGCGATCGGACTCGCGATGCGCGGATACCGTCCGGTCGTCGAGATCCAGTTCAACGGCTTCGTCTTCCCCGGCTTCGACCAGATCACGACGCAGCTCGCGAAGATGACCAACCGCCACAGCGGCCGCATCCCCTTCCCCGTCGTCATCCGCATCCCCCACGGCGGACACATCGGGGCCGTCGAGCACCACCAGGAGGCTCCGGAGGCGTACTTCGCGCACACCGCAGGTCTGCGCGTGGTCGCCCCGTCCACACCGCACGACGCCTACTGGATGATCCAGGAGGCGATCCGCTCCGACGACCCCGTCGTCTTCTTCGAACCGATGAGCCGCTACTGGCCGAAGGGCGAGGTCGACCTGGTCGAGAACCCGACGCCGCTGCACGCCAGCCGGGTCGTCCGAACCGGAACGGACGCGACCGTCGTCGCGTGGGCAGGCATGGTGAGCGTCGCCCTGCGCGCCGCCGAGCTCGCCGCCGAGGAGGGCCGCAGCCTCGAGGTCGTCGACCTCCGCTCGCTCTCCCCCGTCGACTACGGCCCGGTGATCGCATCCGTGCAGAAGACCGGGCGGCTGATCATCGCGCAGGAGGCGCCGAGCAACGTCTCGGTGGGCTCCGAGGTCGCGGCGACCGTCGCCGAGAAGGCCTTCTATTCGCTGGAGGCGCCCGTTATGCGCGTCGCCGGCTTCGACGTCCCGTTCCCGCCGGCGAAGCTCGAGGAGCTGTACCTCCCCGACGCCGACCGCATCCTCGAGGCCGTCGACCGGGCGCTCGCCTACTGACGCCTGGCGCATACATCGGCGGCGCTGCCCGCCGCGAGACCGACAGAGAGAAGTCGCACATGAGCGAGTCCCAGTTCCTCCTGCCCGATGTGGGCGAGGGCCTGACCGAGGCGGAGATCGTCTCGTGGAAGGTGACCCCGGGCGAGCAGGTCGCGGTCAATCAGGTGATCGTCGAGATCGAGACCGCGAAGTCGCTCGTCGAGCTGCCGTCGCCGTTCGAGGGAACGGTCGGCGAACTCCTCGTCTCCGAAGGCCAGACCGTCGAGGTCGGCACCCCGATCTTCACGGTGACGGCCGGCGGGGAGTCTGCCGAGGCGCCCGTCCGTGAGCCGGAGCCCGCCGAGGAGCTCGCGGCCGACACCGCCGCGAGCGTCTCGCACGAAGAGGAGCCGAAGGCCGGTGCCGTGCTGGTCGGCTACGGCTCCGCCGGGCATGGATCGAGCCG
This sequence comes from Leifsonia sp. 466MF, assembly GCF_900100265.1. Taxonomy (NCBI): domain Bacteria; kingdom Bacillati; phylum Actinomycetota; class Actinomycetes; order Micrococcales; family Microbacteriaceae; genus Leifsonia; species Leifsonia sp. 466MF. The sequence goes on from NZ_LT629696.1 coordinate 3,802,218, forward strand.
TCGCCGCCGCGTCACGCACCCCGGCACGGCGTCCCTGCCGGTGGCCTTCTCCGGATCCGTCGCACAGCAGGCGGCGGCGCCCACCGCTCCGGCGGCTCCCGCCCCGTCGGCTCCCGCCCCGTCGGCTACGGCTGCGCAGACCGCCCCGGCCGCGACCTCCCCGGCCTCGGCACCCGCCGCGCCTGCACCCCGCCCAGCACCTGCGGCACACACCGCTCCGACGCCGCACGCCGGCGGCTCGGTGATCGCCAAGCCCCCCGTCCGCAAGCTCGCCAAGGACCTGGGCGTCGACATCACCGTCGTCACTCCGACCGGCCCTGTCGGCGACGTCACCCGCGACGACGTGCTGCGCGAGGCGTCGCAGGTCACGGTCTTCCGCAACATCCAGACGCCGGAGTGGCCGGACGACCGCGAGGAGCGCATCCCGGTCAAGGGCGTCCGCAAGGCGATCGCCAACGCGATGACGTCGAGCGCGTTCAGCGCCCCGCACGTCAGCCTCTTCGTCGACGTGGATGCCACCCGCACCATGGAGTTCGTCAAGCGGCTCAAGAACTCGACCGACTTCGCCGGCATCAAGGTGTCTCCGCTGCTGATCATGGCGAAGGCCATCATCTGGGCCGTCCGCCGCAACCCCACCGTCAACTCGGCGTGGACGGACGAGGAGATCATCGTCCGCCACTACGTGAACCTCGGGATCGCCGCGGCGACCCCCCGCGGCCTCATCGTGCCGAACATCAAGGAGGCGCAGGGCATGACGCTGCTGGAGCTGGCTCGAGCCCTCGAGCAGCTGACCCTCACCGCCCGCGACGGCAAGACGCCGCCGGCAGACATGAACGGCGGCACGATCACCATCACGAACATCGGCGTGTTCGGGATGGACACCGGCACGCCCATCCTGAACCCGGGCGAGGTCGGCATCGTCGCCCTCGGAACGATCAAGCAGAAGCCCTGGGTGGTCGACGGCGAGGTCCGCCCGCGCTTCGTCACCACACTGGGCGCGTCGTTCGACCACCGTGTCGTCGACGGGGATGTGGCATCGCGCTTCCTGGCGGACGTCGCGTCGATCATCGAAGAGCCTGCGCTGCTCCTCGACTGAATTTGACAATCATTTTCAATAAGCCGTAATGTGAGCCGGTGCCCGCGACCGCGGGCATCCACTTCTTCACGTCGTTCGCGACTTAGACAGGCTCACCCATGAAGACGCGTTCTCTCGTCTCCGCCCTCACCGCGGCCGCCATCGCCCTGACCCTGGCCGGCTGCTCCTCCTCGTCGTCGGCCGGCTCCGACGACAGCACCGTCCGCGTCGTCGCCAGCACCGATGTATACGGCGACATCGCGACCACCATCGGCGGCGACGCCGTGCACGTCACCTCGCTGATGACCGACCCCGCGCAGGATCCGCACTCCTTCGAGGCGAGCGCCCAGAACCAGCTCGCGGTGTCGAAGGCCGACGTCGTCATCGAGAACGGCGGCGGCTACGACGACTACATGCAGAACCTCGTGAAGGGCGCGACGAACAGCGGCGTCAAGGTGCTCAACGTCGTCGATCTCTCGGGCAAGAAGCCCGTCGACGGCGAACTCAACGAACACGTCTGGTACGACTTCCCCACGGTGCAGAAGTTCGCCGATGCGCTCACCGCCGCCCTGTCCGCCGCGGACCCGTCGCAGAAGGCGACCTTCGAGAGGAACGCCTCGGCATTCGGCGAGAAGCTGTCGGCACTCGAGGCCACCGAGGCGCAGCTGAAGTCGACCTACGCGGGCGAAGGCGTGGCCATCACCGAACCTGTGCCGCTGTACCTGCTCGATGCCATCGGGCTGGTCAACAAGACCCCCGAGAAGTTCAGCGAGGCCATCGAGGAGGAGAACGACGTCTCCCCCATCGTGCTGAAGGACACCCTGCAGCTGTTCAGCGGTCACCAGGTGAAGCTCCTCGCCTACAACGAGCAGACCACCGGCGCCGAGACCGAGAAGGTCCTCGCTGCGGCCAAGGCGGCCGGCATCCCGGTCGTCCCGGTCACCGAGACCCTGCCAGAGGGCATGCACTACATCGGGTGGATGAGCGGCAACCTCGACGCCGTGAAGGGTGCGCTGGCGAAGTGACCGAACCGCTCGAACGCGTGCCCGTCCCCGACTCGCGGGACGTGGTGCTCCGGCTGCGCGATGCGTCGCTCGGCTTCGGCGACCGCACCCTCTGGAGCGGTCTCGACCTCGACGTGCACGCGGGCGAGTTCGTCGCGGTGCTCGGGCCGAACGGCTCCGGCAAGACCAGCCTGTTGCGGACCATCCTCGGGCAGCAGCACCTCGACAGCGGAGAGATCGCCTTCGAGGGGCACCCGGTACGCCGGGGCGACCGACGGATCGGCTACATCCCGCAGCAGAAGCTCATCCCGGCGGGCACGCCCATGCGCGCCCGCGACCTCGTCGCCCTCGGCGTCAACGGTCACCGCTGGGGGCTGCCGCTCCCCCGCCGCTCCGACCGCGAGCAGGTCGACCGGCTGATCGACTCCGTCGGCGCGCGCCGCTACGCCGACACGGCGGTCGGCTCGCTGTCCGGCGGCGAGCAGCAGCGACTGCGTGTGGCGCAGGCGCTCGCCGGCGACCCGGCCCTGCTGCTCTGCGACGAGCCGCTGCTGTCGCTCGACCTCCAGCACCAGCGCGGCGTGAGCGAGCTCATCGACCGCCGGCGCCGCGACCACGGGAGCGCCGTCGTCTTCGTGACCCACGACGTGAACCCGGTGCTCGGGATGGTGGACCGCGTCCTGTACCTGGCCGGCGGCCGCTTCCGCACGGGCACACCGGACGAGGTGCTCCGCAGCGACGTGCTGACCGACCTGTACGGGACGCCGGTGGATGTCATCCGCAGCCGCGGCAGGATCGTGGTCGTCGGCATCCCGGACGCCGAGACGCACGACCACCACATCCACACCCGCACCGAGCACCCGGAGCCGGCGGCATGATGCACCTCGACATCTGGCAGCAGCTGTTCGACTTCAGCGACTACGGCGAGCTGCTGCTGCTCGTGAAGAACTCGATCTTCGCTGGAGCGATCCTCGGTATCGTCGGCGGTCTGATCGGCGTGTTCGTGATGCAGCGGGACATGGCGTTCGCGGTGCACGGCATCAGCGAGCTGTCGTTCGCCGGAGCGGCGATCGCCCTGCTGTTCGGCGTCAACGTCGTGGCTGGGTCGCTCGCCGGATCGCTGGTCGCGGCCGTCCTGATCGGTCTCCTCGGGGCGAAAGCCCGCGACCGCAACTCGATCATCGCCGTGCTGATGCCCTTCGGGCTCGGCCTCGGCATCCTGGCGCTCGCGCTCTATCCCGGTCGCAGCGCGTACAAGTTCGGGCTGCTCACCGGGCAGATCGTGTCGGTCGACGATCCGCAGCTCGGCTGGCTGCTGATCATCGGCGCGATCGTGCTGGTCGCGCTGCTGCTGATGTGGCGCCCGCTGACCTTCGACAGCCTGGATGCGGACGTCGCCGCCTCACGCGGCGTCCCGACCCGTTTCGTCGCCCTGGCCTTCATGGTGCTGCTCGGCCTTGCGGTCGCGGTGTCCGTCCAGATCGTCGGCGCGCTGCTCGTGCTCTCGCTGCTGGTCACACCCGCCGCGGCCGCGATGCGCATCTCGTCGTCGCCCCTCGGCGTGCCGGTGCTCAGCGTGCTGTTCGCTCTGGTCTCGGTGGTGGGCGGCATCCTGCTCGCCCTGGGCAGCGCGCTCCCCATCAGCCCGTACGTGACGACCATCTCGTTCCTGATCTACGTCGTCTGCCGCATCGTTGGCGGTCGGCGTGTGCGCCGCCGCGGTGCGGCGACGACTTCTCGGCGACTCGTGAGCCAGGCGGGCTAGCCTGGGATGGTGAAGCGGAACACCTGGCAGCGGGAGGCCGTCCGCGAGGCTCTGACCTCGACGGAGGGCTTCATCAGCGCGCAGGGGCTGCACCTGAGCCTGCACGAGGCGGGCTCGCCCATCGGCCTGGCCACCGTGTACCGCGCGCTCGCCGACCTTGCGGCCGAAGGCGACGCCGACTCGCTCCAGTCGCCCGAGGGCGAGAGCCTGTACCGCGCCTGCACCACCGGCCACCATCACCACCTGATCTGCCGCAACTGCGGGCTGACGGTGGAGATCGAGGCGGACGCGGTCGAGCAGTGGGCGCGGCAGGCCGCCGCGGCCCACGGATTCACGCAGGCACAGCACGTCGTCGATGTCTTCGGGCTGTGCGCCGCGTGCACGGCCAAGAGCGATTTGGCCGGCACCGCGTCCATGCCGTAGCATGGATGTTTGGCTGAGTGGGCTCCTCCCGCTCAGATCGTATGCGAAACCCCCATCACGAAGACGACGGGGAAGTCGTATGCCGACAAGTGACCTTGGGTGGTGCCGACCGGTACCACGGTATTGGAGAAGAAAGCAATGGCAGCAGTGTGCCAGGTGACTGGAGCCGTTCCCGGCTTCGGTCACAACATCTCGCACTCGCACCGTCGCACGAAGCGCCGGTTCGACCCGAACATCCAGAAGAAGACGTACTACGTGCCGTCGCTTCGCCGTAACGTCACCCTGACGCTGAGCGCCAAGGGCATCAAGGTCATCGATGCCCGTGGCATCGAGTCCGTGGTCAAGGACCTCCTGGCCCGTGGGGAGAAGATCTAAGCATGGCGAAGCAGCAGGACGTCCGTCCGATCATCAAGCTCCGTTCGACGGCGGGCACCGGGTACACCTACGTGACCCGCAAGAACCGCCGCAACGACCCCGACCGACTCGTGCTCAAGAAGTACGACCCCGTAGTGCGCAAGCACGTCGACTTCCGAGAGGAGCGCTAAACATGGCCAAGAAGTCAAAGATCGCCAAGAACGAGCAGCGCAAGGTCATCGTCGAGCGCTACGCCGCGAAGCGTGCCGAGCTGAAGAAGGCTCTCGTCGACCCGAACGGCTCCGACGAGTCCCGTGAGGCCGCTCGCCTGGGCCTGCAGAAGCTGCCCCGCGACGCCTCCCCGATCCGCGTGCGCAACCGCGACGCGGTCGACGGCCGTCCGCGCGGAAACCTCAGCAAGTTCGGCATCTCGCGTGTCCGTTTCCGTGACATGGCGCACCGCGGCGAGCTGCCCGGCATCACCAAGTCGAGCTGGTAAGCCAGCGCGACGACGCACCTCGAGGGGCGTCCGGCTTCGGCCGGGCGCCCCTTTGCCGTACCCGAATGGATGCCCGAAGCTGCGCATCCGGTCCGATGTCGGCGAAAGAGGACGAAGTTCCGCGTGTTTCCGCGGGTTTCTGATACATTCAAGGCGGTCAACCGACCAAACGTTACGGCCCTCAGTGGCCTCAACCGTTCCACAAGATAGCTGTAGATCCAGCACAAGGTCCGAGGAGGACACTCAATGGCTGACAACCTGAACAAGACCGAGCTCGTTGCTGCCGTCGCTGCGGCGTCGGGTCAGAGCCAGGCCACCGTCTCGAGCGTCGTCGACGCGTTCTTCAGCACCATCAGCGAGACCGTCGCCAAGGGTGGCAAGGTCACCATCCCCGGCTGGCTCGCCGCCGAGCGCAGCGAGACCGCTGCCCGCACCGGCCGCAACCCGCAGACCGGCGAGGAGATCTCCATCCCGGCCGGCCACCGCGTCAAGCTGACCGCGGGCTCGAAGCTCAAGGCTGCCGTCAAGTAGTCCTTCCCAGCTTTGCCTGAGGGCGGCGCCGCATCGTGCGGCGCCGCCCTCGTCGTATCTCCGGCGGGCATACGGGCGAACAGGCTGTGGGCGGCCGTCCAGGGCGGGGGACGTAGGCTGGACAGGTGCCTCGAATCCTCCGTGTGATCGGCCCTGCCGCGCTGCTCGTCGCAGCCGTGGCGGCGATGATCGCCGCCCTCGCGTTCGGCGGAGGAGCGAACGCGCCGCTGCTCGCGGACCCGGGTGCGCTCGTGCGCTGGGGACTGCCCGCGGCGACCCTGGTGGTCAACCTCAGCCTGGCGGGCACGGTGGGCGCCCTGGTCCTGGCCTGCTTCGCGTTCAGCCCGGATCGCGACGAGTACGGCAACGCCCTCGATTTCGCCGCCGGCAGCGCCGCGGTGATGACGGTCGCGTCCGCCGCGACGGGACTGTTCACCTTCGTCAGCGTGTCGAACGTGCCCTGGTCGTTCGACGCGACCTTCAGCAATGGGCTCAGCTCGTTCATCACCAGCGTTTCGCTGGGCCAGGCGTGGCTCGGGATCACCCTCATCGCCGCGGCCGTCACGGTGCTGTGCTTCGCGGTTCGCAACCAGACGGCGATCGTCTTCGTCACCCTGCTGGCCATGGCGACCGTCGTGCCGATGGCGCAGCAGGGCCACAGCGCGGAGGCAGCCGGTCACGACGCCGCGGTGACGTCGTTCGGGCTCCACGTGCTGTTCGCGGCGATCTGGCTGGGCGGCCTGGTGACGCTCATCGTGGTGAAGCAGCGGCTGGGCAACGGACGACTCGTCACCGTCCTGGAGCGGTACTCGACCGTCGCGCTGATCTGCTTCGTGGTCGTCGCCGCGTCCGGATATGTCAACGCCGAGCTCCGCGTCGGGACCCTGGCGGAGCTGGCGACGCCGTACGGCATCCTCGTGCTGGTCAAGGTCGCCGCGCTCGTCGTGCTCGGCCTGTTCGGCCTCACGCAGCGGCGGTACCTGATCGGTCGGCTCAAGCAGTCCGGCGAGCCGCGGAGCTTCTGGTGGATCGTCGTGGCCGAGCTGGCGTTCATGGGCATCGCGTCCGGCGTCGCCGCAGCGCTCGCCCGCACGGTCACGCCCGTCCCGGAGACGCGTGCGGCCACCCCGACGCCCGCCGAGATCCTCACCGGAGAGAAGCTGCCTCCCGCTCTCACCTGGGACCGGCTGTTCACCTCGTGGAACTTCGACCTGCTGTGGGTGCTGGCCTGCGCCTTCGGCCTGTTCCTCTACTTCGCCGGGGTCTGGCGGTTGCGCAAACGCGGCGACGCGTGGCCGATCTACCGCACGGTGCTGTGGACGCTGGGCATCGTCCTGCTGTTCTACATCACCAACGGCGGCGTCAACGTCTACGAGAAGTACCTGTTCTCGGCCCACATGTCGGCGCACATGGTGCTGACGATGGGGGTGCCCCTGCTGCTCGTCCCCGGTGCGCCGATCACCCTGGCGGCGCGGGCGATCCGGAAGCGTCGCGACGGCTCGCGCGGCGGCCGGGAGTGGCTGCTCCTCGCCGTGCACTCGCGTTTCGCGGGTGTGATCTCCAACCCGATCGTCGCGGCGATCCTGTTCGCCGGGTCGCTCTGGGTCTTCTACTACACGCCTGTCTTCCGCTGGGCGACGACCGACCACATCGGGCACGAGTGGATGATCGTCCACTTCCTGATCACTGGCTACCTCTTCGTGCAGTCGCTGATCGGGATCGACCCGGTCAAGTACCGCCTCCCGTACCCGTTCCGACTGCTCCTGCTGCTGCTCACGATGGCGTTCCACGCGTTCTTCGGGCTCTCGATCATGCAGATGCACGGACTGCTGCTGGCCGATTGGTTCGGGGCCATGGGCCGAACCTGGGGGGACTCCCCGCTCGTCGACCAGCAGGCCGGCGGCGGCATCGCGTGGAGCATCGGCGAGATCCCCACGGTGATCCTCGCCATCGTCGTGGCGATCCAGTGGAGCCGCAGTGACGAGCGCGAGACGAAGCGGCGCGACCGCAACGCGGATCGCACGGGCGAGGCCGAACTGAGGGCGTACAACGAGCGGCTGGCGCGCATGGCCGACCGCGACCGCGTCTCCCGCTGACCCGTTGCTCGAAGACGGCCCGGGCTGGGGTCGGCGCTCGCGCTCAGGGCTCCTGCGCGACGACGATGTCGAGCGAGCCGTCCGAGCGGATGGTGACACTGCTGAGACTCATCGCGAACGGCTCCGGATCGCTGCGCGGGGTCACCGTTCCGTCGAACAGCGACTGGACGGTCACGTCGAGGTGCGCGACGCCGACCATCCGGCCGGTGGCCCATCCCGTGTCCCCTGCCTGCAGCCGGACGTCGGGGTAGGTGTCGATCGACCAGGAGGGGTCGCCCTGCACCCGGTCGTCGATCTCGACGCCGAAGGGGCACCCGGCGGGTTGCAGCACGTGCTGCTCGGCGCAGCGGTCGAGGAAGCCGTCGACCTGCTTCTGCACCGCGGAGGTGAACGCGGGGGTGGGCTGCGCATCCACCGTGGTCTCGGTGATCCGGCCGGGCGAGGCGGATGCGGCGACGGGCGTGGCGCGGACGTAGCGCGAGCTGTGGCTCAGTTCGAGGGGCGCGAGCGGCAGCACGAGGTAGTCGGCGGAGACGGTGAAGGCGTCGGCGGGCTGATCGGGCGATGCGGCGCGCGGGTTCACGGTGTGGCGGCCGACGGTGAAGGTGGAGGCGTGCGCGACGGTGATGCGCGCGACGCCGACGGGCGAGGTCGCGAACGACCAGGTGGGCAGAATCCCGAGCACAGCTCCCGTCTGACGGACGCGGAACGTCGCCGACACGGGGTCGCCGTTCGCGACGGCCCGCACGACGACGGTGTGGACGCCGTCCGCTCCGGTCGTGTCGGAGGTGACGGCGATATCGCGCACGGCCGGCAGGATGTCGGAGCGCAGGAGCTCGCGGGAGGCGCCCACCGGGAGCCGCGCGGCGTCCAGGGCCGAGGAGGTCGGGTTGGCTCCCGGCATGGCGAGAGCTGTGGACACGTCATGGGAGGCGATCGACTCCGCGAACGCCGTGACGAAACCGGTCGGGCTGTAATACGCGCGCTGCACTGCGCCGAAGCCCGCAAGCACAGCGGCGACCAGGAGGACGCCGACACCCGACCAGATCAGGACGGCGCGTCGGTGCGCGTGCGCATCCCCCACAGCCATGAGGCCATCCTAGGGTCCTGTGGATGAGCGGCTCCGGGGAGCTGCGCCGGGTTAGAGTAGTCCGGCAGGTCGGGCGACACGGAAGGGGCGGGGATGGGCCGGCTTTCCCTCTCGCCGGAGCAGCAGGCGGTGTTCGAGCTCATCGAGCACACCCGCGAGCATGTCTTCGTGACCGGCCGTGCCGGCACAGGCAAGTCGACGCTTCTCAACCACCTCTCGTGGAACACCGAGAAGTCGCTCGTCATCGCGGCACCGACGGGTGTCGCCGCGCTCAATGTCGGCGGCCAGACCATCCACTCGCTGTTCCGGCTGCCGATCGGCGTCATCGCCGACCACGCCATCGACCAGAGCGCCGAGCTGCGCAAGCTGCTGAACAGCATCGACACGCTCGTCATCGACGAGGTCTCGATGGTGAACGCCGACCTGATGGATGCGGTGGATCGCAGCCTGCGCCAGGCACGTCAGCGGGCGGGCGAGCCGTTCGGCGGCGTCCAGGTCGTGCTGTTCGGCGATCCGTACCAGCTCGCCCCGGTTCCCGGCGACCGCGAGGAGCGCGCCTACTTCGCCGACACCTACCGCTCGATGTGGTTCTTCGACGCGCGCGTCTGGCAGGAGACCGATCTGCGCATCGTCGAGCTGCTGCAGGTGCACCGCCAGCACGAATCCGACTTCCGGTTCATGCTCAACGCCGTGCGCCACGGACAGGTCACCAAGGAGATCGCCGACCGGTTGAACGAGGTCGGCGCGCGCCCGGCCCCCGACGACGGCACCATCACCCTCGCCACCCGCAACGACACGGTCAACCGCATCAACGCGCAGGCGCTGGAGCGCCTCCCGGGCCGCGCTCTCACCGCGAAGGCGGAGGTCAGCGGTGACTTCGGCGGACGCAATTTCCCGGCCGACGAGTCGCTCGAGCTCAAGGTGGGCGCCCAGGTGATGTTCCTGCGCAACGACGTGGGCCAGGGCGACGGGCCGCGCTGGGTGAACGGCACCATCGGCACGGTCACGCGCATCGACTCCAACGTCTACGTGGATGTCGACGGCGAGGTGCACGAGGTCGAGCCGGCGATCTGGGAGAAGTTCAAGTACACCTGGTCGCCCGAGACGAAGAAGCTGACGAAGGACGTCGTGGCGGAGTTCACGCAGTTCCCGCTGCGGCTGGCGTGGGCCGTCACCATCCACAAGTCGCAGGGCAAGACCTACGACGCGGCGATCGTCGATCTCGGGACGCGCGCGTTCACCTCGGGGCAGACGTACGTCGCCCTGAGCAGGATCACGACGCTCGACGGGCTGTACCTCACGAGGCCGCTGCGGCCGAGCGACATCACCGTCGACCCGGATGTGGAGCGCTTCATGCGCGACGCCCGACCGGTGACGATCCCCGTCGCGGGCGCCCAGCAGGCCGGATGAGACGAGCGCTGACGATGCATCAGGAGAGGGGTCGAACGTGGCGGTGACCTTCGTGCTGGACTTCAGCGACGGACAGCACATCGAGACGAGCGGCAACGGCGTGATCGGGCGCAACCCGGCCGTCCACACGCCGGGGACGGAGATGGACGACCCCGGTCATGTGCAGCTGATCACGATCCAGGACGACGTGAAGTCGGTGTCGCGCGCGCATCTGGCGTTCGGTCAGTACGACGGCGTGTTCTGGGTGATGGACCTGGGCTCCGCCAACGGCACCACGATCACCTACCCGGGTGAAGGCACGTTCGCCTGCGATCCGAAGACGCGGCACGAGGTCGACCCGGGGTCGATCGTGCGGTTCGGCGCGGAGTCGTTCGCACTGACCCGCCGCTGACGCGTCGCTGACGCGTCGCTGACCCGGCCGCGCGGGAGCGTGCCCGGCGCGTCGTCAGTGGTGGTGATGCACCGTGACGGCGGCGATGCCCGCGTCGGTGAGCCCGAGCGCCGGGATGGTGACGGCGCAGACCGCGCAGGCGCTCAGCACGAGCGCGAGGAAGAAGCGCAGTCCGCCCTGGTCGGGTCGGGCCTTGCCGGCGCGGATGACGACCGCTGCGGTGGCTGCGACGGCGACATCCAGCAGGGAGGCCGCGCCCATCGGAATGAGCGGGAGCGCGATGACCGTGCCGCCGGACGCCGTTGCTCCGACGATGGCGAGCGCTGCCCAGAGCCCGACCGGGAGGAGGGCCAGCGCGGGGACGAGGCGGAACGCCGGAGGACGATCGCGCGCGAGGGTCGCGGCCGCCCATCCCAGCTCCGCCACCGCGAGCAGGAGGAAGGCGGCCAGCAGAGCAGGGGGTGCGCTGGGGGCGAGCGCCGCGTGAAGCAGCCCCGCCCCCAGAGCGGCCACGGCGAGGAAGGCGCGGGTCGCCGAGCCCACCGCGACGGCCGTGGTGGCCGAGGCGGCGGGGGCGACCCGCAGCGTTCCTGTCATCCTGCTCATGGGAGCCGTGGCCCCGCCGGTCAGGCGGCGGCCGTCGTGGCGCGCGTTCCGCGGTCGGCGCCGAGGCCGGTTCCGAGGAGGACGATCGCGCTCACCAGGTGGAGGAAGTGGTCGGGGGTGTTCAGCGCGAGGATGTTCGCGTCGGTGCCCACCAGGAAGAAGCCCACGATACCGAGCAGCAGGTAGACCGCCCCGACCGTGATGTTGACGGCCTTGGCGGCCGCCACGCGGGTCAGGCCGGCGATCAGCAGAGCGGCGCCGATGAGGAGGTGGGCGATGTTGTGCAGCGGGTTCACTTCGAAGATGCCCAGCAGCAGACCGCCCTTGGTGGCGACGAATCCGACGCCTCCGGTGACAGCGAAGCCGAGCAGCCCGACGAGCAGATAGACCGCTCCGAAGATGGTGGCAACAAGGCGGTTCGGAGATGTGCGCATTGTTCGTTCCTTCCGTAGGACGGCGCACGGACGCGCGCCTCACTTGTCCATTCGCAGCATCGGCCCGATCGGATTGCGGCCACAGCCCCTTGCGCGTCCGTTCCGTTTCTGCCGCACGTTACAATCGCTGGACACGCAGGGCCGACACCCCGGGAGTTTCATCGATGCGACGTCACACGAAGTTCGGGCGGATCGCGCTCGCCGCGACAGCCGGACTCGTGGCGCTGGTCCTCTCGGCCTGCACCTCGACGGCGGGCGCGAAGCTCCCCGAGCAGCAGAAGGGCGGGTTCTCCGCGGACGTCGAGAAGCGGCTCTCGTCAGCGGTCACCGACGCGATGACGCTCGCCGACGCCTCCGCCGGTTTCGCCGGGGTGTGGGCGCCCTGGTCCGGGACCTGGACCACCGCGCAGGGGACGACCACGCGTGGAGGCTCCAAGCCGGTCAGCGAGGACATGCGCTTCCGCATCGGGCAGAACACCACGCCGATGACCTGCACGGTGCTGCTGCAGCTCGTCGACGACGGAGAGGTGGGGCTCGACGACCCGCTCACCAAGTGGCTTCCCGGACTGGTCGGGGTCGAGGGCGTCACCCTGCGCGAGCTCTGCCAGAACACCTCCGGCATCGGCGACTACCTGGCGCAGCTCAACCCGGAGTTCATCATGAACCCGACGCGGCAGTGGCCCCCGCTGGAGCTGGCCAGCGACGGGATCGCGATGCAGCGCTACGGCAACCCCGGCGAGAAGTGGGGTCGCTCGTCCACGAACGCCGTGCTCCTGGGGATGGCCCTCCAGAACGCGACAAGTCGCAGCTGGCACGACCTCTACAAGCAGTACATCTTCGACAAGCTCGGGATGACGGCGAGCTCCCTGCCCGAGAGCTCGCAGTTCTCGGTGCCCGGCCCGCATCCCACCGGGTATTCGGTGGGGCTGGATGGGGCGGGCGCCATCGTCTGCGAGCCGATGCGCGATGTGAGCAGCATGTCGCCGTCCCAGGGCTGGACGTCGGCCGGAGTCGTCTCCAACGTCACCGACCTGAAAGCGTTCGGCCAGGCGCTCGCATCGGGGAGCCTCCTGACCGAGAAGTCGCGCAAAGCGCAGGCCGACGGGATCGTGATCGGCCAGTCGTGGGAGAGCTACGGGCTCGGGATGCAGATGCTCGGCCCGCTGCGGGGCAGCAGCGGCGCGGTTCCCGGGTATCTGTCCGCGATGTATACGGACCCGGCGTCCGGGCTGACGATCGTCGTCGCGCTCAACAACTCCACACCGGGGCCGGGCTTCGCCCAGCTCCTGGCCCAGCGTCTCGCCTCCATCGTCTCCAAGACGCCGGCGAAGGAGAAAGGTGCGAAGGTCGTCGCTTCGCTGCCCTGGTCCGAGCAGCAGGCGGTCGACGGGATGACCAAGTCGGCGCCCTGCCCGGCCAAGAAGGCTGGATAGGCGGCGAACGCGGGCCGGTTACGCTCCTGCGAGAGCCGCCAGCTCGGCGCGCACCGGGAAGGCGTCGTCGTCGAGTACCAGCTGGAGGGCCGACCCGGTCGCCCGGTTGACGATCACCGGGGCCAGCAGGTTGACCGTGCTGCCCTCGGGCGACGGCGTGACCACGACGAGGAGCAGTGCGTCTGCGGCCTCGGCGATGCCGAGTTCGGCGGCACGGTCGTCCGGCAGCTCCGGGGAGTAGCCGGGCAGGTGGCGCTCGGCGTCGATCGTGAACAGCCGGATCTCGGGCCGCTCGATCGAGGCGAGCGTGTACAGCCCGTCGGCGCCGGCGACCGGGTCGAGGTCGAACGCATCGAGCGGCTCGAGTCCGGGCGGCGGGGTGAGGAAGCGGACGGCGCTCACCGGAGGAAGTCCATCAGCGTCGGCTGGAGCACGCGGGCCGTGACGGCGATCGCGGTCTGGTAGTTCACATCCTGCGTCTTCAGGTCGAGGATCACCTTGCTCAGGTCGACGTCCTCCAGGGAGGAGCGCTGACCCTCCAGCGCGTTGGCTCCGACGGCGAGCGTGTCCTTCGCCTTGTCGATGCGGGTCTGCCGACCGCCGACCTCCGCGTGCTCTCCCACGATCGCCTTCATCCTGTCGTCGATCTCCGCGAGGCGCGGGGTGACGTTCACACCCGTGCGGAGGTCGTTCACGGTGTTGTCGATCAGCGCGAACACCGACGACGCGCCGGTTCCGAAGACCGCGGCGCCGTCCGCATCCACCCGCACCGTGGTGTCGGGGCCGATCCTGCGCTCCACTGTACTTCCCGCCGTCCCGGTGAACGAGTAGTCGGGCTGGAAGGCGACGCCGGCGTCCGCGTTGCCCGCGAACACCGTGCGGCCGAGGTAGGTCGTGTTGGCGAGCGATAGGAGGCTCTTCTTGAGTCCGTCGAGCTCCGTCGCGATCGACTCCTTCGCCTCGGGCGACATGGCGCCGTCGTTCGCGCCCTGCAGCGTGAGGTCGCGGACGCGGCGCATGAGCGTCTCGACCGACGTCAGGGCCGAGTCGGCGGTGGTCAGCCAGGCGTCGCCGTTGCCGACGTTGCGCTGATACTGGGCGGTGGCCGCGGCGTCCGACCGCACTCCCATGGCGCTCGCCGTGGCGGTGGGGTCGTCCGACGGCTTGTTCAGCAGCCGTCGGCTGGTGGCCTGGTCGTACAGTTGCGCCTGGCGCTGCAGACTGAGCTGCAGGTTGCGCTGGGCGTTGAGGGTCTGGGTGGCGTTGGTCACGCGGCTGATCACGGTTTATCTCCCGACGAGTCCGGTGTGGTTGATGAGCACATCGAGGGCCTCGTCCACGGCGGTCATCACGCGCGCGGCGCCCTGGTAGGCGTGCTGGAAGGACAGCATGTTCATGTTCTCCTCGTCGAGGTCGACGGAGGAGCCGGCGAGCTGGGCGTTCGTCGCGGCACTGCTCGCGAGGTCGGCGAGGTCCGACTGCTGCTTCTCGGTGCGGCTGGCGACGCCGACGCGAACGACGAAGGACGACCACTGCTTGTCGACGGCGTTCGCTCCGGTGCCGAGCTGGCTGATCGCGTCGGCGATGCTGCCGTCGGTGCCACCCGCTCCCGGGGTGCCCGTGGCGATCTGGCCGACGCCGGTCGGCACGACCGAGAGGCCGAGAGCGGCCGGCTTCGTGGGGTCGATGGCGAAGAAGTCGAGGCCGGTGGCGCCCGTGGGCGTCGCCCCGGTGGAGTGGACGGCGTTGACGCGCTGGGCGAGCGTCACGGCGAACGCGTTGTAGCTGACGGCCGCTTCCGCGAGCACTCCCCCGGTGCCCGAGGCGTCGGCGGGGGCGAGCGTGGAGACGGCTCCGGCGATCGATCCGCCCTCGAGCGCGATCGCCGCACCCGGCCGGTACGCCCACTCGAGGCGCGCCGGGTCGGCCGCGGCGTCCGCCATGCGGGAGGCGCCTGCCGCCTTCACGAGGTTGGTGCTGGTGCCGGAGACCAGCGCGTTTCCGCCGACCAGCACATCCACGGTGCCGTCGTCGTTCGGCCGGACCACTCCCCCGGCGAGCTTGGCGATGGATGCGGTGAGCAGGTCGCGCCGGTCGAGCAGCTCGTTCGCCGACTGACCCGACGCCAGTGCGGAGCGGATGCGCCCGTTGAGGTCGGCGACGGCGGTCGCCGCGGTGTTCAGGTCGGAGGCCATGCCGTCCATCGACGCGCGGAGCGTGGTCCACTGGTCGTCGACCGACCGGTACCCGGTCTGCAGCTGGGTGACGAGGCTCCCCGCCTGCCCGAGCAGAACGCCGGCCGGCGCCTGCTCCCCCGCCTGATTGGCGACGTCGCCCCAGGCCGACCAGAACTTCTGCAGCTGGGCCGACAGGCCGTTGGTCCCCGGCTCGTTGAGCGACTGCTCGAGGGTCGCCAGGGCGTCGGCACGGGTGTTCGTGTACCCGGAGAGCGCGGTGGTCGTGCGCACCCGCGCATCCAGTGCGGCGTCGTCGAGGCGCTGGATGCCGTCGATCGTGACGCCCTGACCCGGGCGGACGCCGCCGCTGAAGAGCCCGGCGGACGACAGCGCGGGCACGCCCGAGGTCGTCACGCGCTGCCGGGTGTAGCCCTGCGTGTTCGCGTTCACGAGGTTCTGGCCGACCACGTCGAGGCCCGCCTTGGCGGCGACCAGCCCGGTGTACGCGGTGTTCAGGCCGCTGAAGGTGCTCATCCGGTCAGGCCTCCGTGTCGAAGAAGCGCGCGGTGTCGCCCGCCTGGCCCGTGCCGCCTGCTCCGTACACGCCCGGGTCGTCGCCGGCGCCCGAGAGCGAGCTCAGCGTCTCCTGCGTGGAGCGGGCGGCCTCCCGGAGCAGGCGCTCGTTGGTGTCGCGCACCTCGGCGATCTGCGCGGTCAGCTCGGTCATGGCCGCGAGGTGCGACCCGAAGATGTCGGACCAGATGCCGTCGGGGGCGGCGGTGGCGAGCTCACGGAGGGTCGCATCCTGACCGAGGCCCCACTCCTCCGCCAGCGCGGCGACCTCGACCGTTCGCGCGAGGCCGACGGCGCGCATCCGCTCGATGACCTGCTCGACCTCACGGGTGGCGTGCGAGATCCACCGCGACTTGCCCGCGATGAGCAGCAGCTGCTCCTCCTCCAGTTTGAACAGCAGGAGCTCGAGGAGCTCGCGTTCCTTCCAGAGCTGCGCAGAGAGTTCGCTCGCGGCCATGTCGCTACCAACTTCCTCGTGAGTCGATGTGCGCACCTGGTCTCCTCGGGTTCCGAAGGCGGTGGATGTGTTCCGCCACCCCAGACCATCGGCACGCTTGCGCCCGATGTTAGGCGCGCGATCACCCCGGCGAGAGGCACGACCTACCGCTTTTCGGGGTGCTGTCAGTATTCCCCGTACTGGGGGTACTCACTGCCCCGTAATGGGGACAGAAAGCATGCAATCTGAACAGTCTCGAATTGTTACCGTGAACAGCGGAAGACTCCTAGCACCTCGCTCGGCACCCGACCCAGCCCGAGCGTCCACCGCACCGCCCGAGTACCCGCGACACCCTCCCCGAAAGAGGTCGACGCGCGGTACCCGTCCGATGAAGAGGGGTCGCCCAGCGTGAACCGGAACGAA
Organism: Leifsonia sp. 466MF; assembly: GCF_900100265.1. NCBI lineage: Bacteria > Bacillati > Actinomycetota > Actinomycetes > Micrococcales > Microbacteriaceae > Leifsonia > Leifsonia sp. 466MF. The sequence goes on from NZ_LT629696.1 coordinate 3,818,938, forward strand.
CGCAACACGCTCGTCGTGGAGAACCTGCCGCTCGTCGGCTATCTGGTCTCCGACCTGTGCTCCCGCGCCACCCACCTGTCGCGCGACGACCTGGCCTCGGCCGGCGCCGTCGCCCTCGTGCAGGCGGCCGACGCGTACGACGCCACCACGGGCGTCCCGTTCGGCGCGTACGCCCGCACCCGCATCCTCGGCGCACTCGCCGATGAGCTGCGCGCATCCGACTGGGCCACACGTTCCGCGCGCAAGCGCATCAAGGAGACCCTCGCGGTGCAGGAGAGCCTGACCTCGGCCCTCGGGAGGAAGCCCAGCGTCGACGAGATCGCCGGTGCGCTCGGCGTCGACCGCGAGACGGCCGCTGCCGGCCTCGCCGACGCCTCCCGCACGGTGACCGCGCTCGACGAGACCATCGAGCCGCTGCTCGTCTCGGAGACCGTCGGCCCCGAGGACTCCCTGCTGGCCGACGAGCAGACCGCCTACGTGCGTGCTGCGGTCGCCGCCCTCCCCGACCGGATGCGATCCATCGTCGAGGCCATCTACTTCGACGACCGCACGGTGACCGAGATCGCGGAGGAGCTGGGGATCACCCACTCGGCCGTGTCGCAGCAGCGCTCGGAGGCCATCCGCCTCATGCGCGAAGGCATGGCCACTCACTACGCCGACGAGGGCGACCCCGTCGTCATCGAGGCGAAGACCTCGCAGGCCCGGCGCAGCGCCTATCTGGCGCGTCTCGCGCAGCACGCGGTCGCGGGCGTCTCGCGCCTCTCCCCCACTTCCCCGAGCTCTGCCCGGGCGTCCTGAGCCATCAGCTCCTGACTTTTTCCGCCTGAATCGGCCGAAAGACGCGAAAAAGTCAGGAGCGGATTGCTGCTAACGGGACGGACAAGACAGCCGATAGAGGCTGATGCGGACCACGGAAGGGCCGCGAACCACCACCCAGTCATGGAGGAAACATCATGGGTATGCAGATCAACACCAACATCGCGGCGAACAACGCCTACCGCAACCTGAACAACACGCAGAGCGACCTCTCGAAGTCGCTCGAGAAGCTGTCCAGCGGCCTCCGCATCAACCGTGCGGCGGACGACGCGGCGGGTCTCGCCATCTCGGAGGGCCTGAAGTCGCAGGTCGGCGGTCTGACCGTCGCCGCCCGCAACGCTCAGGACGGCATCAGCGTCGTGCAGACCGCTGAAGGTTCGCTCACCGAGGTCCACTCCATCCTGCAGCGCATGCGCGACCTCGCGGTGCAGGGCGGTAACGACTCGAACAACACCACCTCGCGTGCGGCCATCAAGACCGAGGCGGACGAGCTCGGCAAGGAGCTCGACCGCATCACGCAGGGCACGAACTTCAACGGGATCGACCTGCTCAAGGGCGGCTCGCTGAACTTCCAGGTGGGCGCGGGCTCGACGGCGAACGACACCATCGCGGTCGGCCTGGCCGATGTCGCCACCTCCGTCGGTACCCTCGGGGGCGCCACCGGCGCGACCGGGTTCGACGTCAGCACCAACGCTGCCGCGAACACGACCATCACGGCGATCGACACCGCGATCACCGCGATCTCGACCGCTCGCTCGGAGCTCGGCGCCTCGCAGAACCGCTTCGAGTCCGCTGTCCGCAGCCTGAACGTCTCGAAGGAGAACCTCTCGGCCGCGTCCAGCCGCATCACCGACACCGACATGGCGGAGGAGATGGTGAAGTACACCCGCTCCAACATCCTGTCGCAGGCCGGCACCGCGATGCTCGCTCAGGCGAACCAGTCCAACCAGGGCGTCCTGCAGCTGCTCCGCTGATCGGGCCCGGCGGCCGGGGCGTAGTCCCCAAAGCGTGCCCCGGCCGCCGCACCACCGCACCACCCCGAACCACCGTCGTAGGAGGGAGACCACCGCATGGGCATGGCGATCGACGGGCTCATCAGCGGCCTGCAGACGACGGATCTGATCAACAGCCTGATGCAGGCGGAGGCGATTCCGCAGACGCTGCTCAAGAACAAGGTCACCGACTCCACCAACTTCATCTCGGCGATGCAGGCGCTCAACTCGAAGGTCGCCGCGCTCGCCGACTCCGCCGCGAAGCTGGCGAAGCCCGCCGGCACCGACCTGCACACGGCGAGCACCAGCTCCACAACGGTCACCGCCACCGCCGGCACGGGCGCCGTGGACGGCACCATCGACTTCACGGTCGACCGCCTCGCGCAGTCGCAGGTCACCGTGACCGGGCCGCTGACCGAATGGCCGGACCAGCCGCCGACCCTCACCTTCGTCGCCGCCGACGGCACCACCAAGCAGATCACCGCCGCCAGCTCGTCGCTCGCCGATGTCGCCGCCGCCATCAACCAGGCCGGCGCGGGTGTCAGCGCGACACGGGTCGCCGCGGGTCTCGACCCGGCGACCGGGCAGCAGCTGTACCGACTGCAGCTCAGCTCCACGAAGACCGGGGCCGCGGCCGCCTTCACGGCCTATCGCGGGACGGCGGCGGATGTCGCGGCCGGCACCGCCACGAACATCCTGTCGGACGCGGGCTCGTCGCAGGTGCGGCAGGCGCAGGACGCCCAGCTCACCCTCTGGGCCGGCACCGGCGCCGCGCAGACGGTGACCAGCGCGACCAACAGCTTCGCCGACGTGCTCCCCGGCGTGACCGTCTCGGTGACCGCCGCGTCCACCTCACCCGTGACCCTGACGGTCGCGCGCGACGACAAGAGCATCTCCGCGGCGGCCGGCTCGCTGGCCACCGCGGTCAACGACATCCTCACGTTCATCGGCCAGAAGCAGGCCGTCTCGACCTCGACCGACGCCGCGGGCGGCACGGTCGTCACGGGAGGCGTCTTCACGGGCGAGTCGTCCGTGCGCGACGTGAACCAGAAGCTGGTGGATGCGGTGATCGCCCCCATCGGCGGCGTCTCACCCTCCACTTACGGCATCAGCATCACGCGGGACGGCGCGGTCACCTTCGACCAGGACGTCTTCGCCACGGCCATGGCCGCCGACCCCGACGCGGTGAAGACCGCCGTCGCCACGATCGCCCAGCGCGTCGCGGATGCTGCCACCGACGCCAGCGACACGTACACCGGCTCGATCTCGCTCAAGATCAAGGGCGAGCAGTCCACGGTCAAGAGCCTCAACGACCAGATCACCGATTGGGACGGCCGTCTCGCCGACCGCCGCGCGACCCTCGAGAAGACGTACGCCAACCTCGAAGTGCAGCTCCAGCAGCTGCAGTCCCAGTCGTCGTGGCTCACCGGCCAGCTGTCCTCCCTCCCGTCTGCGAGCGCATCATGAACGTCCTCACCTCCGCGGCCGCGAAGCTCTCGGCCTACAACCGCGACAGCGTCCTCTCCGCCAGCCCGGCACGACTCCTCACGATGCTGTACGACCGGCTCCTGCTCGACCTCACCCGCGGCGAGGCCGCGCTCACGGCCGAGCAGTGGCCGACCGCCTGGGAGAACCTGCGGCACGCCGACCAGATCGTGGCCGAGCTCGCGGGGACGCTGCGGGTGGAGCTGTGGGACGGCGCCGAGGGTCTGCTGCAGCTGTACGGCTACCTGGCGGATCTCATCGTCGGCGGGATGATCGAGCGCGACCCGGCGAAGGTGCGCGAGGCCATCGAGCTCGCCGAGCCCCTGCGCCGGACCTGGCACGAGGCCGCGGCGCTGCTGCCGGCGGCCGCCACCACGACGGAAGCGGACCGTGACCTCGGCGTCGCCTGACGACGTGTCGCGCGACCTGCCCGAGGTCGCTCCCGAGGTCGCTCCGGAGGCCGCTCCGGAGCTCGCTTCTGAGGCCGCCGCCTGGGCCGAAGCGCTCGATCGCATGGAAGACGAGCTGCACGGTGCGCTTGCACAGGTGGACCCGGTCCCCTGGCGTCCGCCGATCGCGCTTGGCCCGATCCCACCGGAGCTGCAGGAGCGCGCGACGCGTCTCCTGGAGGCGCAGTTGCACACCATCCGCTATCTCGAGGACGTGCGTCAGACGACCGCGCGGCACCTCGCGGCGGTGCGTTCTGTACCCCGGTCCGAGGTCGGCGCGCACCCGGTCTACTTCGACCTGATCGGCTGACTCCCCATAGCAGTTCTCCACCTGTGGATAACTCTGTGCAGAATCAGTGGATGAGAGCGCGAATCGTGTGGAGGACACGCGCGAGATGTGTGCACTCTCAGATTCCCAGGTTCTAAAAACCGCACTTGACCAGCGATTTCCCTCTCATTCTGTGAGGATCGAACACCCCTTCGAAACCACACCGGTGTAATTCACATCGGGGTACACGCTGTGGATGACGATGTGGGAAATCGCTCGGCGAACACGCCCGGGATGTCGTCCCTAACGGGCGGGGGAGAGCTGCCGATAGCTCCTTTCGAGCACGGATCGCTCATCGACTTGGCCACGGATGGGCCGCCCCACGACCCAGGAGTGCAGCTGTGCTCGAATCCGTGACCAGCGCCGCCCTCGCGAGCGCCCTCGACGGCCTCGCCGCGCGCCAACGCGCCATCGCGAACAACATCGCCAACGTCAACACTCCCGGCTATACCGCCGAGCGGGTGTCGTTCGAAGACGCCCTCGCCGCCTCCGTCGCCGACCACGACGGGCACGCAGCCGCGACGACCGCCCGGTCTCTGGAGCCGACGCGGCTCGACGGCAACAACGTCAACCTCGACACCGAGACGCTCTCGAACGTCGACACGGTGCTGCGCTTCCAGTTCGCCTCGCAAGCCGCAGGCGGGCAGTTCTCGGCCATCCGCGCCGCCCTGAAGACCAGCTGAGCCAGGACATCGACGAGAGGAGCACGACATGACCTTCGACGCCATCGGAATCGCCGGGACGGGGCTGAACCTGCACCGCCACTGGCTGGACGCTATCTCCGACAACCTGGCCAACATCAACACCGCGAAGCCGACCAACGGCGCTGCGTTCCAGGCACGCTACGTGGTCGCGCAGGAGGGCGAAGGCGTCTCCGGCGTCTACGTCGCCGGCGCCGCCCTCGGAAGCGCCGAGGGACGCATGGTCTACGAGCCGGACAATCCTGTCGCCGACGAGAAGGGGTACGTGCGGTACCCCGACATCGACCTGTCCGAGCAGATGGGCTCGCTGATCATGGCGCAGCGCGGCTACCAGGCCAACGCGGCCGTCGTCGACCGCGCCAAGGAGACCTACCAGGCGGCGCTCCAGATCGGGAGGAACTGATGCCCATTCCCGCGATCGGAGCGCTCTCCGGCATCGACGCCACCGCCGGGGTCTCAGCGACCCAGCAGACCGGCGGCACCGGGGGAGCCGCCTTCGGCAACGCCCTCACCGGGGCGATCGACGACCTGCAGGGCCTGCAGGGCACGAGCGACCGCCTGGCGATCCAGGCCGTCACCGGCAACCTCGACGACATCCATAACGCGACGCTCGCATCCACGCGCGCCCAGGTCACCCTGGAGCTCGTCGCCGGCGTCCGGAACAAGGCGGTCGACGCCTTCAACGAGATCATGCGGATGCAGGCCTGATGCCTCAGCAGGTGACCAGCTTCTTCCGGCGGATCGGCGACTCGATCCGCGGATTCTCCGTGGCCCAGCGGGTGATCGCCCTCATCGGTGTCGCGGTCGTCGCGCTCGGCGCGACGGGTCTCGCCCTGTGGGCGTCGCAGCCGTCGTACACGCCGCTGTTCTCCGGCGTCGCGGCGTCGGACGCCTCCGCGATCGTCGACCAGCTGCGCACGGACGGGGTGCCGTACCAGCTCACGGACGGCGGCTCGACCATCCTGGTCCCGCAGGAGAAGGTCTACGACGAACGGCTCAAGGCCGCTTCGGCGGGCCTCCCGGCCTCCACCACCGGCGGGTACTCGCTGCTCGACAAGATGGGCGTGACCTCGTCCGAGTTCCAGCAGAACGTCACCTACAAGCGCGCGATGGAGGGGGAGCTCGGCAACACCATCGCCGCCATGAAGGGCGTCAAGGCGGCGTCGGTGCGCCTCGCCATCCCGGAGGAGACGGTCTTCGCGTCCGAGAAGAAGGACCCGACCGCCTCGGTGTTCGTGGAGACGCAGAGCGGGGTGACCCTCAGCGCCGACCAGGTGCAGGCCATCGTGCACCTGACCAGCGCGGCCGTTCCGGGCATGAAGCCGACGGACGTCGCCGTGGTGGATGCCGACGGCACGGTGCTCAGCACGGTCGGCGGGGGCGCGACCGGGGGAGCGGACAAGCAGGCCAGCGACTATGAGACCCGCGTGAAGTCCGCAGTTCAGGAGATGCTCGACAAGGTCGTGGGCCCGGGAAACGCGACCGTCGCCGTCGCCGCCGATGTGAGCACCGAGAGCGCCCAGCGCACGGAGGAGTCATACACGGCCCCGACGGATGCGCCGTCACTCAGCGAGACGACCCAGAAGGAGACCTATACGGGCTCCGGCGGCAGCAACGCCGGGGTGCTCGGGCCCGACAACATCGCGGTCCCGAACGGCACCAACGGCAACGGCACCTTCAACTCTGAGTCGAGCACGAAGGACAACGCGGTCGACAAGGTCACCGAGCAGCGGACCATCCCGGCCGGTGCCATCAACCGGCAGACCGTCTCCGTCGCCCTGAACTCGGACGCCGTGGGGGATGTCAGCGCCAACGAGATCCGCAACCTGGTCAACGCGGCCGCCGGCATCGACGTGAAGCGCGGCGACGCGGTCAGCGTCGAGATGGTGCCGTTCAGCAAGACCGGTGCGACCGAGGCGGCCAAGGCGCTGCAGGAGGCCAAGGATGCCGCTGCGGCCGACCAGCTCAGCAGCATCATCCGGACCTCCGTCATCGCAGCGGCGATCGTCGCCGCGGCCATCATCGCGTTCCTCCTGTTCCGCCGCGGCCGGCGCCGAGCGGCCGAGACGGCGGCGCTCGCCGAAGACGCCGACACGCTGGCCCTCGACGCCGCGGCCTTCCCGATCGCGCTGGAGCAGGCCGCGCCGACGGTGCCGATGCAGCTCGACCCGCTTCCCGACCCGACGCCCGACCCGGCCGAGGTGGAGGCCGACCGCCGTCGCGCCGAGATCGAGGCACTCGCCGAGCGCGACCCGCAGCGCACGGCGGAGTTCCTCCGCAGCCTCATGGATGACAGGGCGGGCGTATGAGCACCGCTCTGACCGGCGCGCAGAAGGTCGCGGTCGTGCTGATGAACATGGATCAGCAGCGCGCGGCCCAGGTGATGAAGCAGTTCTCCGACGAGGAGGCCGACGAGATCACCGCCGAGATCCTGCGGCTGCGCCGAGTGGATCCGGGGGTCGCCGAGAAGGCGCTCAACGAGTTCCACGACCTGGCGACCCGCGGTGCGGTGACCACGCGCGGTGGGCGGGACATCGCGGTCGGACTGCTGGAGGCGTCGTTCGGCGCCGAACGGGCGACCGGCGTGCTCAACAGGGTCGCATCCAATCTGGCCGGGAAGCAGTTCGAGTTCCTCGACGCGGTGGAGCCGGCGCAGGTGCAGATGCTGCTCGCCGGGGAGCTGCCGCAGACCAGCGCGCTCGTGCTCGCGCACCTGCGGGCCGATCACGCGTCCCGCGTGCTCGCCGGGCTGGATGACACGGCGCGCACCGAGGTCGCCCACGCCATCGCCACGATGGGATCGCCCAGTCCCGACGCCGTGCGGGTCGTCGCCGAGACGCTCAAGCAGCGGGCCAGCGCGGTCGTGTCGTCGCGTGCGGCGTCCGACGCCGTCGGGGGAGTGCAGCCGCTCGTCGACATCATCAACCGCTCCGATGCGGCCACCGAGAAGGCCCTGCTGGAGGCTCTGGAGCAGCGCGACCCGCAGCTCGCCGAAGAGGTCCGGTCGCGGATGCTCACCTTCGACGACATCGTCCGGCTCGAGTCGCGCGACGTTCAGCAGGTGCTGCGCGGCGTCGACGCCGCCGTTCTGGCGGTCGCGATGAAGGGCGCGTCGGAGGCGGTCAGCGAGGTCATCACCACCAACCTGTCGGAGCGCAACCGCGAGATCCTCGAGGACGAGGTGCGCATCCTCGGCCCGGTGCGCGTCTCGCAGGTGGAGGACGCCCGCGCCGAGATCGTCCGGGCGATCCGCGACCTGGAGGCGACCGGCGCGATCACCGTGCAGCGCGGGGACGAGGACGCATATGTCGAATGACGCCGCCGTCGCGCGCGACTTCGCTCCGCTGACCGTCCCGGTGCTGGCCGAGACGGAGCACGAGCGCGCCGCCATGACGTCCGCCCGTTCCCGCGGCTACGCGGCCGGCTTCGCCGAGGGGCGCCGGGCGGCCGCACGCGAGCAGGCGGAGTGGGTCGACCGGGCGGACGCCGCACGTGCCGCCGAGTCGGCGGAGGCCGCCGAACAGGTCGCGGTGCTCGCGCGGGCGCTGCGCACGGCGGCCGTCGAGCTGCGGGAGGCGACCGTTCCGGTGCTCGCTGACGCCGAGTCCGCGCTGGTGGATGCGGCGTTCGAGCTGGCGACGGCCGTCGTCGGTGTCGCGCTGAAGGACCGGGTCACCGCCGCCCGCGCTGCCGTCGGACGTGTGCTGTCCGCAGCGCCGGGCGGTGTCGTGCCGGTGGTCCGCCTCCATCCAGATGACGTCGCCGCCCTCCGCGCGGCCGGGGCGGGGGAGGACCTGCAACTGATCGCCGACCCGACGCTCGCGCCGGGCGACGCCATCGGCGAGCTCCCGCACGGCTGGCTGGATGCGCGCATCCACGCCGCGCTCGACCGGGCGAAGGAGGCCCTGTCGTGAGCGCGGTGCTGAGCCCGGTCATCGGCGGTCGCTGGGATGCGGCCGTGGCGGCCGCACAGGTCGAGACCGTCGGCCGGGTCAGCGCCGTGGTGGGTCTCGGCGCCGAACTCGAGGGCGTTCCCGCCGCCATCGGCGACGTCGTGGTCATCGGGGACGAACCCGGGGTGCACGCCGAGGTCGTGGCGACGACCGCCGACCGCGTCCGCGTGATGCCGTACGGCCCGTTGACCGGTGTGGCCGCCGGTGCCCCCGCACGCGCCGTGCGCGCCCCGCTGCTCGTCCCGACCGGGCGGGGGATGCTCGGCCGCGTCATCGACGCGCTCGGCCGCCCCGTCGATGGCCGCGGGCCGATCGAGGCGGACGGCTTCGTCGCGCTGGGCAACCGCGCACCCGACGCGATGCGCCGCGCGCGCATCCTGCAGCCCATCGGTCTGGGCGTCCGCGTGCTCGACACGATGGTGACCACCGGCCGCGGCCAGCGCCTGGGCCTGTTCGCCGGCTCCGGCGTCGGCAAGTCGTCGCTGCTCTCGATGATCGCGCGGGGGACCGACGCCCAGGTGTCGGTCATCGCGCTGGTGGGGGAGCGCGGGCGCGAGGTGCGCGAGTTCCTCGAAGACGACCTCGGCCCCGAAGGCCTCGCACGCTCGGTCGTGGTCGTGGCGACCTCCGACGAACCGGCCGTCATGCGCCTGCGCGCGGCGTTCGCGGCGACCCGCATCGCCGAGGCGTTCCGCGACGAGGGCGCCGACGTCGTGCTGATGATGGACTCCCTGACCCGTGTCGCCATGGCGCAGCGCGAGATCGGCCTCTCGGCCGGAGAGCCGCCCGCGACGCGGGGCTACCCGCCGTCGACGTTCTCGCTGCTCGCGCAACTGCTCGAACGGGCGGGAACCGGCGAGACCGGCTCGATCACGGGCCTGTACACCGTGCTCGTGGACGGCGACGACCACAACGAGCCGGTCGCCGACGCGGCGCGCTCCATCCTCGACGGTCACGTCGTGCTCGACCGCAGGCTCTCGGTGGTCGGGCACTTCCCGTCGGTGGATGTGCTGGGCTCGGTCTCCCGGCTCGCCTCACGCGTGACGACCGCCGAGCAGCGCGCGGCGGCGATCGCCCTGCGCAGCGTGCTGGCCGCCAGGGTCGCGGCGCAGGACCTGCTCGACGTCGGCGCCTACAAGCCGGGGACCAATCCGAAGGTGGATGCGGCGGTCGCCAACGCCGACGCCATCGACGCGTTCCTGCGCCAGGGAATCGGCGAACCGGCCCCGTCGGCGGAGTCGTGGGCCCGGTTGCAGGCACTCATCGGGATGCTGGGAGGCGTGTGATGGCACGAGCATTCGCACTGGCCGGTCTGCTGCGGCTTCGGCAGATCGAGAAGGAGCACGCCGCGAGCGACCTCGCCGCGGCCAACGCCCTCCGGCGGGATGCGGGGGAGCGGCAGGCGCGCGCCATCGCCGCGCTGCACGCCGTGCCCGCGGAGGCGACCGATGCGGGGACGCTCTTCGCCATGGCGGCCGCGCGCGCATCCAGCCGCAGCATGCTCGCCGACCTGTCGGCGCTCGCCGCGGAACGCGAAGCCGAGGCGGCCGCAGCTCAGGAGGCGTTCACCGAGGCCAAGAAGCGCGCGGTCGGGCTGGAGAAGCTGGAGAACCGCCACCGCGCCGAGGTCGTCGCCGGCGAACTGAGCGCCGAGCAGTCGGCCATCGACGAGATGGCCACCGGCGCGTGGCAGCGCGCGCGAGAAGGGGGAGACGCATGACCGTCACGGACGCCATCGGGCGCATCGCGCAGATCCAGGCGACGCTGGTGCAGCTGGAGAACCCGGCGAAGACGGCGGCTGCCGGGTCGGCATCGTCCGCTTCCGGAACGTCGGGGGCGTCGGCAACGTCGGCCACGGACTTCGCTGCTGCGCTGTCCGGCGCGCTCGGTGCGACGAGCGGCACCGGGTCGCCGACGGGCGCCGATGTCGTCGCCGACGCCAAGAAGTACCTCGGCGTCCCCTACGTCTTCGGCGGCACCAGCGCCTCCGGGCTCGACTGCTCCGGGCTGGTGCAGCGCGTGTTCAAGGACCTCGGCATCGACGTGCCGCGCCTCGTCTCCGGACAGTCGACCGTCGGCACCGAGGTGCCGTCGCTCGCTCAGGCGCAGCCGGGCGACCTCATCGTCACCAACGGCGGCGAGCACATCGTCATCTACGCGGGAGACGGCAAGGTCATCCACGCTCCGAGCGAAGGGCGCAACGTCAGCCTGGTGGACAACTGGATGAGCGACTCCGACATCGTCACGATCCGGCGGGTGGTTCCGCAGGCGGCGCCGGCGAGTGCGGCTCCGGCCGCGGCGCTGGCGGGGCTCGGTGGCTCTGCGTCGTCGGCGTCGTCCGCGTCGTCCGCTCAGGCGGACATGATGCGCTCGCTGTTCGCGTCACTCGTGCAGGGAGGATCCCTGTGAGCCCGGCCACGGTCACGTCCGCGCCGCCCGCTGCGCCGGCCACGGGCGCCCGGTCCGGATCCGGCGCGACCAAGGGTTCGGGCGATGCGTTCGACGCCTTCCTGCAGGGCGCGGTGGATGCCACCCCGCGGGATGCGCACGGCGGATCGCGGCCGAAGCCGGCGCGCGAGCACGACCGGAGTGTGGACAAGCCGGATGCGGCGGGGGCCGCCGCCGCGCGAGACACTGCTCGACCGGCGCAGACCGCGGGCGAGGACGGCCAGAAGGACGCTGTCGCCGAGACGGACGGCCCGTCAGCGGGTGCCGCAACGACCGGCACGGAGACTCCGTCATCGTCGCCGACCGCACTGACGCAGGCCGCCACCACGGTTCCGGGTCTCCCGGCCGCGACGACGGATGCCGCAACGTCCCCCGTCGTGACCGCGGCCGCCGCATTCACACCGGCCGCCGCATCCCCGATCGCCGCCACCCCGACCGTCGGTGGCCCATCCGTCGGGGCGCCTTCCGCTGTGGCCCAGACCGTCGACGCGCCGGCCGCCGCGCCTCAATCCGCCGCGCCGACGCCCCCGGTCCCCGCCGCCCCGGCCTCGACTAGCGACATCACGTCACCACTCGACCCGAATTGGGGCACCGAGTCACCGCTCGTGGCGGCCGTCGCGGTCGCGAACGCGGGGGAGAGCGGAGAGGCGGGTGCTCGTTCGCGGCCGGGCCGCGGCACGAGCGGCCCCGCTGCCGCCTCGCGCGTGGATTCGGGCGAGGCTGGTGCTGCCCCGGCTCCGACAACGGGGACCGGCGGAGCGGCGACCGCGCCCGCGGCACCGGCGGCAGGTGCCCAGGCCGCAGCCGTTCCGACGACGCCTCCCCTTTCCCCGCAGACCGCGGCCGTCGGAGCGTCGGCCGAGGCTGCGCCGTCCGCAGCCGCGGCGCCCACCGCATCCACTCGTCCCGAGTCGCCGAAGGCCGACCCGATCGCCGCACCGACGGCCGCCCCGCAGCCGCTGCCCGGTCTCGACCGCGCTCCGATCGCGCAACCGGTCGCCGCCCCCGCTCCCGCTGCCCCCGCACCGCAGGCCACGCTGGGCGCGCAGCTCGCTCGCCCGGTGTTCACGCTCGCGGCGGCCGGCGCCGGCGAGCACGTCATGACCGTGCACGTCACCCCGGACGCACTCGGGCCGGTGACGGTCCGTGCGCACGTCGGCGGCGAGGGCGTCCGCGTCGAGTTGTTCGCGCCGACGGATGCCGGGCGGGATGCGCTTCGCGCCATCCTCCCGGACCTGCGCCGTGACCTCGGCGGCGCGGGCCTCACCGGGACGCTCGACCTGTCGTCCCAGAACCAGCCGGCGCCACAGCACGACGCTCCAGGCGGCGGTCGTCACGGCGTACCCGAGGGACGCCTGGCCGCACCACGGGCCTCCTCCGAGGGCGTCGCATCCCCCCGATCCACCCTGTCCGCGCCCGCGGACGGGTCCGCTCACACCATCGACCTGATCGTCTAGAAGGGAGCCACCGTGGCCGTCGACCCCATCACCGGAGCAGACACCGCCTCCACGGGCGGCATCTACTCCACCCCGCCGACGCGGACGCCGAAGCAGTCGCTCGACAGCGAGGCCTTCATGCAGCTGCTGGTCACCCAGCTCCGCAACCAGGACCCCAGCTCGCCGATGGACACCAACCAGATGATCGCCCAGACGACGCAGCTGGCCATGATGGAGAAGCTCACCAACATGGACACGACCGCGCAGGAGGGCTTCGCCCTCCAGATGCGGCAGGCCGCGGCCGCGCTCATCGGTCACACCGTGAGCTACCTCGACAAGAACGGCGACACCCAGACCGGGCTCGCCTCGTCCGTCTCCTACGCCGGCGCCGTCCCGATCGTCACCGTCGGCGATCAGAAGCTCGCCCTCGACGCCATCCTCGGCGTGGTCACCCCAGCCCCAGCCGGCTCGGGCTCCACGACGCCGACCGCCTGACCTCACGCACCTTCCTCAGAAAGGAAACGCCATGCTCCGCTCGCTCTACTCCGGAATCTCCGGCCTCCGCTCGCACCAGACCATGCTGGATGTGACGGGCAACAACATCGCCAACGTCAACACGACCGCATTCAAGTCGTCCGCCGTGCAGTTCCAGGACACCCTGTCGCAACTGGTGCAGGGCGCCGGTGCGCCGCAGGGCCAGACCGGTGGAACGAACCCGGCCCAGATCGGCCTCGGCGTTCTCGTCGCGGGCATCTCCACGAACTTCACGCAGGGCGCCGCCCAGGCGACGGGTCGCTCCACCGACATCATGATCAACGGCGACGGCTTCTTCGTCATGAAGGTCGGCGGCGAGACGGTCTACACGCGCGCCGGGTCGCTCGATCCCGACGCGCTGGGCCGTCTGGTCGGTCCGGGCGGTGCCATCCTGCAGGGGTGGAATGCCGTCAACGGCGTCATCCAGCAGGGCGGCGCGCTGAGTGACATCACCATCCCGCTGAAGGCGGTCACCCCCGCCGCGGCCACGACGACCTCGAACGTCACCGGGAACCTGCCCTCCGACGCCGCGGTCGGCGACCAGCTGGTGCGCGACATCTCCGTGTACGACGCCAACGGCACCGCCCGCAAGCTCACCCTCACCTTCACCAAGACCGGCACCGGCTGGGATGTGGCGGGCGCCGACGCCGCGGGAGCGACAGGAAACAGCACGCTCACCTTCACCAACGGCGTCCTCACCGGCGGCGGCGCGCTCACCGTCGGCGGCGTCGCGGTCAACCTCAGCGCGGTCACCGGGTACTCCGGCATCACCACGGTCGCCTTCAAGGACCAGAACGGCCGTGCGGCGGGAACCCTCGAGTCGTTCACCCTCGACAAGGACGGCACCATCACCGGCCTCTTCTCGAACGGCGACAAGCAGGCCGTCGGCCGCATCGCGCTCGCCACGTTCGTGAACCCGGGCGGCCTCGAGAAGGGCGGCGGGTCCACCTACCGCGCCACCGTCAACTCGGGCGCGGCCCAGCTCGGCGGCCCGGGCGAGGACGGCCTGGGCCAGCTGCAGGGCGGCTCGCTCGAGATGTCGAACGTCGACCTCTCGCAGGAGTTCACCAACCTGATCGTCGCGCAGCGCGGCTTCCAGGCGAACGCCCGCATCATCACGACCTCCGACGAGGTGCTGCAGGAGCTCACCAACCTCAAGCGCTGACCGCGTCGAAACGGAGGGGATCCGGCGCACGATCGGCCGCATCCCCTCCGTTTCGTGCATCCGGTCCTGACCCTCGCTGCCCCACTGCGATTAATACAGCGTTTGCTTTACTATCGGTGTCATGACGATCGTCGCTCCTGCCGCCACCGTCACACACACGGCTGCACTGGCCCGTTTCGGCCATGCGCTCTCGGACCCGACGCGAGTCGGCATCCTTCTCGCGTTGCGTGAGGCCCCGGCGTTTCCCTCCGACCTCGCCGAGGCGCTCGGCGTCTCTCGGCAGGTCATGTCGAATCAACTCGCGTGTCTGCGCGGGTGCGGGTTGGTCGAGGCCATCCCGGAAGGGCGGCGCACCTGGTATCGGCTGGCTGACGGGCACATCGCGCCCGCCCTGCAGGAACTGCTTCGGGTGACGCTGTTCGTCGAGCCCGGATGCTGCGCCGGCGAGGAGTGTCACTGCGCATGACCGCAACCGTCTCCGTTGACCGCGCCACCCTCCTGCAGCGCCGGATCCGCTGGATCGTCGGCGCGACGATCGGCTACAACCTGCTCGAGGCCGTCGTCGCGATCGCCGCGGGCAGCGCCGCCTCGTCCTCCGCCCTGATCGGATTCGGACTGGACTCGACGATCGAAGTCCTCTCCGCCGCGGCGGTCGCCTGGCAGTTCACCCGCCGAGACCCGGAACGCTGGGAGAAGCCCACCCTGCGGGTGATAGCGGTCGCGTTCTTCGCCCTCGCCGCCTACGTCACGGTCAGTGCGATCGTGACCCTGGTCGCTCACGTCGAGGTCCATCATTCGCCGGTCGGAATCGTCCTCACCGCGCTGAGCGTGGTCGTCATGCCGTTCCTGTCGTTCGCGGAACGTCGCGCCGGTCGCGAGCTGGGATCCGCGACCGCCGTCGCCGACTCCAAGCAGACGCTGATCTGCACCTACCTGTCGGTCGCCGTCCTCCTCGGACTCCTGCTGAACAGCCTGTTCGGCTGGTGGTGGGCCGACCCGCTCGCCAGTCTCGTCATTGCGGTCTTCGCCGTTCGTGAGGGCGTCGAAGCCTGGAAAGGCGATGCCTGCGCGACGTCCGTCGGAATGCTGCTCGACGACGACCACGAGGACGAACACCACCTCTAGCCGCTGACGCGCCTGCGTCGCCTGTTTTCCGCTGCCGCGGCGCCGCGCCGTAGGCTCGTCGGGTGCCCATCGTCCACGAGCTGGCGCCCACGCTGCTGGGCGTCGCCGTGCTTGCGCTCGTCGCGGTCGGGGTGCTCGCCGCTTACGGCGTGCCGCACCGCTGGGCGCCGGCCCTCGCGATCCTCCGCGGCGCCGCGCAGCTCGCCGTCATCAGCGTGGTGCTCGCCGGCGTCATCACCGACCCGCTGTGGGTGGCGCTCGCCCTGCTCGTCATGTTCTCGGTTGCGGCCGCGACGGCGACGCGACGGATCGGATGGTCGTCGGAGCACGCCGTCATGATGGCGACGGCCATGGCGGTCGGCGTCGTCGTGTCGTTCTCGGTGGTGTTCCTCACGGGCGCCATCGAGTTCAGTGCGCGCTACGCGCTCGCGATCGGCGGCATCGTGATCGGCAACTCGATGAGCATCGCCACGCTGGCCGGACGTCGATTCACCGAGGCGGTCGGCGACCACTGGGACGAGGTGGAGGGATGGCTCGCGCTGGGCGCGACGCCCCGGCAGTCGACGCTGGAGCTTGCACGCAACGCCGTCTATTCGGCCCTGATCCCGTCCGTCGACCAGACGAAGACGACCGGACTCGTCACGCTTCCCGGCGCCTTCGTCGGAGCGATCTTCGGTGGGGTGTCGCCGCTCGAGGCCGGCCGGTTCCAGGTCGTCGTGCTCGCGGCGATCATGGCGGCGGGAGCTCTCACGGCGGTGATCGTCTCGGCGTGGCTCGCGCCGGTGCGCGTCCGCCCCGCCGCTCTTCGCTGACCCGACACCGCGGCACTCGGCGCGCGTTCGGACCGCTCCTGCGACGATCGCCGTTCCAACGTTATAAAGTCACACCAGGACGCCGAGAGGGGAGCGTGCATGGCCGCGACGATGCAGGATGTGAGCGTGCTCGCCGGAGTGTCGGTGAAGACCGTCTCCAACGTGATCAACGACCACCCGCACGTCCGTGAGCAGACACGTCGCAAGGTCCTGGATGCGATCGACGTGCTCGGCTACCGCCCCAACTTCCTGGCGCGTGGGCTCCGGTCCGGGCGGACCAACGTGATCTCGCTGATGATCCCGAACCTGCGCAACGCGTACTTCGCCGAACTGGCGGACGCGGTGATGATGGCGGCGTCCGAGCGGGGGCTGGCCGTGCTGATCGAGCAGTACGGACTCGACCGCGGGCAGGAGATCGGGGCTCTGCGGCATCCACACGCCCAGACGGTCGACGGCGTGCTGCACAGCGTTCTCGCCCTCGACCAGAGCGACGTCGACCTGCTCGCGGAGCTGGGCACGCCAGTGGTGCTGCTGGGAGACCGCAACGTGGATGTGCCGCGCGACCACGTGATCATCGCCAACACCGAGGGAGTCCGGGCGGCGACGGAGCATCTGCTGTCCTCCGGCCGCCGGCGGATCGTCGCGTTCGGCGCGCATCCCGCCGCCGTCGTCGGCTCGGCCGCCCTGCGCCTCGAGGGGTACCGTCAGGCGCTCGACGCCGCGGGCCTCCCGTTCGATGAGACGCTCGTGGTGCCGGTCGATCCCTGGCACCGGCGCAACGGGGCCGACGCGATGCGCGAACTGCTCGCCACCGGGATGCGGTTCGACGGTGTCGTCGCGTTCAACGACGCCATCGCGCTCGGGGCGCTCCGCGCGCTGCAGGAGGCCGGACGACGGGTCCCGGAGGACGTGGCCGTCATCGGCTTCGACGACATCGAGGAGACGGAGTACTCCATCCCGAGCCTGTCGACGATCGACCCGGACCGGGAGCGGATCGCCCGCACGGCCGTCGACCTGCTGGTGCGGAGGATCGAGCACCCGGACGAGCCGTTCGTCCCGGAGCGACTGCCGATGCCGTTCCGCCTGGTCGAACGCGAGTCCACGGCGTCCTGACCACGCCGTTTGACACGGTCACATTCCGTTCTGCATCATGGTTCTACATCGTTATTCTCTAACGTTGTAGACAGCGGTGTCGGCGCGCGAAGGGCTCCCGACGACGAAGGTCTGCACAGCGGCAGAGACTCGAAAACAGGAGACCCTTTTGTCTGAGACCCGCATCGCCCTCGACCGCACCGCGCGCGTCGCCACCGTCAACCGCCGCATCTTCGGCTCGTTCGTCGAGCACCTGGGGCGCTGCGTCTACGACGGCATCTACGAGCCGGGGCACCCGACCGCCAACGAGGACGGCTTCCGTCTCGACGTCGTGGAGCTCGTCCGCGAGCTCGGCTCGACGACGATCCGCTACCCGGGCGGCAACTTCGTCTCCGGCTTCCGCTGGGAGGACTCGGTCGGCCCGCGCGACAAGCGCCCGGTGCGGCGCGACCTCGCCTGGCACTCGCTGGAGTCCAACCAGGTCGGACTCGACGAGTTCTCGCGCTGGCTGAAGCTCACCGACTCGGAGCTGATGCTCGCGGTGAACCTCGGCACCCGCGGGATCCAGGCCGCGCTCGACCTGCTCGAGTACGCCAATCACCCGTCGGGGACGGCGCTCAGCGATCAGCGCATCGCGAACGGCACGCCGGAGCCGCACGACATCCGGATGTGGTGCCTGGGCAACGAGATGGATGGGCCCTGGCAGACCGGTTACATGACCGCCGACGACTACGGCAAGCTCGCCGCCCGCACCGCAGCCGCGATGAAGATGGCCGACAAGGACCTCGAGCTCGTGGTCTGCGGCTCCTCCGGCTCGGGGATGCCGACCTTCGGCGAGTGGGAGCGCGTCGTTCTCGAGCACTCCTACGAGCACGTCGACTACGTGTCGGCGCACGCGTACTACCAGGAGCGCGGCGGCGACCTCGGCTCCTTCCTCGCCTCCTCGGTGGACATGCAGTACTTCATCGACACGGTCGTCTCGACGGCCGATCACGTCGGCTACCGGCTCAAGAGCAAGAAGAAGATCCAGATCTCGTTCGACGAGTGGAACATCTGGTACCTCGACGAGCACAAGGAGTCGGAGGAGGTCAACGACGAGTGGCGGTACGCCCCGCGGCAGCTGGAGGACGTCTACTCGGCGGCCGACGCCGTCGTGCTCGGCAACCTGCTGATCACTCTGCTGAAGAACCACGACCGGGTGACCAGCGCCTCCCTCGCCCAGCTGGTGAACGTGATCGCGCCGATCATGACCGAGCCGGGCGGCGACGCCTGGCGCCAGACCACGTTCTTCCCGTTCTCGGTGACCAGCCGGCTGGCCCGCGGCGAGGTGCTGCGCCCGCGCATCGAGACCGGCTCGTACGAGACCGCCGTCTACGGCGAGGCGGACCTGGTGGATGCGGTGGCCACCTTCGACGAGGCCGACGGCTCGGCCGCGCTCTTCGTCGTGAACCGGAGCCTCACCGAGACGCAGACCGTCCGGGTGGACGTGCGCGACCTCGGCGTCTCCTCGGTGCGCGAGGCCGTGTCCCTGTGGGATGAGGACGTGTACGCCAAGAACACTCTGCACGATCAGAACCGCGTGGGCCTGCGCCCGACGCCCACCGCATCCCTCGACGACGGCGTGCTCACGCTCGAGCTGCCTCCCGTCTCGTGGACGGGCGTCTCGCTCGGCTAGAGCAGGGTCGTCCCCAGCATCCGGTGGCCGATGGCGATGGACTCGCCATCGACCGCCGATAGGGGCGAGGTGAGGAAGGCGACCAGGTCGGCGATCTGGTCCGGAGACGATTCCCCGCCCCGCCCCGGTGCGACCTGGGCGTCGGGGGTCTCGGTGACGAGGCCCGGGTTGATCACGTTGACGGCGACGCCCGTGCCGGCCAGCTCGTCGGCGAGGTTCTTCGCGATGAGGATGGTGGATGCATTGCGCACCACGGCGGTGATGTTTCCGCTGATGTAGGCGTTCTGGCCGCTGATCGCGACGATCCGGCCGAAGCCGGCCTCCCGCATCGCGGGGATCACCGCGCGAGCGACCCGGAGGAACGACAGCGCCTTGCCGTCGATCGCGCTCAGGATCTGCTCGGGGTCGGAACTGCGGGCGGGGTCGAGGGTCTGCGCCGGCGGCGCGGCCGTCACGACCAGGCCGTCGATGCGTCCGTGGCGCTCCAGCACGGTGTCGATGCCGCGGCGCACGGACTCCTCGTCCGAGGCGTCCAGCGTGACTCCCTCGGAGGCGTTGCGGGAAGCGACGACCACGGTCGCGCCCTCAGCGCGGAGGCGGTCGGCTACCGCAGAGCCGATGAAGCCGGTGCCGCCGACGACGAGGACGACGCGATTCTCAAGCTGAAGATCCATACCCGTCCCAACCCCGTCGAGTCCACAAAAATTGCACGGCTGAGCCGTGGTTTCTGTGCAGTTTGTGCGTACTCGACGGTGGGTGGAGGGCGTCAGCGGGAGGCGGCGGGGGCCGTGGTGGGCGCGGGCGACTGCAGCGCCTGGGGGATGAGCTTGCGGATGGCGTCCGGCTGCGACGACAGCACCACCACATCCACCCGGCGGTTCTGCGCCAGGTCCGAGTCGGTCGTGCCGGTGTGCCCGGCGACCGGACGCGCCGAGCCGAAACTGACCGCGGCGATGCGCTCCTGCGGGAAGCCGTTCACCTCGACCAGGTGCCGGAGCACGCTGGTCGCTCGGCCCGCGGAGAGCTCCCAGTTGGTCGGATACGGTGCTCCGGGTTGCCGCAGGTCGGCGTGGCCCTCCACCGAGACCTCGTACGCTTCAGGAGCGAGCACCGGTCCAATGTCGTTCAGAACGGACACAGCGCGCGGGCTGAGCTCCGCGCGGTTCGAGTCGAAGAACGTCGAGTTGCCGACCAGGCCGATCGTGAGGCCGCGCTCGTCGATCTTCAGTTCCACCGCATCCTGCAGGCCGTCACGCGTGAGGGCGGCCTGGATGAGGTCCTTCAGGTGCTGCAGGTTCTGCGCCTCCTGCTGGGCAAGGGCGAAGTCGGTCGACTTGCCGGACTCGTCGACGTGCTTGGGCGGCACCACGACCCCGGATGCGGTGTCGACCTTCTGGGTCTTCACCTGCCCGAAGCCGGTCGCCAGCGAGTCCTTCAGCTGCTCGAATTTCTTCGCATCCACCGTCGACATGGCGAAGAGCACGATGAACATGCACATGAGCACGGTGACCATGTCCATGTAGGAGGCCATCCAGCGCTCCTCGTTCTCGTGCTCCTCCGGCTCCTCGTGTCTCTTCCGACGGCGGGCCGACATGTCAGGCCGCTTCCTCGACGGGATCCTTCGAACCGCGTGCCGGCTTGGCGGCCTTCGCGGTGCCCTTCTCGGCGTCGCCGTCGGGGACCATCGCGCGCAGGCGCTCGCCGAGGAGGCGCGGCTGCGAGCCGGATTGCACCGCGAGCACGCCCTCCATGAGCAGGGTCATGCGCTCCACATCCAGTTCGGACAGCCGGCGCAGGCGTGCGCCCAGCGGGAGCCAGAGGAAGTTGGCCGACAGCAGGCCCCAGAGGGTCGCGACGAACGCGCTGGCGATCATCGGACCGAGCTCGCCCGGCTCGGCCAGGTTCTCGAGCACGTGGGTCAGGGAGACGACGGTTCCGATGATGCCGATCGTTGGCGCATACCCGCCCATTGCGCTGAAGAACTTCGCGGCGACCCGGTCCTTCTTCGACCGTGTCGCGATCTCGTCCTCCAGCAGCACGCGCAACTCGTCGCCGTCGGTGCCGTCCGCGATGTTCTGCAGCGCGCGCTTGAGGAACGGGTCGTCGACGCTGTCCGCTTCCTGCTCCATGGCGAGCAGGCCGTTGGCGCGGGCCTTCTCCGCCAGGCCGACGACCTGGTCGATCACCTGCTGCGGCGGCTCCACCTTCCCGCGGAGCGCGCGGGGGAGCGCCTTGACCGCGGTCAGGAAGTCCTTGATCGTTCCGCTGGCGATCCCGACCGCGATGGTGGCCCCGAAGACCAGCACCATGGGGGCGGGCAGCAGCAGCGCGCTCAGGTGCGCGCCCTCCATCGTCACCATCGCGACGACGGCGCCGAACGCGAGGACGATGCCGATGATCGTTGCCGGGTCCATTACTTCTTCCTTGCTCGCAGGGGGACGGCGCGGGCTTCGGGGTGAGCCCTCCCCGTCTCGTCGTCTTCCAGGCCGGTGAGCGTCACGAGCCCGAGCGGCGGCGCGGGAACGGGTCGCGGGCCGGCGGCGGGCAGATCGTGGGCGAGCGCGATCACGCGCGCCCGGTACGCGGCGATCTTCTCGATCACTTCGGACATGGACTCGGTGACGATGAACTTCGCCCCGTCGACCATGACGAGAGTGGTGTCCGGACTGGCGTGGATGCGCTCGATGAGGTCGGGGTTGACCGCAAACTGGCTGTCGTTCAATCGGGTGACGACGATCATGGGCGCGAATCCTGGTCTCGGCTCCGGGTGAGCCGTCACGAGTGCACTATCGGCCCGCGTCGGTCGGTCGTTAGGGGGACGCGGGGTGGATGGGGCACGTATACCGCCGTCCCTCGCTACAGGCGAGAGGCCGCGACGATCGCCCGCGAACCGAAGAACCCGTCCCAGCCACGCAGGTCGAATCTGTATCGGACTCCGGATTCGAGCGAATCGCCCAGGAGCCGTACCGCGGTCCTGTCGAGCGTTCCTCCAGTGACGATTCGAAACTGAGGGCAGTCGTCGGAGCGGACGACGTAGGTCATGTATCGGCCACCGCGGCCGACCTGCTCAGTGGCGGCGACCCGCGAGACTGTGCAGGTTGTCGTCGCGCGGGTGCCCCACCATGTCGCGAACAAGGTGACCGGCGCGGCGGCGAAGAGCAGCGGAAACATGATCAACACAGCCATGAGGGAGTGTGTCGTGCGCATAGAGCGCACCTTTCCCGCGTCGTCGACGGGCGTCGCCGATGTGGTGACCAGCGGGACTGCTTCGAACCGCTGCTGCAGCTGGTCCGCTGCAGACCGTCGGGCTCGGATACGCATGATATGGAAGATACCAGAGGTGGTGCGGGTCGTCCCTAACGAGCCACGCCCGCCTGCCGATAGTCCCTCCCGTGACGACTCTGCAGGCCCCGTCGCCGGACGCCCCCGAGGCGCCGGTCTACGACTTCCGGCGGCCGACGACGCTCGCGCGCGAGCATTCGCGCGTTCTGGAGCTGGCGTTCGAGACGTTCGCCCGGCAGTGGGGCACGCAGCTGACCGCGAAGGTGCGCGTGCTCAGCCAGGTGGAGTGCGACTTCGTCCAGTTGCAGACGTACGACGAGTACGCGGCGTCGCTTCCGGCGACCACGGCCATGGTGCTGTGCGAGCTGGAGCACATCGCCCCGAAGGCGGTCATCCAGTTCCCGACCACGGCCGCCCTCTCGTGGGTGAACGCGATGCTCGGCGGTCAGGGCACCCCGGTCGATCACGAGCGCACCTTCACCCAGATCGAGCACGCGCTGGTGCGCCGGCTGATGGATGACGCACTGGAGGATCTGCGCTATTCGCTCGGCTCCATCCTGCTCGCTCCGATCACGGTGGACGCCATCCAGTACAACTCGCAGTTCGCGCAGGCCGCCGCGACTTCCGAGCTGATGATCGTGGCGGGCTTCGAGCTGCGTGTCGGCGAGAACGTCGCCCGTGCGACCGTCGCCCTGCCCGCCGTCGCCCTGCTCCCGCAACTGGGCGAGACGAACCCGACCCACAGCACCGAGAACGCGCGCGAGCTGGTCGACGCCCAGCTGGCGCGCGTCCCCGTGGATGTGGCCCTGCGGCTGGCGCCGGCGGCCGTGCGTCCCAGCGTTGTGCTGGGGCTGGCGGTCGGTGACCTGCTCCCGCTCCCGCATCCACAGCACCGACCTTTCGATCTCACGGTCGGCGGGCAGACCGTCGCTTCGGCCGCTCTCGGCTCCAGCGGCTCGCGTCTCGCCTGCGTGATCGTCAACACAGAGGACTGATTCCGATGAGCATGACCAGCACCGCACACGCCTCCGGCCTCTCGCTCGGGCAGGCGCAGGCCGCCGCCGAGGCGCTCGCCCGCGCGCTGCCGACCGGCGCGCCGCTGACCCCGCTGCTGTCGCAGGGGTCGGATGTGCAGGACGCGGCACGTGCCGTTGTCGCGACCTTCGTCGGCGCCGTCTCCGCCGATCTCGCCGTCGTGCTGCTCGAGGCACCGCAGCTGGTCGACGAGGGTGCGGACGGCGCGCCGGTGGTGGCGCTCCAGGATGTGCTGCAGCCGGCTCTCGAGGCCGCCAGCGACACGCTCGGCGCGGGCGTCCTGGATGACGCCCGCCCGGACGACGCCTCGGAACTGTTCGCCGACCCGGCCACCTCGGTCTTCGCCCTGTCCGGTCTGTCCGGGGTCGCCGGCTGGTTCGCGGTCCGCGGCCGCGCGTCGGTCGCCGAGCGTACGGGCAACAGCGCGCTGGGCGGCAAGCTGGCGCGCATCAGCAACGTCGAGATGGCGCTGACCGTCGAGATCGGCCGCACACGCATGGCTGTACGCGACGTGCTCGCGATGGAGCCGGGCGCGGTCATCGAGCTCGACCGTTCCGCCGGGTCGCCCGCCGACGTGCTGCTCAACGGCCGTCTGATCGCGCACGGCGAGATCGTGGTCGTCGACCAGGACTACGCGGTCCGCATCACGAAGATCCTCGACACGGCGGAAGACCTGGACTGACCGAGGCGGCCGTCCACCCTCACGGCAGCGGCGTCCACCCTGGCGGCAGCGCTCCGCCGAGCCCGGCGCGCTCGGCATCCGCGGCCGCCGACCAGCCCTGCGCGGCGCCCTCGGCGTCGAACCCGCCCCGGGCCAGGCGGAAGCCGACGTCCTCGTGCTGCGTGCGCGGCGGTCCGCCGCGCCGGACGGGCGCCCGCACGTTCCACGCGTCGTCGGCGAACCCGCCACCGCGGAACACCCGGTAGTCGCGGTACCGGCCCGGGTCAAGGAGGTCCCAGCACCACTCCCACACGTTGCCGAGGGTGTCGAACAGGCCGTTGAGATTGGGCAGCCGCAGCCCGACGTCTGCCGGAGCGGTCAGGCCGTCGGCGCTCGTCCAGGCGATCTCGGGCAGCGGTCCGTAGTGCGGGCCCGTCGAGCCGGCTCGGCACGCGAACTCCCACTCGGCCTCGGTCGGCAGGCGGTAGCCGTCCGCATCCACGTGCCAGGTCACGTCCTCGCCGTCGAAGGTATAGGCGGGGTCGAACCCCTCCCACTCCGAGGCCGCGTTGCAGATCCGCACAGCGCGCAGCCAGCTGATGCGGGTCGCCGGACGGCGGGGATGCGGGGCCGGCTCGCCGATCAGCTCGGCGACCTGCTGCTCGGTCACGGCGAACACGCCCAGCTCGAACGGTTCCAGTTCCACCGTCCAGCGCCGCTTGCGCCGGGCGTCGTGCAGCTGCACGCTCCCGCCCCCAACGCTCGCCATCTCGAAGTCCACGCCTCCACCCTCCCACGCAGCGCCGAAGTGCACGTCGTGGCGGGTAATCGGCGCGGATAGCGACCACGACCTGCACCTCGGCGAACCCCTAACGGCACGGACCAGGCGGCCGATAGTGCGCAGCGTGGAGACCCTGTTCGTTGCGTTGCGCGTCGCGGTGGTGCTCGGCGTCATCGTCGCGCTGCTGTGGTTCGTGCAGCGACGGGTGACGAAGGGCCGCACGTCGGCGCGCGGCCGCCGCGGCAACGCGGTGACCGTCGTCGGGCGTCAGGGCATCGGCCAGAAGGCGTCGGTCGTCGTCGTGGATGTCGACGGCAGCCGGTTCGTGCTGGGCGTCACCGAGCGCCAGGTCAGCGTCCTCCATTCCGGTGACCGCCCGCAGGATGCGGATGTCACCCCGCTCAAGCCCGTGCGCGAGGTGGAGGCCAGGACCGGCACCACGGACGCGGCGGCGAGCACAGGCACCACAGGCACCACCAGCAGCACCAGCACCACGACGACCACCAGGCAGGATGCCGACTTCCTCACGGCGCAGGGACGCGCCTCGCTCTTCGACGAGGCACTCAAAGGCTCGATCCTGTCCCCGGCAACGTGGCGTCAGGCGAGTTCGGCGGTGCGCCCCAAGAAGTGACGGCGCCGGAGGTCACGGCGCGCACAGTGCGCGCCCGCATGCCCCGCCTCGCGGTAGCCGGCGTCCTGATCGCACTGATCGTCGCGGCCATCGTCCTGCTCAGCGCCACCGCCGCGCACGCCGTGCCAACGCCCGTCCCGACCCCGTCCGGACCGGCCGGTCCCACGGGCGGTTCCGGCGGCATCACCCTCGACATCAACGGCCCGAACGGCACGCCGAGCGCCGCCATCCTGACCCTGCTCGGCATCACCGTGCTGTCGGTGGCGCCTGCCCTGCTGCTGATGATGTCGTCGTTCACGAAGATCTTCGTCGTGCTCGCGATCACCCGGAACGCGCTCGCGCTCCCGTCCATCCCGCCGAACCAGGTGCTCGCGGGGCTGTCACTGTTCCTCAGCCTGTTCATCATGAGCCCGGTGCTCGTCGACATCAACAACACGGCCGTGCAGCCGTATCTCGCCGGGCACATCGACTTCACGGCGGCCGCACACGCGGCTGAGGCGCCGCTGCGCGGCTTCATGGCGGCGCACACCCGCGAGGAGGACATCGCGCTGATGACCCGCGCCGCGGGCCGCCCCAACCCGGAGAGCGTGAGCGCGGTGCCCCTGCTGACGCTCATCCCCGCGTTCATGATCTCCGAGCTGCGTGCCGCGTTCATCATCGGCTTCGTCATCTTCGTGCCGTTCCTGGTGATCGACATGGTGGTCTCGGCGGCGCTCATGTCGATGGGCATGATGATGCTCCCGCCCGTGATGATCTCGTTGCCGTTCAAGATCCTGCTGTTCGTGCTGGTCGACGGATGGGGGCTCATCATCACGAGCCTGATCACGAGCTACGGGGGTGGTGGCGGATGAACCCGAACGCCGTCCTCGACATCGCCATGCAGGGCCTCATGGTGACCGCGAAGCTGGCCGCGCCGATCGTGGTCACCGCGCTGGTCGTCGGCTTCGCGATCTCGCTGGTGCAGTCGATCACGCAGATCCAGGAGGTCACCCTCTCGTTCGTGCCGAAGGCGGCGGCCGTGGCCATCGCGTTGATCATCTGCGGCCAGTGGATGATCGCCGAGCTCGTCTCCTTCACCCACGTGCTCTTCGACAAGATCCCGCAGCTGCTGGGCGGTGGCTGATGTCCATCCCCATCGACCTGGCCGCGATCGAGGCGATCGCGCTGGCCTCCCTCCGCATGGTCGCCTTCCTGGTGATCGCGCCGCCGTTCTCGTACAACGGCTTCCCGGCGCAGGTGAAGGGGATGCTCGCCATCGGGCTCGCCGTCGCCGTCGCCCCGCGCGTGGGCGCCGGCTACCGGTCGGCCGACACCGGAGCGTTCTTGCTCGACATGGTGCGCGAGCTCGCCGTGGGGGCGACGCTCGGGTTCCTGGTCTTCGTGGTGTTCGCGGCGATCCAGTCGGCGGGCAGCCTGATCGACCTGTTCGGCGGCTTCCAGCTGGCGCAGGCGTTCGATCCGCAGTCGATGATCAACGGCGCGCAGTTCACACGGATGTTCCAGCTCACGGCCCTCGCGCTGCTGTTCGCGTCGGGCGGCTACCAGCTGATCATCGGCGGCCTCATCCGCACGTTCGACGCCGTCCCGCTCGCCGCGGGCCTCAGCATGGCCGACCCGGCGAAGCAGATGGTCGACGGGCTGACCCAGATGTTCCTCGCGGCACTGCAGATCGCCGGGCCGCTGATCGTGGTGCTGTTCCTCGCCGACGTGGGCCTCGGCCTCCTCACCCGGGTCGCCCCCGCGCTGAACGCCTTCTCGCTCGGCTTCCCGCTGAAGATCATGCTCACCGTCGTGCTCGCGGCCATCGTCTTCGTCGCGCTTCCGGGCGTCGTCTCCGGGCTCACCGACACCGCCGTCAAGACCATGCTGGGGGTGGGCCGATGAGCGACGCGCAGGAACGCACCGAGCAGGCGACCGAGAAGCGGATGAAGGAGGCGCGCTCCAAGGGCCGCCTCTCGAAGTCGACCGACCTGACCGCCTGGGTCGGCGTCGGAGCCGCCGCCGTCATGCTGCCGTTCACGCTGCAGGCGGGCAGCACCGCGGCGATCGAGCAGCTGTTCTCGGTCCGGTCCGTGATCGAGAGCCCGGACCCGGCGAAGGCGGTCGCCGCCCTCGGCGACGGTCTCGGCAGCATCATGGCGACGATCGGACCGCTGCTGGCGGTCGGTGCCCTCGCCGTGGTGGGCGCCGCGGCCGTGCAGGGCGGCATCCACTTCAAGAAGCTCGAGGGCAAGTACGAGCAGTTCAACCTGGTGCAGGGCATCGGCCGGGTGTTCGGGATGCGCGCCCTCTGGGAGGGCGCCAAGACCTTGCTGAAGTCGGCCGTTGTCGCGATCGGGCTGTTCCTGGTCGTCCAGGGGCTGATGCCGGTGCTGCTCACCTCCGGTTCGATGCCGCTCGCCTCCCTGCTCTCGGCCGCATCCGGCGGCACGGCCGGGCTGCTGCAGGCGGCGATCGGCGCGGGCCTCGTGCTCGCCGGACTCGACGTGCTCGTGGTCATGCGCCGCAACCGCAAGCACACGCGCATGAGCAAGCAGGAGGTGCGCGACGAGAACAAGAACACCGAGGGCGACCCGTTGGTGCGTTCGCACCGGCGCTCCCGGCAGCTGGCGATGAGCCGCAACCGCATGATCGCGGCGATCGGCGGGTCGGATGTGGTGCTCGTCAACCCGACGCACATCGCCGTGGCGGTGAAGTACGAACCGGGCAAGTCGGCCCCGCGAGTCGTCGCGAAGGGTGCGGGCGCCATCGCCCTGCGCATCCGCGAGAAGGCGGAGGAGGAGCGCGTGCCGATCGTCAAGGACATCCCGCTCGCCCGGGCGCTGCACGCCGGGTGCGAGATCGGGGACGAGATCCCGGTCGAGCTCTACAACGCGGTCGCGCGGGTGCTCGCCTTCGTCATGTCGCTCAAGCAGCGCGGCTCCGCCGCCGGCATGCACACCATGCGACCGCAGCTCCAGGGAGGGATGTCGTGAAGCCGAACAAGGGTCTCGCCGCCAAGGTCGCCGTGCCGATCGGGGTCGTCGGCATCATCATGCTGCTCGTCGTCCCGGTTCCGTCGTGGATCCTCGACATGCTCATCATCGTCAACATCATGCTGGCGCTGGTGATCCTGCTCACGACGATGTTCGTCAAGAAGCCGCTCGACTTCTCCGT
This sequence comes from Leifsonia sp. 466MF, assembly GCF_900100265.1. NCBI lineage: Bacteria > Bacillati > Actinomycetota > Actinomycetes > Micrococcales > Microbacteriaceae > Leifsonia > Leifsonia sp. 466MF. Next base: position 3,847,495 of record NZ_LT629696.1, read on the forward strand.
CTTCCCGTCGCTGCTGCTGGTGGCGACCCTGTTCCGGCTCGGACTCAACGTCGCCTCGACGCGCCTGGTGCTGGGCGACGGGTTCGCCGGGCAGGTCATCCAGGCGTTCGGGCATGTGGCGGTCGGCGGGTCGATCATCATCGGCGCCGTGGTCTTCCTCATCCTGGTGGTCATCCAGTTCATCGTCGTCACCAAGGGCGCAGAGCGCGTGGCCGAGGTGGGCGCCCGCTTCACGCTCGACGCCATGCCGGGCAAGCAGATGGCGATCGACGCCGACCTCAACGCCGGGCTCATCACCGAGGAGCAGGCGCGGGCGCGGCGCGCGGAGGTCTCGGCCGAGGCGGACTTCTACGGCGCGATGGACGGCGCATCGAAGTTCGTCAAGGGGGATGCGATCGCGGGCATCCTCATCATCGTCATCAACGTCGTCGGCGGCATCGCGATCGGCATGATCCAGCGGGGCATGGAGCTCGGCGACGCTGTCAACTCCTACACGCTGCTCACCATCGGCGACGGTCTCGTCTCGCAGATCCCCGCGTTGCTCATGGCCGTGTCGACGGGCATGATCGTGACCCGGTCGAACGCCGAGTCCGAGATGGGCACGACGGCGAGCAACCAGCTCAGCCAGTCGCGCAACGCCCTGATGATCGCGGGATGCGCCGCGATCGTCATGGCGCTCATCCCCGGGATGCCGCCCATCCCGTTCGTGCTCGTCGGCGCGTTCCTCATCCTCGCGTCGCAGCGGATCAAGACCGCACAGGCGGCGGCGAAGAAGGCGCAGGCCGCCCAGAACGCCGTCGCCACGGCGACCAAGTCGGAGACGACGGAAGACCTCATCGAGCAGATGCGGGTCCACGCCCTCGAGATCACGCTCGCCCCCGACCTCGTCGACATCGTCAGCGGCGCCTCCGACGACCTGCTCGCGCGCGTGCGGGCCCTACGGCGCAAGATCGCGCTCGAACTGGGCGTCATCGTCCCGCCGGTCCGCACCCGCGACAGCGCCGAGCTGCCGCCGTCGACCTACGTGATCAAGATCGCCGGCGTGGAGGCCGGCCGCGGGCAGGCGCCCTCCGGCCGGGTGCTCGCCCTCGGCGACGCCCTCGACAACCTGCCGGGCACGCCGACCGTCGAGCCGGTGTTCGGCCTGCCGGCGAAGTGGATCCCGTCCGAGATGCGGCACAGCGCCGAGCTGGGCGGTGCCACGGTCATCGACCGGGTCTCCGTGCTCATCACGCACCTGTCGTCGATCATCACGGCGAACGCGGCACGCCTCCTCACCCGGGAGGATGTGCGTCTCCTCACCGAGGGCGTCAAGCAGGTGAACCCGCCCGCGGTGGAGGAGCTCATCCCTGCTCTGCTCTCCCTGGCGGAGGTGCAGCGCGTGCTGCAGGGGCTGCTCGCCGAGCAGGTGCCGATCAACGACCTGCCGCGCATCCTGGAGGCGCTGACGCTGCGCGCGAAAGTGTCGAACGACCCGGAGGGACTGGTGGAGGCTGCCCGGGCCGCCCTCGGCCCGGCCGTCGTCGCCCCCCACCTCGACGAGGGGACGCTGCGGGTCATCATGATCGACCCCGGGCTTGAGCAGTCGATGCTCGAAGGCCTGCGTCCGTCGGAGGGCGGCACGCAGATCGTGCTCGACCCTGTGCGGCTGGAGGCGGTTCTCGCCTCCGTGCGCGACACCGCGGCGCGGCTCGACGACTCGGGCGTCTCGGCGGTCCTGGTCTGCGCGCCCGCGCTGCGCCCGGCCATCCGGCGGCTGGTCGCCGGCCAGATCGCGGGACTCGCCGTGCTCTCCTATCAGGAGGTGACCGCCGTGCAGGCGGCCATCGAGACGGTGGGGGTGGTCCGCGGTGCGGAGTCGATCGCGGCCTGAGTGGGTCGGCGGCGACGAGGAGGTCCTCCCGGCCGTCTCGACGTCATCGCTCGCGTTCCAAGCGGTCCTCGACGACCTCGTGCGAGCCGTCGACGCGCCGGACCTCGCCCCGCCCGCCCCGCCCATCCCTCCCATCCCGCCCACCTCGCCCGCCCCTCCCGCCCCTCCCACCCCTGAGCCGAAGGGCACGTTGTGGCGGGAAAACGACTCGAATAGCAGCCACGACGTGCACTTCGACGACGTCGTGCCCGCCGGTCCGCCCCCGGCGCGGCTGCGCGGCCGCGGCGACCTCACCCTCGTGGTGGGGCTCGGTGCAGACGCGGAGGAGGCCGCGCGCGTCCTCGCCGCCTCCGCCGACGCGGGCGCCGAGGTCCAGCACCTCGCCGACCGCCGCGACGCGCTGGCCGCCCGCGCGGACGGCGTTCGCCGCGACATCCCCGTGGTGGCCGCGTTCCCGCTCGCCGGCCCCGCCGCCGTGCCCACGCTCGCCGCCGACCTGGCCGGCATCGCCCCCGATCAGGTCTGGGTGGCCGTCGACGTCTCGCGCACGTTCGGCGACACGAGCACCTGGGTCCGGGCGGTGGATGCGGTGCTCGCCGTGGACGCGGTGGCCGCGACCGGCGCATCCTTCACCTCGACGCCGGACGACGTGCACCGTCTCGGCCTGCCGGTGCTCTGGCTGGACGCGCCGCCCGGCGGATAGGCTGGACCGATGCTGGTATTGACGCGCAAGGCGGGGGAGCGGGTGCTGATCGGCGACGACATCGTCGTGACGATCCTCGAAGCGCGTGGTGACGGAGTGCGGATCGGCATCGACGCGCCGCGCGGCATCCGCATCCAGCGCGACGAGGTCGTCAAGGCCGTGACCGAGGCCAACCAGGAGGCGACCGAGCGCGCCGCCGGCACCGACGACGCCGAGGCGCTGATCAAGAAGTCGCTGGGACTCTGACCGTCGACCCCGGCGCGGCCTGGGCGGACCGCCGGTGGAACCCGTGGACGGTCAGGTAGATGCCGAGGAACAGCTCCCACACGACCTCCGGCAGCGTGAGCACGGCCGACCAGGCCGAGACCTGATCCCAGACGCCGAACAGCACAGCGACGCCGGACAGTGACACCAACGGCCCGCCGATCATGCCGAACCACACCCAGCCGCGCGGCACGAGTCGGGCCCGGTGCAGCATCCAGCCGAGCATCAGGCCGTTCCCGATGCCGACGACGAAGCCGGGGCCGAGCAGGAACGTCCAGCCGTGCAGGGCGACGAGCGCGTGCGCCACGACGACGGCCGAGCCCGCAGCGCCTCCGTCGGCTTCCCGCAGCGTCACGACCGAGAGCAGGCTGAGGATCCCGACGGCGATCAGCGTCGACTCCATCACCCGGGCGACGACGTAGCCGAGCGCCAGCGACGGGCTGGTCCGCCGGAGCACCGGATAGAGCACGAGGGCCGTGCCGAGGTTGGCGATGACCAGGGCGATCTCGAGCAGGGCGCCCGCGAGAACCGGCGTGGCCGATCCCGAGCCGAGCACGAAGCGCGGATCGCTCAGCACCGGCCCGTACAGCAGGGCGCCGGGGATGGAGGTGGCGAAGGTGAGCAGGAAGAGCACGCCCGCGAGGAGCGAGCGGCGGCGATCCGGGTCCATGATGTCCTCTCGGAAGACGAGGTGTACGGCGTACACCTTCATCGCGATCAGGCTAGGCGTACGCTGTACACCATGTCAAGAGACGTCGCGGCACCCAGGCAGACGCTGAGCACCGCACGGGTGATCGAGGCGGCCGTCGAGCTGGCCGATCGCGAGGGACTCGACGGCCTCAGCATGCGCGAACTTGCTCAGCGCCTCGGCGTCGTCCCGATGGCGCTGTACAAGCACGTCGCCAACAAGGACGACCTGCTCGACGGCATGGTCGACACCGTGTGGGCGGAGGTCGAGGCTCCCTCGCCCGAACTCGGCTGGCGCGAGGCGATGCGCCGCCGCTCCATCTCCCTGCGCGATGCCCTGATGCGGCACCGCTGGGCCGTCGGACTCCTGGAGGCCCGGATGCGTCCGGGCCCGGCCAACCTCAGCCAGCACAACGCGATGATGGGCTGCCTGCGCACCGCCGGCTTCACGTTCCGCACGACGGTGCACGTCACGTCGGCCCTCGACGCCTACGTGTACGGCTTCGCGCTGCAGGAGAAGACGCTCCCGTTCGGCACTCCCGAGGAGTCGGGGGAGGCGGCCGCCGCCAAGCTCGACGCCACCCCTCCGGAGCTGGCGCAGCAGTTCCCACACCTGCTCGAGGTGGTCTCCGAGCTCGCCCGCGCCGGGTACGACTACGACGAGGAGTTCCTCACCGGCCTCGACCTCCTCCTCGACGGCGTGGAGCGTCTGCGACCGGAGTGGATCACGACCGGCTGACGCGCATCCTCCGCCGCGCGCCGGAGCAGAGGGCTCGCGACTGACCCCTGCGGCAGAATGTCCGCATGGCGGTGATCAGGACGGAGCGCGGGCTCGACCGGCTCGTGAACTTCTCCGACGCGACGGTCGCGATCGCGATCACGTTGCTGATCCTTCCGCTCGTCGATCAGGCCTCGAAGCTGGGCGGCACGTCGTTCGGCGACTTCCTCGGCGAGAACGGCTGGGAGATCTTCGCGTTCGTCATCTCGTTCGCCGTCATCGCGCGCTTCTGGGTCGTCCATCACCGCATGTTCGAGAGCGTGCGCGACTACAACTCCTGGATCATCTGGTTCAACTTCCTCTGGCTGCTCGCCATCGTCGCGATCCCGTTCAGCGCCAACGTGCTCGCCGAGTCCGACGGGCAGCGCGCGGAGGTCTATGCGCTCTACATCGGCGACATGCTCGTCGCGACGATCGCGACCCGGCTGATCGCCGAGGTGCTGTACCGCACCCCGGAACTGCTCACCGAGGAGGCGCGGGCGCAGATCGACCGCACCAACGGGATCGCCGAGGCGAGCATCATGGCCGTCGCCCTCGTGCTCGCCGTGCTGTTCCCGAGCATCAACCTGTTCTGGCTGTTCCTGCTCTTCCTGTCGGGCCCCCTGCATGCCCTTCTGCACAGGCTCGTCTACGGCCCTTCCCAGACGACAGCCTGAGGGCTAGCGTCGGGGCATGCGCCTGAAGACCGTTCTCATCCTTGTCGTCGTGGCCGTCGCGTACCTGCTCGGAGCCCGCGCCGGGCGCGAACGCTACGAGCAGATCACCGAGGCCGTCACGTCGTTCTGGAACGCGCCCGATGTGAAGAAGGCGCGTAAGAAGGCCGCGGCGCGTGCTCAGAAGGCGCGCAAGCGCCTGTCCTGACGGCTCTGTCGGGCCTGATCGCCTGACCTGATCGCGGATTGACCCGCGCGGATCCCGCCCGAGTGGATCCGACGGGGTCAATGAGGTTCAGGGCTCGTCGTAGTCCCCGTCGGTGTATTCGCCTTCGGGGGCGTCGGCGGCCTCGTCCGCATCCGTGTACGTACCCTCGACCGCAGGGTCGGGGCCGGGGTTCTCCTCGGTCTCGGTGTACTGACCGTGGACCGTGCGCTCGTGCGGCGCCTCGCCGTCGACCTCGGTGTAGCTGCCCTCGAGGTTCTCGCGTGCGTCGCCGGTCGGCTGCTCTGGGTTGCTCATAGCAGGGACATTACGCCGTGCCGTCGCGCACGGCTACAGGTGCGGTGTGCGCAACGTCGCTGTAGCCGTCCGGGCCCGGCGGAGAGTAGTCTGCGCGCGTCACCCGGACGATCGGCGGAGGGATGAGCGACGAGGCGCGGCCCCATGACTGGCCCCATCATGTGCTCGAGTTGCGCATCCACGGCATCAAGAACACCCCGCCGACGGAGATGCTCGGGCGCGAGCAGAGCGAGCTGCGGCAGACGCAGGGCGACGAGAACGGCGGGTTCTGGTGGGCGCCGAAGCAGGATGAGCCCGACCGCGATCCCGACGACGCGCCCGGCACGATCGACCCGGCCGTTCCGCCGCCCGACGTGCGCACCGAGGCGTACTCGTGGGGCCGGCTGGCCCGGTACGGCTCCGGCCCGCTGCTGTTCATCGGGCAGCTCTTCGTCCAGCTCGCCTGGCTGCTGCTGGCCCCGTTCGGCCTGGCGAACTCGGCGTACTGGACCCGGCGCATCCCGACCCAGCGGGCGGGCGGCGAGTGGGATGCCGGGGTCGGCGGCGCGTCCCTCCGCATCTTCGCGCTCGGACTGACCCTGCTCTACGTCTGCGCCCTCGGCTCCGTGAGCCTCGACCTGGGCGTGCAGTGTGTGACGGGCACGGCGTGCACCGCGCTTCCGGAGGCGGTCACCGGCTTCTTCGCGAACGCGCCGCTGAGCTGGCGCGGGCCGCAGCTGTCGCTGCTCTCGCTCGTGCCGATCGCGGGCGTCCTACTCCTTTTCCTCGTGTCGCGCCGAGCGCGGGCGCGCTACGAAGCGGCGATCTTCGACGCGGCCGACCGCATGGGCGGGCGCGGTGTCCGGCGCAACGGCCGTCTGCGTCCGCTCGCGTCGGAGGGCTTCTGGCGCACGGCGCGCGTCGGCTCCCCGACCGAGCGTCTGCACCTGGCGGCCGCCTTCCTGCTCGTCGCCCTGCTGCTCGCCTGGGACCGCATGTTCGCCGGCGCTGCCGCGTGCGTGAAGCTGCAGACCTTCGTGTCGGGCGAGTGCCTCAGTGCCGCGTTCGGATCGCGGGACGTGCTCGCCCTCAGCGGCGGGATCATCGCGGCGGCAGGGCTGACGGTCACCATCATCCTGGTCGGGGTGTTCGCCGAGACGACGAGCACGGGGGATGCCGGCGACACCTCGGTCGACGAGTTCCTGCGCGACCGCCTCCGCCGCACCGGAACGGTCACAGCCTGGGTGCTGGTGGTGTCCATCCTCGTCTACCTCTACGTCGGCGCAACCCTGTGGTTCGGCGGCGAGTATGCGGCGCCGCCGTCGGGGGCGTTCCTCGGGCTCGCGACCGCGCCATCCATCATCCTCGGCGTACTGCTCGCCATCTGCATCTCGGCGCTGGGATGGCGGCGCGGGGTTCCGCACTGGCGGTCGATCGCCCTGATGACCGGCGCAGGGCTGACCTTCCTCGCCGGAGTCGCGCAGAATCCGCCGACGCAGAACGCCGCGCCGGGTCCGCTTCGTTTGCCCCTGTTCGCCATCGCGGCCGTGCTGACCCTCGCGCAGCTGATCCTCGTCTGGCGGTGGCCGTACTTCCCGAGCGGCCGCCGGGCCGGCCCGCCGGAGCGATTCCGGGCCGAAGGCTGGGCGGGCATGGGTCCGGGCGTCGTCATGCTGTGGTCGCTGGGCGCCGCGATGATCCTCTCCACCCTGCTCGTGCTCGGGGTGCAGGGCTGGCTGGTCAGCGGGTCGCCGCCGTGCGGCTGTGCGACCCCGCCGCACGCGGTGCTGAGGCCGCCGATCGTCTACCACAACTTCGGCGACGTGCTCCCGTTCATCGCCATCGCGCTCGCCCTCGTCGGGATCGGCGTCGCCGCCGCGGTCCTGCGCTGGGTTCCGCTGCTGACGACGCCCCGCACGCGTGACGGCCGCCGGCCGCTGCTGGAGCAGGTGGATGCGTACCGCGACGGCCGCATCGCCGCGAGCACGACGGCCGACCGCCTGGCGCTGAAGATCCTGCGTGCACGGCGACTAGCCGCGCTGGTGCACCGGGGCGAGCCCATTCTCGGAATCCTCGCCGCGCTGCTCGCCGTCGGCTTCGTCGTAGCGCTCGCCGTCTCGTACTCGGTCGTCTTCCGCTGGATCGACGCGCTCGTCGGTCCGGCTCTCGCGGTCATCGCCGCCGCCATCCTCGCCGTGGTGGTGGAGAACGCGTTGACCGCCAAGGAACGGCCGATCAGCATCATGTGGGACCTCATGTGCTTCCTCCCGCGGGCGGGACATCCGTTCGGTCCGCCTTGCTACGCGGAGCGCGTCGTCCCCGAGCTGCGCGACCGTGTCGCCGACTGGCTGACGCACGACCGGGAGCCGCCGGAAGGGCTCACGCTGGCCGAACGACTCCGCTGGCGAGACGAGCAGGAGGAGGCCGCGCTCGGCGAGAAGCGCCCGTTCAGCGTGGTCCTGTCGGCCCACAGCCTGGGCGCCGTGCTGGCTGTCTCGACGCTGTTCACCCTGCGGCCGGACGACGCCGACCGGCTGCGCAACGTCGCGCTGTTGACCTACGGCTCGCAGCTGCGCGTCTACTTCGGGCGGTTCTTCCCCGAACTATTCGGGCCGGATGCCCTCGGTACCCTCGGCTCGCGGCGTCCGCTCCTCGGCAAGGCCGACCCGTGGTTCACCCAGGTGGAGCGCGATCAGGACGGCGACCCGGTCGTCATCGGCGCGTCCGGCGCATCCGACCCGTCGCTCGTGCAGCTGCTGACACAGGAGGACGGCTCGGTCGCCTGGATCAACCTGTGGCGCCGGACGGACTACCTCGGCTTCCCGGTCAACAGCTACCGCCTCGAAGACCGCCGCCCGGACGACATCGACCGGGGAGCCGACGAGTTCGGTCCGCCGCGCTACCTCGTGAAGGTCGCGACGCATCCCGACTACCAATCGGCGCCGCAGTACCGCGTGGCGCTCCTCGACCTCATCGCCCGCCTCGACGCTCCCGCCCCGCCCGCCCCGCCCGCCTCACCCGGCTCCCCATCCAACAGCTCCTGAGTTTTTCGCCCTTTTCGACCGCGAAACGCGCAAAAACTCCGCAGCTGTTGGCGAGGGGGGCGCGGGCGCGGGGATGCACGGTACGCCGGGAGGCGGGCGCGGGTAAGCCCCCTTGCGGGCGGCGGGGGTGCGGCGTTTCGTGGGGCCTATGACCGATTCGCGCGATGCACAGGAGCCGATCACCGGCCACGACCCCACCAACGGGCTGGCCGGCGATCTCGAGGGCGACGACGGCGGTGCCGCCGAGCCCTCCGCGGACAGGGACGTGATCCAGGAGGTCATCCCGGATCTCGACGACGCCCGCGCCGAACCGGATGACGGGAACTCCGCCACCTCGTACAGCGAAGAGGGCAAGCCGTGAGGCGCCCGGGAAGGAGCGAAGCATGAGCGACACCAGCGGACTGCCGAACACGGACGCCGAGGGCGTTCCGGCCGAGGACAAGCCCGAACGCTTCGAGCAGGGTCAGGGCGCCGACGCCGACCGCGACGCCCAGGCCGCCGAGCCCGCCGAGACGGAGCCCGGCCAGTCCGGAGACGTCTCCGAACCGCACGAGACGGGAGTCGCACCGGAAGGGGCAGAGGATGTGACGGCCGCCGACAGCGGCACCGACCAGGCCGAGCCCCCGCCCGCCGACTTCGATCCGGCCGACCAGCCGTCCAACCCGGACCTCGTGGGGCACGTCGAGCCCCCGGACTGATCCGCCGCATCCAGCCACCGACGTGACGTCGGTACCCGACCGGCCCCGCCCTCTTCATCCCAGGGCGGGGCTGCTCGCTGTCCGGGTGCGGCTGTCGGCTCAGCAGCGCAGTTCAGACGTGCGGCCGCCCGGCCAGCCAGCAGGCGCCCGCGAGGAGCCCGACCACGCACATCCCCACGCCCACGCCGAGCACCGGGGCGTCCCCGCCGGTCCGCGGCAGCAGCAGACCGACGACGAACAGCAGCGCGCCGACGTTGAGCGTCACGGCGGAGACCCAGCCGAGTGTCGTGCGCAGCGTCGCGTTCATCCGGGCAATCGTAGCCCGTCGGGCGGCTACTCCCCGTCGATCAGCTCGAGCAGGCGCTTGGTCTCACGGGCGATATCGTCGTGGTCGTTCTGTGCGGCGCGGCTCTCCAGCGAGATCACCGCGCAGCGGTGCACCTTCGTGAAGTCGCCGTACGGGAAGCTGAAGCGCCCCTTGGTCTCTTCGCTCTTGTCCGGATCCTCGCCGAGGTGCCAGAGCGCGTAGTCGTCCCAGCCGTTCTTCTCGATGTAGCGGTTCTCCTCGTCGGCGCTGGGGGCGTGTTCGCTCCAGTCGTCGCGCTCGTCGTGCACGACCTTGCCCTGCTCGACCAGCTTCCTGGCGTGCTCCAGCGCTTTCTTGTTGAGACGTACCGTCATGCCTCTCCCTGGTTGCCTGTCGCGGCCGTCTCCGCGTCCAGCGACTCGTTGATGAGCGATGCGACGAGCATCTTCCAGTCGGATCCTTCGTGCAGCGTCTCCGTGTAGCCCGGGGGCACTGCGCCGAACACCGGCTCGTGCTCCTCCCCTTCGACGGCGACGCGGATCAGGGTCCCCAGTTCGGCGTGCGACTCGTCGAGGACGACCCACACCCCTGCCGTCTTCTTCTCCACGTGGAAGATGCGGCCCCGGTACGGGTACCGCACGCTGGACATCTCGAGCTCGCTCGCCGACATGGCGACTCCTCTCGTCGGACTCGTCGGCACCTATCGAACGCCCAGCGCCCGCGCTTGGCAAGAGGGATGTCGTGAGCGGCCGCTGCGGAGCGCGCGCTCGCCGCAGGCCCAGCGGGCTCTCAGGCCGACCGTCGACCGCTGAGAACGCCGTCGATGCGGTCGAGCAGATCGGCCGGGTCGTCGAACACCGACACCGCTCCGGCTTCGAGGAGCTCGGAGGGCCCCACCCCGCCGGACAGCACGCCCGCAGCGCGGACGTGCGCGCGCGCCGCGGCCATCATGTCCCACGTCGAGTCGCCGATGAAGAGCGCGTCGGAAGGCGCGGATCCCGCGCGTTCCAGCGCGACCTCGATGATCCCGGGCTCGGGCTTGGCCGTCGCCACATCGTCGGCGTTCGTCGTCGCGTGGATGGCGTCCTCCGCATCCAGAGCATCCATCAGCAGCTCCAGCTCGTCCGTCGGCGCGGAGGTCGCCAGCACCACCCGGATCCCGCGCGACGACAGCTCCCGCAGCAGGTCGCCCGCGTGCTCGAACGCCCGCAGCCGCCCGGCCTGCTCGCGGTAGTAGCGCGAGTGCAGATCCTTCGCCCGCGTGACCCAGTCGTCATCGCGGTCACCGACCAGCCCTTCCAGGAGCCGGGCGGAGTCCTGCCCGATGGCCCGGTGGATGCGCCACGAGTCGACGGGCGTCCCCATGTCGGCGAACGCGCGGCTCCACGCGTCGACGTGCAGGAAGTTGGAGTCGACCAGGGTCCCGTCGACGTCGAAGAGCACAGCGGAGATCGTCATGGCTCCACGACTACCACCCCTTGCGCACGTCCGGCATGGGGTGCACCGTTCCCGGCATGGCTGATCACTCGTATCCGGAACTCACCGACCCGCGCACCGCCATCGTCACCGGCTCCGACTCCGGCATCGGCCGAGCGACCGCGGTCGCCCTCGCCCAGGCCGGCATGGACGTCGGGATCACCTGGCACTCCGACGAGGAGGGCGCGGAGGAGACCACGCGACTCGTCCGCGAGGCCGGCCGCCGTGCCGTCGTCGCCCAGCTCGACACCACCGACGCCCCCGCCTGCGGCGACGTCGTCGAACGCATGGCCGACGAGCTCGGCGGCTGCGACGTCTTCGTCAACAACGCCGGCCTCAACGGCGGCACCCCCTTCTTCGAGACCGACTGGGAGACCTGGCGGAAGACCGTCTGCGCCGACCTCGACGGCGCGTTCGTCTGCATCCAGCGCATGGCCCGGCGGATGGTGGATGCGGGACGCGGCGGTCGCATCATCGGCGTCACCAGCGTCCACGAGCACCAGCCGCGCGTCGGATCCGCCGCGTACGATGCCGCGAAGCACGGGCTCGGCGGCCTCCTGAAGACCCTCGGAGGCGACGAGCCCGGAGTCCGGCCCCGGCGCCGTGTTCCGGAACACGATCCGCGGGCCCGAGGGCAGCTTCCACACCGACGCACCGGTGGATGCGGGAGCCGAGGTCGAGGCGGCGGGCGCCGGTGAGGCTCCCGCGCATCCACTCGCTCCGCCGAGCACCGCGGCGATGGCTGCCGCAGCGGCGACAGCCCGCGCGACGCGACGTCTGGTGGCCTTGTTCATCGACGGTCTCCTCCGCTTGAGCGCTCGTTAATTAAGGACTCGGGAAGGAGCGGGTGATTACGCAGGAGGACGACATCCACAGGAGGGGTCGCCCACCGCTCAGCCGATCAGCGAGACGGCGCGCGCGATCACGAGGGCGAGGAGCGCGAAGCCGGCGAACGACTCCAGTGACATCAGCAGCTTGGCGCGGTGGGTCAGCGGCATGGTGTCGGTCGGGCTGAACGCCATCGAGTTCGACAGCGAGAAGTAGAAGTAGTCGATGTAGTTCGGCACCCAGTCGGCCTGCTTGCTGGATCCGCGCGCCACTTCGTCGACGGCGTCGTGATCCTCGTCCTGCGGGAAACGGAAGTCCGCCAGGGCCAGTCGAGGCCGCGGAACGGTCGCGCGTGCGACCGGGCCACCGCGGTCGAGCACCCAGAACACCAGCGCGAAAGCGATCACGTTGGTCAGCCACACCTGCAGCGACGCGAGGAGCAGCTCGTAACCGTTGCCGTGCTTGTTGAGCAGCCGGACCACCGTCTCCGCGAACGCGATCTGGTTCGCCAGCAGGATGAAGATCGAGAGGGCGATCTCGGCCCGGCGCGACCACCGCGACTCCCTGGTGAGCCGGTGCGGGTTGTAGAGAACGAGTGCGACGACCATGAGCACGCACACCCCGACGACGGCGTATCGCTCCAGCAGGGGGACGACGCTGGGGAGGAACGCGTACGCCGCCAGGGCGACGAGCGTGGCGATCACGGCGGGCCAGCGATGCTCCGGCTGGGCCGACCGCTCCCGCTTCTCGGTCTGGGTCACACGGGGAACAGTACCGCCGGGGCGCGCGGTGGAGCGGGAGGCGGCGCGGGGCGGTGCCGCGACCTCTCCGCCGAGAGAGCCTTCGGCGGAGAGGTCGGACCGTCAGTTGAAGATCGCCCACTCGGAGCGGTCGAGCTTGGCGCGGCTGCCGTTGATGACGAGGTACCACGACCCTTCGTCGCGATGGAGGTACTCCGCGAGGATCGTGGTGTACTTCCACTCGCCGGACACGAGTGACCACCGGATCAGGGAGATCAGCTGGCCCTGTCGCAGGTACGGGACGGCGACGAAATCATCTTGACGATGGGGCTCCAGTGACCGGTTGCGGGCCCCCGTCCGCTGCATGCTCATGCTGAACTGTAACTCCGCGCCCGACCCGCTGGATATACCTGAATTCACCCCAGGGTGAATTTTCTGCGAACTCAGCTCTCGGGCGCGGAGGCGGCCACCAGTTCGCGCACCGAGCGGACCGGCGCGATCGTCCTGTTCTGCGCCGATTCGTAGGCGGCGAGGATGATGCCGAGCACCTCGATCCCTTCCTTCTGCGTGTGGAGGGGGCGCGTGCCGTCGAGGATGCTGCGACCGAAGTGGCCCACTTCCTCCTGGAACTCGTGCACCGGCGCGAGCTCGAGCACCGTCGGCTCGGACTCGCCGCGCAGCCGATAGCTGAGGGATGTGCCGTCGCTGGTGAGACTGCCCAGCTCGCCGACCACGGAGAACTTCTCCGTGCCGTCCGCCGGCTGGTAGGCCCAGCTGGTGACGAGGCTGCCGATCACGCCGTTGTCGAAGCGGACCAGCACCTGCGCGGAGTCCTCGCCCTCCATGAACGAGAGACGGTGGGTGGCGAGCATCGCGGTCACCTCGACCGGCGAGCCGCCCGCGAGGTGCAGGAGGAGGTAGGTCGGGTGGTAGCCGGTGTCGATCAGCTCGCCGCCGCCGCTCGTGGATGCGTGGGCCCGCCATCCCATGTTCGACGGGTCGAAGTCGTTGTAGAAGCTGTCGGTGGTGCGCACCTCGTAGACCCGGCCGAGCACGCCGGAGTCGATGAGCTCCTTGGCCGTGGCGACGGCCGGGAGGAACAGCTGGTTGTGCGCGCACATCAGGGTGACGCCGGCTTCGACGACCGCGGCATCCACCTCGGCGGCCTCCTCCGGGGTGAGGCAGAGCGGCTTCTCGCACAGGATGTGCTTGCCGGCGCGGGCGGCGGCGACGATCGCATCCTTGTGCAGGTGGTGGGGCAGGCAGATGTCGACGGCGTCGATGTCGGCCTCGGCGAGCATGGTCGCGTAGTCGGCGTAGACCTCGGCGCCGCTGTCGCCGGCCCGGCGCTCGGCGGCCTCACGGACCGGGTCGGCGACGGCGGCGAACGTGACGGTCTCCGGGTTGCGGAGGTAGCCGGCGACGTGGGCTCCGGCGATGCCGCCGGCTCCGATGAGACCGATACGGACGGTGTTGCTGGGCATGGTGATGCTCCTTCGGAGAAGTGGATGGGCGTGCGGATGCACGGAATGAGGGGTGGGAGTGGGGATGCTGCGGCGGGTCAGGCGACCGGCGCCGGCTGTCCGGTCAGTGCGACGGCACGGCCGGTGGCGGCGGACTCGTTGGCGGCGACGACCATGCGGGTCAGCTCGACGGCGTGACGCAGGTTGTCGTCGGCGGTCGTGCCGTCGTGGATGTGGTGCACCCACTGCGCGAACGCGCCGGGCCGCCGCTCCGGGAGGGGCAGCTCCTGCCACTCGTCGCCGAACGCGCCGCCCTTCGCGAGAAGGCGCTCGCCGCCGAAGCCGAACATGACCGTCGCGGCGGTGCCGCGCAGCTCGATCGTGAACGCGCCCGGCGTGGTGACGACGCTCGCCTCGAAGACGCCGATGCGTCCGCCGGGGAACTCGGCCGTGACGACCGCGTTGTCCTCGACCGCGCGGTCGGTCACGTGCCCGTAGGCCGCCGAGATGGTGAGCGGCTCGGCGCGATGGAACAGCCGCGTCAGGTACGCCGGGTGGCATCCCAGGTCGGTGAGGGCGCCTCCGATCGCGGCCACCGGGTCGGCGAACTGCTCCGGCAGCCAGCCGGCGACCCAGCCGTCGTGCGCGAGGCGCACGCGGGAGTAGGTCAGCTCGCCGAGCGTGCCGTCGTCGAGGATGCGCTCGATGGCGACGGTGTAGTCGTCGGAGAGCCGGGGGAGGGACACCACGAGTGCGACGCCGGCCTCGCGGGCCAGGTCGACCAGTTCCTCCGCTTCGGCGACCGTCGGGGCGAGGATCTTCTCGGTGAAGACGTGCTTGCCTGCCGCGATGGCGCGTCCGATGACGTCGCGGTGCTGGTCGGTCGCCGTGGTGATGGTCACCGCGTCGAGTTCGGGGCGGGCGAGCAGCTCGTCGAGGTCGGCGACGAACTCCACGCCGAACTCGTCTGCGGCCGCGCGGCCGCGCTGCTCGTCGTCGTCCCAGACGGCGACGAGGGTGGTGTCGGGATGCTGCTGGACGTTGCGCACGTAGTCGCCTGCGTGGACGTGCCAGAAGCCGATCGCTGCGACAGCGAGTGGGTGGGACATGCCTGTCAAGGCCTCCTTGCCTGGTATTCGATGCGCGCGAACCACGAAAGCGTACCTTCTGCTCGGGAGCAGTCGATAGTCCCTGACGCAAATTTCTGGAATCGTTCCCAGATTGGGCATGATCGTGGGGTGAGCTCAACGACGATCACCCTCGACGGCGACGATTGGACCATCCGCGAAACCCTCGGCGACACGGCCGAGTGGTACCTCGGGGCGCCCCTGCCGGAGGCGGGGAACAACGTGGCCGAGGCGTCTGCGGCGATCGCGGCCTCGCCGGGCTGGCTGCCGGGACGGGTGCCGGGTGCGGTCGTCGACGACCTGCACCGCGCGGGCGAGCTGCCCGATCCACGCGTCGGCCGCAACTCCCGCGCGGCCGAGTGGGTGGCCGAGCGCTCGTGGGTGTACCGGCGGGCCGTTGAGCTGGATGCGAACGCAGCTCACGGCGTGGCGGTGTTCGAGTTCGACGGCGTGGACCCGGGAGCCGACGTCTACTGGGACGGAGAGCGCGTCGGCTCGGTGCGCGGGCTGTACCACCGCCTGCGGGTGCCGCTGGACGCATCCCTCCGCTCGTCTGGGCGGCACAAGCTGGCCCTGCGCGTGCATCCCGCGCCGGACTCCGAGCCACAGGTCGGACGGACCGAGCGGGTACGCGTTCACACACCGCGCCTCGGCTACGGCTGGGACTTCTCGCCGCGACTCCGCCACCAGGGCGTCTGGAAGAGCGCGCGCCTGCGTATCGGGCGCGCGCTGCTCGGCGACGTGACGGTGCGCGCGTCGGTGGCCGAGGCGCCGTATGGCGAGTCGTTGCGCGACTTCGCGCCGACTGACGACGAGCTGTCGCAGCAGGGCGGTTCAGATGGGGTCGTCGCCGTCGCGTGGGAGGCGCCGGTGGCGGAGGCCGCCAACGCGCGGCTCAGCGTCACGGTCACGGTCGCGCGAGACGGACGGGCGGTCGCCGAGCGGCGCGTCCAGGCGGCCGACGGTTCGGCGGAGCTGCGCATCCCGAACCCGGAGCTGTGGTGGCCGAATACGGTCGGCGCCCAGCCGCTGTACACGGTCACGGTCGTCCTCGCGGACGACGAGGGCGAGACCGACCGCACCGAGCGTCGGGTCGGCTTCCGGACCGCCGCGCTGGTGCCGAATCCCGGCGCCCCGGCGGACGCGCTCCCGTACACGGCCGTCGTGAACGGCGTGACCGTCCCGCTGCTCGGCTGGAACTGGACGCCCGCCGACGCCCAGTTCGGATCGATCGACGAGGGGACAGTCGAGCACCTGCTCGGCCTGACGGCGGCCTCCGGCGCGCGGCTGATGCGCGTCTGGGGCGGCGGGCTGATCGAGACCGAGCACTTCTACGACACCTGCGACCGCCTCGGGCTGCTCGTCTGGCAGGAGTTCTCGCAGTCGAGTTCCGGGATGCAGAGCGCGCCCAGCACCGACCCGGAGTTCGTGGCGCTGATGCGCGCGGAGGCCGAGGCGCTCATCCCGACCCGGGTGCACCATCCGTCGCTGCTGCTCTGGGGCGGCGGGAACGAGCTCGATGACGGCGGGGTGCCGCTCTCCGACGATCGTTCGCCCGTGCTGGGCGCGCTCTCCGACGCGGTCGCGCGCCTCGATCCGGGCCGCGCGTGGCTGCCGACGTCGCCGACAGGTCCGGAGTTCCACAACCGGCTGGACCGCATCGAGGCGAACCCCGACGGGCAGCACGACGTCCACGGACCCTGGGAGCATCAGGGCCTCGTCGGCCAGTACACGCTCGGCAACGCCGGAACGAACCTCGCGCACACCGAGTTCGGGGTCGAGGGGATGACGAACCTGAGGTCGCTCGAAGCGCTCGTGGCCGAGTCGGATCGCTGGCCCGCGAACCGGACGAACCCGGTGTACCGGCACCTCGGGGAGTGGTGGAACAACGCCGACCAGGTGGTCGAGCTGTTCGGCGGCCGGCCGGACACGCTCGAGACGCTGAACCGCGCATCCCAGCTGCTGCAGGCCACCGCGCTGCAGTACGCGGTCGAGGCGGACCGGCGGCGCTCGCCGCGCTGCAGCATGGTGCTGCCGTGGCAGCTGAACGAGAGCTACCCGAACGCGTGGTGCACGGCGACGGTCGACTTCCGGGGCGACCCGAAACCCGCGTACTTCGCGGTCGCCCGCGCGTACGAGCGACGGCGGGCGACGCTCCGCGTGACGCGGGCTGTGTGGGGCGGCGAGGCGGTCGCGTCGGTCGAGGCGTGGTTGTGGGCGGAGGATCCTGTGCCGTCCGGTTCCGTGCTGACGGTGCGCGCCCGCGGGCTCGACGGCGGCGTGCTCGCCTCGCGTGAGGTGCGCGCGGGCGCTGTGCGGCATCCCGAACCCGTCGGGACGCTGGAGGTCGCGACCACCGACCTGCCCGACGTCTTCCTGTGGGAGGCGGAGTGGCGGGATGCGGACGGCCGCGAGCTCGACCGCGAACGGATGCTCGCCACGGCGACTGCGGACTGGGCCGCGCTCTTCGACGTGCCGGCACCCGTTCTGACCGTCGCTCGTGACGCGACCGGAGGCGTGCGCGTGCGCAATGACGGCCCGAATGCCGCCCTGACCGTGCGGTTGGTCGACCCACGGCCGGTCGGTGCGCCCGGCATCCTGAGCGTCGGCGGCGACCCCCGACCGCTGCTCCCTGGGGAGGAGCGGATGCTCGCTGCGACCCCCGGAATGCCCGTGCGCGTCGAGGCCTGGAACGCCGAACCGGCGGATCTGGCATGAAACGAATGCAGGCGGCACACCGTGAGCGTTCACGATCCGTTCAGACACAGGTGGTGTGATAGCCCCGTGAAGACGCGAATCGCGGAATACCCGCGGCCGGACCACTTCCTCCTCCACATCAGCGACACCCATCTGCTGGCGGGAGGCGAACAGCTCTACGGCACCGTCGACAGCGAACAGCACCTCCGCGCCCTCCTCGCGGAGGTCGAGGCGTCCGGTGGCAGGCCGGAGGCGATCGTCTTCACCGGCGATCTCGCCGACCGCGGCCAACCCGATGCGTACGCGCGGCTGCGCGCCCTCGTCGACCCGGCGGCCGAGCGGATGGGCGCGCGCGTCATCTGGGTGATGGGCAACCACGACGATCGTGCGTCGTTCCGGCAGGGCCTCCGCGACGAGATCGGCGACACGTCGCCGATCGACGACGTGTACTGGCTCGGCGGACTGCGCGTCATCGTCCTCGACTCCACCGTGCCCGGACACCACTACGGCGACGTCAGCGAGTCGCAGCTGGACTGGCTGGCGGCCGAACTGGCGATGCCGGCGCCGGAGGGCACCATCCTCGCGATGCATCACCCGCCCATCCCGAGCGTGCTCGACCTCGCCGTCTCCGTGGAGCTGCGCGACCAGTCGCAGCTGCGCGAGGTGCTGGAGGGCAGCGACGTGCGCAGCATCCTGGCCGGGCACCTGCACTACTCGTCGACGGCGACCTTCGCGGGCATCCCCGTGTCCGTGTCGTCGGCGAGCTGCTACACGCAAGATCTCAACGTGCCGGTGGGAGGCACGCGCGGCCGGGATGGGGCGCTCGCCTTCAACCTGGTGCACGTGTACCCGAACACCGTGCTTCATTCCGTGGTGCCGCTGGGTCACTACCCGACGCTCGACTACGTGGACGCGGAGGAGTCGGCGCGGCGCCTGGCCGAGGATGGCATCCGCATCCCTCCGGCGCCGCGTCGCGAGACTCCGACCGAGCCCATCAGCGTCCTCGCCTGACCCTCGCCTCGCCTCGTCCCGTCCCGTCCGGGCCGAGATTTGCGCCAAATCGTCGTTATGGACGCGCCATAACCGAGATTTGGCGCAAATCGTAGCCACCCCGGGCGGCGGCAGGAGCGCGCCTCAGGTGCCGGGGCGCTCCCAGGGAGCCGCGAACGGGAAGTAGCGCTCGAGGAAGTCGGTCACGATCCGCGTCCGCTCCTCGGGGCTGATCTCGGGCTTCGAGCCGTCGTTGAGGCAGAACATGTCCTGATCGCGCCGCTTAAGCAGGCGCCGCATCATGTCGGGCGCCCGCCGCAGCGTCGTCTCGATGTAGAGCACCTTCGCCTGTGTCTGCGTCACCGCGCGCCCGGTCATCAGCGCGTAGTAGTGGTAGAGCGAGTTCGTGACGGAGATGTCGGTCGCCGAGCGGAACGGGCTCGCGGCGGTGCGCCGGAAGTCCTCCGCGAACTCCCTCTCCATCTCCCGCAGCACGCTGATGCGCAGCGGGGCCGCGCAGTGTTCGAGGTGGCGGGTCGTGACGGCGCCGAATCGCTCCCAGAGCAGGCGGCGGTTCACGCGAGCCGCATTCTCGAACCCGCTGCGCGCCGGGTCGGTCTCGCCCAGCCCGATGCGCGTCCCCGCCTCGACGAACTTGGTGATCCCGCCGGGCGAGAAGAACACGTCGGGCGACAGCGGACGGCCGATGAACATGTCGTCGTTGCTGTAGAGGAAGTGCTCCGACAGGCCCGGGATGTGGTGCAGCTGGCTCTCGACGGCGTGCGAGTTGTGCGTGGGCAGTGTGGAGGTGTCCGCGAAGAAGTCCTCGCTCCGCATGATGTGGATGCGCGGATGCTCCGGGTCGAGCCACGGCGGCACCGGGGAGTCGGTCGCGATGTAGATGTTCCGGATCCACGGCGCGAACATGTGGACGCTGCGGAGTGCGTACTTGAGCTCGTCGATCTGCCGGAAGCGGGCCTCGTTGTCGTCGCCCTCCCCGACCACGTATGCCGCCATCCGCGCGGCCCGCTGTCGCTGGTACTCCGCACTGGAGCCGTCGACCCACGAGAACACGATGTCGACGTCGAAGGCGATGTCGCTCGCCAGCGGGTCGAACATGTGCTGGAGGGTCCGCCAGCGTCGTCCGTACAGCTCCACCTCGGCCTCGACCGCTTCGCTGCGGGGAAGGCGCGGCCGCATGAGGGCGTTCTCGCGCGGTGCGGTGATCTCGTCGTCGCCGAACCGCCAGAACTCGAGCTGGAACGCGGTGTCGGCGCCGTAGCGCAGCCGTCCGATGGGTTCGAGCCGAGGACGGTACAGGCGCAGGATGTCGGCCTTCCGCCGCGAGAGGCGGCCGTCGGCGATGAGCAGGTCGTCACCGTGCTCGTCCTTCTCGGGGTCGATGCTGCGGGAGTAGAAGGGCTCGTCGGCGAACGCTTCGGCGAGGACCGCCGAGACCTCTTTGCGGCGCCGGCGGTCGAGCGCCACGATCAGGCGGTTGTCGTCGTCGCGCACGAGCAGGTACTCGAGACCGGCCGCATCGAGCGCGTCGCGCACGGCGAGGAGGTCTTCGATCATCGACTCCCGCGGCGTGAAGGGGCCGGAGACCAGCGTGAAGAGACCCTTGCGCTGCACGATGTCGTCGCGGGCGAACCGGGGCGCGCCGGGACCGGGGTCGAGGGTGACGACGACGGGCTCGGGCTGGTCGGAGAGGGATGCGGGAGGATGCTCAGCCATACACGCATTACTCTAGGCCGCTCTCGTGCGAGTGCGTTCCGCGGTCGGAGGCGCGAGATTCGTGCCGAATGTGCGTTATCGACTCGCCATTCCGCACATTCGGCACGAATCTGCGGGGGATCAGGGGAGGAGGGCGCGGAGGGTGGCGAGCAGGAGGTCGCGAGCCTCGGGGGTCACCAGCCACGGGGCGAAGCCGTCGGCGGCGAGGAAGAACGTGGCACGCGCGGCGGGAGCGGGCGTGCCGTCGGCGAGGGGCGACCCGGCCGGGGTGATGCCGATCACCACGCGGCCGGACTCGGGGTCGCGTGCGACCACATCCGCGTCTGCTGGAGGGTCCGCGACGGTGAGCTTCGAGCGTCCGCGGTAGACGACCACCTCGCCGTCGAGACCCGCGGCGGCCGGGTGCTCGGCGGTGGAGATGTGGATGCGGTCCAGCGACAGCGGGACGGCTGCGGCCGACGCCAGCCTCAGCGGGACGAGGTGCCCCCACGCCAGCAGCGGCACGGGACGGGACGCGGCGGCCCGCGCGACTTCCTCGGGCGCGGCGCGCGTGACGATGACGAGGTCCGCGTTGGGGTCGTCGCCCAGGTGCGCGCGCATCCCGGACCGGCCGAGGAACTCGACGAGTTCGCGGTCGCCCGGCGTCGGGTTGGGGCCGCTGAGCACGGCGACGAGCGAGCCGTCGCCGTGGGTACGGTGGGCTGCGACCCCGAGGCGTTCGAGGGCCGCGTCCACGAGCGCGAGGACGGCGCCGCGCGCGACGTCGGCGTACTCGGACTCCAGCTCACGTCGCGCGTCGAGGAGCGCCGAGGCGTCGCCGGCCGTGTGGATGTCCGGAGCGGCCAGGACTCGGCACGCGAGCGCTCCCGCGGTACCGGCGGCCCGCGCCGCGACGATCCACGGCTCCAGCTGGTCGGCGAGGTCGGCCGGCACGGAGGTCGCCGCGTGGGTGTCCGCGAGCTCGGAGAGCAGGGCGCCTGCCGCATCCCATCGCTCGGCGTCGACGGCGGCGTCGAGGTCCGGCCAACGCGGGGCTCCGGGCGGCCAGGCGCTGCACGCCGCCACGAGGGCACGGAGCCCCGGGTCGCCGCCGACGACCGCCGCGTAAGCGCGGTCCGCTGCGTCTGCCGCGTCGTACCCGGCCGGGTCGGCCGCCCACTCGGCGACCGTCTGCAGCGCGAGCCGGGAGGGCGCGGCCTCGACCATCGGGTTGGCGACGATGCCGACCAGTCCCGGCGCTGCCTCCCGCCCGGTCAGCGGACCGAGGAAGACGCGCGAACGGTCGAAGTCGTTGACGGGGAAGTTGTCCCAGAGCACGAGGTCGCGGCCGAAGCTCTCGACGGCTCGGGTGATGTCGTCGGCGGTCACTGTGCCGACTACGACGTCCGCGCCCGTCCACAGCAGGCGTGCATCGGCCGGGAGCGTCTCGGCCAGCCCGACGCGGTACGGCGTCCGCTCGACGCCGGCGTAGTCGGTCGGGCAGAGCAGCACGGGTTCGTCGATGCCCGCCGGGCGGAGGAAGCCGCGCTCGAACAGGGCCGCGACCTCTCCGTGGGCGCGGCCGAGGGCCTCCGGCTCGTCCATCGGCACATCGTCGAAGAGGAGGGCGAACGAGCGGATGCCCGCGTCGAGGAGCTGGCGGCACTTGGCCGCGAGCGCGTCGTGCTCCGCGTCGTCGTCGAAGCGCATCGAGAGGCCGGGAGAGATCGCGTAGACGAAGAGCACGCCGCGCTCGGCGGCGGCGCGGTTCAGCTCTGCGAGGTCGGCGAGCCGGTCGGCGGGATACGGCTCGCGCCACTCCTCGCGGTGCCACGGGTCGTCCTTGGGGGCGTACAGGTAGCGGTCGAGCCCGATCGCACCACCCCGCTCGAACCAGGCGAGCCGGTCGGCGTGCGACCACGGTTCGCCGTAGAACCCTTCGACGACGCCGCGCCACGTGAGGGCGCCCGGCCCTCCCGCGGCGCTCACCGACCGCCTCCGTGCCACGACGCCCAGAGTTCCGCGTAAGCACCGCCCGCGGCCACGAGTTCTTCGTGGCTGCCCAGCTCCTCCACGGCGCCGTCGCGCACCACGGCGATGCGGTCGGCGTCGTGCGCGGTGTGGAGGCGGTGCGCGATCGCGACGACGGTCCGGCCCTCCAATACGCGGTTCATCGCGCGTTCCAGGTCGCGGGCTGCGGTGGGGTCGAGCAGCGAGGTCGCCTCGTCGAGGATGAGCGTGTGCGGGTCGAGGAGCACCAGCCGGGCGAGGGCGAGCTGCTGCGCCTGCGCCGGGGTGAGGACGACGCCGCCGGAGCCGACGACCGTGTCGAGTCCCTTCGGCATCGCGGCGACCCAGCGCAGCGCATCCACCACCCGGAGCGCCCGGGCGAGCTCGTCGCGGCCGGCGCCCGGCTTCGCGAGCGACAGGTTCTCGGCGATGGTGCCGACGAAGACGTGGTGCTCCTGCGTGACGAGGGCGACGTGGCTGCGGAGGTCGTCGAGCGGGAGGTCGACGAGCCGGACACCGCCGACGGTGATGCGTCCGCTGGTCGGCTCGGTGATGCCGGCCATCAGGCGGCCGAGCGTCGACTTGCCCGACCCGGACGGTCCGACGATGGCGAGGCGCTCGCCGACGGCCAGGTCGAGGGTGACGCCGTGCAGCACCTCGGTGCCTTCGCGGTAGGAGAAGCGCACGTCTTCGGCCAGCACGTGCTCGTCGACCGGCTGCTCGCCGGTCGCGTGACGGTCCTCCGGCACGTCGGCGACGCCGATGATGCGCGACAGGGCGGTAGTGCCGACCTGGATCTCGTCCAGCCAGCTGATCAACTCGTCGACCGGCGACACCAGCTGCATCGCGTAGAGGGCGACCGCGGTGACGGCGCCGATCGTCGCCGCGCCGCTGCCGACGAGGAACGCGCCCCACGCGATGACGACGATCACCGGGAGCAGGAACGCGATGTCGGTGCTCGGAAAGAACCAGGAGCGCAGCCAGAGCGTGTACCACTCCGACTCGCGGCGCTCGCGGAGCGCGGCGTCGATCTTGGCGCGCTGAGCCGGGGCGAGGCTGAGCGCCTCGATGGTCCTCACGCCGTCCACGGTCTCGCTGATCGTTCCGCCGAGGGTCGCGTAGGAGGCGAGCTGGCGCTGGTAGCCGGGGCCGGAGCGCCGGAGGTACCAGCGCGCTGCGATCACAAGGATCGGCACGCCGGCGAACATGGCGACAGCGACGGCCGGGTTCACCAGGAACGCCGCGACGACCGTCAGCACGGCCGTGACGCTGGCGACCAGGATGCGCGGGACGCCGAACCGCACGGTCTGGGCGACCGACTGGATGTCGTTGGTGGTGCGCGCGAGCAGGTCGCCCGTCCCCGCCGCCTCGACGGTGGAGAGCGGGAGCCGTGCGACGGTCGCGAGGAACTCCTCCCGCAGCTGCGCGAAGACCCCCTCGCCGAGAACCATCGACTGCCGCTGGGCGAACCGGATCAGCACGGCCTGGCAGACGATGGCGACGAGCAGGATGAGCGCGATCGTGTCGATCCCGCTCGTGACGAGAGTGTGGCCGGTGACGCCGTCGATGATGACGCCGATGAGGGCCGGTCCGGCGAGACCGGCGACCGCGGCGAGGGTGTGCAGGACCAGCACGACGGAGAGGCCGCCGCGATGCTGGCGGATGAGACGCGCGCCGGTCTCCCGGACCGTCCTGGTGCTAGCGATCGGCAGCAGCATCGCCCGTTCCCTTCTTCGTGCGCTTGTCCTTCTTCTTCGGTCTCTTCGTCGTGCGTCCGCTCTCCGGGCGCTGCGCCGTCACGGGATGCGTCGCCGTCCAGAGCGCGTCGATCGAGCCGGTCCAGGCGGCGTCGAGGTCTTCGCCTTCGGCCGGCTCGGCGGCCGAGATCGTACGCGAGACGATCGCGCGGTAGAGGTCGCCGAGGTCGTCCTCCTGGCGCAGAAGCTGCTGGTGCGTTCCGGTGCCGACGACCCGACCCTTCCGCACCACCGCGATGGTGTCCATCCGGTCGAGGAGCAGCGGGCTGGCGGTGACGACGACGGTGGTGCGGCCGTCGCGGGCCTCCCGGAGACGCTCGGCGATCTGCGACTCGGTGTGCGCATCCACCGCGCTCGTCGGCTCGATGAGCACGAGCACCTCGGCGTCGGTGAGGAGCGCGCGGGCCAGGCTGAGGCGTTGCCGCTGGCCACCGGAGAAGGTGCGGCCGCGCTCGGCGACGCGCTCGTGCACGCCCTCGGGCAGGGCGTCGACGGTCTCGGTCGCTGCCGCCGCGTCGAGCGCGGCGGAGACCCGGCGCATCCGCCCGGTGGAGGTGTCGTCCTCGCGCCAGCGGCCGGCCTCCTCGTCGCGCACGGGCAGCGTGTCGAGGCCGTCCAGCAACCGGCCGCCGAACAGGTGCGGGTTCGCGTCGTTGACGACGATGCGCCGACGCACGTCGCGGACGGGGACGCGGGTGTGGTCGACGCCGCCCCACAGCACCGGCGCCTCGCGGTGCACGGCGTCGTCGAAGCGGCCGATGCGGGTCGCGATGGCGGCGGCCTCGTCGGGGTCCGCATCCACGATCGCAGTGAACCGGCCGGGCGGGATGACGACACCGGAGGCAAGGTCTTCGATGGCCGATCCCCACGCCGGCGCCTCCGCGGTCTCGTCGGCGTCCTGCGCGGCGGGCCGCGTGCGGAGCACGGAGAGCACGCGACGGGCGGACACGACCCCGGCGGTGAAGGTCTGCGCGGCCTCGACCGCGGTGCGCAGCGGGAGCACGAGGAAGGTCGCATAGCCGTAGAACGCGGTCAGCTGGCCGGGCGTGATGGTGCCGTCGACCGCGAGGTGGGCGCCGAACCAGACGATGAAGACCAGGAAGACGCCGGGCAGGAGCACCTGCAGTCCGTCGAGCCAGCTCTGCGTCTTGGCCACGCCGACCCCGGCGGCACGGACCCGCTGCGACTGGTTGGCATACCGCTCGACGAACTCCTGCTCGCCGCCGATGCCGCGCAGCACGCGCAGGCCGACGACCGTGTCGGCGCCGAGGGTGGTGAGGCCGCCGGACTCCTCGCGCCACACGGCCTGCCGTGCGCGAAGCGGCCGCAGCAGCAGGGCGAGCACGGCGGCCACGGCGGGGACGCCGATGACGACGGCGAGCCCGAGCGGAACACTGGCGGACAGCATGATGATCGACACCACGACGAACGCGACGACACCGCCGCCGAGCCGGGCGGTCACCTCGTACATCGCACCCAGGCGCAGGGAGTCGGTGCTCACGGTCGCGACGATCTCGCCCGACGAGGTCGTCGCGGTGATCGCCGGACCGGTCTCGGCGGAGTGGTAGCCGATCAGCCGGGCCACGCCGAGCGACGAACGCAGCCAGTTGGAGATCGCCATCCGGTGGCGCAGCATCCCGGTGACCGCCTGGACGACGGCGACGATCAGCAGGGCGCCGCACCAGGTCCACAGGCGGTCGGAGTCGCCGGAGACGCCCTCGTCGACCGCGCGGCCGAGCAGGTAGGGCCAGACGGCCTGGCACAGCATCCAGACGACGCCGAACAGCATGCCGGCACCGAGGCTGGCGGGCTGTCGCGCGGCCTGCCACAGCAGGAACCGCGGCACCGACGACAGGTGCCGTTCGGTGGGCCTGGCCGAGGGGATGCGGGCGCCGCGCGGTGTGCGCGACGGCGGACGGGAGGCGGACGGACGAGCAGCGCGGACGCTGGACACGAGTGCTCCTGAGGGGGATCGAGCGGGTGCGGGATGTGGGGGAGGTGCGTTGGGCGGAACGGCGGGACGGCGGTTCAGCGGCCCGGCGGGGTGAGCGCGGCGATCGCCGCCGCGTCGAGCGGGACGGCCGGGGCCTGCTGCAGCAGTAGCGTCAGCTGGGCGGCCGTCTCGAGCTCCTCGACCAGGTCGATGGCGCCGTCGAGGGTGCCGGCCGCGACCACGGGGCCGTGGTTGGCGAGCAGCAGAGCAGGATGCCCGGGTGCGGCCGCGGACACGCCCACGGCGAGTTCGGCACTGCCCGGACGCGCGTACGGGACGAGCGGCACATCGCCCAGCCGCATCACGCGATACGGCGTCAGCGGAGGCAGCTGGGCGAACCCGCCCTCCGTCGCCGGGAGGCAGGCGACCGCCGTCGCGTACGGCGAGTGGAGGTGGACCACAGCGGTGGCGTCGGGATGCGCGGCGTACATCGCGGCGTGCAGCGGCAGCTCCTTGGTGGGTCGCGGTGCGCCCTCCTGGTCGGCGGGCGTCGCGGCCAGCTGCTCCTCGGTCACGGAGCGCAGGGAGGAGCCGGTCGGCGTCGCGATGATGCGGGAGCCGACGCGGACGCTGACGTTGCCTGAGCTTCCGGGCGACAGGCCGGCCGCTGACAGGTGGCGGCAGGCGCGGACGACCGCCGCGCGGGCCTCCGCCTCGCGCGCATCCCGCTCCCGCAGGGCCGTGTCGTCGGAGCGCGTCATGGCGCCACCTCCCACGCGTCGGTGAACAGGGTCGGGAGGCCGAAGTTGCCCGACTTGAGCAGAACGGCGACGCTCCGCTCGGAGCCTGTGCGGGCGACCGCCCACGGCACGCCGGGGGCGGCCTGCACGCCGATCCGCAGGCGCTCGATGCCCAGGCGGGTGGTCACGGCGCCGGAGGTCTCGCCTCCCGCGACGAGCAGATGACTGACCTCCAGCTCGTCGACGGCCCAGGCCGCGAGTTCGGAGAGGGCGTCCTCCAGCAGTGCCGCGGCCCGCTCGGCGCCCAGTTCGCGCTGTGCGGTCGTCACATCCGGCGACGCGTGCAGCAGGACGGGCGCCAGCCGGTCGGTGCGCGAGGCGAGGGCATCGCGGAGGCGGTCGAGCGTGCCGGGGTCGCGAGCGAGGGTGAGCGGGTCGAGTTCGTGGCGTTCGCCGGTGAAAGCCGCGATCTGGCCGCGCGTGGCGGCGGAAGCGCTTCCGGCGAGGATGAGGCGGCCGGTCACGGGGACGGCCGGGAGGGAGGCGGCGGGTCCCGTGGCGCCGAACTCGCGGACCGCGACGCGCGCCAGCGCGGTCCCCACCCCTGCGCCGCCGCCCGCGACGACGGGACGTTCGGCGGCCACGCGGAGGACGGCCGCCGCGACGGTGTCGAGGTCGTCGTCGGTGAGGGCATCCACGAGGGTGTGTCCGTCGCCGATGCTGTCGACGACCGCGTCGGCCCCGCGCTGCACGTCCAGCCAGCGCACCAGGGAGACGGGCGCGGAGGTCTGCGGGGTGAGCAGGCGGACGACGTTCGAGTCGCGCATGGGCGTCAGCGGGTGGTCGCGCATCGGGGACTCGGCCAGCGGCACCCCGCCGGCGAAGAGCACGCCCTGGTACTGGGTGCGCGCGGCGTCCGGGGTCGCGGGAGTCCCGATGGTGACGGCGGTCGGCGCATCGGCTGTGGCGCCTTCCGCAGCGACGGCCGCGAGCGCGTCCGCGATCGGCCCGATGTTGCCCTCCGGCGTCGAATCGAAGGTCGAGCAGTACTTCTGGTACAGCAGCGTCGCGCCCGCGCCGACGAGGAACCGGGCGGCCTCCGACGAGGCGGCGACCGCGTGCGCCACGGGCGCGGTCCGTACCTTCAGGGCGACGACCGCGCACGACGAACCGGCCGGGGCGAACACATCATCCGGCGATACGTCCGAAACCGGGGTGCCGAGCAGCACGCTCGCCGGAAGCCCCGCTTCGGCGACGCGTCCCGCCAGGTCGCAGGCTCCGGTGACGTCGTCGGCGACAGCGCCGAGCCGCATCACGAGACACCGACCCCCGGCGCGTCGGTGGTGGCGCTGGTCGCGCGGGAGGTCAGAGAGCCCGGAGCGACGTGCTCGCCGGCGACGACGACGGTCGCACCGGCGTCACGCAGCGCCTGCAGGTCGTCGGGGTCGGCGCCCGGGTCGGTGAGGATCACATCCACCAGGTCCAGGCCGCCGACGCGGATCGGGGCGCGCGCTCCGAGCTTGGAGTGGTCGACCAGCAGGATGGTGGTGCGGGCCGCGCGGGCGAGCTCCTGCTTGAGTTCGGCGTCGAGTGCGTTGGCGCAGAGGATGCCGGTGGTGTCGACCGCCGTCGCCGAGAGGACGGCGATGTCGACGGAGTAGTCGGCGATGGTCCGGCGTGCGGTGGCGCCGGCGAAGGAGCGGGTCTCGCTCTGGTACACGCCGCCGACGGCGACGAGCTCGACGTCCGCACGCTCGATGGCGGCCTGGATGACCGGCGCAGAGTGGCTCACGATCGTGGTGCCGGGTTGCAGCATCCCGGTCAGGGGTGCGACGGAGGTGCCGGCGTCGAGGGCGACCGTGACGGCGCCGTCGAGAAGGTCGAGGCAGGCCTCGGCGATGGCGTGCTTCTCGCCGCTGCCGGTGACGGCGCGCTCGTCGAAGGGACGCCCGTGGCCGAGGTTCGGGAGGCTGGCGCCGCCGATCACCCGCCGGGCGAGCCCCTCCCCTTCGAGCTGCCGGAGGTCGCGGCGGATGGTCATCTCGGAGACGCCGAGTTCTTCCGCGACGCGCGACGACGATACGTAGCCCTCGGCGGAGAGCCGTCGGAGCAGCTCCTCGCGGCGGGCGGGGGCATCGGTGTAACGCACCCGTCCATCCAAGCGGCTGCTCCGAACACTTGTCAACAAACGCACAAATCTTGACGTGAATGTTCAGAAGTGAACAGAATGGAGCACGTGACCTCCGCCTCTCTCGCCGCCCTCGGCGTGGACGTCGGCACCACCAACACCAAGGTGGTCCTGGCGCTGCTGGGCGATTCCGTGCGCGAAGAGCGGACGCTGACCGTCCCGACGCCCGGAAACGGCGCGGGGCTCCAGGCGGTCGTGCTGGGGGCGATCCGGGAGATCGCCGCCGATAGCCCGTACCCGATCGCCGCGCTCGGCGTGGCCTCGATGGGCGAGACCGGCTGCCTGGTCGCCCCGGACGGACGCCCCCAGGGCGACCTCCTGCGCTGGGCCGACGGAGACACGGCGACCGCCGACCGCCTGGTCGCGGCCGCCGGCGCCGAGGCGTTGTACGCGGCGACCGGCGTGCCCGCCCCGGCCAAGTCGCCGCTGACGCACTGGCTGCGGCTCGCGGCAGACGGGGATGCGCGGCTCGCCGATGCGCGCTGGCGCGGCGCCGACGGACTGATCGTCGAGGCGCTCACAGGAGAGGCGGCCACGGACCACACGCTCGCCGCCCGCACCATGGCGTATCGCCTGCCCGAGCGCGGGGGCGCGCTCGCCGCATCCTTCGACCCCGAGCTGCTCGCGCTCGCCGGCGTGACCCCTGAGCGCTTCCCGCGCGTCGTCGAGCCGGGCGGTATCGCCGGGACCCTGACCGTCTCGGCCGCTGCCGCGCTTGGCCTCCCAGCCGGGCTGCCCGTGGTCGTCGCGGGCCACGACCACTCCGTCGGCGCCTGGGCCGCGGGAGTCCGCGCACCCGGCCAGGCCGCCGACTCGGTCGGCACCGCGGAAGCGCTTCTGCGGGTCGCCGACGCAGTCTCCCGCGAGGGCGCGCGCCGCCACGGGATGAGCCTCGCGCGCACCGTGGACGGCGCGCACGAGACGCTGCTGGCGGGCAATCCCACCGCCGGTGCGCTGGTGGAATGGGCGTTCGCCGAGCTGCTGCCCGGGGCCGATCGCCACGATGTGCAGGAGCAGGCGCTCGGGCTCGCGGGCGGCCCGGTCGAGGCCGTCCTGCTCCCGTACCTCCGCGGGCGTCAGTCGCCCGCGCCGGACCCCGCCGCGACGCTGCGCCTCGTCGAGCTCGCCTCCGCGGGCGACGCGGGCACCGCATCCACCGGGCTGGCCGACCCCGCCGCGACGCTGACCGCCGTGCTCGCCGGACTCGCGCTCCAGCTGGCGTGGATGGATGCGGCCCAGACCGACCTCGCCGGCCCGCGTTCCGGCGACCTCGCCGTGCTCGGCGGTCCGGGTGCGGCCAACGGTGCCTGGTGGCGGCTCAAGCAGCGTTTCGTCCCCGGCGCGTTGCGTCGCGCGGACGCTGCGGAGCCGGTCGCCACCGGCGCCGCCATGCTGGCCGCCCACCGCGTCGCCGGCCTCACGACCTCGCTGCCCCTGCGCAGCGCCGACAGCGCCGCGTCCGCGGGCGATCCAGCACTGCTGGACGCCTTCGTGCGCGCGGCCACGCTCCACGACAAGGAACACGCATGACCGACACCACCTCCCGCCCGGCGCTCGACCTCGACGCCATCGCCCGCCCCAGCGGCGGCCTCGCGATGGTCGCGATGGATCAGCGCGAGAGCCTCCGCCACATGTTCGATCTGGCGGGTGCCGGACGCCCGGCGGACGACGTGCTCATCCGGTTCAAGCTCGACGTCGCCGAGGCGCTCGGCCCGCTCGCATCCGGCTTCCTGATCGACCGGCACTACGGGTTCGAGGCCGTGCGCGACGCGCTCCCCGCTGAAACGGGCCTCATCCTCGCCGCCGACGCCCTCACGCAGGAGGACGGCGGTCCGGTCGAGGAGACCGCACTCGACGAGGTCGTCCTCGACCAGACCGATCTGGCCGGCGTCTCGGCGCTGAAGCTGCTCGTGATCTGGCGGCGCGACGCCAAGCGCGAGCAGCGCGTCCGGCTGGTCGAGCGGTTCGTCGCCGAGTGCCGCACGCGTGGCGTGCTCTCCGTGCTGGAGCCGGTCGTCCGGGCCACCCCCGAGGAGCTCGACGCCGGCACCTGGGATCTGGATGTCGCCATCCGCGAGGCGGCGGAGGAGCTGTCGCCGCTCGGCCAGAGCCTCTACAAGGTGCAGGTGCCGATGTCGGGCACCGGTGATGAAGCAGCGCAGCGGGAGGCGAGCGAGAAGCTCAACGCCTCGATCACCGGGCCGTGGGTCGTGCTCTCGCAGGGCGTCGACCGGCCGGCGTTCCTGCCCGCGGTCGAGGCGGCGTGCCGGGCCGGTGCGAGCGGCTTCCTCGCCGGACGTGCCCTGTGGAGCGACGTCGTCGGTCGCGACGACGTGCCGTCGGCTCTGCGCGAGCTGTCGGTTCCGCGTCTCGAAGCGCTCATCGAGGTCGTCGACCGCGAGGCCCGGCCGTGGCGGGAGGCATGATGATCGCGGGGCTGCTGCACACTGTCCCGGCGCTCGCGCCGACGTTCGACGCGCTCGTCGCCGGTGCCGTTCCCGGTGCCTCGCGTGAGCATGTCGTCGACGCGTGGATGCTCGAGACGGCCATCGCCGAGGGCGTCACCCCCGCCGTGCGCGAGCGCGTCGCCGGGCACCTGCGTCACCTCGCGGACTCGGGCGCGGACGCCGTGCTCGTGACCTGCTCGTCGATCGGCGAGGCCGCGGAGGAGGCGGCTGCTGCGCTCCGCATCCCCGTCATCCGCGTCGACGCCGCCATGGCCGTCGAGTCCGTCCGTCTCGCCGCCCACGCCAACAGCTCCGGAGTTTTTCGGCCTGACACGCCGTCCGAGGGCGGAAAAACTCAGGAGCTGTCGGCTGGGGGGATCGCGGTGCTCGCGACGAACACCGCGACACTCGGGCCGACCACCCGGCTGATCGAGCGGGAGGCGGCGGCGCGCGGCGTCGCGGTCGACGTCACCGCGACGGTCGTCGAGGGCGCTGCGGCCGCACGGGCCGCCGGCGACCAGGCGACCCACGACCGGCTCATCGCCGACGAGGTGCGCCGGCTCGCGGGGAGCGGAACGGCCTCCGTCCTCGTCCTCGCCCAGGCCTCCATGGCCCCGGCCGCCGAATCGGCCGGCGTCGACCTCCCCGTGCTCACCTCCCCGGCCGGCGGCGTCGCCGGCCTGCGGGAGGCCCTGACCCCGTCGGACCCGGGAACGCCGGACGCCAGCGCGAACCGGCCGGCGCCTCCCGGGTCCGGCGGTACCTCCGCCGCGGCGAGCCCGGCGGACGGGACCCCGGCGAACGGAGCCCGCGCATGACCGGCGTCGACCTGCTCGCCTACGCGGACCGCCTCGGCGGCGACCTGCCGCGGCTGCGCGCGCTGCTCGAGGGCCCGCTGCGCGACTTCGCCGGGGTGCACATCCTGCCGTTCTTCGTGCCTTTCGACGGCGCCGACGCGGGCTTCGACCCCATCGACCACGGCGCGGTCGACCCGCGCCTGGGCACCTGGGACGACGTCCGTGCCCTCGCTGCGGAGCGCGAGGTGACCGCCGACCTGATCGTCAACCACGTGTCGAGCGACTCCGCCGAGTTCGTGGACTGGCTGGCGAACGGCGAGCAGTCCGCCCACGACGGGATGTTCCTCACCTTCGACACGGTCTTCCCCGACGGCGCGACCGAGGACGGCATCACGGCGTTCTACCGCCCGCGGCCCGGCCTGCCGTTCACGGCCTACCGGATGGCCGACGGCCGCCGCCGGCTGGTGTGGACCACCTTCATGCCGACCCAGGTCGACCTGGATGTGGCCAACGACCGGGCCCGCGTGTACCTGCGCCGCATCCTCGCGACCCTGCGGTCGGGCGGCGTCACCACGGTCCGTCTCGACGCGGTCGGCTACGCGGTCAAGACGCCCGGCACCGACAGCTTCATGACCCCGGAGACGCTGGAGTTTGTCCGCGAGATCGTCGCGATGGCCCGCGATGAGGGGCTCCGCGTGCTCGTGGAGGTGCACGCCCACTACACGCAGCAGCTCGCCATCGCGCCGCTCGTCGATTACGTCTACGACTTCGCGCTCGCACCGCTGCTGCTCCACAGCCTGGGCACGGGCACCTCCGATCGCCTCGTCGAGTGGATGCGCATCCGCCCGCAGAACGCGATCACCGTGCTCGACACCCACGACGGCATCGGCATCATCGACGCCGGACCCTCCGGCGATCGGCCTGGGCTCATCGACCAGCGCGAGATGGCCGCCATCTTCGAGCGCGCCGCCGTCGCGACCGGCGGCCACTCGACCGTCGCCTCCGTCATCCCCGCGTGGATGAGCCTTCCGCACCAGATCAACGCGACCTTCTTCTCCGCCCTGGGCGCCGACGCGCGCAGCTACCTGCTCGCCCGGGCGGTGCAGCTGTGGCTGCCCGGCAAACCGCAGCTGTACTACGTCGGGCTGTTCGGCGGTCTGGATGACGTGGCGCTCTTCCAGCGCACCGGCCAGGGCCGCGACGTCAACCGTCACGTGTACACGCCCGACGAGGTGGAGGCGGCGCTCGCGAGCGAGGTGACGCGCGCGCAACTCGCGCTCGTCCGCCTGCGCTCGGCGCATCCGGCTTTCCAGGGCGAGTTCCGCTACCGTGTGGAGGCGGACGGCTCGCTCGACCTCGAGTGGGTGCTCGGCGACGAGCGCGCCACCCTCACCGTCTCGTTCGCCCCCGAACCCGAGTTCCGCATCCGCCTCGCGGGTGCCGGCGGCCAGCTCACCGCCGACTCCGTGCCCGCCCTCGCCGCTCTCTGACCCCTCTTCCCCCACCGAGGACCATGCAGACCATCCAGGACATCACCGTCACCCGCAGTGCGACCGAGGTCGTCCTCGTCGCGCCCGCGTATACGCTCGGCGTCGCGCTCACCCGACCGCGCGCGACCATCGCCGGCCCGAACGGGGAGCTCTGGAGCGATCTGTCGCTCCTCGCGAGCGTCGACCGC
Source organism: Leifsonia sp. 466MF (assembly GCF_900100265.1). Taxonomy (NCBI): domain Bacteria; kingdom Bacillati; phylum Actinomycetota; class Actinomycetes; order Micrococcales; family Microbacteriaceae; genus Leifsonia; species Leifsonia sp. 466MF. The sequence continues at coordinate 3,881,591 of NZ_LT629696.1, forward strand.
GTCGGCCTCCCGGACGAGTCGTCCGGCCCGACCGCGGTCACCGTGGAGGAGCAGGAGGACGGCACGGTGCGCGTCACCGTGCTCACCGATTCCAGCGCGTGGGCGACCAAGGCCGTCGTCCTGCACTGCACCCCGAGCGAGGTCCGCGCCCGCGTCGAGGTGACGACGGATGACGACGACGCCCGGATCACCGACCTGACGATCTTCGGCGGTCAGGCGGCCCTGCCGACGGGGGCGGCCGGCACGTTCCGCTCGGGCATCCGCTTCCCGTCGGTCTTCGTGCCGACGCCGACCGAGCCCATCCAGGTCGTCCGCGCCTCCAACACGCAGGCGCAGCTCGGCGTCGTCGGCGACGCCGAACCGGGCCGGCTGAACGGCATCTTCTCGCCGCCCCCGCTCGTGTTCGGCCTCGGCCGGCCGTCCATCGCACCGGACGCGCCGCACGGACCGACCGACATGCCCGTCGGCGACTGGCTCGGCGTCTCGGTGGTCGCGCCGATCTCGCAGCTGGGCTTCACGACGTTCCGCTATGACGCGATCGACGGCGGCTTCCTGTTCCGCCTCACCTACGAGGGCCACACGCGGGTCCGGGCGGGTGGATGGGTGTCCCCCGAGTTCGTGCTGCGGCCCGGCGGCGCACCGCTGAGCCTCATCCGCGACTACCGCGACGACCTGCTCGAGCGCGGCTGGGCCGAGGAGCCGAGTGCCGGCGCCGAGTGGTGGCACGAGCCGATCTTCTGCGGCTGGGGGGCGCAGTGCGCGCTCGCCGTCCGGATGAGCCACGAGGGCGAAGCGCTCGCCACCGACAACGCGGACGGCTTCGTGCTGCCGGCCGGTGCCGCCTTCGCCCCCGACCTCGCCCGCCAGTACCTCTACGACCGCTGGCTGAACCGTCTCGCCGAGCGCGACATCCACCCGGGCACCGTCGTCATCGACGACCGCTGGCAGGCCGACTACGGCACAAACACGGTCGACACCGAGAAGTGGCCGGACCTCCGCGCCTGGATCGACGCGCGGCACGCCGCCGGTCAGCGCGTCCTGCTGTGGTTCAAGGCGTGGGACCCGGCCGGCCTGCCGCCGGAGCTGACCGTGCGCGACGCGCACGGGCGCCCCGTCGCCGTCGACCCGTCGAATCCCGCCTACCTCGACGCGCTGCGCGCCCAGGTCACGCGGATGCTGTCGGCCGACGGACTCGACGCCGACGGCTTCAAGGTCGACTTCACCCAGCGCGCGCCGTCCGGTGTCACCCTCCGCACCCACCGCCACGACGTGTGGGGCATCAGCGCGCTGCACGCGATCATCGCGACCATCCACGACGCGGCAAAGGCGGCCAAGCCGGATGCGCTGGTCGTGACGCACACCGTGCATCCCTCGTTCTCCGGGGTCACCGACATGGTGCGCCTCAACGACGTGCTCGAGGACTCGGTCCACGGCGACCCGGTGCCCGTCGCCGACCAGCTGCGCTACCGCCACGACATCGCCGCGGCCGCCCTTCCCGGCCACCCGATCGACACCGACCAGTGGCCGATGCCGAACCGCGACGAGTGGCTCGCCTACTCGCGCATCCAGCCCGAGCTCGGCGTTCCGGCCCTGTACTACGTGGAGTCCATCGACAACAGCCGCGAGACGGTGACCGACGCCGACCTGGATGAGATCGCCGGTCTCTGGGGCGCCTACCGGGCGACGCGTGCGAGCCGTGCGGCCGAACCCGCCGAGAAGGAGCCATCCGCCGTATGAGCGCGTTCACCGAGGTCGCCCCGGGCGTCCACCGGTTCACGGACACGTGCAACGTGTACGTGGTGATCCCGCCGGCCGGTTCGGCCGGCGGTGCGCGTTCCGGCGCCGAGCGTGCCGGGGCCATCGCCATCGACTTCGGCTCGGGCGACGTGCTCGACCACCTCGGCGAACTCGGCCTCGAGACCCTCGACGCGGTGCTCATGACGCACCACCATCGCGACCAGGGGCAGGGCCTTCCGCGCGCGGTCGAGGCCGGCATCCCGATCTTCGTGCCTCCGGTCGAGCAGGACCTCTTCGCCCGCGTCGACGAGATGTGGTCGGCCCGCGCGCTGTACAACGACTACAACCTGCGCCAAGACCGCTTCTCCCTGCTCGCCCCGGTGCCGATCGCCGGGACCGTGCCCGAGTACCGCACCGCGCGATTCGGCGGCGTCGACGTGAAGACCGTCCCGACGCCCGGCCACACCATGGGGTCGGTCACCTACCTCGTCGACAGCGGGGATGCGCGGGTCGCCTTCACGGGCGACCTCATCTACGCGCCGGGCAAGGTGTGGTCGCTCGCGGCCACGCAGTGGTCGTACACCGAGAACGAGGGACCGGCGATGAACGTGCTCTCGTGCCTGCTGCTGCAGGAGGAGGAGCCGACCATCCTGCTCCCGTCGCACGGCGAGCCCATGCCCGAGGCCGTCGACGCACTCGACCAGCTGGCCACCCGGATGAGCGGCTACGTCGACTCGCGGCGCACCCACCCGTGGGATCTGCGCGACTGGCTGGAGCGTCCCTTCGTCCGGCTCACCGACCACCTGCTGCTCAACCGCACCGCCAACTCGTGCGTGTACGTGCTGCTCAGCGACTCCGGCGCCGCGCTGTTCATCGACTACGGCTACGACATGTCCACCGGCTGGCCCGCCGGCACCGACCGCGCCGCACGGCGGCCGTGGCTGGCGTCGATCCCGGCGCTCAAGCGCGACTTCGGGGTCACCTCGGTGGAGGTCGTGCTCGGCACCCACTACCACGACGACCACATCGCGGGGCTGAACCTGCTGCGCGACGTCGAGGGCACCGAGGTGTGGCTGCCCGAGAACGTCGCACCGATCATGGCCGACCCGATGCGCACCGACCTTCCGTGCCAGTGGTTCGAGCCCATCCCGGCCGACCGGGTGCTCGGTCTCGGCGAGACGGTGCGCTGGCAGGAGTACGAGATCGTCACGCACGAGCTGCCCGGCCACACGCTCTACGCCGCCGCGTTCGAGTTCGAGGTCGACGGCGTGCGGGTGCTCGCCACCGGCGACCAGCAGACCGCGGAGGGGCGGCTCGGGGTCCAGCGCGAGATCCTCAACTACCAGTACCGCAACCGGTTCCGGCGTGACGACTTCATCCAGAGCGCAGCGCTCTACCGTCGCGTCGCCCCCGGTCTCATGATCACCGGGCACTGGCAGGGTCGCGAGGTGGACGAGGACTACCTGCAGCTGCTGACCGAGCAGGGCGACGAGCTGGCCGCCATCCACGACGGGCTGCTGCCGGACGACGGGATGCTGCCGCCCGCCGACGGCAACCTGGTGCTGGTGGAGCCGTTCTATCAGCGCGTGTCCCCGGGCGCGGAGCTCGACTACGAGGTCGTCGTCGTGAACGCCTACGACGAGCCGCGCGAGGTGGTGGTACGGCTGGTGACGCCCGCCGGCTGGAGCGACCCGGACCCCGCGTCAGTCGTGGCGGGAGCGGGCGAGACCGTGCGGCTGCGGTTCTCCGTGCGGGCGACCGCTGACGTGCGCAAGCGTCAGCGGATCGCGGCGGACGTCACGATCGGCGCCGCCCGCTACGGACAGGCGGGGGATGCCGTGGTGGACACGGTCGTCTAACGTACCTTATATACACATATAAAGCTTGGATTCGGTACTCCTCTCCGTGTAACGTCCTGTCTACCGACCAGGAGGATGTGCATGAGGGACCGAGATCGGGTGTTGGGGTTTGCGCCGACGCGGCTGAAACGCGCGGTCGCCATGGCGTCGGCCACAATCGCGGGACTCGCGATGCTCGTCCCGATCGCCGGCGCCGAGACCCCCGCGGCAGCGTGGGAGGCGCTGCCCGCCAACGGCGTCTCCCGGTGCGAGACGCTTCCGGATACAGCGGTGTTCAGCATCGTGCTTGAGTCCGTTCCCCAGGAGTTCCAGTCCAGCCTCATCAAGGCGGCTGCCGAGTGGGATGAGTGGTCAGGGAGCACTGGAGTCGGCGTGAAGGTCGTCCCCTCCGAGTCGTCCGCGCGCCCCGGGAGCCACATCGTCCCGGTCCGCGTGTACAGCTCCATCCCCGAGGCGCCCACCGGACTCGCCGGCGCGTCCATGCGTTGCGCGGGATCGCCGTCCTGGCTGTCCGGTGGGCAGATGGCCATCAGTACGGCCCGTCTCGGCGGCAAGAGCGAGACGTACAAACGGGAGATCTTCCTTCACGAGATCGGACACCTGCTGGGCGTCGGGCACAACACCGGCCAGTGGGCGTGCGCAACCGTGATGCTGGGCACGGCGAACTACTGGTCCATGTGCGGCAACGGCGCTGGACCGTATGTCGACGATGTGGCCGCCGTCGTGGCGATCTGGAAGCCACAGCAGACGCCCAGTCTGCCCGCGGAGTCGCGGATTTTCCCGAAATCCGTCGGATCGGGTAGTCAGCTGCTGTCGAGCTATGCGTCGACCGCCGGATATCGTCGTGCCGTCTCCTTTGGAAGTCCCAATTCGCAGGGATATGCAGACTGGACCTTCGTCCCGGACAAGGGTGAGACCGTCCAAGGATGGGGCTGGTTGGTGAACTCCGCTTCCGGCCTGTGTCTGACGGAGGGCTCGAACTCTTATACGCACATGGGTTACTGCGATAATCGCGCAGCGCAGTGGATGGTCGGAGTCTTCTCCGAACGGATACACCTGGAAAGCAGGGCAACACGACGGTGTCTCTCCACCGAGGGCGGGTACGCCCGATTGGCTCTCTCGTGTGGCGACAGCTCCACGCATCTCAAAGCGGAGAAGTCATCTACGGCGCGCGCGAAGCGCTCGATCCCCGACGTGCTCAATCCCGCTGACGCCATCGTCGGCTGGGGCTCGAAGCGGTGCGTCACGGTCACGGGTGGCGCGCGGACCGCGGGCGCGGGGCTCTCGATCCGGACCTGCGACGGGTCGGTAGAACAGAAGTGGATGTTCCATCCACTCTCCGGCGGCGGGTACCTCCTCGGTGTGTACCCGCAGTTCGTCGACAACCCCGTCGATGAGCCATCCCCCGAGTTGTGTGCGCAGGGCTCGGGCGGAACGGTCTCGCTTGCGCCCTGCGATCTCGTGGCGACCCAGATCTGGAGGCTGCCTGCGAACGGGACCATTCTCAACCAGTGGACGGGAACCTGCCTCAACGTGAGCGGGGCTGCGACGGGCGATGGCGCGCCTCTGATCCTGTACTCGTGCGGCACGGCTCCGAACGCGGCGTGGAGTGTTCCCGAGGCCCTCCGCACGACGGCCATCTCCCTCGCGTCGGTCGCGATGACGACGGGTGGGGTGCTGGGAACCGCCCCAGCACCCGCCGGCGACCCTGACCAGCGGGTGAGAGGCGTCCTGACCCGCACCTCTACGGAAGCGGCCAAATGGGGATACGTCGAGGTCGAGGGCACCGGCGGCGGTGTCGTCCAGAACCTCGAATCCGGCATGTGTCTGCGGTGGCGAGGAAAGGGCGCGCAGGTCGGGCTGGATCAGGCGTGCGACGGCGCCGACTCGAGCTACCGGTGGGGGCCGACGGTCACGGCGACCGGTGCCTGGACCCTGCAGAGCCAATACACCGGCGAATGCCTCGACCTTCTGGGCGGCTCCTCGACCGAGGGCGCGGCCATCGGAACCTACGCGTGCACCGGTGGGACGAACCAGCTCTGGCGCGCGGTGCCGTACGCACCGCTGCCTGTCGCGCCATGATGGGCTCCCCGTGGCCCGCAGTCCTCGACACCTCGGTGCCGCTCCGCTAGCCTGCGGGCGTGGAACGCATCCCCCTGTATCGCGAATGGCACGGCGACCCGGACTCGCCGCATCCACCCCTCCTGCTGATCCACGGCGGCGGTTCCACGATCGAGTCGAACTGGGGGATGCTGCTGCCGCTGCTCGCGCCGACGCGATCGGTGCTCGCGGTCGAGCTGCAGGGGCACGGCCGCACCACCTCGGGTGACCGTCCGGCGAGCTTCGAAGGCTCGGCGGATGACGTCGCGGCCGTGCTGGACGAGCTCCGGCTGGGCCCAGTGGATGTGCTGGGCTTCAGCAACGGCGGCCAGGTCGCTCTGCAGCTGGCGGCGCGGCATCCGTCCGCGGTGCGGCGGCTGATCGCGGCTTCGGCCCCGGTGCGTCGCGCCGGGATGGTGGACGGCTTCTGGGACGGGCTCGCCGCCGGGACGTTCGACGACCTGCCCGCGCCGTACCGGGAGGCCGACCTCGCGGTCAGCCGCGACCCGGAGCACGCGCGGCGGATGTTCGACCTCGACCGCGAGCTGATGCTCGGGTTCCAGGACTTCCCCGACGACCTGCTCGCCTCCGTGTCGGCGCCCACGCTCGTGGTCGGCGCGGATCGTGACGTGGTCCGGGCGGAACACTTTGTCGAGCTGGCGTCGCTGCTGCCGGACGCGCGCCTCCTCATCGTCCCCGGCGTCCACGGCGACTACCTGGGCGAGCGCCTCGCCGCCGCGGGCGACCCGGGCCCGCTCCGCCGCACGCTGCCGCACCTCCTCGCCTTCCTCGACGCCGCCTGACCTCGCGGGGCGTTCCGTCTCTCGCCCCTCTCCGGCCCCCGTCGAGTACGCACAAATTGCACGCCCGCGGTGCTCGGGGCGTGCAATTTGTGCGTACTCGACGGGGGGCGGGGATTGGGAGGGGTGCGGATCAGCGGGTGACGTCGGCGGCGAGGAGGTCGTCGATCTGGGAGACGGCCTCGCGCATACCCTCCTCCATGCCCATGGCGACCATCTCGTCCAGCTGCTTCGTGCTGGCGAACTGGGTGAGCTGCGTCATACGGGTGCGGCCGTCGCGCTCCTCGAGCGTCGTCGTCATCCGGACGGGCTCCCCGGGCGCCGGGTTGCCGTCGTCGTCGGCGAAGCCGTCGTCGAGCGAGATCCGAACCGGAGGCTCGATCTCGACGAACCGCCACCAGCCATGGGCTTTCGTGCCGTCAGGCCCGGTCATGTAGTAGGACGCCCGTCCCGCCGGCTCGAACTCGAACACGTCGAACGTGGCCGGCCAGGTCGGCGGTCCCCACCACCGCTCCAGCTGGCGCGGGTCGGACCACAGCTGCCACACGCGCTCCGGCGGCGCGTCGTACTCGGTGACGAACGTGAGCGTCAGCGCATCCACGTCCTTGTTCGATTCGATGAAGGTCATCGCTCGTTCCTCTCTGGTTCGGTGGTGCTCAGCGTGGTTCGGGCCTCCTCGGCGAGGATGCCGTCGATGGCGCGATCGCGACGGCGCCAGATCTCCTCGTAGGCGTCGAGCAGCCGGGATGCCCGCCGGATCGTCTCCGGGTCGCCCGACACGACGCGCTCGCGTCCGCGGGTCCGCTTGCGGACGAGTCCCGCCCGCTCGAGCACGGCGACGTGCTTCTGCACGGCGGCGAAGCTCATGTCGTACCGCCGGGCGAGTTCGCTCACCGAGTGCTCCCCCTGCAGCGACCGCGCGACGATATCCCGTCGGGTCGCATCCGCCAGTGCCTGGAAGATGCGATCGACCTCAGCATCCGTCAACTCATCTACAACCATTTGGTTGTACGTTACGCGCTGCGCCGTGTGCCCGCAATCCCTGAATTGTCAGTTCTCGAGCCGCACTGCACAAACTGGTCACCTTGCACTTGGCATGTGGCGCGTTGCATCCAGTGCAAGTGGGGACCGTTGGCGGAACGTGTCCACGCCCACAAGGGCGGTCGCCACACCGCGGTCCGCCGCCGCTCCCACACCGCAGTCAGTGACGTACTGAACGACCTCGGCAACGTGATCGCCATCACGACATTCGTCTCGGGGGTCGACTCACTGCGGTTCACCGCACCGCAGCCGCCTAGCTCTGGTGCCGCACCGCTGACTATCGTCGCGCATGTGAGGGACATCGACGGGCTCGAAGAGTTCGGGGGACTCGCACGCTGGCGCGATGTCGAGCTGCGCTTCCCCGGCGGCCGCACCGAACCATACCGGGTGATGGAGATGGACGGTCGTCTCCCGCGGGAACTGGAAGCGCCCGCTCAATGCGTCAAAAACCATGTACGAGAGGTTCGTGCTTGCCGGCCAGCACGCGGTCGTTTACGACTGGTGCGGCATCGAAGCGCGATAGAAGCAGCGAAGCCACCACGCCAGGCGCGCCGTTCTAGAAAATGAAGGTTTGCTATATCTGGTATGATGGCTGACGGCGATATTTTACCCAAGGTGGGTAAGGCTTTCGTTGGCCCAGTTTTTGCGAGAAACTTCTATCAAGCTTACAAGTGAGATAGCGGGATGTCAAATGTCATCCGGGGGTCGGGAGCAGCTAGGTCGCCAGACAGGGAGTCACGAAAGTGGCAAAGAACAGCAAGCAGACCAGCTCGAAGGCCGCCACGGCCGCCAGCAAGGTTCTGAGCAACCCGCGCTCGACCAAGGCCGAGAAGACGGCCGCCGCGAGTGCGCTCGCCCAGAAGGGCAAGGGCAGGAAGTAACACCCGACCGCCTGGGATCATCATTGAGTGGTCCCAGGCGGCCTGTCCAGCGGGGTACCGACATCCTGTGGCGGTGGTTGAACGTCACGAACCCCGGGATCCCGTGGCCCCCGACGAGTTCGTAGCAGGAGGTTTTGCCGTTCTCCTCGATGTGCTCGTAGTTGTAGTGGATGTTCGGCGGCTGATGGCCATGATGGGTACTGGTACACGCCAATACAGACACCGGCGCTGCCCTCTCATCCGGGCTTGGGATCGAATGGGGGCAGCACTTGGCCGCCCCTGGGACTCCTCCATGTGAAGGCGGCTCAGCACCTCGATGAGGACGGCCCCGGAGCCGGGAACCAGGGCGACGAACGCCATCTCTGGGTCTCCTGCGCTAAGCGAGGTCATGTTTCATCGACCCGCGTTCACCTAACACGGGTGCGACATGGATCGTCCGACGCCTCAATTGCCCGTGCGAACAAAGAGCACTCCCTCGGGAGAGACCAGAACTCCGAACTCCGGATCCGCGGCAAGGGGGGAGCGATTTTGTTCGCTTTCGAAGACCCGAGTGTTCGCGCGATCGACGCGGACCGCTCTAGCTACCTCGGGAGCGAGCTTTCCGAACGTGCGCACTACGACGTCGGCGAGAGAAATCAGATCAGGGCGTCGCGTGACAAGCCCTTCATTAATCGATGCCGCTAGCAAGTCGCTGGCTTTCATCAATTGGCCGCCATTGGCCAGTGTCCGTGCCTGGACCATCGACAGGGTCGAAAGCACGTTCAACGCGTCATCGTCACGATGGAGGCCTGGTAGAAGCGCTCGTTTATGTTGATACGACGAGAGGATCGAATAGACGTCTTCGTACTGGCTAGTGAAGACCGCGATGCGCCATAACTCATCATCGGAGTCCTGGAGGGATATTGCGAAGGCCTGGAAAGCCGGCGGATCGTACTCCCAGCCTTCTAAGGCCTCCAGCTCCGCACGCGCCTTCTTGTCGTCGGACGCATTGATCTGGAAGGTGTCGAGTGCCCGCGCCGTCATCCACGTCTCGGATGGCCGGGCTTCCAGCAGGGCGAACTCGGTCTCGCCTTGCGCGAAATGATCATAGATTGCGCAGACGATTCGCCGTAGTCGCGGCTCGAGGGCGTCCTGTTGGAGTCCCGGAACCAAGGGCTCCAAGAGTGGGGTCGATTGTTCTATCCGCGATATCGCGTCGAATATGTCTACCGCGGTGGCCGTAACAGGCGTTCCGTGCTTGTCATCATTGTTGGTCTTTCGAATCAGGTGGAGATCCGGGGCGGCCGCCCAGCCTAGGGCCGCGAGATCCTCGGTCTGGTAATACAGGTACGTGTTCGTCCATGTATGGCCGCTCATCACAAGAGTGGATTCCCAGAGTGCGCACAAATCACGAGCAGCTTCGCCGACGTCCGACCGGCGGTATCCCGATGCCATCTTCTCTTCAAGCTCCCGACGGATGTCGCCGGTCCTTGTCTGCAGTTTTTCGAGCAGATTCAAGCTGTCTCCTTGGAAGAAGGCATCGGTGGGCTCGCTGATCCAGTGGAACGAGCGATCGAGCGTTCCGTACGCGTGACGCGTTCTCGCATGTGCGAGCGGTTGCGTATGAGCCTAAGGACTCCGACGCGGTGAGCCGAACTTTCGGCCGGCCCGCCGTGTCGACCTGTGCTGGCCACACTACGAGGCCGCCTAAGAAAGCGAGGTACCGAAGCGGGGCGCCTTTGCTAAGCGTGCCGGCGCTGACTGCAAATTGACGGGCTGATGGAGGCGGTCTAGATTTCTCGCTGACCGTCCTAGGCGGCGCCCGGATTCAGCGCAGCCGTGTGGCGGCGATTCCGCCGTCGACATCCAGCGTCGCCCCGTGTACGAGGGCGGCGTCGTGGTTCCCTGCAAGAGACCGAATCTTCACCGCAATAACCCCCCAATTGAATGTTGATGAGCCTTACGCATCATTCACAAAATGGGGGTAGACCACCCTTGTATCCCCAGGTCGGATCCTGAAGGATACGCGCTTGCTCATTGTGGTCTCGCTGGGCACACCTGTGGCGGTGAAACCCACCATCTGTGGCCGAGATCGGCCCGCTCGTCCGACACGCAAACCGTCAGTTGTCAATCAAGATCGAACAATGCCACCTGGTCCGAGGCTGATGGCTTCCTGCGCGCCCGAGGCCCGACTGAAGTGGCCTCTGAGTCGGGCGCGGCGTCGTCGCCCCGTGACACGATGACCTCGAAGTCTGTGACTCCCGTCTCCTCGAGGAGTTGCAAGGCGCGAATCAACACCGCATCTGACCCCATACGGGCGCGGGGCGCCGTCTCGGACGCGCCCCACTGGGGCATCTCCGCTTTCGTGTATACGACGTCGAGGAGGAGTTCGCCTCTCCACCACGCGAGTATCGACTGCTCAAGCGAGTAGGCGTCGTCTCCAGTGGGCACCTGTATTCGCCACATCTCTTCCCACCCGTAACGTCGGTGCTCGTCGAGTCGTTTGGCGGAACGAGCCGCTATTCCAACCTTTACGGCGCGAACATCGGCCACGAGGTACAAGATCGCCGGACCCGCAAACGGAAATGAGGAGATGCAATAACGGCAGACACCCTTTCCAGCGCGAACGTTCGAGAGCGTCGGCGAGACTTCGCGGCCGCATCTGTGACGCGACCGCCACGGCTTCGCGCTTCCCGGATACGGTTCCAACGGTGTGAGGTCGTGGGCCGCCATAATCGCGCGAGCTTGAGGCTCCGGCATGATTAGCCGCTGGCTCGCCTTTTCCCAAGCGCACGGACTGCAGCCTCCCTGCCCGCGCTTGATGTTGGTCCAAGTCGGGGACACGATCCGGCCGCATGCAAGGTGCCGGCATTTCCATGGCGTGTCGACTCCGGGGAATGCCTCGATTGGCTCCAGGCCCGCTGCACGCATGAGTTGAGCTGCGACATCGTGGTCTTTACGGAATGCACGGTGGGTAGCTTCTTGCCCACAGTGGACGCATGCTCCCTGGCCCTCCGCAAGGTTCCCCAAACGTGGGCTGACTGTGCGCCCGCAAACTCGGTGACGTGCTGCCCACGGAACTGTCGATGAGCCGGGATAGGGAACCAGTGGCTCCAAGCCTTTCGACTCCATCAACGCGCGGGCCGACTCCTCCGTCCACACTCGATATCCAAGAGCGCGCAGCGAGCACGGCTGGCATCCGCCCTTACCCGTCCTACTGCCGCGTACGGAGTTGAGCGACGGGGATCTCTCCTCGCCGCATTCCAGATGCATGCTTCGCCAGGGTTTGTCGGCACCAGGGTAAGGTGCGAGCGGCTCAAAACCAGCGGCGCGCATGGTCGAGATCGCGGAGTTTTCTAGCCTGGCACGGCGAGCGGCGCCTCGGGCAATAGCTGCGCAGTGTGCGCAGCAGGAACCGCTTCGGCGGACGGTGTTCAAGTTCGGTGTCACGTGGCGGCCGCACGCCTCATGAATCGATGACCATGGCTTTGCGACACCGGGGAAAGGGACGAGCGGGACTCCTCCCGCGGCGCGCAGAATGCGCTCAGCCTCCGATGGGTCGAAGAACTTCGCCACTGCTACGCCTCCAGGACGAGGCTATCCGGGGCGACCGACATAGCGAACGGTCCGCAGGGGTTGCGCGGCTGCGCCATTTGGCAAGTCTCAGCACTGGCAGAAGGTAGCTTCGATGGTTGCCGAAACGGGGATAACCCAAATCGGCTCAACCGGACAGTGACAGACGCGCTCCTAGTCATCCACGTCATCGACGCCGACCCTGCCATCGAGCACGGATTGAACCTCGGCCTCGAGGGCGATGTTGCCCTGGGCCCCGAGCTCGTTCATGTAAGCCTCGGCCTCTTCAGTGAGTTCTGCATCGCGCGAGATCATGGCGTTCGCGATTATCACGGGAGTCGCCTGCTGACTCAGGGCGAATGCGGCTTGGCCACGTTCGCCGCGTCCGCCGAGCAGGAGCTTCAGAACCGCGAGAGCAGCGGCAGGGTCGGTCGTGGATGCCTGCGCTAGTTCCTTCCCGATCATGTGTCTCTCAGTCGCAATGGTCGGTTCGAGTCGGAGTGCTTCTCGCAGTCGCGGAAGCCACCACTCCGACGAGAACGCACTGCTCTTCACCAGCCAGTAGATGCCTTGGAGTTCCTTGCTGTCCTCGGGCTGCTCTCGAACGTGGCTAATGCGGTCATCCCAGAGAACTGCGAAGCGATCACGAATCGCATCATCCACAGTCGTCGCACGGAAGAAGGACCAAGCGACCGTGCCCAACGATTTGCCGCGAACCAAGGGACTCGTCTTGGTGAAGAACGCCTCGAATACCGGGTCGTTAGAGTTGATGTGGCCGTATACGAATGCGTCGATGACCCATTCGCCGATGCGTGGCAGTGGGTCGGACTCGCCCCTCCAACCAGCTACGAGCGAATCCCCGACGTCGATCGCCGCAAGCATCGCCGGAGTCAGAGCGTCATACATCGCGCGGTTGTAGCGGTGTGTCGCCATGGCCGTCGTGAGCACAATCTGTTGTTCGACCGAAATACCGTCGCGAGTACCGACCAGCTCGTCCAGATGAGCCGCTATCCAGTCCGGCCCGGAGTTGAGAAGCCTGCCGAAACCTTCGCCTAGAGCGGCTCGGCCGGCGCCGTGCCGGTCAACGCGTGACGCCTCGCGCTCAATCACTTTGAGGGCGTCATCCCGCCACGACGCATTCTCCGAGCTGGTGGCGGCCACAATCAGCGCACGGAGCCTGCTTGGCCATTGCCAATTGAGCGACATGTTGAGCGGGTCCCACCCTGAGCCCTCGTGCTGATAGGTGTCGTACTGGGTCCAGGCATCCTCATCATCTGACCGATCGATCAGAAGCCGAGCGAACCGCTCTTCGTAGCGCTTGGGAACCAAGACGGACCCTCGCATTTTGAGCAGTTCCTCGAGCAGGCCGATGGCGGCGTCCTTCGCTCCGCGGTAATCCTTGTCGTCGTCGAAATCACCGCCTTCAATAGGAAAGGGAGAGGCAAGAGGGTGATCAAGGACGTACTCCACTAGCTCGGCCACCTGCGACCAATCGAGTTCGAGACCGGCTTTGCTCGCGGCTTCCCAACCCTGCAAGATCGCGCGCAGGTAGGTGGGGCGAAGCTTTTGCCCTAGCTGCGGCACTCCCTTCAGGGCGAGTGGATTCGTCGTCAGAAGACCTGAGAGCGCTCTGCCTTGGCCTTCGTGGGATGGTTCGGGGCCCCATCCATCGCCGTTGTCATGCCAGCTCGCAAGGTGAACAACAAGCTCGATCGGCGCCATCGCAGCCATTTGATCCTGGCTCGTGTGCGGGTTGGGGCCAGTCCAACTTGTCACTCGACCCATTGGCTCGAGAGGGTTCTCGATCGGGCCATTTGCCTTGTCTAGCTTCGCCAGATCTTTACGTAGATTTTCTGGCAACGCGTCGTGGCCAATTGCAGCGAGCCAACTATGCCGGTATCGCTGAGCCTTCGTCTGAATGCTCGCTTCCCACTGCTCATCGGTAAGACCTTCAGGGCGAACGAGTCGCTCTCGCATCCAAGCGAGGTCAGCTGCGAATGCCTTCGCAAGAAACGGCGTCACCACCGACGTCGCAGACCCGTCTGCGCGAGCGACGGTCTGTGCTAGTCGCGCGTACTCAACCCGAACGTACTCATCATCGGATTCTTCATCACCGAGTAGCTGCTTCGCCTGTTCCAGCAGGGCAGCAACGTTTCCTCCTGTGTCAAGCTCCCGACGAATCGCCTCAGCGGTGACGTAGATGGCGATCTTCCTCAACAGCTTCACGCCGCTACGCAGCAGAATCTTGACCGTTTCTCCAGGGGCCGTGCGAATGGCATCGACCGCAACATCGCGAATGGCATCGATGAGCGCGTCCTCCGGCCGATCTGTGGAGTCACCACGCGCGTCGATCGATGACCGGTCCATTGCACTGAAGTCGTGCTCACCGGAAGCGTGACCGGAAGAGTTGACGTATGTCGTCAGCCAGCCGACGAGCGCCTTGAGCGCGTTATCACCAAGGGCGGGGACGATCCGTGGCAGTTCCTCTTCGTACCAGTACTCCTCCAGGAAAAGCTTCGGCTTTCGGATGGACTGGGTCTCGTCGCTTTGGCGCGGCTCGAATAAGACGTTCGCTAGCCACCGACCAAGTCGGGGCTGTCCGCCTTCGAGGAGATTGATAGCGAGCGACACTAGCGACCGCGACTCGGTTCTCCACCCAATTCCCGACTTCATCCAGGCCTTGATAAGCGGTTCCAGTCGAACGCTGGATTCGACAGGAATCTGGCACGCGATTTCGAACACAGCACGCCGGACCCAGGGGTTGTTGCTCGCCTCGAGTCGGAGCAACACGTCCACCACGTCGTCGGGCGATTGGGGCGCGATGCGAGTCAGATATGACAGTTCGGGCCAGTAGAGGTCGCGGATATACCCATCTTCGGTGGTTTCAGGCTCCGGAGGGTCGGTGAATGCGCCAGCCTCCATTAGCGGACGGACCCAAAGTGGGTTTTCAAGCCCCTCGTAGAACACTCGCCTGAGTTGGTATGTCGGTATCTTGAGTAAGGTGGCCCGAACCTGTTCTGGTGTCGGAGCGCGAAAACTAGGCATCTGTAGGCTCCCCGGTCGTATTGATCTCAGCGAGTAGGTCGTCGATGGCGTGGCGCGTCGCGAAGAAGGGATTGATGACCCCGTCCAACAGCTCGTCGAAGACTTCGACGTGCGAGCGAATCTCGTCATCGCTAGGCAAATCCGCGTCTTTGACATCGCGGTCGTGTAGGTGCGCCCATTTCACGAAGAAACCGCGAGACTCAATCCAGCGCGAGACGGCAACATGGCCAGCGTTCCCATCATCTGTGATCAGGGCAGCGATATCGTCTCTGATTCGGCGCTTCTCATGGACGGCGGCCTTGAACAGTTTGTCCATGGCAGCGGCGACTTCTTGAGGAACCGGGACCAGGTCGCCCTCGCGGTCCAATTCGAGTTCCGGGAATCTTGCGAGCAGATCGGGAAGTGCTTTGACTTGTTCTCCCGAGGGTGGCTTGAACCGAGGGGCCGTCGGCCGGCCAAGCGAACCAAGTACACGATTCATGACCTCACGCATGCAGTGGCAGATGAACGTTACTCGGGTTCGAGGGTCAGCCATTTCAAGCTCACCGCCGAGCAGCATCAAGGCTGTCAGGTAGAAGTTAGCCAGCTCCGACCGTTTGCCCTGAAGCGCAGCGAGAACTCGTCGCTGCCTCTCGTCCATAAATGTGGCTGAGTCGACCATTAGGCCTCTATGCCCCCTTGAAAGCCAAATCACCAAGTCCCCACGCGTTTGCCTGAGGGCATCGTGGACCTTGGCCGCCTACTTGTCACGGTACCGATTCATGACTCTGGCAGATGCCCCACATTCGCGGGACTCATGTGCCGGGGAACAGGCGGACAGTCGCGCGTCCGGAAACCAGCCAGAGGTAAACCTCTTGTGGATGGCTGACGCGATGACTGAAGCACCGCCTGGGCGAGCTCGCCGCGCGTCAGCCGCATTTCGCCGAGTTCCGGAAGAGTGCGTTCGCTTGTGCTGGCCGAGTTATCCGCCAGATTTGCGGTGGGATTCCCTGACCGTCGGAATCTCTCTGAGGCCATAGTGAGGTCGTCTGCTTGTGGCGGGAGGGCATCTCGCCACAGTCCGCCCGGGAGCAGTCCGGCCGGCCGCGCCAATTAACTTGTTGTCGACGAGCTCGGAGGACGTTTTGTGTGGTCAGGCGAAGTTTTTTGGCAAGTCCACAGCTGCCGTCAGACAGGGGTTTGGTTCCCGGGACACGCCCGAGTGTGCAAGCACCCGAAACAAGGATCTGCGCGTTCAGGTTTGTCCGTATATGAGCAAAATCCGAGCGGCAAGGGTCGAGGTCTCGTCCTGCACTCACTTGGGTCATCCGCGAAATGTGCTCAACTTTTCCTTGGGAGGCGCGCGTCAGGGCGATTCCGGCGCACACATCGCAGAAGCGGGACAGTTCCCGGCGCGCATTCCGTAGCGAACAACGTTCGTGGAGGGGGCAGCGCCATGCGACCTGCGGAGATCGCCAAGCAGATCTCTGCCCGGCGGCGTTCACCTCATACCGAGTTGCACTGGGCGCGTGCGGCGGGCGCGAGCGCCGGGCGGACGCGCCCAGCGAACGCGCCGTGTTGACCCGCCTGCCCGCGGCGTCCTAGTATCTGTGGGAACGATCCCACACGATCCACCGACGCTGGCGCGGTCGTGCACCCTCGGAAGGACATGATGGCAAACGGCCTCCGCGCCGTCCTCTCGCTCGACATCGGCGGCACGAAGCTCGCCGTCGGTGTTGTCACGGAAGACGGACGAACCCACGCACTGATCGTCGAACCCACTCGTCGGGAGGAGGGCCCGGGTGCGATCGTTCCCAGGCTGTTCGACATGGGTCATCGCGCGATCGCCGAATCCGGCCTCGAGGTGGAGGCGGTCGGCATCTCCTGCGGCGGTCCGCTCGACGCCAAGGCCGGTGTGCTGACCGGCCCGCTGCACCTCCCCGGTTGGATCGACCTGCCGATCGTCGAGCTCGCCGAGCGCGAGTTCGGCATCCCGGCCGTGCTCGAGAACGACGCGACTGCCGGCGCCCTCGGCGAGTTCCGCTACGGCGCCGCGCGCGACGCCGACACCATGGTCTACCTGACGATCTCCACCGGCATCGGCGGCGGCGCGGTCATCGACGGCCGCCTGCACCGCGGCGCGGCCGGCAACGGCGGCGAGTTCGGCCACGTGATGGTCCGCACCGGCGGCCGTCCGTGCCTGTGCGGGCGGCGCGGCTGCCTCGAGGGATACGCCTCCGGCACCTCCATCGCCCAGCGCGCCCGCGAGGCCGTCGCCGAGCGCGGCGCCGGCTCGACGCTCGCCCAGCTGCCCGTCGTGCGGGCGGAGGATGTGGTCGCGGCCGCCGCGGACGGCGACGCCCTCGCCACCGAGCTCTGGGACGAGACGGTCGACGTGCTCTCCGTCGCCCTCACCGACCTTGTCAACGTCTTCGAGCCCGACCTCGTCGTGCTCGGCGGCGGGGTGACCCGCTCCGGCGACGCCCTGCTCGTTCCCGTGCGCGAGCGCGTCGCCGCCGACGCGATGCCGCCCGCTGCCGCCGCATCCACCGTCGTGCTCGCCGCCCTGGGCGACGTCGTCTGCGTCGTCGGCGCCGGTGCCGTCGCGTTCGACCGGCTCGACCAGCTCGCCGGTGCGGGCGCAGGCGTCCGGAAGGGAGACCACCGTGGCTGAGTGGATGCGACAGCAGCTGGAGGCGCACATCCAGGTCGCCGAGCAGGGCGAGGCACTGCTGCCGGCCCTGCGTGAGGTCGGGAAGCTGCTCTGCGACGCGTTCGCCGAGCGCGGCATCCTGTACACGTTCGGCAACGGCGGTAGCGCGGCGGATGCGCAGCACTTCACCGGTGAGATCATCGGGCACTACGAGCGCGACCGTCGGCCGCTCGGGGCGGTCACGCTCAGCACCGACCCCACGACGATGACCTGCATCGCCAACGATTACTCGTACGACGACGTCTTCTCGCGCCAGGTGCTCGGTCTCGCCCGCCCGGGCGACGTCGTCGCGGCCTTCACGACGAGCGGCCGGAGTGCGAACATCGTCTCAGCGCTCGAAGCGGCGAAGTCGGTCGGCGCCACGACGGTGCTGTTCGGCGGAGGCGACGGCGGCCCGGCGAAGGAGTTCGCCGACTACGCGCTGCTGAGCCCGTCCACGACCACCCCGAGGATCCAGGAATTCCACACGTTCATGCTCCACGTGCTCTCCGAGATCGTGGACGCATGGGCCGACGGCGACGAGGAGTACGCACTGTGACCACCCCCGAGCAGGCAGCCGTCGATTCCGGACTTTCTCCGGCCGACACGCCGCGTGTGGGCGGAGAAACTCCGGAACAGATCGCGGTGGATGCGGCGCAGGAGCCGCGCGAGAGCGCATCCGGGAACGAGGTCGCCGGCGAGACGGGCGCCCCCGACGCGAACGGCAAAGCCCCCGTCGCGAACGCGCCCGCCGGCACCCAGCCGCGCGACCTCCCGCCAGCGAAGCGCCCGACGGCGACCCCGCAGCGCACCCTCCACATGATCGGCAACGCGCACCTCGACCCGGTGTGGCTGTGGCCGTGGCAGGAGGGCTACCAGGAGGCCCGCGCGACCTTCTGGTCGGCCATCCACCGCATGGAGGAGTACCCCGATTTCGTCTTCACCTGCGACCAGATCGTGCTGCTCAGCTGGGTGGAGGAGTCCGACCCTGAGCTGTTCGAGCAGATCAAGCGCCGTGTCGCCGAGGGCCGCTGGGTCAACGTCGGCGGCTGGTGGGTCGAGCCGGACAACAACATGCCGATGGGCGAGAGCTTCGTGCGCCAGGGTCTGTACGGCCAGCGCTACCTCGAGTCGCGCTTCGGGAAGCCGTCGACCGTCGGGATGAATGTGGACCCGTTCGGTCACAACGCGATGCTCCCGCAGATCCTGCGCGGCCAGGGGATGGACTCGTATACGTTCCTGCGGCCCGGCCCGCACGAGTCCGACCTGGCTCCGAGCCTGTTCTGGTGGGAGGCGCCCGACGGCTCGCGGGTGCTGGCCTACCGCATCCCGTTCGAGTACTGCAGCCCGCCCGGCTCGGTCGACGGCCAGACCGAGAAGGCGCTCGCCTCGCTCGACCGCACCGTCGGCTTCGGCGAGAACGCGACCGCGATGGTGTTCTACGGCGTGGGCAACCACGGCGGCGGCCCGACCATCGCGAACATCGAGTCGATCCACCGCTACGACCGCATGGGCTCTTTCGGAAGGATGACGATGTCGTCACCGCGCACGTACTTCGACGAGGTGCTCGGCCGGGGCGAGGCGTTCCTCGACACCCTCCCGGTGCGCCGCGACGACCTGCAGCACCATGCGCCCGGCTGTTATTCGGCGCACTCGGGCATCAAGGCGTGGCAGCGTCGCGCGCAGTTCGCCGTGCTGAACGCCGAGCGCTGGGCGGCGGTGGTCGCCGCGACCGACGGCGTCGACTACCCGCGCGAGCAGCTGGAGACCGCCTGGAAGCAGGTGCTGTTCAACCAGTTCCACGACATCCTGCCCGGTTCGGCGATCGAGCCGTCGTACGACGACGCACGCGACCAGCTCGGCGAGGCCGTCGCGATCTCGAAGCGCATCATCACGCGGGCGCACAACGTCCTCGCCCGCCAGGTGCAGGTCGACCGGGAGGACGGCACGCAGCCGGTCCTGGTCTTCAACCCGCACCCCTGGGCGGTGTCGGTGGATGTGGACTTCCAGTACGGCGCGCAGCGCGCCGGCGTGCACGTGGTCGACGAGAACGGCGAGCCCGTCGTCTTCCAGAACTCGCAGTCGACCGCGACGACGGACGATGTCTCGCGCGGCGCCGTGGTGTTCCGCGCCGACGTCCCGGCTCTCGGCTACCGCCTCTACCGCCTGCGTCCCGGCGCCGGCCCGGGTGCGGCATCCAACGCCCTGACCGTGACCGCCGACACCCTCGAGAACGAGCACGTCCGCATCCGCATCGATCAGGAGACCGGCTGGATCTCGTCCTACCTGGTCAAGGCGACCGGCGTGGATGTGATGGCCGGCGTCGACGGCGCCAAGCACACCCAGATCAACGACGACCCGACCGATACGTGGGGCCACCGGGTCATCTCGTACGCCTGGCCGGGCGCGACGATGGGGCTGAAGCGCATCGTGGTCCGCGAGACCGGCCCGCTGCGGTCTCGCGTCCGGGTCGAGCGGGCGTGGGGCGCATCCACTCTGGTGGAGGAGCTCATCCTCGACCACGATTCGCCTGTGCTGCGGGTCAACGTGACGCTCGACTGGCGCGAACAGGCGCACCTGCTGAAGCTGCGCTTCCCGACCGTGCTCGATGACCCGACGGCGACGTACGAGATCCCGTTCGGTCACCTGGAGCGCCCGGTCGACGGCGCCGAGGAGCCCGCGCAGTCGTGGGTGGATCTGACCGGCACGATCGACGGCGCCGCCGCCGGTCTCACGGTGATCACGACCAACAAGCACGCCTACGATGTGTCGCCGGGAACCGCCGACGACGGCGAGCAGCCGAGTATCGGCGTGACCGCCGTCCGCAGCCCGGTCTACTCGTGGCACGACCCGCGCTTGCTCGACCCGGAGGGCATCTACTCCTTCCAGGATCAGGGCGTCCAGCGGTTCAGCTACGAGCTGGTGCCCCACGCGGGCGATTGGCGTGAGGCCGACCCGATCCGTCGCGCGCTCGTGCTCGGCAACCCGGTGCGGGCGATGCAGGAGTCGTTCCACGACGGCGTGCTGCCTCCCGTGAACTCGTTCGCGAGCGACGGCGGCGATACCGTCATGGTGACCGCGCTGAAGGGCACCGAGGACGAGACGGATGCCCCCGGCGGCGCGGACGTGGTCGTGCGGGCCGTCGAGACACGCGGAGAGGGCGGACGCTCGCGCATCGAGCTCCCGCTGCTCGGGCGCACCATCGAGGAGGACTTCGGCCCGTCGCAGCTGCGCACCTTCGTGGTGCCGGCCGACCCGGCCCAGCCGGTCCGCGAGGTCGACCTGATCGAGCGCCCGCTGCCGTGAGCGCGCGCCCCGAGGTCCGGGCGACCGTCGTCGGTCCCGCTTCCGCGGCGGCAGAGGTGCAGCTGGAGTGGAGCGAGGCGGAGCCCGGCTGGCGGCTCGCGGTGCGCGTGACGTACACCGGCGCGGAGCCGGCCGACGGGTCGGTGCTGGTGGAGGCTCCGGTGCACGGCGCCGACGATCCCTGGTGGCTCATCCCCGGCGCCTTCTACGGCGAGAACCGGCCGGCCGAGAACACCCGGGCGTTCCCGCGCTTCGAGATCGGGGCGAGCACGCCCGAGCAGCACGCGGCCCTGGTGAGCGACGCCTGGGAGTTCCGCGCCGACCGTGCGGCGACGCCGGCGGTGTTCGCCTGGGCGGGGCCGGACCGTGGAGGAGTCGCGCTCGCCGCGGCCGAGACCTCCGTGCTCGGCCTCACCGGCGTCGGGCTCGCGCACGACCCGGAGTGGGGCGACGCGACGGTCAGCCTGCGCTTCCCGTACCGCGAATACCCGGTCACGTACTACGGCGACGACCGCCCGCGGCCGGCCGACGTGGCGACGCACCGCTTCGTCCCCGGCGAGACGGTGGAGCTCGCGGTGCGCGTGTTCGCGCTGGACGCATCCCGCCACACCTACGCCCCGATCCTGCGCGCGCTGCACGCCGAAGCGGCTGAGCACACGACCGAGAATCCGTGGGTGGATGTGGCCACCGCCGCCGACCTCACCGCCGCCGGCCTGCTCGACTGGCACTACGACCCGGACCCCGGCGTGCTGCTGGAGACCGTCGGCTTCGACCGCGAGGTCAGCGGCCGGGACGGGCTCAGCGTCGACCGGCAGGCCATGCACGTGGGCTGGGTCAGCGGCATCCCGTGGGCGTACGCGCTCCTCGCGCACGGGCTGCGGACCGGCCGGCCGGCCGAGGCGGACGCGGCGCGTCACGTCATCGACTTCATCACCGCATCCCTGTCGCCCTCCGGAACCTTCTGGGGCGTCTGGTACCGCGACCACGGCTGGACGCAGAGTTGGACCGAGCTGAAACGCGGACTCCACTCGCGCACCCTCGCCGAGGCGACGCTGTTCCTCGTCCGGGCGCAAGCGCTCGACCCGCACGAGCAGTGGGAGCGCGCCATCCGCTCGAACCTGGACGTCGTCGTCGGCCGTCAGCGCGACGACGGCAACCCCGGATCGGTCCACCATGCCGAGACCGGCGAGGTGCTGTCGTGGTCGGGCGCTTCGGGCCTGACCTGGATCGCCGCGCTGGTGGAGGCCGCCGGACGCGACGACCGCTACCTGACCGCGGCGCTCGCCGCCGGAAGGTATTACGAGCAGTTCGTCGACCGGGAGTTCCTCCACGGCGCCCCGGAGGACGTGGACCTCGCGCCGACGTCGGAGGACGGCTACGCCGCCGTGATGGCCTACGTCGCCCTGCACCGCGCGACCGGCGATCGCCACTGGCTCGATGTGGCGCGGCGCGCAGCCGATTGGATGCTGACCTTCCGCTACACGTACGACGTCACGTTCCCGGCGCACACCCTGCTCGGGGCGTACGGCTTCCGCACCCGCGGCGCCGACAACGCATCGCCGTCGAACCAGCACCTGCACGCCTACGGGCTCGTCTGCACGGCCGAGCTGCGCGAGCTGTCGGCGGCCCTCGGCGACCCGCACTATGCGGAGCGCGCCGACGAGACGTTGGCGTGCTTCCGCCAGTTCATCGCCCGCGAGGACGGCGACTTCAACGCCTACCGCGGCATGGTCAGCGAGCGGTACTACCAGACGGCGTGCTTCCAGCCGAAGGGGATGCTGCTGACGCTCTCGCACGCCTGGAGCGTCGGCGTGACGCTGCTCGCCTGCGAGCAGACGCTGGCGGGCTGAGTGCCGAGGTGCACGTCGTGGTCGCTATCCCGCCCGAATAAGCGCCAATAGTCGCACCTCGACGGCCTTCAGCGGTGGAGGCCCCAGAACGCCCACGGCGACACGTGGTCGATCCACGGATCGCGAACGGGTCGGGGTCGCAACCGCCCCACCCGTCGTGCCCGGTAGTGGATGCGCATCCACCTCCCGATCGTCTCGGCCGGGATCTCCGGCCGATGTCCGACCGCGATGATCTGCTGTGCTGTCTGATCCACGATGACCTCCTACACCGGCTAAGTGTTAATGCCGGTGTCAACACCATGCCCATTGTCGAGACACCTGTCAAGGGCGTATGGTGGTGTCATGGGTCGACAGACGGATCTCGCGTTCGAACGGGAGAACGAGATGATCCCCGCCCAGCTGCGGCTGGTGCGGGACTTCGTCAACACCGTCGAGTATCAGGAGGACGAAGAGGGCTGGGAGAGCCCGGACGACCTCGCCGCGTGGCTGCGGGGCCGCGACCTCCTCGGGGAGGGCGTCGCCGCCACCGAAGACGACCTGGCACTCGCGAAGACCGTGCGCGAGGGCCTGCGCTCGGTGCTGGCCACGCACGCCGGCCACGACGCCGACCCCGACGCACTTCGCAGCCTCGACGACGCGCTCGCCGAACTGCCGCTCCGGCTGTCCTTCGGCGGCTCCGGGTCATTCGCGCTGGCGCCCGCGACCGATCGCGGCGCCCGCGCCGCCCTGACTGGAGTGCTGGATGGGGTGCGCGCCTCCCGCGAGGACGGCAGCTGGTCACGGCTCAAGGTCTGCGATCGCGTCACCTGCCGGTGGGCGTACTACGACTACTCGAAGAACCGGTCCAGCCGGTGGTGCACCATGGCGGGCTGCGGGAACGCGGTCAAGATGCAGAAGGCGCACGCGCGTCGCGCATCCACCTCGGCCTGAGCGGTCAGGTCAGGAGTCTGCGGGTACGTCGGCCCGGGCGTACTCCGACCCTGAGCGCGTGCGCACCAGAATGCCGGCATCGACGAGATAGCGGCGCAGCGTCACGGGATCGTCGCCGAACCGTGTCAGGCGTTCCGTGAGTTCCCGTTCGGTGACGGTCTCGCCGTCGGCGAGCACGCGGTCCCCGATGTGGGCGAGCAGCGCAGCGCGGTCGTCCGCCGCCGCGGGGAAGCGGTCGATCCGGCCGTCGGGACGCAGGAATCGCTCCACTCCCGTGCGGCGCGGCTGCAGCGATGCCGACGTCGCGAGCAGCTCGCGGAAGGCCGTGTCGACCGGCTCGTGGACACCGTCGGCGCGGCGCACCAGGCCGACGCTCTCGAGCAGCGCCAGCGCGCGCCGCTGCCGCGCCGGACTCATCTCGCTTGCCGGGGCGCCGTCCGCGATGAGCTGCGCCCACACAGCGCGCGCGTCTCGGTTGGCGAGCGCGGCGACCACGGGCCGCCAGTCCGCGGGCCGCTGCCCGTCGGCCGGCGTCCCGTCGGCGCTCGCGCTGTCGTCCTGCTCCACGTTCCCAGTCTCCCGCTCGGGTCCGCCGTGTGGGCGCCTCAGGCGTCCTTCCGCAGCTGCAGTAGCAGCTCCGGAGCCCGCGCGTCCAGCACGCGGCCGCCCACGCGCACGCCGACGACGAGCAGCACCGCGCCGAGCACGATCCCGGCGGCGAGCCCGAGCCAGCCCCAGATCGCCTCGCGGGTCACGAGGGAGACGATCAGCAGCACGATCTCGGGCAGGCACAGCACGGCGATGACGCCCCACGCCGCGAACGTCGGCCCGAGCAGCGAGATGTTGCTGCCCGGCCGCGACCGGAACGGGTTGTCGCCGGGCTCAGGCACAGGGAAGACGAACCGCGCCGAGGTCACCGAGCAGACGGCGGCGCCGCTGAGCAGCATCCCGAGCGACAGCCCGAGCAGACCGGGTGCGGGAAGCCAGTCGCCCTCGAAGGCCGTGGCGCCGACGGAGATGATGACGACCGCGGGGATCGCGAACGTCAGCAGGGCGGATGCGCGACCCCAGCGGTCGGCGCGACCCGGCACGGCCTTCGACACGTGGAGCGCGAACGCGGTCGAGTCGTACGAGACGTCGGCGATCATCCCGATCCCGAGCGTGAACGCGACCACCGGGCCGGCCGCGAAGAAGTAGCCGGTCGAGTGGTTGATGCTCGAGTAGAACCACATGATCGCCGGGAGCAGCGGGATGATGAGCAGCTGCCGAAGGTATCGCGGATCGCGGAACCAGTAGGTGAGGCAACGCGCGGCGATGGCGCCGGCCGGAGTCCCGGGCAGGATGCCGAACAGACCCGACTTGCCGGGCGCACGCACGCGCGACGAAGCCCGAGCGGGGGTGACCAGGGAGCGCGCGAGCCCCCAGCGCCAGACCGCCCAGAGCACCGCGAAGGTCGCAACGGCGATGAGCAGCCGCAGCAGCGCGCCGAGCGGGTCGCCCGCGGCGACGGCTCCGGGGACGGCCCACACCGCGCCGAGCGGCGACCAGCCGAGGCCGGCGGCGACCGCGGGCAGGGCGTCTGCCGACGACCGCAAGCCGCTGGTGATCCCGATGATGATCGGGCCGGCGAGGATGAGCGGGATCAGGATGAGGAGCCCGCTGGCCTCCCGGAAGCGGCGGCCCGACGACAGCCCGCTCGCGATGGAGGTGACCGCGCGCGACACGACGATGCAGGTCGCGGCGCCGAGCACGCCCGTGACGAGGGCGATCAGCGCGATTCCCGGCGAGTGCAGCCAGGGCAGGGCGGTGCCGAGGGATGCGAGAGTCGTCGCCGCGCCGGCCACACCGACCGCGCCGCTCAGCAGCATCCCGATCATCAGCGGCCGCAAGGCGATCGGATAGACCGCCAGATGGCCCGGGTCGAGCGTCTGCTCGACGCCGGAGAGCAGCAGTGGCAGCACCGCCCAGCCGAGGACGGCCGCCGAGCCCGCGAGCACCACGGCGGTCGTCGCGACCTCCGCAGGAGCGAACGACAGGCCGACGAGCGCGCCGAGCACGACGAGGAGGCCGACTGTCCCGTAGATCGCGCCGATGATCACGGCCACCAGCTGCCCGGTGCTGCGGCGGAACGAGTTCTTGAGGACGAGCAGGCGCAGCCTTACGAGTGTCGCAACCACTCCGGCCCCTCCCCGACGCGGCGTCCGCCGACCAGCTCGACGAACCGGTCCTCGAGCGTGGATCCGGCGCGCACGTCGTCCACCGAGCCGGCCGCGACCACGCGTCCTGCCGTGATGACGGCGACGTGGTCGCACATCCGCTCCACCAGGTCCATCACGTGCGACGAGACCACCACGGTCCCGCCGCCGTCGACGTAGGTGCGGAGGATGTCGCGGATGTTCGCCGCCGAGACCGGGTCGACCGACTCGAACGGCTCGTCAAGCACGAGCACGCGCGGGGCGTGCACCATCGCGGCGGCCAGGGCGATCTTCTTCGTCATGCCCGCGGAGTAGTCGACGACGAGCGTTCCGCCCGCCGACTCCAGGTCGAGCAGCTGCAGGAGGTCGTGGGTGCGCTGCTGCGCGGTCGGGCGGTCCATACCGCTCAGGAGCCCCGCGTACTCGACGAGCTGCTGCCCGGTCAGCCGGTCGAACAGCCGGACGCCGTCCGACAGAACCCCGACCATCGCCTTCGCGGCCAGCGGGTTCTTCCACATGTCGACGCCGTGGATGAGCACTTCGCCCGCATCCGGACGCAGCAGGCCGGTCGCCATGCTGAGCGTCGTCGTCTTGCCCGCGCCGTTCGGTCCGACCAGCCCGTAGAAGCTGCCGGACGGCACGTCCAGATCGATCCCGTCGACCGCGACCTTCTGCCCGAACCGCTTGTGCAGCCCGCGGATCCTGATCGCGAGGTCGTCGTCCTCCGCCACGCGCACCCCCTCACGTCGTCCGTGCCGCCCGCACGTCGGACAGCCCGTGCGAACCACCCTATCGGCGGGCATCGACGCCGTGTCCAGGAGTACGGGCGATCCGACACCGCGGATCCGGCGGATGCGGCGGGGCGGACAGGACGCGGCATGCCGCGCGCCCCTGGTCGCCGTCGGCACGCCGCGCCTGTTCTCCGGCAGGGGAGGGAACGCCCGCCAGGGAGTCGTCCGGAGGCGCGGATGCGATCGGATGGCGGATCCGCCCGGTTGTAAGGGCCTTCCCAGGTTCGGCCGAGGGATGCGGCGGTCAGGTCCCCAGCGGTCCGGTGTACGAGCGCGCCTGCAGCGGCAGCGCGAGGTCGGCGCCGAATGCTGCGACCTCCGCGCGCAGGTCCGCCGCGTCCGATCCCTCCGCCGTCTGCACCGGTCGGAAGCGGTAGTGCAGCGTTCCGGTGAACTCCTGCCGCGCCTGGAAGTTGGTGAAATGCAGGTTGTTCATCACCCAGCTGTTGATGTGCCCCGCAGGCGCATCGAGGGTGCGCGCCCATTTCCCGGTGTGGAAGCCGCCGAGCTGGACGAGCGGCGCATCCACGGTGCCCCAGAGCACCGCCGGGTCGCCCTCGGCGCTGCGCACACCGACCGCGTGCTGGACGGAGTACCAGTCCTTCGACGTGTCCGGCAGCTGCTCGCTCTCGGCCGCGAAGACCGCGCCCGCGGTCTCCAGCAGGAACTCCGGGCGGTCGACCGCGAACGGGAAGGCGACGAACAGGCTCTCCGGACCGAAGTGCTCGGGCTTCGCGATGTGCACGGCGAGGTCGATGTCGTCGAGGTCGCGATAGAGGGTGAGCGTATGCGTGGCCGCGAGGCTGCCGGGGAGCTCGCCCGACCAGCGGATGCGCGCGTAGGCGTCCGTCTCGATCACCTCCGGTGCAGAGGTGGATGCGGCGTGCGAGCGCTCGAACTCCGGGCCGGGGAAGCCGGGGTTGAAGTTCTTCGGGTTGTCGAAGATCGCGTGCGAGCGGCCGGCCGCGCTGACCGTCTCGGTGACGACGGCCCCGAGACCGTGCGGCGCGTGCGCATCCACCAGCTCCCGGCCGGTGCGGACGTCGACGAGCGAGACGACACCGCCGCGCTCCGGGTCGACCGTCGCTCGGAAGCGACCGGCCTCGATGGTCGTGCCCGTCGTGGCGGCCGGCCCCTCGCCGGGCACCGGGAGCACGACGACGGACGATGCGGGCACGTCGGCCACCAGCGTCACCCGGCGTGTCCCTCCGACCTCCGCCTCGACGGCCTCCCGGCGCGGACGGTCGGTGAGGTTGGCGACGAGCACGCCGTCCGCCGGCTCGGGATCGCGGCCGGACGCCGCGAGGCGGTACAGGGCCTCGACGTTCAGGTCGCGGGCGAGGTCCCAGGCGCCGTAGGCGAAGCCGGCCTTCGCGTTCCAGTGCGAATGACTGAAGTGCGAGTGCGGCTTGGAGTGGGTCTCCCACGAGCCCCAGGTGTGCTCGCCGAAGAGCAGGAGCTCCTCATCCACTCGCTCGAACGTCGCCGCGAGCTCGGCGTCCTCGCGCACGCGAACCGGGCCCCGGCGGTAGCCCAGGACCGTGGCGAGCGCCGGCTCCCCCTCTCCGCGCGCCCGGGCGAGGTCGAGGACCGCGCGTGCGGAGAGCGCGAACCGCCGCGCCTCGCGGTAGACGGCGACCTCGCGGGCGGTGGAGCCGTGACCGTGCGACCACCAGTCGGCCCACTCGCCGCGGAGCACGGGCAGATCGTCGGGCGCCTGCGCGGCCAGCGCATCCATCGCCGCGTCGATCGTCGCGGTCTCCATCGGGATGCCGGGGTGCCGGTCGTTCCAGTGGCGCACCACCTCGGTGAAGAGCGCCGTCGGCCAGCGGTTGTCGTTGCCCGCGTGCACGACCGCCGTGTCGAACGGGTAATCGTCACGCGCGTCGAGGCGCTCGACGAACTCGAGGATGCGCTGCTCGGCGAGGGCGACATCCCCGTCGACGATGCCCCACTCCTCGCCGAACCCGTAGTGGGTCGAGAGCAGGGTGAGCACGCGGCGGCCGGACGGCGCCTCCCACCAGAACAGGCTCGGCTGCTCGAGCGGTGCGCGGCCGTGGTCCGGGTTGAGGGCCATGACGAGGCGGTCGATCCCGGCGTCCAGCATCGAATCGGCCACGCCCCAGGCGATGCCGTTGACGTCGCCGTGCTGCTCGGTGCGGACGGGGATGCCGGCGTCATGGATGCGCTGGAGCGATCGGTAGGCGGTCTCGAACTCGGCGAGGTCGGGCAACTGCGTCATGTTGAGGTAGCCGCCGGTGACCGCGATGGTGCCGTCCGCCGCCAGTTCGCGCAGACGCGCCACCTCCGCGGGCGTCGCCGTGCGGAGGAACTCGAGCACCGGCCGCGCCACCTCGAAGGTCCAGCGGAAGCGGTCGGGAGCGTCTGGCGCGGCCGTGTCCTGGTCGGCCAGCCGGAGCACTTCGCGCACGATCTGCGCGTGCATCCCGTCGATGATCCGGGGGCTGTTCGTGTAGCCGACGTCGTGGTGGGTGTGGCCGAGCAGCAGTAAACGGCGGATGCGGGGCATCGGGGCCTTCCTCCGGGGTAGATGTGGCATCGTTGCCATACGACCCTAGGGCTTGAGAAGCGCAGGCTTCAAGCGTAAGAAACGATCAAGTAACGAAAACCGGCTCCGAGGACCCGGTCCCCTTGTGAAGAGCGTCACCGCTGCATTAGCGTGCGATGTGGGAAGGTTTCCATACTGTCGCTCAGACCCCGGCAGTAGGGGATCCCGTACCTCTTCGCACGGGCGAGGACGCCCGCTGCGACACCACTGAAGGGAAATCAGATGAACAAGAGGCACACCGCCTTCGCCGCGCTGGCACTCACCGCGTCGGTGGCGCTCCTCGCCGGTTGCAGCTCCAGCGGCGGCAGCTCGTCCGGCGGGGAATTCTCCAAAGACGCCAAGGGCAGCCTGAACGCCTGGGGCTTCGACAACGCCGACGACGTCGGCACCTCCCGAATCGACTACGCCAAGAGCCAGCTCAAAGACGTCACCATCAAGATCGACCAGACGCCGTTCGACGCGCAGAAGTTCACCACCCGCGTCGCAGGCGGAAACGTCCCGGACGTCGTCCAGATGGACCGCAACTTCGTCGCCACCTACGCGGCGCAGGGACTCATCCAGCCGCTCGACCAGTGCTACAAGGTGCACGACGTCGACCCGACGTCCAGCTACTACCCCTCCGTCATCGACGACATCACGTACAAGGGCAAGGTCTACGCGGTCCCGCAGTTCTACCAGCCGCCGGCGATCATCACCAACGAGCGCGTCATGAAGGCGGCCGGCGTGACCGACGCCGAGATCGACACGTCCAAGCCGGACACGCTCGTCGCAGCGATCAAGAAGATGTACAAGTCGTCCGGCGGCAACCCGTCCGTCCTCGGCTTCGACCCGGTCGCGGGCGGCCAGGCCGGCCTGTGGATCCTCGGCTACGGCGGACAGATCATCGGCAGCGACGGCAAGCCGACCCTCGACGACTCGAAGAACGAGAAGGGCCTCGAGGTGCTCAAGCAGATCACCGACGCCCAGGGCGGCTACGCCAAGGTGAAGAGCTTCACCGACGCGTTCGACACGTTCGGCGAGAACAACCAGTACGTGAAGGACCAGGTCGGCGCACAGGTCAACGCCCAGTGGTACGTCAACGTGCTGACCCCGTTCGTCGACAAGGTGGACATCGGCGCGGTTCCGTTCAAGGGCCCGGACGGCCAGCCGTTCACGGTCGCTTCGGGAACGTCGTTCGTCATCCCGACCGGTGCCAAGAACAAGGACGCCGCGTGCGCCTGGGCGCTCAACCTCACCAACCTCCAGGCGTGGGAGGCTGCGGGCGCCGCCCGTGCCGAGACGCTGAAGAAGACGCCGGGTGCGATCAACACCGGCCTCTTCACGGGTTCGCCCGAGGCCGACAAGACGCTGCGTGAGAAGTACGTGAAGCCGTCCGGCAACGCGGGCTTCGACAAGGCGATCTCGACCTACTACGACGTGGTGGGCAACGGAAAGTCGTTCGGTGCGTCGCCGGCCGGCCAGCAGATCCAGAC
Source organism: Leifsonia sp. 466MF (assembly GCF_900100265.1). Classification (NCBI taxonomy): domain Bacteria; kingdom Bacillati; phylum Actinomycetota; class Actinomycetes; order Micrococcales; family Microbacteriaceae; genus Leifsonia; species Leifsonia sp. 466MF. The sequence continues at coordinate 3,912,390 of NZ_LT629696.1, forward strand.
GGAGCTGCAGAACGCCATCCAGTCGGTGCTCCTCGGCAGCAAGTCGCCGAGCGAGGCCCTGAAGGATGCGCAGGCCGCGGCCATGAAGGCCTACGACCAGTCGACCAAGAGCAGCAAGTAACGCGCTCGCACAGGGGCGGTCTCCTCGCGGAGGCCGCCCTTCTGCGTGCCCGCGGCTCGTGCCCCTCGCCTCGCGTCGAGGTGCACGTAGTTGCGGCCGCTTGCGGCGTGTCGAGCGCAACTACGTGCACTTCGCGGGCGGACAGGTGCGGGATGCGCGCGCCGGGCTGCGAGTACGTGCTGCAACTGGCTCCGCTTTCCCGCATCCACTCACGTCTCGCGCCGGTCCGCCTGGCGTCGAGGTGCACGTAGTTGCGGGCTCCTGCGGCGTGTCGAGCGCACCTACGTGCACTTCGCGGGCTCTTTCCCTGTGCGGGATGCGCGCGCCGCGCTGCGAGTACGTGCCGCAACTCGCCCCGTTTCCCGCATCCACTAACGTCTCGCGCCGGTCCGCCTCGCGTCGAGGTGCACGTGGTTGCGGCCGCGTGCGGCGTGTCGAGCGCAACTACGTGCACTTCGCGACCTGTTTCCCTGTGCCGGATGCGCGCGCCGCGCTGCGAGTACGTGCCGCAACTCGCCCCGCTTTCCCGCATCCACTCACGTCTCGCGCCGGTCCGCCTCGCGTCGAGGTGCACGTGGTTGCGGCCGCGTGCGGCGTGTCGAGCGCAACTACGTGCACTTCGCGACCTGTTTCCCTGTGCGGGATGCGCGCGCCGCGCTGCGAGTACGTGCCGCAACTCGCCCCGCTTTCCCGCATCCACTCACCCCTCGCGCCGGTCCGCCTCGCGTCGAGGTGCACGTTGTTGCGGGCTCCCGCGGCGTGTCGAGCGCAACTACGTGCACTTCGCGGGCGGACATGTGCGGGATCCGCGCGGGAGCGCGTGGCGGCGCTACGCGTCCAGGGCCGCGGGCAGGTCTGCGACCTCGCGGACGCCGCGCAGCGACGCCCACAGGATGACGGGGCACGCGAGGAGGAGGATGCCCGCGACAATGAGCGTCCAGCGGGCTCCGATCGCGTCGCCGAGCAGACCGCCGACGATCGCGCCGACGGGGAAGAGGCCCATCACGACGACCTGCATGGTCGCGTTGACCCGCCCGAGGACGCGATCGGGGCAGATCTGCTGCCGCACGCTCACCTGGGTGATCGCGTAGACGATCTGCCCGAACTCGCCGGCGGCGATGCCGAGCACGATCAGGAGCGTCCACCATCCCGGCTGCGCGAAGGCGCCGAGCAGCGACAGCGGCGCCGTGACGGCGAGCGACAGCCAGACGATCCGCACCGACCCCACAGCCCGCGACAGGCGCGTGGTGAAGGCGGCGCCGACCATGACCGTGACCGAGCCGACCGCGATGACGAGGCCGATCAGCGCGGGGGAGAGGCCGAGCGTCCGCGACAGGAACACCATGTTCACCGCCGACGCGATCGCGAACGAGAAATTGCTCAGGGCGCTCGCCAGCGCCGTCGACCGCAGCACCCGCGACCGGAACACGAAGCCGAGACCCTCCGCGATCTCCGTCCGCATCCGCCGACGGTGCTCGGGAGCCGTCGGCTCGTCCTCCCGCGCCCGGATGCCGAGCAGGCACAGCGCGGACGCCGCGAACGTGCCCGCCTGCACCAGCACGACCGTCGCCGCGCCGATCAGCGACACCAGCACTCCGCCCAGGGCGGGCCCGGCGACCTGTCCGGAGGCGCGCACGAACTCGAGGGAGGAGTTGCCGGCGAGCACGCGCTCCCGTCCGATCACCGAGGGTAGATAACTGCGATACCCGACATCGAAGAGCACCCGGGCCACGCCGGCCAGAAGTGACACGACGAGCAGCTGCGCCATCGTGAGCAGCCCGAGAACCGCAGCGAGAGGGATGGTCGCCAGCAGCACCGCGCGCACCAGATCGCTGGCGACGAGGAGCGGCCGCCGACGCATCCGGTCGACCCACGCCCCGGCGGGGAGCCCGAGCACGGCGAACGCCACGGTGGATGCCGCCCCGAGCATCCCCACTTCGAACGGCGTCGCGTCGAGGCTCACCACGGCGAGCAACGGCAGGGCGACACCGGAGACCTGGGCGCCGAGCTGGCTGGTGGTCTGCCCGATGAGCAGCAGGCGGAAGTCGCGGGATGCGAACAGCGAGGGAGAAGGAGATGTCACGACGAGTGGCCTTTCGAGTCCGGAACAGGTGGTCCTCCCACCCGCCGGCTGGATCCGAGAATCGTCGCTAGGGGGGTTAAACGTTACCGGGCGCGGTGGACGATGTCCAACCGCGCCCGGTCCGGGATGGGGTCAGCCCTTGCGACCCTGTGTCGCCACTCCTTCGATGAAGTACCGCTGGCCGAAGCCGAACAGCAGCAGCATGGGCAGCGTCACGATGAGCGCGGCCACCATCACGTACTGGTAGTCGCCGTGACCGCCGTTGGTCGGACTGAACGTGGTCATCGCGTACGAGATGCCGAGCGGCACGGTGAAGCCGTCGACGCCTCCCGCGTTCAGGTAGATCAGCGCCGCCTGCAGGTTGTTCCAGCTGGCCTGGAACTCGAACAGGAAGATGATGATGAACGACGGGATGCTGAGCGGCATCGCGATCTTCGTGAACAGCTTCCAGTAGCTCGCGCCGTCGAGTCGTGCGGCCTCGAACAGCTCCCGCGGGAGCCCCATGAAGAACTGCCGCTGCAGGAAGATGTAGAACGCCGAGCCGAACAGGTTCATACCGAACAGCGGGAGCCAGGTGCCGATCAGGCCCAGGTTCTTCCAGATCAGGTACTGCGGCACCATGGTGACCGCGCCGGGCAGCATCATCGTCGCCAGCACCAGGCCGAACAGCAGCGTCCGTCCGGGGAACTTGAAGTACGCGAACCCGAACGCGACGATCGAGCTCGAGATCGCGACCAGGCCGGCGGCGAGGACCGCGATGATGACGCTGTTGCCGATCCACGAGAGCAGCGGGAGCTGGTTCCACACCTCGACGTAGTTCTGCGGCGTGAACGTCTTCGGCCACAGCGAGTTGTCGAACACCTCCTGCCGCGGCTTGAGGCTCGCGGCGAGCAGCCAGGCGAACGGGTACAGGAACAGCAGCGCGAAGGCGATGGCGACGATCCAGAGGACCGTCTTCCCGATGATCGTCCTCGGCTTGTACCACCGGCCGCCGACAGGCTTGTCGCCGCGCCCGTTGGGGGTGCTTCCCTGCAGCTGGGCGGCATCCAGCTCGGAGGCGAGCGGGGCCAGGGCCGCGGCGGCAGTGGACTGGGTCGCGGAGGACATCACTTGTCTCCTTCGTAGTAGACGAGGCGGTTGCTGACCTTCACCTGGATGAGCGTTATCAGGAGGATGATCACGAACAGCAGCCAGGCCATCGCCGCGGCGAAGCCGAAGTTGAACTGCCGGAAGGCCTGCTGGAAGAGGTACACGCCGTAGAACAACGACGAGTCGGGGGAGGCGTTCGTCTGGTCTCGCCAGAACAGCAGGTAGGCCTGGTCGAACACCTGGAGGGCCGCGATCGTGAGCACGACCACGTTGAAGAAGATCGCCGGGGAGATCATCGGGATGGTGATGGTGAAGAACTTGCGGATGGGTCCCGCACCGTCGAGCGAGGCCACCTCGTAGAGGTCGCGAGGCACGTTCTTCAGTGCCGCGAGGAAGATCACCATGGTGCCGCTGACGCCCCACAGGGTCATCAGCACGATCGACGGCTTAACCCAGTTCGGGTCGATCAGCCACTGCGGGCCCTCGATGCCGAAGATCGCGAGGAAGCGGTTGATCGCTCCGGTGTTGCCGTTGAGCAGCAGCAGGAAGATGGATGCGGTCGCGACCGCCGGGGTCATCTTGGGCAGGTAGTAGATGGTGCGGAAGGCGCCGGCGCCGCGCCCGACCCAGTTGAGGAGGAGGGCGAGCAGCAGCGCGAAGATGATCTCCAGCGGCACCGCCATGACGGCGTAGAACAGGGTGTTGCCGAGCGAGAGCGCGACCTTGGGGTCGTTGAACAGCTCCGAGTAGTTGTCGAAGCCGGCCGGTGTCGCGCTGTTCGTCGCCAGGTTGTAGTTGCTGAACGAGATGAAGAGGCTGTACAGCATCGCGCCGAGCGTGAACACGAGGAAGCCGATGATCCACGGGCTGATGAAGAGGTAACCCGCGATCGCCTCGCGCCTGTTGTACTTGGTGCCCTTCTTCTTGGCGGGCTTGTCGTTGCCCGTCCGGGTCTTGCCGCGTGACGTGTCGGAGAGGACGGCCATCACCGGCTCCTCTTCCTTGCGCCATCGAGCTCGGTGATCTTCATCGCCACCCTTTCGATCCGTCCTCCGCCTTCGTCGGCGTAGTGTGTGGCATCGTTACCACATAGCAGCGACTATAAGTCCTCCCGAGCGTGCCTGCAACCGGAGCCCAGCCCATTCCCGGGCAGGGGCGGCCTCGTCGCGGAATGCGGACGCGTCTCGGCTATGTGGGCGGTGCCGGCGGGGGAACTGCCTGTGTGACGGGAACGGTACACCCGGTTGGACCGGTCGTCACCGGTCCGGGATGCGCTCTGCGGCGGCTCTGTCGCCGCGCGATCGCCCCGCCGTCATGCCGCGCTTGCGCCGAGGTGAGTCGCGCATCCCGCAGCCGAGGAGGCAGCGTGACGCATCCGTGACGGCACGGCAGCGGGCCGCCGCGTCGGCCATTAGGGTGGATTCGCCGGGCGTCCGGCGCTCCGGCGCCCGTGGAAAGGGTTCGATGATCGAGAACGACGCCGACGGCACGCAGCGGCGCGCGACGCTGAAAGATGTCGCGCTGGCCGCCGGGGTGTCGCAGTCGACCACATCCCGCGCCCTGAGCGGCGAAGGCTACGTCGCCGCCGGGGTCCGCGAGCGGGTGCTCGCCGCCGCCGAATCGCTCGGGTACGTGCCGCACGCCATGGCCCGCAGCCTGCGCAAGCAGGACAGCCGCACGATCGGCGTGCTCGTCTCCGACCTGCGCAACGCCTTCTATGCGGATCTCGCCGCCGGCATCGCCGCCCGCGCCCGCCGCGAGGGCTACACGATGATGCTCGTCGACGATCAGGGCTCCACCGAGGCCGAGATGGATGCGGCGCGCGCGTTCGTCGCGACCCGCGTCGCCGGAGTGATCGTGACGCCGCTCTCGGGTGACGTCTCCAATTACCTGATGCGCCAGCACATCCCCGTCATCGAAGCCGACCGCCAGTTCTCGGCCGGTCGCTGCGACGCGGTCATCATCGACAACGCGGGCGTGGCGAAGCGGATGACGGACCACCTGATCGACCTCGGCCACCGCCGCATCGCCCTGTTCATCGACGAGACGACCTGGACGACCGGTGGCGAGCGCGCCGCCGGCTACCGCAGCTCGCTCGAGGGGTCGGGCATCCCCGCTGATCCTTCCCTGGTGATCTCGACCGGATGGGATGCGGACGGCGCCCGCAAGTCGGCGATCGACATCCTGGCCCGCCGGGACCACCCGACCGCGATCTTCGCCGCCAACAATCTGCTCGCGGAGGGCGTGTGGCGGGCGACGAACGATCTCGGCCTGCGCATCCCCGAGGACGTCAGTGTCGTGTCCTTCGACGACTCCGAGTGGATGAGCATGGTCAGCCCGGGCATCACGGCGGTGGCTCAGGATGCGGTGTCGCTGGGCGAGACCGCGCTCGACCGCCTGCTGGGGCGCCTGCAGGATCCCGCCGCCGAACCGCAGACCATCGTGCTCGAGGCGCAGGTGCTGCCCCGCGGCTCCACCGCGGCTCCGCGGGCGCTGTAGCGGCGCCCCGCGTCGCCAACGCACATTTGGCGCAAATGTGCTCTTTGGCGGCTCGATAACGCGCATTTGGCGCAATCCCGCGTCAGCTCGCCGAGTCGACAACGCGGATTCGTGCGGAATGTGCGCTTTGCGGGCCGCATTCCGCACATTCGGTACGAATGTCGACCCCCGGGAGCCAGGCGGCCGGGCACATTCAGCGCACATCTCGTGTCCATTCGCCGCGTCGACGGCGCACATTCGGCACGAATGTGCGCTTTGCGGGCCAAGTTCCGCACATTCGGCACGAATGTCGACCCTCGGGAGACCAGGCGGGCGGGCACATTTGGCGCAAATCTCGCGTCGGTTCGCCGAGTCGACAACGCACATTCGGCACGAATGTACGTTCTGCGAGCCGCATTCCGCACATTCGCTGCGAATGTCGAGCTTGGCGGGACAGGCAGGCCGGCACATTTGGCGCAAATCTCGGTTCTGGCGGGGCGATAACGGAGATTTGGCGCAAATGTCGCGTCGGGATGGGCGGACGGGCGGGCGGGCAGGGTGGAAACGATCCCATATTTGCGGCAGGATGGGCGCGGCGAAAGGATCGACGCTGACGAACACGTACCACGCACCCGAGGTCGGGCTGTCCGTCGCCATCGACGGCGGCAACTCGAAGACGGAGGTCGTCGTGCTCGAGGGCGGTCCGAACGGCCTCATCGAACGCTCCCGCGGCATCGGCCCGGGCAGCGGAGCCGGACCGCATGCGGTCGTCGCCGCCGTCACAGCGGCCCTCCGCGATCTCGGCATCGCACCCGCCGACGTCACCCGCGTTTCGGCCGCCGTGGCGGGACTCGACTTCCCCGGCGACGAAGTCGGCCACCGCGCCGCGCTGGCCGAGCTGTTCCGCCGCGCGGCGGTCGAGGTCGTCGGCGACGCGGTCGCGGTGCTGGATGCGGGAGCCGGGCTCGGCCACGCGCTCGCCGTCGTCTGCGGCGCGGGCCTGAACGCCGTCGCGCGCGGACCGCGCGGACTCGCGACCGTCCCCGCCCTCGGCTGGCCGAGCGGCGATTGGGGCGGCGGCGACGAACTGGGCCGTGAGGCGGTCCGCGCAGCCGCGCGCGCCGAGGACGGCCGCGGGCCATCCACGTCGCTGCTGCCACTGGTCCTCGCTGAGACGCGAGCCGCCGACACGGTCGCCCTCGCCCGAGCGATCCGCGACGGGTCCGTGTCGATGCGGCAGGTCGGATCCCTCGCCTCGGTCGTCGCCCGAGCCGCAGCAGAGGGGGACACGGTCGCATCCGACCTCATCGTGCGAGCGGCCGCCGAAGCGGTGGCGCTGGCCTCCGTCGTGGCGCGCCGTGCGTGGGCAGCCGATCCGGCCTCCGCCGAGGATGCGGACGCGCCGGATGCCGTCGTCCCGCCCGGCACCTCCGTCGTCCCGCCCCGTACCGCCGCCGTCCTCGCCGGCACCCCCGTCGTCCCGCCCCGTACCGCCGCCGTCTTCGCCGTCGCCCCCGTCGTCCCGCCCGGCACCCCCGTCGTCCCGCCCGGCACCCCCGCCGTCCTTGCCGGCGGAACGTTCTCCGACCCCGGCTTCCGGGACGCCGTCTCCGCGGGCCTCCGCCGCCTCGGCTTCGACCCGCGCCCGCTGGAGTTCCGCCCGGTCGACGGCCTCGTCCGCGCCCTCCGCGAAGCACCGACGCCGGCGTCACCGGACGCCCACAATCACCCCCACCCGAACCACGAAAGGACCCCGCGATGAAGGTCACGGTCATCGGCGCAGGCTCCACCTACACTCCCGAGCTGGTCTCGGGGCTGTGGAACGAGCGCGAGCGTCTCACGGTTGACGAGCTCTGGTTGATGGATGTGGACGGCCCGCGCCTGGAGATCGTCGGCGGCATGGTCCGCCGCATGCTCGCCCGCCAGGGCGCCGACGTCCCGGTCACCCTGACGACCGACCGCGCGGCCGCCATCGAGGGGTCGGATGCCGTGCTCATCCAGTTGCGCGTCGGCGGTCAGAGCGCGCGGCTGCAGGACGAGCTGTTCCCCCTCGCCTGCGGCTGCGTCGGCCAGGAGACGACGGGCGCGGGCGGTCTCGCGAAGGCCCTGCGCACTGTCCCCGTCGTTCTGGACATCGCCCGCGAGGCTCGGGAGCGCGCCAACCCGGGCGCGTGGATCGTCGACTTCACGAATCCCGTGGGTATCAACACCCGCGCGCTGCTCGACGACGGCCACCGCGCGATCGGGCTGTGCAACTTCGCGATCGGCGTCCAGCGATGGATCGCACGCGAGCACGGCGTGGAGCCGCACCGCGTCGAGGTGGACCCTGTCGGCCTCAACCACCTGTCGTGGGTGCGGCACATCCGGGTGGACGGCGTGGATGTGCTGCCCGGCATGATCGCGGATCGTTCGGACGAGCTGGGCCGCCGCGGAGGCGTTCCGGGCGAGCTCATCCGCGACCTCGGCGTGCTGCCCTCGTACTACCTGAAGTACTACTACGCACATGACGCCACCGTCGGCGAGATGGTCGCGGGCACGCCCCGGGCGACCGTGGTCGCGGACGTGGAGCGCGAGCTCCTCGCCCTGTACGCCGACCCGACGGTCGACACCAAGCCCCCGCAGTTGGAGGCGCGCGGCGGCGCCTTCTACAGCGAGGCGGCGACGGCGCTGCTCGCGTCGCTGGTGGCCGGCACCGGCGACAACCACGTCGTGAACGTCCGCAACAACGGGCTGATACCGGGCCTCGCAGACGACGACGTGGTCGAGACCCTGTGCCGAGTGGATGCGTCGGGCGCGACCCCGCTGCCGCAAGAGCCGGTCGCGCCGGAGCTGCTCGGGCTCATCCAGCACGTCAGCGCGTACGAGCGGCTGGCCGCCCGCGCCGCGGTGACCGGCGACCGCCAGTTGGTGCGGAAGGCGCTGCTGGCGCATCCCCTCGTCGGCCAGTGGGATCTGGTGACGGCACTCGAGAAGGGCATCTTCGAGACGGGCGGCCGGCTCCTCCCGCAGTTCGCATGAGCGCGTTCGAGGTCGCTATCTATGGCGCGACCTCCGCCGGTGTCGCGGCGGCCGTGGCGGCGGCAGAGGGCGGCGCCCGGACGGTCCTCGTCGAGCCCGGCCATCACCTCGGTGGCATGACCTCCGGCGGCCTCGGCTACACCGACGTCGGAGACGTCCGCGCTCTCGGCGGCGCGGCGGCGCGTCTCCGAGCCGACATCGCGGAGCACTACGGCACCACCCCCGGGCACTACGCCGGACCGGAACCTCACGTGGCCGAGGCGATCTTCCGGCGCTGGCTGGAGGAGGCCGGCGTGGACGTGGTCTTCGGGGCGCGGCTGGCCGGGGTCGAGGCCGTGCAGCAAGGTCACGGCCGCGAGTTGCGGTCCTTCACCGTGACCGGCGGCGACCGCATCCAGGCCGGCGTGTTCGTGGATGCGAGCTACGAGGGCGACCTGCTCGCGACCGCGGGGGTGCCGTACCGCGTCGGCCGCGAGGACCGCGGCCTGCACGGCGAGCGGTTCGCCGGCAGGCAGGAGCTCCTCCCCGGCATGCACAACATGCCGCCGTGGGTGTCGCCCTTCGTGGACGATCCGACGGGGCTCACCGCGGGACGCCTCCTGCCGCAGCTCCATGACCGCCCGCTCGCGCAGCTGGGGGAGGGCGACGGCGGCGTGATGTCGTACGGCTTCCGCGTCTGCCTCACCACGGCTGCCGACCGCATCCCGTTCGACCGTCCCGACGGCTACGACGAGGAGTACTGGGAGCTGGGGCGCCGCCTCTTCGCGCGCGACCGACGGGAGGGCGTCGAACGTCCGGCCGGCCGGACGCTGGGGCTCGAGCCGAACCTGCCCGGCGGGATGGCGGACGGCAACTCGCTCGGACCGGTGTCGCTGAGCGTGCTGGACGGATCGGCATGGGAGTACCCGGACGCCTCCCCGGAGCGGCGCGAGGAGATCCGTCGGCACCATGTCGACCACACGCGCGGTTTCCTGTACTTCCTGTCGCACGACCCCGCGGTGCCGTCCGCGATCCGGCGCGAGCTGTCGCGCTGGGGACTGCCGCGCGGCGAGTTCGCGGACACCGGCCACCTCCCCCACCAGCTGTACGTCCGCGAGGCGAGAAGGATGGTCGGCGAGCGCATCCTCACCGAGCACGACCTGCTCGCCGGCGGGATGCCGGAGGACACCGTCGCCCTCGGCTCGTACCACATCGACATCCGCGAGGTGCAGCGTATCTGGCGCTGGGTGTACGAGCATCCGGCCCCGATCGGCACCGTCTTCACGGAGGGGTACCTCTCGGTCCCCGTGCCGATCTACGGCATCCCGTACTCCGCACTGCTGCCCAAGCGGGAGGACGCGACGAACCTCCTGGTACCGGTCTGCCTGTCCGCCTCGGCCGTCGCTTTCGCGTCGGTCAGGATGGAGCCGCAGTACATGATGCTCGGTCAGGCCGCAGGTGCGGCGGCAGCGCTCGCCGTAACGGCTGATACGCCGGCGCAGGATGTGCGGATCGGGCTGCTTCAGGACCGGTTGGCGGCCTCCGGACAGGTCTTCACAGTCCCTTAACCACGCTCTGGTACCGTTGTCAATCCCCCTGACGCGACAGGATTTGCGTGCCTCGTTAGGGCACTATGAGGACCATGGGAAAACTCGTCTACGGCGCGGGCCAGGAGTATGACCTCGACGATCGGGTGCTCAGCCACGTCAAGCTCGCCATCGTTGCGAAGCTTCGCCGCCACGAGAGCTTTCTGCTGAATTGGGACGTCCCCGTCGAGCAGGGATCCGGCCGGGTCTCGCTCTGGATCAGCCGCGAGGTGCCGCTGGCCTTCCAGTTCAGTGGCAGCCGCCCGCCCGCCATCAACCCCCAGTGGCTCGAAGCGCTGATGCACACGTCCCAGCGCACCGGCGGCATGGTGATCATGCCCGAGGACGAGGTCGGCCGCCACCTCCCGAGCTGACCGCACGGCTCGAGCGCTTCGTCAATCCCCTGCTTTCGGATCCGACTCGACCTAGCTTTGCTTGCATGGGCGATATGACGGCGACGGCAGTGCTGATGATGCTGCCGCGCCGCGCAAGGACGCCGGTGGCGATCCTGGCGGATGGGGCGGTCCCGTCGTCGCTTCGGCTCGACGTCTTCGGCGGCCGCGACGTGTTCGTCCGGATGCGGCGCGGACCCGGAGTCCACGGTCTCAGCGAGCCGTACCGCGAAGTGTCGCGGGACGACTACCCCGCGGAGTCGGAGCCGGCACTCGTCGTGATCTCAGAACGGTATGTCCAGGCGCGCTTCGCGTGCTCCGCCTCGGTGTTCGGCGCGACGGACGTCGTCGTGTTCGTGCCGCTGGACGACGACGGCGAGGCGCCCGCTCATGTCGCCATCCCCATCCCGTCGCTCGACCGCCCGTCGTGGCACGAATTCGAGCTGGTGTCGCGCACCCGAATGGAGTGCCGCTACCGCGTGGTCCGCGAACGCGACGGCGTCCCGACCGGAGGTTCCCGTGCTCTATCAGCTCTCTGAGATCGAGCGCCTTCTCGATGAGGCGCCCGGGCTCTATGTCCGCTACTCGGCCGGCTATGCGGCCGACCTGGAGGCCGGTCCCATCGATGTCGCGAGCGGACTCGCGCTCCCCGGCCTGCCAGCCCGTCCCCTCGACCCGGAGGCGTGGTGGACGCTGCCCCGCCGGGAGTGGATCGCGCGACAGCTGACGCAGCTTCCGGCTGCCCGGCACGCCACGTTCGAGGGCGTGCACCCCGAGCGCTTCGCGTGGCTGCTGCGCGGCCGCCCCGCCGGTCACGGCCTGGACGGCGAGGCACTCGTCACCGACATCGAGGTGGTCGGTCGCCTGGCCGAGTGCCTCATCGCGGAGGCCGACCGGGTATGCGACGAGCGGTTCGACGCAGAGCCCGGGCGTCGCGAGGCGGAGCTGGTGTCGGTGGCGCATGCCTGAAGGTCTGCTCGTCGAGGCCACGGCCATCCTGCAGCTCATCTCCGACAGTCCGTCGGGCGGCACCGCCATCGTGCTGCGGACGCCCGAGGCGCCGCCGTTCGTGGTGATGGGCGACGACACGGAGGAGGGCTTCTCGCGGTTGCGACGCGGCGCGATCGCCTACGGAGTCCCCGAGCTGTATCAGGTGCTGCCGCGCGACATGCTGAGCGCCGGCCACATCCTCCACATCCGTGACGACCACCGGCCGGCCCGCGTCGACAAGGCCGGCTCGATCTTCGGCCCCGCCCCGGACAAGCTGTGGGTGCCGCTCGACGACTCGCGACGCCCGTTCGCCCGGATGCGGGTGCCCATCCCGTCGCTGGAGCGGCCGGCGTACGTGGAGTTCGCGCTGGAGGGCGACGGCGACGTGCTGGAGTACCGGTTGAACGGCGAAGCGCGGATCGGCGACGGCTACATCTGCTCGTACTGCGGCAAACTCTGTCCGACCAAGGAGCCGCACACGGCCGCGCACGGCGTGGCCGGGCACACGCACGCGGGCGTCGCCGCCGGGCAGGACCAGGACGGGCCGGCGCCCGAGACCGGGCCTCTGGAAGTGAGGGGCCACCCCGGCCCCGGGTCGCAGCTGTGAGCCGCGCTCTGCGGCTTCTCGTCTGGCAGGTCCATGGCGGCTGGATGGATGCGTTCGTGCGTGGGCGGCACACCTACCTGCTCCCGGTGGATGCGGCGGGCGAGGGTGGTGTCGGCGGCCGGGACTGGCCTGCGAACGTGGTCGACGTCCCGGAGGCCGAGCTGGCGTCCACGCCGTTCGACGCCGTCGTGCTCCAGCGGCTGGAGGAGTTCGACCTGGTCGAGCGGCTCACCGGGCGCCGTCCCGGTGTGGATGTGCCGGTCGTGTTCGTCGAGCACAACACGCCCCAGGAGGGCATTCCGAATTCGCGGCATCCTCTCGCCGATCGGGACGACCTGCTGATCGCCCACGTCACGCACTTCAACGCGCTGTTCTGGGACACCGGCTCCACCCGCACCCGGGTGATCGAGCATGGTGTCGTCGACTACGGCAACCATTTCACCGGCGAGCTTCCGCGCGCCGCGGCGGTGATCAACGAGCCGGTGCGCCGCTGGCGTGTGACGGGTTCGGATCTTCTCGGCGGCTTCGCCGCTGTGGCGCCGGTCGACGTCTTCGGGATGCAGGTGGGCGGCCTGGCGCAGGCGCTCGGCGTCGGCAGCGACCGGGTGGTCGCCGCGGGTGACATCGAGGCGCCTCGTCTGTTCTCCGAGGTCGGGCGTCGGCGTGTGTACGTGCATCCCAACCGCTGGACGTCGCTGGGGCTCTCGCTGCTCGAGTCGATGACGGCAGGGGTCCCGGTCGTGGCGCTGGATGCGACGGACGCGCGCCGCGCCGTGGTGCCGGGTGTGGGGGCCATCTCGACCGACCTGGCGGAGCTGCATGACGCGGTCCGCGCGTTCGTGGACGACCCGGGTCGCGGAGCGGAGGCGGGCGGACGCGCGCGCGAGTGGGCGCTGGAGCGGTTCGGTCTCGGCCGCTACCAGGCGGACTGGGACGACCTGCTGGCGCACTGGGTGGGCTGAGCGCGTCAGTCGTCGCGTGCGTCGCGCAGCGCCTTCTCCGCTTCGCGGACGGCGCGTTGCGCGTCGGAGATCCGCGAGCGCAGCTCGCGCTCGGCGGCACGCGTCTCGCTCAGGTCGTCCGTGATCCGTTGCAGCCGTCGTTGCAGCGAGTCCCGCTCCGCCTCCAGGTCGCCGCGGTGGTCGACCGTCTCGTCGAGCTCGTCGTCGAGGGCCTCGGCGTCCTCGCGGGCGCGCGCGACCGCCTTCTCGGCGGCCCGGATGCGGCGCTGCCGTTCCCGGCGCTCGCTCGGCGACTCGGTGTGCTCCTCTGCGGCCGGCTCGTCGTCCGCTTCGGCCGCGCCGGCATCCTCGTTCCCGCCGCCTCCGCCCTGCGCCTTCCGGCGGCCGGGCCGCGGCGCCGGGAAGTCCTCGATGTCGATCGGCAGCGCGACGGCGTCGGAGACGTCGACCTGCTCGAGACCGGTCGACTCGAGGGCGCGCACCAGCATCCCGCTCCGAACCGCGGCGGCCGCTGCCGGGTCGATGACGGCCGCCTGCAACGTCTCCTCGACTTCACGCTGCACCGCCGGGCTGAGGTCCAGTCCGTCTGTCGCGCGCTGCAGCAGCCGCTGGCGCTCCTGGGTGAGCGCGCGGATCTCGGCGCGGTCGCGGGAGGCGAACGCATCCCGCATCCGCGAGCCGATCTCCAGCACGTCGCCGACGAGGTCCGGGTGCTCGCGGGTGAGCGCGTTGATCGCGGCCGCCGACGCCGACGGTTTGCGCAGGGTCTTGATCTGCTTGGCCGTCGAGCGGTCGGCCTGGGCCGCGGCGGCGTTGCGCCGGGCGATGAAGTCGCCGGGTGCGACCGAGTACAACTCGCCGGCCACATCCCGCAGGTCCATGCGGCGAGTGTACGCGCGGGACTCAGTGGTTGCGGAGCTCCTTCACGAGCTCGCCCTTGTTCTTCTTGGAGTAGCCGCTGAGGCCGAGCTCCTTCGCGCGCTTCTTCAGCTCGGGCACGGTCCAGTCCTCGTACGAACCGGAGTCGCCGCCCTTGCGGCCGACCGAGGATCGGCCGCGGGATGCTGCGGCGTTGGAGATGCGAGCAGCCTTCTGCTTGGAGTCCCCCTCCTTGCGCAGCTTCTCGTAGAGCTCCTGGTCTTTCAGCTGGGGCTTGTTGCCGGGCATATCCGCTCCTTCCGTTTCGGCAGGAACAGTACGCCCGGCACAGCCGGCTGTCAGGGTGCGATCAGACGCGCGGCCCCTTCGCGGCCTTCACCGCGCCGAAGTACTCGTTCGAGGGGCGCAGCCACATCAGCACGACCGCGACGATCGTCGCCAGCACCTGCAGCAGCCCGGTTCCGAAGCCGGTCAGCAGGTTGAGCAGCGAGAGCACGGTGAGCACCGTGAGGACGATGCGCGCCCAGTTCGCGCCGCGGCGCATGAAGTAGGCGAAGAGGACGAAGACGACGGCCCAGAAGATCAGGGTGACGATCGACCAGGTCACGAGGAACGTGACGGACGCGTCCGCGACCTGCTGCGCCGTGAGGCCTCGGAGGTCGGCGCCCTGCTGTTCGATGACGCGCACCTGGTCGGCGCGCGATCCCGAGACGACCGCGATCGTGATGATGCCGCTGATCACGCTCAGCACTGCACCGGCGACGTACAGCCAGAACGCGATGTTGACCGTGTTCGGCGGAGACGTCGGCGCGACGGCGGTGGACGGACCGGTGGCCGCGGCGGGGTAGGAGCTGGGCGGCGGCGGTGGTGCAGCCGGGATGCCCTGACTGGGCGGAGGGGGAGGCGGAGGCGTCGGATCGGATGCGGGCGGCGGGCTTACCGGCTCGCCCGCCCCGGTGGGTCCGGCGGGGCGCGGTGTGCTCTCGTCGTCTGGATTCGTCATGCGGCGACCATACTCCCGGGCCGAATGGCCTGACTAGGCCTCACCGGGCGGGCCGACGCGGTTCGGCGGGCCGGTGGCTGCCGGGGGAAGCGCCCGTCAGCCCGCCGTCTCCGCCGCGCGGGCCGCGGGGGCCGGCGCGAGCGGCTGGGTGGCCGGACCTTCGAGAACCGTGCCGTCCGGTGCGAAGCGCGAGCCGTGCAGGGGGCAGTCCCACGACAGCTCGGCGTCGTTCCAGCGGACCACGCCGCCGAGGTGGCTGCACACTGCGGTGAGCGCGCACGTCGTCCCGTCGACCGTCGACACGGCGACCGGGGTGCGACCGCGTCGGCCGACCGTTCCGGTGCCCTCCGCGACCGGCTCGTCGCCGACCTCCGGGCCTGTCTGAGCGGACGCCCACTCGGTCACCGCGGCCTTGCCGACGCCGGCGTTCATGGCGACGCCCGAGGCGATGTCCACGGGCCGGGTGACCCGGTGGTGCATCACGCGCGCCCACTCGAGCGTCTCCCCGGTCAGGTCGGCGGTGAGACTGAGTGCCGAGGCGACGGCGTTCGTCATCCCCCACTTGTCGTAGCCGGTGGCCAGGTAGATGCGTCCGCGGCCGCGGGGCAGCCAGCCGACGAACGGGATGCGGTTCGCCGACCGGTAGTCCTGCGCCGCCCACCAGTGGGTCCGCTCCGCGCCGGGGAAGGTGCGCTCGGCCCAGGTGGTGAGGTCGGCGAGCTTCTCGGCCGGCGAGTCCGCGCGGCCGGCCGGGTGACCGTTGCCGCCGACGAGGAGCAGGCGGCTCCCGTCCGCCGCGGTCGCGGTGCGGAGGGAGCGGGTGGGCGAGTCGGCGGAGATGTACATGGCCTCCGGGATGTCGCCCGGAACACGGAACGCGGTGACGTACGAGCGCGTCGGCTCGACTTTGGCGAAGTACAGCCCGCGGTCCAGGATGGGCGTCCCGGTCGCGATGACGACCTGGTCGGCGCGGGAAGTGCCGGAGGTGCTGGTCACCACAGCCGGTTTCGCGGCGGACACGTCGGTGACGCGCTCGCCCTCCACGATCCTCCCGCCGAGCCGCCGGAACTCCGCCGCGAGCGCGGCAAGGACCTTCAGCGGATGGACCTGCGCTTGACCGCCCAGGGTGAGGGCACCCTCCACCGCGAACGGAAGCTCGGTGGTGCGCTCCTCCACGGCGTCGAGGCCGGCGACGCGGGCGGCGGCGAGTTCCGCATCCAGCTTGTCCAGGCCGTCGAGCGTCGTCGCGTAGGTGACGGCGTCACGCGTCTCGTACGGGACGGCCTGCTCTTCGAGGAAGTCGAGCAGCCAGCCCTGGCCCGCCGTGTTGCCGTCGACGTAGGCGCAGAGCACGGCCTCGGAGGCGTGGCGGCGGATCGACGAGAGCGTCGTGCCCTGCAGCAGGCTGACCTTGCCGGTCGTGTTGCCGGTCGTGACCGCGCCGACGGTGCGGGCTTCCAGCACCAGGACGCGCATCCCCGAGCGGGCGAGCATCAGGGCGGTGGCGAGGCCGGTCAGGCCGGCGCCGACGACGATCGTGTCGTAGTGCCCATCCCACTCGAACGTGTCGGTCGGGATGTGCGGGGAGGTCTCGAGCCAGAGGGACGTCGTCGGCGGCATGAGACGAGCATCCCCCGTCGAGGACGCCGTGGGAAGCGGTTGACTTCAGGCCAGCGAGTCGAAGTCGAACCAGAACGCGTCGTCGTCGTCCTCCCCGGCGGTGGCTCCGGAGGCGACGGGGTCGCGCGGGATCGTGGCGGTCTCGATCCGTACGCGCGTCTGCGCGGTGACGAAGATCTCACTCGGAGGTCTGCTGGACTGCGAGATGGAGACGAAGTCGCCGTCGTTCCTGCTCGCCTGAACGACCCGGGCCTTCAGTTCCTCGACCGGTGCGCGGTCGACGAAGGTGAATCTCAGGTCGTCGATGTAGACGTGGAACACCTGCATTTACCTCTCCCGGTCGTCGTTTCCTGCCCGATAGTACGCGGCCCCCCGCGTTGTGCCAGTCCGACTCTGTATCGGCCGCGGTCAGAGCAGGTCGAGGTCGACGTCGGGGATGTCGTCGGTGCCGTGCTCGACGTAGGTCGCCCGTTGTGGCGCGAGGGCTGCGATCCGGTGCTCGAACTCGTCGACGAACGGCTGATCGTGCAGCTCGGATCCCGAATACTCGGCGTCCTCCGCCAGCATCTGGCTGGCCGGGCCGAGCAGGAGCAGGACCTCCCCGGTGCTGCCCCCGTCCACGACAACGGGGGCGCGGACTTCGGCGGCGGCGTTGTTCTGGGCCAGCGCGGCGGCGAAGCGCACGATGACGTCGGCGATGTCGTCTCCGGTGAGGAGAGAACCGCTCGCATAATGGATGCGCTTCATCACCAATCCATACGATCACCTGGGGGAAAGGTCAAGGCTTTGCGGTGTGGCCTTGCGGTGATGGAGCGGTGCGCGTTCACTCGCGGAATGACCGATCAGACCAGACCCTTGACCGCGCTCGCCCTCGTCTGCACGCTCAAGCCGTCGCCCGGCGAGTCGAGCAGTCAGCTGCTCGCGCGCCAGCTCCTCGACGAGCTGGCGACCCACGATGTGACCGGCACCGCGGTGCGCCTCGTCGACTACGACATCAAGCCCGGCGTCGAGCTCGACGAGGGCGATGGCGACCAGTGGCCGCACATCCGCGAGCAGATCATAGCGTCCGACATCCTGCTCATCGTCACGCCCACGTGGATGGGACACCTCTCGTCGGTGGCGCAGCGCGCGCTGGAGCGTCTCGACGCCGAGCTGTCGGAGACGGACGACGCCGGCCGACCGCTCATCGAGGGCAAGGTGGGCATCGTCGGCGTCGTGGGCAACGAGGACGGCGCGCACGGAATCATCGCCGACCTCTTCCAGGGGCTCAACGACGTCGGCTTCAGCATCCCGTCGCAGGGCGCGACGTACTGGAACGGCGAGGCGATGCAGACCGTCGATTACAAGGACCTCGACGAGACCCCGGAGGCCGTGGCGAGCGCGAACGCCGTCGTGGCGAAGAACGCCGCCCACCTGGCGCGGCTGCTCTCCGAGCGCCCGTACTGACGGGCGCAGTTAGCATGGCCGCGTGACCGAACCCGACCCCCGGATCGTCGCGCGCCTGCGGGCTGCGGGATGCGTCTTCGCCGAAGACGAGGCGCGCCTGCTGATCGAGGCGGCCGGTTCGCCCGCCGAACTCGACGCCCTGGTGTCGCGTCGTGTCGCCGGAGAGCCGCTCGAGCCGCTGCTCGGCTGGGTCGAGTTCGGTGGGCTCCGCCTCCACGTCGCCCCGGGGGCCTTCGTGCCGCGGCGGCGCACCGAACTGCTCGCCGGGCGCGCGGCCGATCTCGCCGCGGCCACGGTCGCCGTGTCCGGCGCCGCCGTCGTGGTCGACCTGTGCTGCGGTGTCGGTGCGATCGGCGCGGTCGTCGCCGACCGCGTGCCCGCCGCCGAGGTGTATGCCGCCGATCTGGATCCGGTCGCCGTCGCATGCGCGCGGCGCAACGTCGCTCCCGACCGTGTCTTCGAGGGCGACCTGTTCGCGGCGCTCCCTTCCGAGCTGCGCGGCCGCGTCGATGTGCTGGCCGTCAACGCGCCCTACGTCCCGACCGAAGCGATCGCCCTCATGCCGCCGGAGGCGCGCGACCACGAGCCGGGGATGGCGCTCGACGGCGGCGCGGACGGCCTCGACATCCACCGCCGCATCGCTACGGAGGCCCCGGGCTGGCTCGCACCGGGCGGAACGCTGCTGATCGAGGCCGGCGAGGAGCAGGCAGCCGTCTCGTCCGCCCTCTTCGCAGCTGCCGGGCTCACGTCGCGCATCGAGTCGGACGACGACCTGGGCGCGACGGTGGTCGTCGCGTCCGCGCCGTCCGCGTAGCGCCGGCGGGCGCATCCCTTCACCGCCGCGGGCGACAGGACTACCGTGCGTGGCATGAGCACGCTCGCCGCCGCGCGGCCCATGCCGGCCGACCGCGTCCGCCAATCCCTCGTCATCGCCGGCACGGTCGTGGCGCTGATCGGTGCGGTGGTCGGCTCCGGTTTCGCCGGGGGAACGCCCATCCCCGAAGTCGCGGGCGGCGCCCTGAGCGCGGACGCGACCCTGCTGGCCCCCGCCGGACCCGCGTTCGCGATCTGGTCGGTGATCTATGGCGGGCTGGTCGCCTACGCCATCTGGCAGGCGCTGCCGTCGCAGGCCGCGCGCGACCGCCAGCGCCGTGCCGGATTCTGGGTGCTGGCCTCCCTGCTCCTGAACGCCGCGTGGATCCTCTCCGTTCAAGCCGGCCAGCTGGCGCTCTCGGTGGTCGCGATCGTGGCGCTGCTCGTCGTCCTCATCGCCGCGTTCGTCGTGCTCCGCCGCCACCCCGGCGACTCCACCGCCGACGCCGTGCTCCTCGACGGCGTGATGGGCCTGTACCTGGGGTGGGTCATGGTGGCGACCGTCGCGAACATCACCTCGCTGCTGCAGGTGGCCGGGTTCGACGGCTTCGGCGGCAGTCCGCATGCTTGGGCGATGGCCCTGCTCGCGGTCTTCGCGGTCATCGGCTGCGCCCTCGCGGTCTGGGACGGCGGCCGCTTCGCCCCGGCTGTCGCGTCGGCGTGGGGCCTCGCCTGGATCGGCGTCTCGCGTCTGACCGGCTCGCTCGTCTCGGCGCCGGTCGCGATCACGGCCTTCGCGGCGGCGCTGCTTCTGCTCCTGGTCGCCCTGGCCGTGCGGGTGGCGCGGCCGTCGCGCCGGGCCCGCGGCTGACGGGTTGACGCGACTCGCCGTCGCGCGGCAGTCAGCGACGGCGCGTCGCGTCAACCCGATCGGTGCTGATCCCTCCCGTACGCTGGACCGGTGGGCGGCGTACTGACCGGGTTCGGGATCATCGCCTTCGTGATCCTCGTCGGCTACGTCGCCGGGCGGCTGCGGATCGGCGGTCCGACCGCCCCGTACGTGCTGAACCGGATCGCGTTCTTCGTGACGAATCCTGCTCTGCTGTTCGTCACCCTCGCCCACGCGGACCTCCGGGTGGTGTTCTCGACCCAGCTGCTCGTCGCCGCGATCGCCGCCGTCGCCTCGGCCGCCGTGTTCGTCGCGCTGTCCCGCGCGTTCTTCCGGTCGCCCGCCCCCGAGACCACGATCGGAGCGCTGGGCGCGGGATACGTGAACGCCAACAACATCGGCATCCCGGTCGCCGTGTACGTGCTCGGCAGCGCGTCCTATGTCGCGCCCGTGCTGCTGCTCCAGCTCATCGTCTTCGCGCCGATCGCCCTCACGATCCTCGACACCACCAGCCGCGGGACGATGTCGGTGCGTTGCATCCTGACCCAGCCCATCCGCAACCCGATGATCATCGCGTCGGTGCTCGGCATCCTCGTCGACGTGAGCGGGATCCAGCTGCCGGATGCCGTGTACCAGCCGTTCGAGCTGCTCGGCGGTGCCGCGGTGCCGCTGGTGCTGATGGCGTTCGGGATGTCGCTGGTCGGCTCGAAGCCGCTGCAGGCGGGGACGGGCCGCACACCGATCGTCGTGGCCGTCGCGCTCAAGTCGGCGGTGATGCCGCTGCTCGCGTTCCTGGTCGCCCGGTTCGTCTTCGGGCTGGAGGGACAGCCACTGTTCGCGGCGGTCGCGCTCGCCGCGCTGCCGACCGCGCAGAACGTCTACAACTTCGCGGCGCGTTACGAACGCGGGATGCCCGTCGCGCGCGACATCGTGCTGTTCACGACCATCTTCGCCGTGCCCTCCCTGCTGGTCATCGCGGCGCTGCTCGCGCCCTGACACGGCCCCGAGCACGGCCCCGACGCGACCGGTTCAGCGCTCGCCGTCGAGCGACCGCAGGTACTCGGCGTTGCCGCGGATGGCCGCCTCGTAACGCAGCAGGTCCGGCGTGCGGATGCGGTCGGCGGCCAGTTCCATGAGCTCGGCGATCGCGCCGTCGCTGCGGCCCGCCGCGTGCAGCGACAGCGCATGCCAGACGAGCACCGACTCCGAATCGGGAAAGAGCTCCCGCGCCCGGTCGAGCACCGCGAGCGACTCGTCGAACCGGCCGAGGTTCCGCAGCGTGCTGCCGTACTGCAGGAGGCACCGCCGCAGGGTGTCGCCGGCGAGCCCGGCGTCGAGGGCGCGCTCGTAGTATCCCGCCGCCGTCTCTTCCTCGCCCGCGGTGTCGTAGGCGCCTCCGACCTCGTAGAGCACGTGCGGATCGGTGGGATGCTCGGCCAGCACGGCGCGCAGCGCGGCGATCGTCGGCGCCATGTCGTCGCGGTCCCTGGCGTCGAACAGTTCCCTCAGCCGCTGCAGCAGGGCGGGGTCGGTCGTCTCGGGCATCCGCCCACCCTACTGGCCGGCCCCGATCACGCCCCGGAGCGGCGCGGGCAGTTCGTGCGCGGCGAGGGCGGAGGTCAGAACGGCGCCGTAATGCTCCTTCCGGCCCGAGGTGGTGCCGAAGAACCGGTGCAGCTGCTGGTCGAGCGAACGCACCCGCTGGGCGGGCTGCTGCTGGAACATCCGGAACAGCCGGAGGTCGCCCTCCCGCTCGAGCACGTCCTCCGTCCGTCGATGCCCCAGCGCACGCACGAGCTCGGCCTCGAGGTCCGGACGGCACACGAACACGGCCTCCTCGTCGAGGCCGGCGCGCTGGAAGAAGCGCAGTTCGGCGGCATCGCAGAGTCCGCGCAGCCGGAGTCCGGCGTCCCCTCCGAGCTCAGCGGCGAACCGGCGGACGCTCATCGCGCCGCCCATGGGCACGACCGCGACCCCGTCGGCCGCCAGGTCGACGCCGAGGATGCGGGCGGCGGCGAGCACGGCCGCCCGGTCGCTGGCGCCCTCGACCAGGATCGCCGTGCTGGCATCCACCCACTGTCCGGTCACGGTCACATTGTGCACTCGCCGTCGACCCCTGTCGCGCTCGCGAAGCCGCGCGTACGGTGCGAGCCATGAAGATCATCACCTTTGCCGCAGGAGTCGCCGTCGGTTTCATCATCGGGTCGCGCGCCGGGCGCGGTGCATACGAGGACATGCGCCGCAAGTGGCGCGGGTTCGCCGAATCGGACACCGTGCAGCACGTGAAGGGCGACGTCAAGGACTTCGCCGGACGTGCCGCCTCCGACGTCGGCGACAAGGTCAGCGAGACCGTCAGCAAGGTCACCGAGAAGGCGACCTCCAAGATCGACGAGGTCACGGGCAAGAGCGGGAACGGCTCCAGCTCCACCTCGCCGGCCGTCTGAGTCAGGCTCCCTCGGGCGGGTGGGCCAGCAGGTCCACCCGCTCGCTCAGGTACGCGCCGAAGTCGCGCGCGCCCGCGTCCCCCGCCGCCGGGCTCCAGCGCACCAGCGGCTGAGCATCCCGCACGAACAGTGGGCCCGTCGAGGCGCGGAGGATGGATGCGTCGAGCGGGATGACCGGCGCGTCGAAGTTCACCGTCTCGCCGTCCCGGAAGCGTCCGCGAGCCGCGGCAGCCCGCAAGGCCCTGCGCTCCTCCGCCGACCGGGATTGGTACTGCGGCCGCCCAGGAGGCGTCGCCCGGACCAGCGTCCCGGTGGCGCGCAGAACGCCCTCCGCATCCAGCAGGAAGACGCCGAGACGCCACACGCTTCCGATTCCGCGCAGCACGGGCTCGCGCTGGATCAGGAACTGACGGCGGGCGGGAACGTACTCCGCCAGCGCCTCCTGACGCGCACCGGCCTCGGCGAGCGTCGCGACCGCGGAGGCGATGGCCGCACGGACGCGCTCGAGCGCCTCCCCGTCCGTACCGTCGTCCGTCTCCGAGCCCACGCCGAGAAGCCTACGGGCGCACCGTCGACGCCCGGCTACACCGTCCGGATGGAGAACGAGTTGTCGTCGGTGACGAGCAGGAGCTCGACCCCGGCTTCGTGCCGAAGCACCACCAGAGCGGACGCGTCGGTCGCCGCCACCCGCTCGACCTGGTTCAGGAAGATGCGGGCCATCTCGTCGGTGACCCGGAAGTCGCGGCCCAGAGCGTGGACGATGTACCGCGACCGCGTGGTGGGACGGCGGCCCAGCGCCGTCTCCTGCGCGAAGTCGTCGACGGCGACATGGAATTCGGGCGTCATGGTCATCGGGGGGCTCCTTCTCTGGCCTCGCCGACGGTAGTCGCGGAAAACCGTTGCAGACAGGGGCTTGACGCGGAGTTAGATGGAAGGCATGAAGATGTTCACCTTCCCCCGAACCGACATCACCGCCTCCAACATCATCCTCGGCCTGATGCGCATCTCGTCCCTCGACGACGAGCAGATCCGCACCCTGGTCCGCACCGCCCGCGACGAGGGCATCACCATGTTCGACCACGCCGACATCTACGGCACCGAGCGTCACGGCTGCGAGCGCCGCTTCGGCGACGCGGGCGCCATCCCGGCCTCCGAGCGCGACCAGGTCGTCATCCAGTCGAAGGTCGGCATCCGCGAGGGCTTCTTCGACTTCTCCCGCGAGCACATCCTGCGCTCGGTGGACGAGTCGCTGGAGGCGCTGAAGACGGATTACCTCGACATCTTGCTGCTGCACCGCCCGGACACCCTGGTGGAGCCGGACGAGGTCGCGCTCGCCTTCGACGAGCTCCAGAGCGCGGGCAAGGTGCGCGCTTTCGGCGTCTCGAACCAGACGCCGGGTCAGATCGAGCTGCTGCAGCGGTCGCTCTCGCAGCCGCTCGTCGCCAACCAGGTGCAGCTCAGCATCACCCACGCCCCGCTGATCGCGCAGGGCGTCGCCGCCAACATGGCGGGTCTCGACCAGTCGATCTCGCGCGACAACGGCATCCTCGACTACGCCCGCCTTCACGACATCGTGCTGCAGGCGTGGTCGCCGTTCCAGAAGGGCTTCTTCGACGGCGTCTTCCTCGGCGACCGCGAGAACTACGCCGAGCTGAACGACGTGATCGACGAGCTGGCGCAGAAGTACGACGTGACCCCGACCGCGATCGCGGTGGCGTGGATCACGCGCCACCCGGCGGGAATGCAGGTCGTCCTCGGCACGACCAACGACCAGCGGGTGCGCGACTCGGCGGCCGGCTCCGAGATCCCGCTGACCCGCGAGGAGTGGTACCGGCTCTTCACGTCGGCAGGCCACGTCCTGCCGTAGCGGGCTCAACAGGAGGAGGATGCGCGGCGCGGTCCGCGCATCCTCCTCCTTTTCCGGTCGCCGCCGGTGTGTCGTCTTCGTAACTCCTCCCTTCCCGCCCGCCCGCGTCGCGCAGCGAACAGGACGCGCCGATCCGATTGCGGTCACCGGTGGCGCGCGGGATACGGTCGAGAGGTGGACGACGAACGGGTGTCTCTGCCGCGCCGGCTCGCGAGGCGTGCGCACCTTGCGCGCGTCGCCGCCGTCCGTGCTCGCCTGGTGCGCCCGCTCGACGGGCGGCAGGGATCCGTGGCCGGGCGTCGCCCGCTGCGCGTCCTGCTGATCGGCTCCGGCCCGGTCGTGGGCTGGGGCGTCGGCAGCCACGACCTCGCGCTTCCCGGGGCGGTGGCCCGGTCGCTCGCTGCGGCGACCGACCGCGGTGCGGTCGTGGATGTGGTGCCGCACCCGTCGGCGGGGGTCCGCAGGTTGAAGCGGATGGTGGATGCGGCGGGCGTCGACCGCTACGACGCCGTCGTGCTGAGCGCCGCCGTCGCCGACGCGCTCCGGTTCGCCGAGCCGCGCCGCTGGGGCGCGCGCCTGCGGCGGCTGCTCACCGACGTGCACCAGCGCGGCCCCCGCTCCGTGCTGTGGCTGGGGGCCCAGCCCATCCGCTCGATCCGCCCGTACGACACCCCGTCCGGCCTCCTGGCCGACGCGCACGCGGAGCGCCTGAACGCCATCGCCCGCGAGGCCTGCCACGACACAGGCAGCCTGTTCGTCGCCCTGTCGGCACCCCCGCGCGTCGGCGGCCGTCGCCACCGCACTCCCGGGGACTACCTGTTCTGGGCCCGGCAGATCGTGGATGCGCTGGCCCCCTCCCTGCAGGAGTGCGCTTCGCAGCGGACGGCCCCGACCACGGAGGGTGCGGACCGCGTCGAGGCGATCGAACGCCTCAAGCTGAGCCGTCGGGGCGGCGACGCCCGCCTCGAGGGCATCGTCGGCACGGCCAAGCGCACCCTGGGCACGGAGATCGCCATGTTCACCGTGCTCGACGACGCGCGCGAGTGGCCGCTGGCGTCGACCGGGTCCGTGCTCGACGCGATCCCGATCGAGCAGTCGGCGTGCATCCACACCATCCAGACGCCCGACGGGATGATCGTGCCGAACGCCGTCGAGGACGAGCGGTTCGCGGGCAACGCCCTCGTCACCGGGCCGGCGGGTCTGCGGTACTACGCCGGCTACCCGGTCGAGGCGCCCGACGGCACCCGCATCGGAGCGCTCTGCGTTTTCGGTCGCGCGCCACGGGAGCAGGCCGACGGCGAGGCCGACCTCGACGTGCTGCGCGAGCTGGCGCTGCTCGCCCAGCGGGAGTTGTGGCGCTGGGAGCCGACCTCGGAGGGGTGAGCCGCGGGGTCAGCGCTCCAGCGCTGTGAGCAGCCGGTCGAGCGAACCGCCCAGTCCCCACCGCTCGGAGAGGCCGCTGAGTGCCTCGCGCTGGTGGACGCTCGGCGCCGTGAGTCGCGCATCCACCTCGGGCAGCGGCAGGTCGCGGACGACCTCGACCACCCGCGGCGCGACCGCCAGGTAGTCGACTGCCGCGGCGAAGCGCGCTCGGGCCGCCGGCTTCATGCCGCTGGAGGAATCCTTCGCCGCCGCGATGATCCCGGCGAGGTCGCCGTAGTCCGCCAAGAGCGCGGCGGCCGTCTTCTCGCCGATGCCCGCGACGCCGGGGAGGCCGTCCGAGGTGTCGCCGCGCATCGCCGCGAAGTCGGCGTACTGATCGGCGCGCACGCCGTATTTGCTCTGCACGACGTCGCCCGTGACGAGCTCGAGGTTGCTCATGCCGCGAGCGGTATAGATCACGCGGACCTCCCGCTCGTCGTCGACGAGCTGGAACAGGTCGCGGTCGCCGGTCACCACATCCACTGGGCCCGTGGTCGTCGTCGCGAGGGTGCCGATGACGTCGTCGGCCTCGTGCTCCGCCGCACCGACGATCGGGATGCCGACGGCGTCCAGCACCTCGCGGATGACCGGCACCTGCGTCACGAGGGCCTCCGGCGTCTCCTCGACGTCGACGCCCCCCGGGACGAGCTGCGCGACCCGGTGCCCCTTGTAACTGGGGATGAGGTCGACACGCCAGCGCGGCCGCCAGTCGTCGTCCCAGCAGGCGATGAGCGCATCCGGCTGGTAGTCGGTCACCAGCTTCGCGATGATGTCGAGGAACCCGCGCACCGCGTTCACCGGCGTCCCGTCGGGTGCCTTCACGGTGTCGGGCACGCCGTAGAACGCACGGAAGTAGAGGGAAGCGCTGTCGAGCAGCATTGTTCGGCCGGTCACGCCCCGATCCTGGCACGTCCGGCCGTTCGCCGGAACGCTTCCTCCGGCGGGCACCCGAGCGCTATGGTCAGCGCATGGCCGGAACCGTCGTCGTCGAGCGCACCGAACGCATCCAGGCGGGCAGGGAGCGACTGCTGCCGCTGATCTCCCGGCTGCCCGAGTGGACGCAGTGGTCGCCCTGGGAGGACATGGACCCGGAGCTGAAGCGCGAGTACTCGGGCGAGCCGGGCGCGATCGGCTCGACGTACACCTGGTCGGGCAACCGCAAGGCGGGCGCCGGAGCCATGAGGGTGACCGCCGTGGACGACGCGGGTGTCGGCATCCACCTCGACTTCACACGGCCCTTCCGCTCCTCGAACGAGCTGCGATTCGTGTTGGAGCCGGAGGGCGACGCCACGCGGGTGACCTGGCGGATGGAGACGCCGCAGAAGCTCTACACACGCTTCGTCAACCTCGACAAGCTGGTCGGCGGCGACTTCGAGAAGGGCCTCCGCAACCTGAAGCAGGTGGCCGAGGCCGGCTAAGGGCGCTGGTAGGTTCCGTGGCCGCGCGCGACCAGCCCGTCGCGGAACTCGAGCACCTCGCAGACCACTCCGCCGTTCTGGTTGCGGTAACGGATGACGAGGGTCTCAACGCCCACGAAGTGGTCGAGCACCTCGAAGCGGAGGTCCGGGAGCGCCGCCAGACCGGCCGTCCAGTAGGCGCGGAGCGCGTCCTTCCCCCGGGCGACTCCGTCACTGCCGGGCAGCAGCCGCACGGCCAGCGGCGAGCTGAAGGTCACGTCGTCCGTGTAGTGGGACAGCAGGGCTTCGAGGTCGTGGGCATTCCAGTCGCGCAGCCAGCCTGCGACGAAGGTGTCGGCAAAGTCGTCCGTGAGCATGGTCCATCGTGACACGCGCTCCCCCCGCCTTCGCTAGCGTGGAGAGGTGACCTCCGCTCCACTCATCGTGTCCGCCGTCGCGGTGGTGCGCGACCGAGCCGTGCTCATGGTGACCGCCCGTCGGCGCGATGTCTACTACATGCCGGGCGGCAAAGTGGATGCGGGCGAGACCGCGGCGGAGGCGGCGGCCAGGGAGGCGTTCGAGGAGGTGGCGCTCCGTCTGGCGCCCGACGACCTGGAGGAGCTCTTCGAGGTGCGGACGCAGGCGCACGGCGAGCCGGACGGACGTCAGGTGCACATGCGCGTGTTCCGCGCGGTGACTGAGGAGGAGCCGGCTCCGTCGGCGGAGGTCGACGCCATCCACTGGACCACCAGCGCCGACGCGGACCGCTGCCCGCCCGCCGGAAGAGAGGTGCTGCGGCGACTGGTCGAGCTCGACCTCATCGACTGACGCAGCATCCACCGGGCGGATGTGCCCCACGCGAGGGCTGGCGACCGCGGCGACCTGCGGCCAGGCTGGTGCCATGGCGCGAACGCACGAGTTCCGGTTCTCCGGCAATGCCGACTTCGACTTCGAGATCCGCACCACGATCGGTCAGGCCTTCAGCGGCGCTGCCGACATCGGCGAGGTGCTCGCTGCGGTCGAGGGGGTCGGCGAGAAGGACCACGATGGCTGGTTCCGCGCCTGGCTCGGCCTCGGCGACCGGATCGCCGCCCAGGCGGATGCGTCCGCTACGGCGGGACACGCGGTCAGTGCCGCGAGTGCGTACCTGCGGGCGGCCTCGTACTACGCGACGGCCCTGAACGCGGTGGCCTCGTTGCCGACGGAGGAGGAGCTGCTGCCGACGTTCCGCAAACACCGGGCCGCGTGGGATCGCTGGGTGGACCTCGTCGACCGGGATATCGCTCGGGTCGAGATCCCCTACGAAGACACTACGATGCCCGGTTACCGGTTCCGCGCGCCCGGTGCGGCCGGCGACGACCGCCCGCTGCTGGTCGTCGCCAACGGCAGCGACGGGGCGCTCACCAGCCTGTGGTCGTCGGCGGTGTCGGGGGCGCTCGCGCGCGGCTATCACGCCCTCGTCTTCGACGGGCCGGGGCAGCAGTCGATGCTGTTCGAGCGGAACGTACCGTTCCGGCCGGACTGGGAGGCCGTGCTCACCCCCGTCCTCGACTTCGTACGCGCCCAGGACGGCGTCGACGCCGACCGCATCGCCCTCTACGGCATCAGCCAGGCCGGGTACTGGGTCCCGCGGGCGCTCGCCTTCGAGCACCGGTTCGCGGCCGCGATCGCCGACCCGGGAGTGGTGGACGTCTCGACCTCCTGGACCGAGCACCTGCCCGCGAACATGCGCAAACTGCTCGACGAGGGGCAGGACGAGAAGTTCGACCGCGACATGCAGATGGGAATGAAGTTCTCGCACGAGCTCGCGTACACCTGGAAGTTCCGCGCCCGTCCGTACGGCACCACGGGCTACGCCGAGACGATGCGCGCCGTGCTCCAGTACAACGTCACGGAGGTCGCCGCTCGAATCACCACTCCGCTGCTCATCACCGACCCGGAGCACGAGCAGTTCTGGCCGGGCCAGTCGGAGCAGCTCGCATCGCTGACGCCGGGCGTCTCGACCCTCGTGAAGTTCACCGAGGCGGAGGGCGCGGACTTCCACGTCCAGCCGCTCGCCCGCGCGCTCACCGAGCAGCGGATGTTCGACTGGCTGGACGACAGGCTGGGCCGCTGACCGGCGCGCGGGCGGCTCTTGCCCGTGTCGGTGGCGTGGAGTTGGATGCTGTCATGCAGATCAGCCGCCAGATCGTGGTGTTCGACACCCCCGACATCGATCGCGAGTCGGCCTTCTGGGCCGACCTGATGGGCGGGGAGGTGCGCGGCGACGAGGACGACTGGCGCTCGGTCTACGTGAACGGCGAGCCGCGCCTCGGGTTTCAGCTCGCCCCCAACCACGAGCGGCCCGACTGGCCGAACGGCGCGCAGCAGCAGCTCCACCTCGACCTCTACGTCGACGACATCCGCGAGGCGCACGAGCACGCGCTCGCCGTGGGCGCGACGCTGCTGAGGCAGGCGGACGACCTCGACGCGGAGGGCGGGTTCCAGGTGTACGAGGATCCGTCCGGTCACCCGTTCTGCCTGTGCTGGGGTTGAGATGAGCGGCGACCTTCCCGCGCTCGCCGTCACCGGCGTCACCGGGGCGATCGGTCGGATGACGGCCGACCTCCTCTCCGACGCCGGTGTGCCGTTCCGGATGCTGGCGCGGTCCCCCGAGCGTGCGCCCCGCTACCCGGGGACCACCGTGGCCGCGGCGACGTACAGCGACCGTGACGCGGTGCTCTCCGCACTCGACGGCGTGGAGACCCTGCTCATGGTGTCCGCGGCCGAGAACGCCGAACGGCTGGGCGAGCACCTGGCGTTCGTGGATGCGGCCGAGGAGTCGGGCGTCCGCCACATCGTCTACACGTCGTTCTTCGGGGCCGCGCCGGACGCGACCTTCACGCTCGCCCGCGACCACTACGCGACCGAGCAGCGCATCCGTTCGTCGGCGATGCGCCACACCTTCCTGCGCGACAACCTGTACCTCGACTTCGCCGAGTTCCTCGTCGGCGACGACGGCGTGATCCGCGGTCCCGCCGGCGACGGTCGAGCGGCCATGGTCGCCCGTGCCGACGTCGCCCGGGTGGCGGCCGTCGCTCTGCAGGACCCGGCGGCGCACGCCGACGTCACCTACGACCTCACCGGTCCGGAGGAGCTCACGTTGGCGGAGGTCGCCGAGAAGCTCAGCGCCCACTCGGGTCGGGCGGTCTCGTTCCATGACGAGACCATCCCGGAGGCGTACGCCTCGCGTGCGAAGTGGAACGCCCCCGACTGGCAGGTCGACGCCTGGGTCTCGACGTACACGGCGATCGCGGCGGGCGAGCTCGCGGGCGTCACCGACGATGTGGAGCGCGTGACCGGCCGACGCCCGCTGTCGCTCGACGAGCTGTTGCGCGGCGCCATCGCCTGACGGCACCGCGGGGAGCCGCTCGGCGTGTCAACCGGACGGGGGATGCGCGCGCGGGCGCCGCATCCGGTAAACAGGACCGGTGACCGCCGCCCAGCCTCCGCAGCCCCAGATTCCGCAGGCGCAGAAGATCAACACGATGGCCCTGATCGGGTTCATCGGCGCCTTCGTCATCCCCGTCGTCGGCATCGTCCTCGGCGTGATCGGCCTCAATCAGACGCGGGTGACCGGCGAGGGCGGCCGTGGGTTGGCGCGTGCCGCGGTGATCCTCGGTTCCGTGTTCACCCTCCTGCAGGTCGGGTTCTTCATCGTGTGGCTGAGCCTTTTCCTCAACGCCATGTCGCACGTCCGCTGACCGCAGCCCGAACACGACGAAGGGCGGCCCGCACGCTGCGGACCGCCCTCCGAGGGTGTGTTACGGCTGCGCCGACCAGCCGCCGCGCGGAGGCGTCGGCCAGTGCGGGCGGGTGGGGACGATCGAGCTGACCGCACCCGTCGCCGGGTCGAGGAGCACCTCCCGCTGCTGCGGGTGGAACCAGTCGAACATCCCGCCGAGCGATCCGGCGCGCGTGTCGAACGAGGCGTCGCCGATGCGTCCGGTCAGCCAGTTGTTCTCGATGAAGCGCAGCACGCTGGCCTGCTCGACCGGCGTGTGGTCGACGCGGTTCTGGGCGGCCCAGGGCGAGATGACCAGCATGGGGAGGCGCTGGCTCGGCCCGCAGCGGTCGGCGTAGCCGCCCTGCGTGCGCTTGACGCTCGTGCACACCGTCGAGTCGACGGCCGGGTCGGCGGACCCGTTCGCGACCTTCGGGGCGACGTGGTCGTACCAGCCGTCGGAGTCGTCGTAGGCGACGACCACGGCGGTGCTCGACCAGCTGTCCGACTTCTGGAGGGCGTTGATCTCGTTCACCAGGAACTTCTGCTCGTCCAGCGGGTCGGAGTATCCCGCGTGGCCGTCCTGCGCCTCCGGGGCCTTCAGGAAGGACACGGCCGGCAGGTTGTCCGCCTTCAGGGCCGCGTCGAACGACGTCAGGTCGTACTGGTGGTTCGCCTGGTCGGTGTGCCCGATCGCCTTCACCGAGGTCGGCGGCAGGTGGTGCGGGTTCGAGGTGGACTTGTAGTACTGGAACGGGGAGTGGTGCGGCGAGTAGTCCTTCGGCGTCGCGCCGGCGATGTTGGCCGTCACCGCGTCGCACTTGGCATAGGAACCGGCCTGGCCGTTCCAGGCCGTGGTCGGCGTGAATCCGCCCTGGAACCAGCCCCAGCTGACACCGCGCGCGTTGAGCAGGTCGCCGACGTTGCGGCCGGACATGCCGACCACGGCGGAGGACGACGTGTGGTCGTTGTCCGAGCAGTCGTCGTAGGCGGGGTCGGGGTCGCCGATCACGGTTCCGACACCCTTGGCGTCGGGCGACTGGACGGCCGTGGATGCGGTGAGGACGGCTCCGGTCTTGGGGTCGTACGCGGTGCCGCCGTGCGTCTGACCGGAGATGAGGTTGAGCGCGCCCGGCGTGGACGGGCCGAACGTGGTGTCCCAGCTGTTGTCGCTCATGGCGTAGTTCTGGGCGTAGTTCCACAGGCCCGTGACGGTGTTCCCGTCGTAGTAGTCCATGACCAGCCCCGGTGCGCCGTACGCGCCGGTGCAGGTGTCGGTCTCGGTCTTCTGGACGAACATGTCCATCTTCCCGCCGTCGACGGCGGCCTGCTCGGCGGCGTAGCTGTGGTTCTGGTCGCACGTGACCGCCTGCGCGGGCGTGAGCCGCTTCGGCGCGTACAGGTTGGGGTTGTTCGTCAGCGTGCCGGAGGACGTGAGGGTGTCGGTGCGCGGGGTGCGCGGCGACGCCTGGAACGGCGTCCCGTCGGTGTTCGCGGCGTTCGGGTAGGTCCCGAAGTAGTGGTCGAACGAGACGTTCTCGTCGAAGATCACGACGAGGTGCTTGATCGGGGTGAGGGTCTGGGCGGAGTGGTCGGCGTGCGAGCCGCCGGCCGTGGCGACCGCGGGCGCACCCGCGAGGATTCCGGCGCCGGCGAGGGCGGCCGCGCCGGCGAGCGCGACACCCGCGAGGGCGACCGGGGAGCGGCGCAGACGGGAGGGTCTGAACACGATTCCTTCTTCCTTGTTTCACTGATCCCGGCACGGTCGTGACGGGCGGCCTCCACTGGTCAGGCGAGCATCGTGCGCCCGAGCCAGTCGGAGGAGTCGCGGGCTCCGGGGAGCGCGAAGTAGTAGCCGCCGCCGAAGGGCTGGATGTAGTCGGTGAGCGGCTCGCCGGCGAGGCGCTTCTGGACGGTGACGAACTGCCGGTCGAGGTCCTGGTTGAAGGCGACGAAGACGAGGCCCATGTCGAGGTTGCCGTTGGCGTCGAGACCGCCGTCGTAGTTGTAGGCGCGGCGCAGCATCCGCTGGTCGTCCGTGTCCTTCGTGCGCGGGTTGGCGAGCCGGATGTGCGCGTCGAGCTGGATGACGTCGCCGGTCGGGTCGTTCTCGAAGTGCGGATCGTCGAACTCGGCGGAGGCGGTGAGCGGGGCGCCGCTGTCGCGTCGGCGGCCGATCATGTTCTCCTGCTCGTGCAGGTTCACGCGGTCCCAGAACTCGACGAGCATGCGGATGACGCGGACGACGTGGTAGCTCCCTCCCGCCGCCCACGTGGGTTCGTCGCCGGCTTTCGCCCAGACCAGCCGCGCCATCTCGGCGGCGTTCCCGGTGTCGGGGTTGCTCGTGCCGTCTTTGAACCCCATCAGGTTGCGCGGCGTGCCGCTGGGGCGGGGCGGCGAAACGAAGCCGTCCTGCCGCCAGCGAACCTGCATGGCACCGCGGGTCGCCCGGGCGATCTCGCGGACGGCGTGCGTGACCGCATCCCGGTCGGCCGCGCACACCTGCAGCAGCAGGTCGCCGTCGCAGACCCCGCGGCGGAGGGCGTCGTCGGGGAACTCGTCCATCGTCCGCAGCCGGGTGGGCTTCCGCGCGGCCAGCCCGAAGCGCTCGTCGAACAGCGAAGCGCCGGCCGAAAGCGTGACGCTCAGCGAATCGGGGACGACGGTCGGCCCGAGCACGCCCGAGTCGCGCGGCGGTGCGACGAGCCCCGGGTCGGGCGGTGTGCCTCCCGTGGTGAGGAAGCGCGCGCGCTCGGTGATCGTCTTCAGCAGGTCGGCGAGCTCGGCCCGGGATGCGGCGGTGACGTCGAGCGCGACGAACGACGCCTCGCGCTGCGGCGGGGTGAGGATACCCTGCTGGTGTTGTCCGTGGAACGGGAGGGAGGCGGGATGGGCGGCTGACGGCTGAGAGGCGGCCGCGGCTCGGGCGTCGGTCGTGAGGCCCACTCCGGCGACGGCGGCGCCGGCCGCTCCGATGGCACCCGCCTGGAGGAAGCCGCGGCGGTCGATGGGCGTCATGAGTCCCTCCTCGGGTCGCAGATGGCGGCGACCGGGGCGAGCAGTTCCGCGGCGCGGTCGAGAGCCGCATCCACGTGCTCGCGGTCCGTTCGGCTGAGCTGGTCGAGTGGCGTCCAGGTGCCGTCGGGCGCGCGATGGGCCTCGACGACCGCATGGG
Organism: Leifsonia sp. 466MF; assembly: GCF_900100265.1. Lineage (NCBI taxonomy): Bacteria > Bacillati > Actinomycetota > Actinomycetes > Micrococcales > Microbacteriaceae > Leifsonia > Leifsonia sp. 466MF. Next base: position 3,946,413 of record NZ_LT629696.1, read on the forward strand.
CGGCGGTGAGGGCGGCCCGGCTGTCACCGAGCTGCTCGTATCGCCCGGTCAGCACCGGTTCCAGCGGTGCGAGCGCCTGCTCCGCACCCGTCAGCTCGGCGTCGACGCTCGCCAGCGACGTGCCGGAGCCGGCATCGGTCGCACCGGTCAGGGTGTCCTGGATGGCGTCCTCGACGATCTCGTGCGCCCGGAGCGCCACATCGCCGGGGTCGAGCTGGACGCCGGCGAACTCGGTCTGCAGCCGGTCGACCAGGGCGAGGAGGTCGTGAGCGGATGCGGCGACCGTCGCCGCCGCATCCCCGCGCCAGAGCTGCGATTCGACGAGGTGGAAACCGGTCGGATCTGTGCGCGGGAGTCCGTCGAGCTGGTCGCCGAGCTCGCCGAAGGCGTCATACGCCGCGCCGAGCGTCTCGTAGGTGGTGTGTGCCGTCAGCCAGTCGCTTCGTGCGGCCGGTAAGTCGCCCTCCTCGGCGTCGGCCGCGACGGCGGCGACCTGCTGGCGGAGCGCGGGCAGCCGGGAGGCGACCCACGTGGTGTATGCCTTGGCGACCGGGATGAGGTCGTTGCGGGTGACGGGCACGATGCCGGGCGTGAGCGGCGAGCCCGGTGGCGCTTTGCCGACCGTGACGACAGGCCCGTGGACGGGGTCGGCGTCGGCGGGCAGGCAGACGAACCGGTAGCGGCCGGCGCCGAGCGTGACGCGTGCGGTTGCGTGGGCGCCGGCCCCGATGCTTTCGAGGTCGAGGTAGACGCGCTTGCTGTCGACGGCCTGCACGTAGACCTCGATGCCGCCGACGGTCGTGTTGGTGACCGTGAAGGTCTGGTCGCCGCCGTGCACGGTCAGACCGGAGGCGGCCGCGCCGCTCGGGGCGCCGCTCTCGCCCCATCCACGGCCGCAGTCGTCCATCCCCGCGGTGATGTCGAACGCATCGGGTGCGTTCGGCGCGACGGCCACCGGCCGCAACGCGATCGTCAGGATCGTCGCGACGACGACGAGCGCTCCGAGGGCCGCGAAGAAAGCGGCGAGCCGGGCGCGGGTCGACATCGGGGGAGGGCTCCTGTGGGGTCGGACGCCGGCGACGGTCCGGCGTCAGCGATCCTAGAAGTGGCTCCCGGCGTGCCGTGCCCCGCTTCACCCGCTGTTCATCGGACCGTCACCGGTATGCCCCCGGACGGGGGGTGAGGATGCGTCGAATACGTTCGGGTGCCGAACAAACGGGCAGGATTCAGCGGGCCAGCGGGCGCATGATGGGACGGACGAGAGGAGGGGCGATGCGCGAGGCGAGCTGTCCGCAGTGCCGTGGGGTGGCCCGACTCGTCAGCAACCCCTACTACGGCGCCGGCCTGGCCGTGCACCGCGACCTCCTGGTCTGCCAGGACTGCGGCTACTCCGGCTTCGCCGAGAACGACGACGCGGTGACCGACGACGTGGCGCCGCCGCCGCGCGAGGGCGCGCTGAGGCGCCTCCTCCGGTTCGTGACCGGGCGCTAGCGGATCCGCACGCGCCCCTGCTGCCACATGCGCGCGGCCGTCACCCGCGGGTTGGCCTGCTCGTCCGCATCCACCCCGAGTGCCGTGTAGAGGCGGCCGAGCATGGTCTCGACGGCGCGGACGCTCGTCCCGCGTTCGGCGGCGATGCGGCGGGTGGATGCGCCCGAGGCGACAAGGCGCAGCACCTCCGCCTGTGCCCGCGTGACCGTGCGGACGTCGTCGTCGGGTTCGGCGAGTTGGTGCTCGCCGCCGACGATCGCCGCGTCGACCGCGGCGACCAGCACATCCACATCCTTCACCTGCGACTTGACCAGGTACACGACCGAGGGCGGGAGGGTGCCGTCGCCGACCGCCAGCTGCGGGGAGAGGTGCGAGGTGAGCACGACGAGGCCGACCCACGGCTGCTCGCGGTGAACGCGCCACAGCAATTCTGCCCCGGAGTCGCCTCCGCCGAAGTCGAGGTCGGTGACAACGGCGTTCGGCTCGACCTCGGCGATGATGTCCCAGGCGTCGGCCGCGCTCGTGGCCTGGGAGGTCTCGATGCCGGTGGAGCGGAGTGCGGACGCGACCATCGAGGCCGTGAAGACGTCGTCGTCGGCCACCACGGCGCGCAGGGTCCGTGTTCGCGGGGGTATGTCGGTCATGGTTCTGGCTCCTGCCCCTTCGTCACCGTCCCAGAGGTGGACGCCACGCGGCGAGCTCAGCAGGTCGGGTCAGGCAGCCGCTCCTGACCAGTATCGGCTGAGCGTGGTCGCGTCCCCGGCGGCCGAGGAGGCGCGGGCGTTCGCGCAGCGAACATCCACGGGGGAGCGGGTCGTCAGCGACCGCGAGGACCTCCCGGCCCGGGGTTTCCGTGCCCATGGCCGTCAGTGTAGGCCCGAAAGTCCGCCTACAATCCCCCCATGCCCCAGCCGAAGCCTCCGCGCGCGTCGCAGACGACCCCGTCCGACGCGTTGCGGCTGAACGGGCTGGACGCGCTCTTCCACGGTCACCCGGACGGCGTGTGCGTCGTCGACGTCGACGGCACCTTCGTCGAGTGCAACCGTGCGCTCGCCGACCTGACCGGCTATTCCGCCGAGGAGCTGACGGGGATGTCGTTCGCTCGGCTGCTGCATCCCGACTCCCTCGGCTACACGCTCGCCCGGTTCGAGGAGGCGCTCGCCGGCCAGAATCGGCGGTACGTCACGCGCGTCCTCACGCCTGAGGGCCGCATGCGTTCGCTGGATGTGACGATCATCCCCCTGCGCGGCACCGACGGCGCGGTGGCGGCCGTGCTGGCGATCGCCCGCGACATCGGCGACGTGGAGCGCTCGGCCGCGGCGGCTGCGGGCAACGAGGCGCTGGTGCGCATGGCGGCCCGCATCGCCGGCTTCGCCGGGTGGGTCGTCGACGTGACGACCGGCGGTGTCGAGTGGAGCGAGGAACTGTTCCGCCTGCTCGGGATGGAGCCCGGCCGCGTGCCGCTGGACGCGGAGGCGCTCGCGCTGTTCGAGCCGGAGGACCGTCGCGCAGTGCGCACCGCGTTCCAGCGCACCGCGCTCCACGGTGACCCTCTGGATGTGCGGGCCACGATCGTCGACGCGTCCGGCCGGCTGGTGCACGCGCACCTGGTGGGCGAGCCGGAGCGCAACGAGAACGGCGAGGTGGTCCGCATTCACGGTGCGTTCCACGACGTCACCGCACTGGTGCGCCACCGGGAGGAGCAGCGGGCGATGGCGCGTCTGCTGCGGAACTCGCTCGACCAGGTGCACGACGCCATCGGCTTCGTCGACCGCTCCTGGCGGTTCACGTTCGCGAACTCGTGGGCGCTGCAGCTCGGCGGGATCGACGAGACGCGGCTGCGCGACCGGACCGTGTGGGAGATGTTCCCGACCGCGCTCGGCAGCGCGTTCGAGGGCATCTACCGCGACGCGATGGACCGCGGCGTCGCTGGGAGCGCCCGCGCGTACTCGCCGGAGTGGGGTTGCTGGTTCGAGGTGGACGCGCATCCCACCGAAGGCGGCATCGCGATCATCGTCCGGGATGTGACCGAGGACCAGGAGGCCCGGCGCACGCTCGAGCAGTACACGCGGCGGGTGGCGTCGCAGGCCGCCCTGCTGGACGCCGCGCGCGACGCGATCCTGGTGCGCGACCTCGGCGGCGTCATCCGCTACTGGAACCGCGGCGCGGAAGCGATCTACGGCATCCCGGCGTCCGAGGCGGTGGGGCATTCCGTGCGCGAGCTGCTCTACGACGACCCGGCCGAGTTCGACGCGGCGACCGAGGCGCTGATGCGCGACGGGTTCTGGGTGGGCGAGCTGCGCCAGCGACGGGTCGACGGTTCGCTGCTCATCGCCGACTGCCGCTGGCAGCTGTCGCGCGGAGAGGACGGCGAGGTGACCGTCTTCGCCGTCAACTCGGACATCACCGAACATCGCAGGCAGGAGGAGCAGCGCATCCGGACCCAGCGGCTGGAGAGCCTGGGAACCCTCGCCGGCGGCATCGCCCACGACCTCAACAACGTGCTCACGCCCATCCTCATGTCGGTGCAGCTGCTCCGGCAGGACGAACAGGATGCGCGCAGACGCGACCTGCTCGACACCCTCGATGCGGCGGCGCAGCGCGGGGCAGGGATGATCCGTCAGGTGCTGTCGTTCGCACGCGGCTCCGAGGGGAGGCGGGAGCCGGTCGACCTGGGCGCCCTGCTGCGGGAGGTCGAGCGGTTCTGCCGCGAGACGCTTCCGCGCTCCATCGAGCTGGTGGTGGATGCGCCCGCCGAGCTGCCGCCGGTGACGGGGGACGACACCGAGCTGTTCCAGGTGCTGGTGAACCTGATCACGAACGCCCGCGACGCGATGCCCGAGGGAGGCGTGCTGACCGTGCGCGCGGCCGCCGGCGACGCCGGAGTGCGACTCGAGGTGCGCGACTCGGGGGTCGGGATGGACGGGCGGACGGCCGGCCGCATCCTGGAGCCGTTCTTCACGACGAAGGAGAGCGGAACCGGCCTCGGCCTGCCGACCTCCGCCGCCATCGTGAAGGCGCACGGCGGCGAGCTGCAGGTCGAGACCGCTCCCGGCGCCGGCACGTCGATCGCGTTCGTCCTTCCCCAGGCAAAGGGAGAGGCAGACGGACGCTCCCCGGTGCGTGCGCCGGCCGTGCCGCGCGGAGCCGGCCGTCGGGTGCTCGTCGTCGACGACGAGGCAGCGATCGGCGAGCTGGTGCGGCAGACCCTCGACCAGAACGATTTCGTGACCGAGGTCGCGGGCGGCCCGGAGGCGCTCGAGCTGCTGGCCGGTGGCCGCCGCTTCGATGCGGTCGTGACCGACATCATGATGCCCGGCGTCCCCGGCGAACGCATCGCCCGGATGGTGGCGGAGCAGCAGCCCGGGGCGGCGATCGTGCTGATGAGCGGGATGCTGCCCGGTCCCTCTGCGCGAGCGTCGGTCGAGCGCGATGGCGCGTACTTCCTGGCCAAGCCGTTCACCCCTGCCGCCCTGCTCGCGACACTGGACTCCGCGCTGAAGCAGCAGAGGGGCCTCGCCCCGGAGGCGGTCCTCCGCTCCCTCGTCGAGCCGGCGCTGCGGGAGGCGGTCGCCGCCCTGCAGGCGGGGCTCCTCTCCGAGGCGGAGCGGGAACGCCTGCGGGCCTCGCTGACGGTGGCAGCCGAGTCGTCCCAGCTGGCCCTGGGCGACCGGGCGTCGGAGCCGCGCATCCACCGGATCGTCGGGGCGGCAGCATCCGCGGCGATGGCGCTCTCGTTCGGCGCCGACATCGTCCCGGTGGCGGACATCCGGGAGCGGCTGGAGGAGGGCCTGAGGCTTATGGCGGCGGGATCCTGGCCACCCGAAGACCAGGATCCCGCCGCGGAGGTGTCGCGCTGACGCCGTCGTGGACCGGGGGGAACGGGACGGCGCCTGCGCGCGACGCACACGATCTTCGCCGGTGACGACCGGCGAGTGCAACGAGACCACCGGACGGCTGTGCGTCGTGCGAACAAATCGACTAGCCAGGGAGAGCGCTCTCTTGTGTAAGGCTTCGGACATGAAGGAATCTCACAGCGCCGAGATGACGGAACCGGCGTCCGTTCACGGGCCGGGCCGCGCCCCGGCTGGGATGCCCCTCACGATCCGCCTCGGCGAGCAGGAGTACGCCGCCCTCGTCCGGATCGCACGCTCACGCGAGACCACAGCAGCAGCCCTGGTGGAGAAGCTGGTGCTGCACGCGTTGAGCCGGGCCGAAGTGCCACCACCGGCGGACTCGCACCCCGCGCGGAGGCACACCACCTACGAGGAGGCGACGGCGGGTTTCCGCCCGGACGTCCCCGCACGAACGGCGCCCGACGTGTAGGAGTCCGCCGCAGCAGCACCACTTTCACCGTTCTCACAGCGCGCGTACAGTCCTCGGCGTGAAGCATCGACACATCGCCACGGGGGCGGTGGCGCTGCTGGTGGCGGGCGTGCTCGTGGGCTGCTCCGCCGACGACAGCGCACGCGGCTCCCTGTCCCAGTCCGCCGGAACCGCCGCATCGGCCGCCCGCGCAGCCGGGCTCGTGCTCGGCCTGCACGAGCAGGACCAGATCTTGTCGACCGTGCAGGACACCGGTCTGACCGATGTCGCCGACCGCCTGGCGCAGGAGGCGCAGACGGTTTCGACGATGACCGCCATCGGCGGGATCGGCGCCAGGCGCGACAGCGTGCTGGCCGACATCCGGGCGGCTCAGGATGTGGTGACCGCCGCTCAGCGGGCCCAGGCGTCCGGCACGGACTCGGCAGCCACGGTCGACCGGCAGCGCCGCGAGCTCGATCGGCTCGCTCAGGAGCTGCAGGCGGCATCCCAGCGGCTGGAGCGCGAATGAAGGGGATCTTCGCCGTCGCGCTCGGCGTGCTGACCGCCATCGGCGGATTCGTCGACATCGGTGACCTCGTCACGAACAGCGTCGTCGGGTCGCGGTTCGGGATGACGCTGACCTGGGTCGTCCTCGTCGGCGTGGTCGGCATCTGCCTGTTCGCCCAGATGTCCGGACGGGTCGCCGCGGTGAGCGGCCGGGCGACCTTCGAGATCATCCGCGAGCGGCTCGGAGCCCGGATGGCCCTCGCGAACCTGTCGGCCTCGTTCCTGATCAACCTGCTGACTCTGACCGCGGAGATCGGCGGTATCGCGCTCGCCCTTCAGCTCGCCTCCAGCATCGAGCCCGTGCTCTGGTTCCCCGTCGCGGCCATCGCGGTGTGGATCGTCATCTGGCGGGTCAAGTTCTCGATCATGGAGAACGTGACGGGGCTGCTGGGCCTCGCCCTGGTCGTGTTCGCCGTCGCCCTGTTCTTCCTCCACCCGGACTGGTCCGCCCTCGGCTCGCAGGTGCTGCTCCAGCCGTCGCCGCACACCGACGAGACGCCCGCGACGTACTGGTACTACGCGATCGCGCTGTTCGGCGCGGCGATGACGCCCTACGAGGTGTTCTTCTTCTCGTCCGGCGCGATCGAGGAGAAGTGGAAGAAGAAGGACCTGGCTCAGTCGCGTCTCAACGTGCTCGTCGGCTTCCCCCTCGGCGGTCTGCTGTCGCTCGCCATTGCCGCGTGCGCCACGGTCGTGCTCCTCCCCAAGGGCATCCAGGTGGAGTCGTTGTTCGAGACGGCGCTTCCCGTGGCGCAGGCGCTCGGCAAGATCGGGCTCATCATCGTCATCCTCGGCTTCGTGGCCGCGACCTTCGGCGCCGCCCTCGAGGTGACGCTGTCGAGCGGGTACACGCTGGGGCAGTTCTTCGGCTGGCCGTGGGGCAAGTTCCGGCGCCCGGCCTCGGCGTCGCGGTTCCACGCCGTGATGATCCTGTCGCTGGTGGTCGCCCTCGGCATCCTCTTCACCGGCGTCGACCCGGTACAGGTGACCGAGTTCTCGGTGGTGTTCTCGGCGATCGCCCTGCCGTTGACGTATCTTCCGATCCTGATCGTCGCGAACGACCCCAAATACATGGGGGACGAGGTCAACGGCAGAGCGACGAACTTCTTCGGCCTGATCTACCTCGGACTCATCCTGGTGGCGTCGATCGCCGCCATCCCCCTCATGATCGTGACGGGAGCAGGAGCATGACGCAGAAAAGCCACCTTCCGCCGGCGCCGGCCGTCGCCGGCCGTGTGCTGGACGCCGGGCTCGATCTCCTCGACCGGCAGATCCTCGACCCCGACGCCGTCCCGGTCAGCACCGTCGACGATCTGGAGCTGACCACGCCGGACGACCTGGAGCACCTCGACCCGGACTCCCCGCCGATCATCGAGTCGCTGCTCACCGGTCCCATCCTGCTGACCCGGGTCTTCGGCGGGCGGCTTCCCGACTCCCGGTTCATCCGAATCCCGTGGAAGGTGGTCGCCGACCCGGGAACGGTCGTGAGGGTGGGCGTCGCGGCCGACTCGCTCGACGCGAGCTGGACCGAACGATGGATGCGCGACCACGTGATCGCGCGCATCCCCGGGGGTCGTCATGATCCTGAGTGACCTGCTCGGCAGCCCGGTGCTGACCGCGGAAGGCGAGCGGCTCGGCGTCGTGGTCGACGCCCGGTTCGCGCTCGACGGCCCGCCCGACGGGCTGCTCGCCGCCGCGCGACTGCACGGCCTGGTGGTGAGCCCGCACGCCCACGAATCGTTCGCCGGCTACGAGCGGAGAGATGTGGATGCGCCGGCGCTGATCGCCCGCTTCCTGCGCTGGCGTGCGCGCGGCTCGGTGCTGGTTCTGTGGCCGGACCTCGCGTCGTTCAGTGACGACGTCATCCGGCTGCGTCCGGGCGCGACGCTGTACTCGCCGCGCTTCGACTCCTCGGAGTCCTGAGGGGCGCCGGATGCGTCTCGATGCCGAATACGTGCTGCCGCTCCGCTGGTCGGACGACGCCGGCCTCGCGGAGCTGGTCGCGTACCTGACGAGGTTGCGTGAGTTCATCGACGTCACGGTGGTCGACGGGTCGGAGCAGGAACGCTTCAGCGCGCACGCCCGGGCGTTCCCGCCGGGAGTCCGGCACCTCCCCGCCGAGCCGTGGCCCGGTCACAACGGCAAGGTCGCCGGGGTCATGACCGGCCTCCGGACCGCCCGCCACGACCGTGTCGTGCTGGCCGACGACGACGTCCGGTACGACGAGGGAGCGTTGCGCGCGGTCGTCGGGATGCTCGACGCCGGTGACCTCGTGCGGCCGCAGAACGTGTTCGACCCCGCGCCGTGGCATGCGCGCTGGGACACCGGGCGCAGTCTCCTGAACCGCGCACTCCGTCACGACTATCCCGGCACACTCGCGGTCCGCCGTTCGCTGGTGCTCGCGGCCGGCGGGTACGACGGCGACGTGCTCTTCGAGAACCTGGAGCTCATCCGCACCGTCCAGGCGGCCGGGGGACGGGTGATCGCGGCCGATTGGATCGGCGTCGTCCGGCGGCCGCCGGAGGTCGGCCACTTCCTGCGGCAGCGGGTGCGGCAGGCCTACGACGACTTCGCGCAGCCGGCGCGGTTGGCGGCCGAGCTGGCCATGCTGCCCCTCGCGCTCGCCTCGCTGCGGCGTCCTGGGCGCCTGCTCGCGGGGGTGCTCGCCGTGATGGCGCTCGCCGAGGTGGGCCGGCGCCGGGCGGGAGGACGTCGGTTGTTCCCGGCGACGGCTGCACTGTGGGCGCCGGCGTGGCTGGCCGAGCGCGCCGTCTGCGTCTGGCTCGCCGTCGGTGCTCGCCTCCGCGGCGGCGTCCGGTACTCGGACGGCCGCCTCCGGCGCGCGGCGACCCCCCTCCGTACTCTCCGCCGTGCTTCATCAAGCCGACGATTCGTGCCGAATGTGCGCTAACGACGCGCCGAACCGCACATTCGGCACGAATCGAGCGCCAACTCTGACGCGCACGCACCGAAGCGGCGCCCAGGCAACCGGTTGACCCAGCGCGCTTCCCCCGGTTGCTTGGGGGTATGACACCACGCATCACCCCGCGGGGGCCGGTGAGCGAGGCGCTGCTGGACGCGCTCACAACCGATCCCTCCGCCGCATCGGACGACGTCGTCCGCTTCACTGAGAACGCCACCGCCGCCCTCGCAGCGGAGCCGGACCTCCTCGCCGACGAGGACCTCCAGCTGACCCTCCTCCTGCTCTACGGCCTCCACTACGGAGACACCGTCGAAGCCGACGACGAGTGGGAGTGGAACCCGGACCTGCTGCGCACCCGCCGAGCCATCGAGCGCGTGTTCGAGCGCCAGCTGCGGGAGCGCGTCCCCGTCGGCGACCTGCCCGAGCCGAACGCGGATGCGGTCGCCGCCTACCTGTTCGACCTCACCTCGGAGGACGGCGGCCCCAGCCTCTCCCGCTTCCTCGCCAAGAAGGCGACCGAGGAGCAGGCGGTGGAGTTCGTCATCCACCGCTCCATCTACACGCGCAAGGAGGCGGACCCGCACTCCTGGGCCATCCCTCGCCTCACCGGCCGGGCGAAGGCGGCGCTCGTGGAGGTGCAGTCCGACGAGTACGGCGCCGGGCGCCCGGACCGCATCCACGCGGAGATCTTCGGTCGCACGATGCGCAACCTCGGGCTCGACGACAGCTACGGCGCCTACATCGACAACGTGCCCGCGATCACCCTCGCGTCGTTCACGATGATGTCGATGTTCGGCCTCAACCGCAGCCTCCGCGGCGCCATCACCGGTCACCTCGCGGCATTCGAGATGACCTCGTCCATCCCGAACCGCTTCTACGGCAACGGGTTCCGGCGGCTCGGTCACGACGACGAGGTCACGTGGTACTACGACGAGCACGTCGAGGCGGATGCGGTGCACGAGCAGATCGCGGGCCGCGACCTCGCCGGTGGTCTCGCCGAGCAGCATCCCGAGCTCCTGCCCGACATCGTCTTCGGCGCCGCCGCCTGCCTCTACGTGGACGGCCTCGCCGGCCAGCACATGCTGGAGAGCTTCGAAGCGGGCCGCAGCTCGCTCCGCCAGCCCGTGGCGGTGGCGGTATGACGGCCCACGAGGAGGAGCCGGTGATCGTGGCCTGCCCCGACGGCCCCCTGCTCGTGCGCGGTCACATCGACCTGACGACACCCGACGGCACACCGATCGAGCAGCACCGGCGCACGGTGGCGCTCTGCCGCTGCGGCGTCTCGACGATCAAGCCGTTCTGCGACGGCAGCCACAAAGCGGTGCACTTCCGCACCGACCACTGAAGACCACCCACCACACGAGAGAAGGAGCGGACATGTCCGACCCCCAGAACACCGAAGGCGACCGCCACGACGAGAACACCGAGGCGGAGCAGCAGATCGTCGACAAGCCCTCGCAGGCGGAAGGCGACGAGGGCGACAGCGACAACGGCTAAGGTTCCTGCATGACGACGGAGAACGACACCGACCTCGGCGAGACGATCGCCGACCTCGCCTCCTCCGCCGGCGTCACCATCGCGGTCGCCGAATCGCTGACCAGCGGCGCGATCACCTCGGCCCTCGGCGCGTCCCCGCAGGCAGGCGACTGGTTCGCCGGCGGGGTGGTCGCCTACTCCGAGCACGTCAAGTTCGACGTGCTCGGAGTGACGCCCGGCCCCGTGATCACGCCCGAGTGCGCCGAGCAGATGGCGTCGGGCGTGGGGAGGCTGCTCAGCGCCGACCTGGTCGCCGCGGTCACCGGCGCGGGCGGCCCCGGGCCCGAGGAGGGCAGGGAGGCCGGCACGGTCTTCCTCGCCCACGGCCGGCCGGACGCGCCGCAGGTCGAGGAGCTCCACTTCGACGGCGACCCCGAGGAGGTCGTCCGAGCCACGGTCGACGCCGCCTTGGCGGCCATGGCGCGCGATCTGGAGGCACAGCGACGATGACGAACGACGACGTGTGGGATGCGCCCGAGAGCGAAGGCGCGGATGCCGACCCGGGAGACGGCCGCGACGAGACGACCGCCCAGCGCGCTGACCGCAACTGGAACGAGCTGCTGCAGGAGTTCCGCGTGTTCCAGACGGGGACCCAGATCCTCGCCGCGTTCCTGCTGACGCTGCCGTTCCAGCAGCGCTTCGCACAGCTGGCGCCATTCGACGTGGTGGTCTACCTCGTCCTCGTCTTCCTCGCGGTGATCGTGACGCTGCTGGCCCTCGCGCCGGTCGCGCTGCACCGACTCCTCTTCCGGCAGAAGGCGAAGACGGAGCTAGTGGGCCTCGGGAGCAAGATCCTGATCGTGTGCCTGGCGGCCGCATCCCTGCTGTTCACGGGCATCGTGCTGTTCATCGTCGACTTCCTGCTCGCGCCGCCCGCCGGCATCATCGCCGCGAGCTGCGTCTTCATCGTGCTGATCGTCATCTGGGTCGTGCTGCCGCTGGTGGTCCGGGCTCAGCGGAGGGCGCACGTCGCCGGTCGCTGAGGCGCGCGTCACCGGTAGGCTTCGCGACAAGCGCACCCGCGGGGTGCATCCAATCGACGAAGTGGCGGGATGGATATGGCCAAGCGAGTCACCTACCAGTTGATCGACGATCTCGACCAGTCCGTGATCCCGGAAGGCGAGGGCGAGACCATCGAGTTCTCGCTCGCGGGCGCGCAGTACGTCATCGACCTGTCCTCCGAGCACGCCGACCAGCTGCGGGCGGACTTCGCCAAGTGGATCGAGGCGGCCGGTCGCAACGACGCTCCCGCATCGGACGCCCCGCCGTCGCCGGACGAGCGCCGGGCCATCCGCGAGTGGGCGCGGAAGAACGGCGTCGAGGTCGGCAGCAGGGGCCAGATCCCGCGGGATGTCGTCGACGCGTTCCGGACGGGGCGGCCCGCCCGGTGACCTGGCGCGAGGCGGTGATCGTGGTGGCGGGCGGCCGCTCGACGCGCTTCGGGTCGGACAAGCTGCGGCACGTGATCGACGGTCGCACGCTGCTGGAACGAACGGTGGACGCCGCCCGCGGAGCAGATGTCGTCGTGCTCGTCTCGGCCTCGGAGACGCCGGAGGGCGTGCACATCGCCGTCTCCGAGAACCCCCGGTGGGGCGGCCCGTGCGCGGCGGTGGCGGCGGGGGTGGACGCGCTGGCGGCATCCCCCGCGACCGATGTCCTGATCCTGGCCGCCGACCTCGCGAACCCCGCCTCCGCGATCAGCGCTCTGCGCAGCATCGACGCGGGTGTCCTGACCGACGCCGACGGCAGTCCCCAGTGGCTGCTCGCCCGCTCGCCGCGTGCCGTGCTGGAACGCCGCATCGCTGAGCTGCGCACGGAGAGAGGCGCCCTCGATGGGCTGCCCGCCTCTGCGCTTCTCGGCGTCGTCGACGGCAGACACCGTGCGCTTGCCGACGTGCACGCGGACATCGATTCCCCGGCCGACCTCCCGTCGGCCGACCGGACAGCCTCGGAGGAGCGCACGCATGGAACCGTCTGAACTCGACTCCTGGGCCGAGGAGGCCGGCGAAGCCGTGGGTGTCTCCCTGGCGCCGGGCGACGTGGCGACAGTGCTCGACCTCGCGCGAGACGCCGCACACGGCATCGCGCGTCCCGCCGCTCCGCTGACGACCTTCATCGCCGGCATGGCGGTGGGACGCGGTCAGCCGCTGGCCGAGGTCGTTGCCGCGCTGAACGCGGCGATCGAGAGGCGATCCTCCTGACCGCGATCCTCCTGACCGCGCGGCGCCACGGCCCCGGCGCCATCGGTCACGGGGTGGGCATGCCGCCCGTCACCGACAGCGTCTCGCCGATCACGTAGCTCGACTCCGGCGACGCGAGGAAGACGTACGCGGGCGCGAGTTCGGCGGGCTGGCCCGGGCGTCCGAGCGGCGTCTGCTGCCCGAACTCGGGGATCGCCTCGGCCGGCTGTCCCTTGCTGACCTGCAGTGGCGTCCAGATCGGTCCAGGTGCCACCGCATTGACGCGGATGCCCTTCGGCGCGAGCTGCTGGGCGAGAGCCTTCGTGAAGGCGTTGATCGCAGCCTTCGTCGTCGCGTAGTCGACGAGCTGCTCGCCCGGCTGGTACGCCTGGATCGACGTGGTGTTGATGATCGTCGCGCCCGCCGGGAGGTGCGGTAGCGCCGCGCGCGTCAGCCAGAACATCGCGTAGACGTTGGTCTTCATCGTGTGGTCGAACTGGTCGTCGGGGATGTCCGTGAGGCTCTCCGTGGCGATCTGCTTCCCGGCGTTGTTGACCAGGATGTCGATGCCGCCGAGCTCATCCAGCGCCCGCTTCACGATCTCGTCGCTGAAGGCGCGCTCCTTGAGGTCGCCCGGGATGGTGACGGCCGTGCGGCCGGCGTCGCGGATGAGACCGGCGATGCGCTGCGCATCCTCTTCCTCCTCCGGGAGGTAGACGAGCGCAACGTCGGCGCCCTCGCGCGCGAACGCGATCGCGGCGGCGGCGCCGATCCCGGAGTCGCCACCCGTCACGATCGCTTTGCGGCCGGTCAGGCGGCCGGTGCCGACGTAGCTGTCCTCGCCCAGGTCGGCGCGCGGGCTCAGGTCGCTTTCGAGACCCGGCTCGGGCACCTGCTCCTCGTCAGGCGAGATGCTGGGGTAGCGGTCCACAGGGTTGTCGAAGGTGTACTGGTTCTCTGGCATACCCCCACGCAATCACCGCACGCGCGTGCGTCCAGGGGGCTGCGCGCTCCCACATCCCGGGGTACGCCCCCCTCCCCCTCCCCCTTCCCCCCTTCGTCGAAGTGCACGTTGTTGCGCACCTCCACGGCGTGTCGACCGCAACTACGTGCACTTCGGCGAAGGGGGAAAGGGCGGGCAGGGAGGAGACGAGGGGGAGAGGGGCAGGGGTGTTGCGGATGGACCTGGGCTGTGTCACGATTGAGACGAATTGATACCGGTACCAAAACGGATCGGTGGAGGGAGACACATGCTGGGCTTCAACGAAGAGGAATTCCTGGAGCAGGTGCGCAGCACCGTCGCGCTGCGATCGCAGATCGAGGAGCTGGCCGAGCGCGTCAGTGCCGGGCGCTGGAAGAACATCTACTTCATCGGCGCGGGCGGCACCTACGCCGCGGCACTGCCGTACGAGCGCTTCTTCCAGACGCGCTCGTCGTTCCCGGTGCGCGCCGTCATCGGCAAGGAGTTCATCCTCGCGCCGGACCCGCAGTTCGGCCCGGACTCGGTCGCGATCTTCGCCTCCGTCTCCGGCACCACGGAGGACATCATCGACTGCGTCGAGTTCGCCCGCGAGAAGGGTGCGCTCACGGTCGGCTTCACCGGCCAGGCCGACAGCCCGATCGCCTCGATGGTCGACGAGGTGCTCCTCTCCGCCCCGAAGGCGTGGCCGTTCGACGTCCAGTTCCTCACCTTCGGCGCGAAGCTCCTCTCGCTGCGCGGCGAGTTCGACGGCTACGACCGCCTGGTGAAGGATCTCGAGGCGATCCCCGAGGCGCTCGTCTCGGTCACCGAGCAGGCCGACCCGATCGGCAAGGCGTTCGCCGAGAAGCACGCCGACACCGACTACCACTTCCTGACCGGATCGGGCCAGCTGTGGGGCTTCACCTACCTGTACTCGATGTGCATCCTCGAGGAGATGCAGTGGCTCACCACCACGCGCGTCCACGCCGCGGAGTTCTTCCACGGCTCGCTCGAGCTCATCGAGAAGGACACCAGCATCCTGGTCTTCGCCGGTGAGGATGAGACCCGCCCGCTCACCGACCGCGTCATCGCCTTCGCGAACGAGTACAGCGACGACGTCACCGTGATCGACACCAAGGACTACCAGCTCCCGGGCGTGAGCGACGAGTTCCGCGGGCTGCTGGCCCCGATCGTCGCCGACGCCGTCGTCGACCGTTTCAGCAAGCACCTCGCCCAGGTGCGCGACCACTCGCTCGACCTGCGCCGGTACTACCGCGTCGTGGCGTACTGAGCGGGCGCCGATGAGCACGGTCCGCGTCCTCGGTCTCGGGGACAACATCGTCGACCGGTTCGTCGACCGCGGAGTCGAGTACCCGGGAGGGAACGCCGTGAACGTCGCGGTGTTCGCCCGGCAGCTCGGCGCCGAGGCCGCGTACCTGGGGGTGTTCGGTGACGATGAGCAGGGGCGCTTCGTGCGGCGGGCCATCGAGGACTGCGGGGTCGACACCTCGCGGTCCTCGGTGCGCCAGGGCCCGAACGGCGTGACCGAGATCGAGACGGTCGACGGCGAGCGGCGGTTCCTCGGGTGGAACCACGGCGGCGTCACGCTGAGCGATCCGGTCCGGCTGGGCGAGGACGACCTGCGCTACGCATCCGGCTTCTCGCTCATCCATTCGAGCGCGTACTCGGGCGTCATCCCGGAGCTGCCGAAGCTGGCGGCGACGCGGACCCTGCGGTCGTACGACTTCTCGTCCGAGCCCGAGTACCGCACCGGGGAGTACCTGGATGCGGTGGGCCCGTGGATCGACCTGGCCCTGGTGTCGCTCGGTGAACTGTCGCGCACGGACACCTGGGCCGAACTGCGGCGGATCGCCTCGCACGGCCCGTCGCTCGTGCTGGGGACCCAGGGGGATGCCGGCGCCGTGCTGTTCGACGGCGACGCGTACTACTACTCCGACGCGGCGCCCGTGCCCGGTCCGTTCGTCGACACGATGGGATGCGGCGACGCCTACGTGAGCGCGTTCGTGGTTGAATTGCTGCGATCCGGCTGGCGCAGGAATGCCCGACCGGGTGGCGCGGCGCTGCATCGGTCGATGCGGCGTGCGGCGCAGTTCGCCGCCCGGCAGTGCATGGTCGAGGGCGCGTTCGGTCACGGGCGCGCAGTCGACGAGGCGACGAGGGCGGTCGGCTCGCTTCCGCCGGTGGCGGCGGGCGACGTGGGCTGAGGGCGTGTGCCGCCCCGGATCAGGAAGGGGTGGCGATGTCCACGGAGCGCGACCACCGCATTCCCTCGCCGACGATCTCGGAGGTGGCGGCGGCCGCCGGCGTCGGTCGGGCGACGGTCGCCCGGACGCTCGGCGGCTACGGCTCGGTGAGCCCGAAGACGCGGGATCGCATCCTCGCCGTCGCGAAGGAGCTCGGCTACCGGCCCAACACGATCGCGCGGAGCATGACGACGGGCGAGACCCGAACGTTGGGCGTCGTCCTCGCCGACGTCGGCAACCCGTTCTTCGCCGGCGTGCTGCGCGGCATCACGGACGCGGCCCGCAAGGCCGACTACGACGTGCTCGTGTTGAGCACGGACGAGGACCTGCAGCTGGAGGCGGCCGCGATCGACGTGCTCGTCGACAAGCAGGTCGATGGGATCGCGCTGGCGCCGGCGGCGGGACGCAGCGCCGAGCTGCCGCACCTCGACATCGTCGCGAAGCGCGAGATCCCGCTGGTGCTGCTCGACCGCCTGGTGGACACGGTGGATGCGGACGCGGTCGTCATCAACAACCGCGAGGCGTCGCGTCAGGCCGTCATGTCGCTGATCGAGAAGGGCCACCGGCGCATCGCGTTCGTGTGGGGCCCGGTCACGACGGAGCCGGCCGCGGACGCCGACGACCTGCGGCGCATCATCGACCACGCCCTCTGGAGTGACGGCGAGCGTCTGCTCGGGTACCTGGACGCGCTGGAGCTGGCCGGCATCCCGTTCGACACGTCTCTGGTGACGCACGTGCTGAAGAACGAGTCGCAGGCGACCAGGGCGGTGCTCGGGATGCTGTCGCTGTCGGATCCGCCGACCGCGATCTTCGCGACGGAGACGGATGCGCTGACCGGTTCGCTGCGCGCCCTGCGACAGCGCGGGCTGAGCTGTCCGGAGGACGTCTCTCTGATCGGCTTCGACGACAGTTCGTGGGCGAGCGTGATGACGCCGCCGATGTCGGTGGTCGCCCAGCCGATGCACCAGCTCGGCGAACTCACCGCCGAGTGTCTGCTGGCGCGGGTCGCCGGGAGCGACGCTCCGACCGCCACCCACGTCCTCGAGGCCGACTTCGTCGAGCGCGCCTCCGTGGCCCCGCCCCCCGCCTGACCCTCACTCTCCCTCCCGCCCCCGCACCCCTCCCTCACGCGATTTGCGCCAAATCGCGGTTATCGCCGACCCATAACTGAGATTTGGCGCAAATCGCGCGCCGGGTATGGGGTGCCGCGATTGGGCAGTGTTGATACCGGTACCAAAATCACGTATAGTCGTCGCAATCGGTCGCCGAGAGCGACCCACGATCCAAAGACGGGTCAGCGGACACCTCGACCGCACGACCCGCACGACGGGAGATGAGCGTGAAGAAGACCAGGACCATCACGGCAGCGGCAGCGGGCGTCATGGCGCTCGCACTCACCGCGTGCTCCTCCGGCGGCGGCGGCTCGGCCGACATCACCGCGAAGCCGGACTACTCCGGCAGCATCAGCATCCTCACCGCCGCGGCGGGCGACCCGCTCGGCTCGTACTTCGAGAATCTGGTGAAGGACTACACGAAGCTCCACCCCGACGTGAAGATCACGCTCGCGCAGGAGACCGACGACAACGCGATCAAGGACAAGGAGAAGGTCCTCATCGGGTCGCAGTCGCTGCCGGACATCTACTTCAGCTACGCAGGCAACTGGGGCGAGAACTTCGCCGCCAACGGCCTGGCCGTCGACCTCAGCTCAGTCATCGCGCCGGGCACGACCTGGGGCGACACATTCGGCGAGGGTTCCCTGAACGCGTTCAAGTACGACGGCAAGTACTACGGCATCCCGCAGTACGTCGACGGCAAGTTCATGGGTTACAACAAGAAGATCTTCGCCGACCTCGGCCTCGACGTGCCGAAGACGCTCGACGAGCTCATCTCCGACTGCTCGACGATCAAGGCGGCCGGCATCGTCCCGATCGCCTTCGGCAACAAGGACGGCTGGCCGGGCCTCCACTACCTGGGTCAGCTGTTCGCCTATGACGTTCCGCAGAAGACGCTCGAAGCCGACCTGCTGCCGAAGACGGCGAAGTACACCGACGACGGCTACGTGGAGGGCATGAAGCAGTTCCAGGAGCTCGTCGCCCAGTGCACCGGCGACGCCTCCAACTCCAACGGCGTCACCTACACGACCGCGCAGCAGCAGCAGGCGACCGGCAAGGCGGCCATGTACTACCAAGAGCTCATCGAGTTCGATTCGGTGAACACGAAGGACAGCCAGCTCAGCAAGGACGGCTTCGGCATCTTCCAGCTCCCGGCTCCCGCCGACGCGAGGGGCGACAGCTCGACGCTCGAAGCGGCTCCGGAGGGCTACATGATCAACAAGAAGAGCAAGAACGCCGCCCTCGCGCTCGACTTCATGAAGTTCGTGATGAACAAGAAGAACGCGACCACCCTGTCGTCGCCGCCCTACGGTCAGCCGAGCGCGGTGAAGGATGTGGTGACCGACCAGATCGCGACCCCCGCCGTGGCGGAGGGCACGAAGCTCGTGAACGACGCGAAGTCGACGGTCGTGTGGTTGGACATGGCCAACGTGCCCGACGTCGGCGACGCCTGGGTCTCCGTCTCCGAGGGCCTCGTCTCCGGCAGCCTCACCCCCGAGGCCGCGCTGAAGGCCGTGCGACAGGCGTCCGAGAAGGCGAAATGACCACGACGCAGGCGCCTCAGCCGGCCGTGCGGCCGCGCACCCCGTCCCTCCCGGGCTCGGGTCGCGGCCGCACGGCCCCGGCTCCGGGCGACATGGCCCCGCGTGCGGCCCGGCGGGGCTCCGCGCGCTGGCGTGGACTGGTGTGGCTCATCCCGGCGCTGGCCGTTCTGGCCGTGTTCGTCTACTGGCCGCTGATCCAGAACGTCGTCTTCAGCTTCCTGAAGTGGAACATCTACAGCGGCGACCAGACCTTCGTCGGCGTCGACAACTACGCCGACCTCGCCCAGGACCCGATCTTCTGGAAGGCGCTCGGCAACAACACCTGGTACGCGGTGCTCTCGATCGTGTTCCAGGTGTTCGGGGCTCTCGTCCTCGCCGCGATCGTCGAGAGCGTACGGAGTGAGCGCTGGCGCAAGGCGTTCCGGGCGATCTACTTCATCCCGTCGGCGATCTCGCTGACCGTCGCCGGCCTCCTGTTCTACTTCATCTACCAGCCGCAGACCGGCATGCTGAACGTCTTCCTCGACAACGTCGGGCTGGGGCAGTTCTCGCAGGCGTGGCTCGGGCACGAGGGGACGGCGATCTTCGCGATCATCGCGATGAGCCAGTGGCAGGGCTTCGGCTACAGCGTCCTGCTGTTCTCGGTGGCGCTCCAGCGCATCCCGCAGGAGCTGTACGAGGCCGCCAATCTCGACGGCGTCGGCCCGATCCGCCGCTTCTTCCAGGTGTCGCTGCCGCTGGTGCGCGAGATGACCGGGCTGATGATGATCGTCACCATCTCCGGCGCCTTCCAGGTGTTCAACGAGGTCATGGTGATGACGAGCGGCGGCCCGAACAACTCCAGCCAAGTGCTCGGCACATGGCTGTACCACGCGGGATTCGTCACCAACGACTTCGGTTCTGCGGCCGCGATCGGCGTGGCGATCTTCGTCATCACGCTGCTGCTGGCCGCCGCCCAGCTGGCCTACTCGCGCAAGAGGAGAGTGGAATGGTAGTCCTCGCCCGTCTCGGCCGCTGGTCGCGCAGCGCCCTGGTCTGGGTTCTGCTGCTGGCCCTCGTCGTCGTGGTCCTCTACCCGCTGCTGTGGATGGTGACCAACGCCCTGAAGACCAACGCCGAGCTCTTCGGCAACCCCTTCGCGCTCCCAACCGAGTGGCTGTGGCAGAACTTCGCCAAGGCCTGGAACCAGGGCGTCGGCGACTTCGTGCTCACGAGCGTGTCGCTGACCGTCCTGGCGACGCTCATCACCGAGCTGATCAGTGCATGGGCGGCCTATGGGCTGACGCGGGTGAACATCCCGCTCAACCGCACCTTCACCGTGATCGTGCTCGCCGGCCTGATGCTGGCGCCGACGGTCGCGCTCATCCCGCTGGTGAAGCTGTTCCAGGCATGGGGTCTGTACGACACCTTCTTCGGTCTGCTGATCCTGTACACGGCGTTCCGCATCCCGTTCACCGTCTTCCTGATGCGCGCCTACATGCTCGACCTGCCGCGCGAGGTGGATGAGGCCGCGTCGATCGACGGCGCCTCGCGGGCGGCGACCTTCTGGCGGATCATCCTGCCGATGAGTATGCCGATCGTCGCGACCACGATCGTCCTCAATGTGCTGCAGAACTGGAACGAGTACCTGTTCGCGATGATCTTCACCAGCGGGACGGGCGTGCAGACTCTTCCGGTCGGCCTCGCGGACATGATGTCGAAGAACGGCACGCAGTACCCGGTCGTGTTCGCGGGGATGGTGATGGCCGCTCTGCCCATGGTGATCCTGTTCTTCGTGTGCCAGCGCTACTTCGTGCGCGGTCTCGCCGGCGGCGTTGGCAAGTAGCGGGGTGCGGACGTACCTCGAGCTCGTCCGCGTCCCCGGCGTCCTTCGGGTCACGGTCTCGCAGCTGGTGGCGCGCTTCCCGCTCGGGATGCTGTCGCTCGCCGTCCTGCTGCACGTACGGCACGCGAGCGGCTCCTATGCGCTGGCCGGGCTCGTCGTCGCGTCGGTGAGCGTCGGCGAGGCGGTGGCCATGCCGCTTGTCAGCCGATCGGTCGGGGCGCTGGGCATCCGGCCACCGGTGCTGGTAGCCGCCCTGCTGAACGCCACAGGGATGCTGCTGCTCGCGTTCGGGCCACCACAACCCGTCCTGATGGTGGCGCTCGGGGCCGTGATCGGCGCGTCCGTTCCTCCGCTCATGCCGGTGGTGCGCGCGCTGTACCCTCGGCTCGTGCCCCGCCGGACGGTCCCGGCGCTGTTCGCCCTCGACACCTCCGCGCAGGAGCTGATCTGGATCACCGGACCGGTGGTCGCCACACTGCTCAGCGGCGCGGTGTCGACGCAGGCGCCGCTCGTGCTCGCCGCGCTGGTGACGCTCGGCGGCACGGTCTGGTTCCTGCTCGCCCCGCACATCGCGGGCGTCCGGCTGCCGCGCAGCAGGACGCGCCCCGGCACCGTGCTGCTGACGCGGTCCGTTCGCCTGGCCGCCGCGACGAGTTTCGCCCTGATCGCGTCGTTCGCCGCGCTCGAGATCGCGCTGGTGGCGCGCTTCGACGGCCATGGCATCCTCGCCGGGCTGGCGATCGCCGTGTCGAGCCTGGGGTCGCTGATCGGAGGGATCGCGTTCGGTCACCGGAGCTTCGGGACGAGGAGTCTGGCGGCCGTGCTCGGTGGTGTGGCCGTCGCGACGGCGGCGGCCGGACTGGTCCCCGGCATCCCCCTGCTCTACGGCGTGCTGTTCCTTTCGGGGCTCGGCTTCGCGCCGTCGCTGGCCGCCCTCTACGCCATGGTCTCATCCGCTCTTCCGGAGACCGCGACCCCGGAGGCCTTCGGCTGGCTCAACACGGCGGGGCTCGTCGGGGGAGCGACCGGCACTGCGGTCGCGGGGGTGCTCGGGGATGCGCTCGGCCCCGGGGACCCGTTCGTCGCGGCGACCGCTGCATCCGTGGTCGCCGCGCTGCTCCCGCTCTCACCCGGTCTGCGACCCGCCCGTGAGCACACGGCCGGTGATGAGCCGCGGGCCTAGTCCTGCAGCGCCACCGCGGGATGCATTCCGTATGCCTCGCGGTAGCGGCGGGCGAAGCGGTCGAGGTCGGCGAAACCCCAGCGGCCGGCGAGGTCGGCGAGGTCGGTGGTCGCCGGGTCGGAGACCTGGAGCTCGGTGTGCGCCGCCGACAGCCGCACCTGCTGCAGGTATCCCTGGGCCGTCGTCCCAGCGTGGGTGCGGAACGCGGCATGAAGCTGAGCGATGGTGGCCCCGGCCGCCCCAGCGATGTCCGTCACCGTGATGGGCAGGGACGCGTAGTCCTCGATGAACCCGACCGCCCGACGGTACGACTCCAGCTGCGCGGTGGGCGTCTGTGCTTGCTCCCGGGGATCAGTGCTCAGCGAGAAGCAGTTGAGGGCGGCGAGCGACAGTGTGTGGAACAGGCTCGCGCGCACCAGCGGGTGCCGGAACGTGCCCGACTCCATGTACTCGGCGGCGACCGTCGCGGCCGTCATCATGTACTCCGCGTGCTTCGGGCTCCGCGTCTGCGCCGAGTCGAACACGACCGGGCCCTCATGCCCCAGGGCGGTGGCCGCCACGTCGCTGAGCGTCTGCGGCGACAGGAAGATGTTGACGACGTCGCTGTCCTCGGCGAAGCAGGTGAAGTCGTGACCCGGCCGGATCAGGAAGGGCGACCGCGCGCCGAAGCCCCGCTCGCCGTCGATGTCCCAGCGGTACACGTCGGTCTTGACGTTCACGATGACGACGTCGTCGAAGTCCCCGGACGTCTCCCATTGGCCGCCGATCGCATAGCGCGCGACAGAGAACGACGGATCGATCGCCTGATCGACGTCGAACGAGAAGTCGTTCTGCGGCAGCTGAGCGAAGGCGAACCGGCCTCCGGCTGCGGCCATCGCCGCATCCGCCTCCTCCGGATCGGAGGTGTGGCTGTGCAGGCGCGTGAAGTCAGCCATCCACCAACGCTACCTCGCCCCCCTGAGGAAAGGGAGGGCGAGGGAGGCGGTTGACGCGGTGGTCGTTACTCGGTATGGCCGAGGACACCCACCGGGATGCCGAAGGAGAGCGCGATGCAGACGATGCCGGCGAAGAACACGAGGCCCTGCCACGCCGGCAGGGTGTCGGCGAGCCCGAGGAGGAAGATCCCTACCAGGAACAGGATGAAGCATCCGATGAACGCGAGCACGTCGCCCATTGCTAGCCCTTCTTTCGCTTGGCCGCCGTCTCGCGACGATTGGCGCGCTTGATCTCGTCGATCAGCTCGTCCTTCGTCATGCGCGTGCGGCCCGAGATGTCGAGGCGCTTGGCGATCTCGAGCAGGTGCGCCTTCGACGCGTTCGCGTCCACGCCCTCCTCGGTCGGTGCGTCCGTGTCGCGGCCGCCGGCCGCCTTCCGGTCGGACGGCCCGTTCTCGGCCTTGCGCTCCCAGTGGTCGCCGACCTTCTCGTACTCGTGCTTGAGTGCGGCGAAGGCGGTTCGGTGCGCCCGTTCGCCCTCGCCGTACTCCTCGACCGCCGAGTCGTGCGCCTTCGACCAGAGGGCCTGGGCGTGCTTCTCCGAACGCTCGAGGGTGGAGGGCAGCTCCTGCGATGCGGGCATGGTCCTGTGGTACTCCTTCCGCTGCCGTCGGGGCTAGTACTTCTCCACAGCTACCCCACTCCTCCGGGTTTTCAACCGGGTCCTCGGTCGGCCCCCGCGGCGCGTACCGTCGCGCCAGTCTGGACACGCAACCGGGAGGAGACAACATGAAGGCGATCGTGTGGCACGGCGTCGGCGACATCAGGCTCGACGACGTACCGGACCCGACCATCCAAGAACCCACCGACGCGATCGTGCGCATCACGACCAGCGCGATCTGCGGCACCGACCTGCACATGGTCCGCGGCACCATGTCCGGCATGAAACCCGGTACGGTGCTCGGTCACGAGGCCGTCGGCGTGGTCGAGGACGTGGGGGATGCGGTGCGCGGCTTCTCGCCCGGCGACCGCGTGATCGTCTGCTCCACCATCTCGTGCGGGGTCTGCCCGCAGTGCCGCGCCGGGAACACCGCGCAGTGCGATGTCGCCAACCCGAACGGTCCTGCGGCCGGCACCTCCTTCTTCGGCGGCCCGGAGACGACGGGGCCGGTGAACGGGCTGCAGGCACAGTACGCGAGGGTGCCCTGGGCGCAGCACACCCTCATCCCGCTTCCTGAGGGGGTCAGCGACGAGCAGGCCATCCTGCTCTCCGACATCTTCCCTACCGCGTGGTTCGGCGCGGAGCTCGCCGGGGTGAAGCGGGGCGACACGGTCGCCGTCTTCGGCGCAGGCATCGTCGGTCAGTTGGCGATCGCGTCGGCCTTCCGTCAGGGCGCCGGCCGGGTGTTCGCCGTCGACGGCATCCAGACGCGGCTCGCGCAGGCTCTGGAACAGAACGCAGAGGTCATCGACTTCAACTCCGAGGCACCGGTCGACGCGATCCTCGAGTTGACCCGTGGTGCGGGCGTCGATGCGGTGATCGATGCGGTCGGAGTGGATGCGCAGCGCCCGAAGAGCGGTCCGGCCGCCGAGCAGGCGCAGGAGCAGGCGGCGGAGTTCGAAGAAGCGCAGCAGGAGGTCGCCCCGGAGACGAACCCGCAGGGCGACCTCTGGGTGCCGGGCGACGCCCCGACGCTCGTCTCGCAGTGGGCGGTGGAATCGGTCGCGAAGGCGGGGCGGATCGGCATCATCGGCGTCTACTCGCCGCAGCTGACGCACTACCCGATCGGCGCCGCGATGAACAAGAACCTCACGGTGCGGATGGGCAACTGCAACCACCGCGCGGTCACCCCGCCGCTCATCGACCTCGTCGCGGCCGGCCTGTTCGACCCGACGCGGTTCATCACGCAGGAGGTCGGCGTGGTGGATGCGCTGCAGGCCTACGAGAGCTTCGACCGCCGCGAGGAGGGCTGGCTGAAGACGGTGCTCGAGCCGACGGTGTGAGGCCGGGCCGTCGGCGCACGGCCCGAGGCGGCGCGGGTAGCGTGGTGAGGTGACCGACGACCTGACGCCTCCGCTCCCGCCCCGCGCCGTCGTCACGGTCGACACCGGTCCGCAGCGCCCGGCCCCGCAGCACGCGGAGCCGACGGCTCCCGTCTTCGTGCTCGTGCACGGCATCGGGGTCAGTTCGCGCTATTTCGAGCGGCTGGTGCCGGCGCTCGCCGAGGAGGGGCGTGTCGTCGCCCTCGACCTGCCCGGGTTCGGCAAGGCGAAGCCGTTCCGTCCGGGACGCGGGCTCTCCATCGCGGAGTTCGCGGACTCCGTCGCCGCCCTCCTCGACGACGCCGGCATCACCGACGCCGTCGTGGTCGGCCACTCGATGGGTACCCAGATCGCGGTGTGCCTGGCAGCCCGACGGCCGGACCTCGTGCGCGGCCTCGCGCTGCTCGGCCCGGTCATGGCACCGCAGGATCGCAACGCGGTGAAGGCCGGCGTCCTGCTCGGAATCGACACCCTGCGGGAGGACACCCGCGGCAACCGCCTCGTCATCGGCGATTACCTGCACTGCGGACCGGCCTGGTATCTCGCTACGCTGCCCGCCATGCTGGAATTCCGCACCGAAGAGGAGCTGGAGCACACGACCGTACCCGTCGTCGTCGTCCGCGGCGCCCGCGACCCGATCGCTCGCGACGAGTGGGTCGCCGAGCTGGCGAAGCGGTCCGGCGGCACGGCCGCGCGCGTCCCCTCCGTCGCCCACCTGGTCATGCACGGCGCGCCCTGGCGTACGGCCGCCCTGATCTCGCAGCTGGTGCGGGTGCCGGGATGAGGCGCACCGTTCTGCGCCGTGCCGGCGTGCTCGCGCTCGACTGGCTGTACGCCGGCCGTCACCAGCTGCGCGCCGCGTTCGACCGCAGCAACCCGGACGCGCTCGTGGCCGACGAGGGCTCGCGCTCGCCCGTCGTGCTCATCCCCGGCATCTTCGAGACGTGGCGCTTCCTCCGCCCGCTCGCCCAGCACATCCACGCGTCCGGCCACCCCGTGCACGTCGTCACCGCGCTCGAGGACAACCGGATGTCCGTACCGGAGGCCGCCGCGCTCGTGCAGCGTCACCTCGACGAGCAGGACCTCACGGATGTCGTCATCGTCGCGCACAGCAAGGGCGGCCTGATCGCCAAATACCTGATGGGGATGCCGGACTCGGGTCCGCGCATCCGCACCACCGTCGCCGTGGCCACGCCGTTCGGCGGGTCGTCGCTCGCCCGATTCATCCCGATCTCGAGCGTCCGCGCACTGATGCCGTCGTCTCCCGGACTCGTCCGGCTCGCGCTCAACCGCGCGGTGAA
Source organism: Leifsonia sp. 466MF (assembly GCF_900100265.1). Taxonomy (NCBI): domain Bacteria; kingdom Bacillati; phylum Actinomycetota; class Actinomycetes; order Micrococcales; family Microbacteriaceae; genus Leifsonia; species Leifsonia sp. 466MF. The sequence continues at coordinate 3,972,583 of NZ_LT629696.1, forward strand.
CGCCCAGATCATCTCCGTCTGGGGATGGTTCGACCCGCACGTCCCCGCCGGAAGCAGGCTCGAGGGCGCCCGCAACATCGAGCTGGACGTCGGCGGACACTTCCGCATCCTCGCCCGGCCCGAGCTGCTCGCCATCGTCGACGAGGTGCTGTCCCCGACTGCCGTCGCCGACGACCGAGCCGCCGACTGACCCCGGATCGAGCGCCGCGCCGCGCCCGATTCCCCCTGTCGCGCGCGGCGGCACCGGCGCTACCCTGGCGCCCAGAAAGCGGGGAGGGATCATGCTGAGCCACCGACGGATGCAACGTCTGAGCGCGGTGGCCGCCGCGGTCCTGCTGCTCGCCGGGTGCGCCGGCACGCCGAGCGGGCAAGCGGTCGTGGGTCGGTGGGGCTCCACCTCGGCAGGGCAGCCGAACCTCGACATCGAGAACGACGGCACCTTCTCCGGCTCCGACGGCTGCAACACGCTCTCGGGCAAGGGCCAGATCGACGGCGACGAGATCACCTTCGGCCCGATCGCATCCACCCTCATGGCCTGCGCGGACGTGGACACCTGGCTCGGCAAGGCCGCGACGGGCAACGTCTCCGGCGACACGATGACCGTCCTCGACGACGGCGGCTCCACGATCGGAACGCTGAAGCGATCCGGCTCCTGAGCCCGTCCGGCGGGGCCGCCGGCTGATCCGGAAAAGCCGCGAGAACTGTCTATCGCCGCGAATCACGCCCTCGTTACGGTGACGCTGTTCGGCGCGGTCACGGATCGGCCGGCCGGACGACGTACAAGCGAACGTCCACTGCGCGAGCCGGTGCCCGCGCCGTCCGAGGAGTGAAGCGAATGACCATCTCAGAGTCGAAGGAGCGGGCGAAGGCGTCGCAGTCGCCCTCCACCGCCTACACCGGCACCAGCGACCGGACCCAGCTCAACCCGATCTTCGCCCGGCCGGGCGAGAGTACCGATCTGCCGGTGGACCGCATCCCCGACAACGAGTCGCTGCCCGAGACCGCGTACCAGATCGTCCACGACGAGTCGATGCTCGACGGCAACGCCCGCCTCAACCTGGCCACCTTCGTGGGTACCTGGATGGACGATCACGCCGCGCGGCTGTACGCCGAGTCCGCCGACAAGAACATGATCGACAAGGACGAGTACCCGCAGACCGCGGCGATCGAGACCCGCTGCTGGAAGATGATCGCGGGACTCTGGAACGCGCCGGACCCGGAGAAGGCGATCGGCACCTCCACCATCGGCTCGTCGGAGGCGTGCATGCTGGGCGGCCTCGCGCTGAAGCGCCGCTGGCAGCAGGCGAGAAGGGCCGAGGGCAAGTCGACCGAGAAGCCGAACCTGGTGCTCTCCAGCGCCGTTCAGGTCTGCTGGGAGAAGTTCTGCAACTACTGGGACGTCGAAGCCCGGTACGTGCCGATCAGCCTCGACCACAAGGTCCTCGACGGCTACGAGCTCGAGAAGTACGTCGACGAGAACACCATCGGCGTCGTCGCCATCATGGGCGTCACCTACACCGGGATGTACGAGCCGGTCGCGCAGATCTCCGAGGCCCTGGACCGCATCCAGGCGGACACCGGGCTCGACATCAAGATCCACGTCGACGGCGCCTCGGGCGGGATGATCGCGCCCTTCCTGCAGCCGCAGCTGGAGTGGGACTTCCGCGTCGATCGGGTCGTCTCCATCAGCACGTCCGCCCACAAGTACGGCCTGGTCTACCCGGGGCTCGGGTGGGTGGTCTGGCGCACGGTGGAGGACCTCCCCTCCGACCTGGTGTTCGACGTCACCTACCTCGGCGGGCACATGCCGACGTTCGCGCTGAACTTCTCTCGCCCGGGCGCGCAGGTGCTGCTGCAGTACTACCTCTTCCTGCGGCTCGGGTTCGACGGCTACTACCGCGTGCAGAAGGCGTCGCAGGATGTCGCGCTCTACCTCTCGGGGGAGATCGCGAAGATGCCCGCCTTCGAATTGTGGAACGACGGTTCCGACATCCCCGTCTTCGCCTGGCAGCTGAAGAAGGGGCACACCGAGAACTGGAACCTGTACCACCTGTCGGAGCGCCTGCGACTGAAGGGATGGCTCATCCCCGCCTACCCGATGCCCGACGACATCAGCGACCTCACCGTGCAGCGCATCGTCGTGCGCAACGGGCTGAGCCGCAACCTGGCGGAGTCGCTGATCGGCGACATCCAAGAGGCCGTCGCGTACCTCGACCAGCTCGAGGGGCCGATGCCGCTGGAAGGCCAGACGGCCTCCTTCACCCACTGATCGCCGGAACGCGATCGAGACCCCGGCGCAGCGCGCCTCACACGAGCGGGAGAAGACCATGACCGCAACGAGCGAGCCGAACAAGTCCGCGACGGACTACACGCGGGCGGACGGCACACCGGCGCCCGGACCCGACCACGTCAAACCGCATCCCTTCGGCTCCGTGCCGCACAAGCCGGCGATCGGGTCGCCGGGCACGACGGCGCGCACGTTCATGAGCATCACCCAGCTGGCGATGCTCACCGTCGTCGCCGTCGCGTCCCTGCGCAGCCTCCCCGCCATGGCCGGATACGGACTGGGCTCGGTGACGCTGTTCATCATCCCGGCGATCTTCTTCCTGATCCCGGTGGCGCTCGTCGCCGCCGAGCTCGCCACGGGCTGGAAGGGCGGCGTCTTCACCTGGGTGCGCTTGGCGTTCGGCGAACGCTGGGGCTTCCAGGCGATCTGGCTCCAGTGGGTGCAGAACGTCGTCTGGTACCCGACGCAGATCGCGTTCATCGCGGCGTCGCTGGCGTTCGTGTTCCTCGACCCGAACCTGGCGAACTCCGGCCTCTACACGGCGATCGTGATCCTCGTCATCTACTGGTTCTCGACGTTCATCACCCTGCGCGGCGGCAACCTGTTCGCGAAGGTCGGGTCGTGGTCGGGACTCGCCGGCACGATCTTCCCGGGCGTCCTGCTGATCGTGTTCGGCGCGATCTGGCTCGGGACGGGACAGCCCAGTGAGACGCCGCTGGAGGCGTCGGCGATCATCCCGCCGTTCACCGGCATCGCCTCCATCGTGCTGATCGTCTCGAACGTGCTGGCGTACGCCGGCATGGAGGTCAACGCCGTCCACGCGAACGACCTCAAGAGCCCGGGCAAGGGCTACCCGAAGACGGTGCTCATCGCGTCGATCCTCATCCTCGGGATCTTCATCTTCCCGACGATCGCGATCGCGGTGGCTGTTCCGTCGTCCGAGCTCGGGCTCACCACCGGCATCAACCTCGCGTTCCAGACCTACTTCGACACGTGGGGGATGTCGTGGGCGACCCCGCTCATCTCCCTGCTGATCGCGCTCGGCGCGTTCGCCTCCGTTGTCACCTGGATCGCCGGGCCGTCGCGCGGTCTGCTCGCGGCGGCGCGCTCGGGCTACCTGCCCACGTTCTTGCAGCGGCGGAACAAGGCGGGCGTGCAGGTCGGCATCCTGAACGTGCAGGGCATCGTGGTCACGCTGCTCGCGGCGTTGTTCATCTTCGTGCCGAACATCAACACCGCGTTCATCCTGCTGGTGGACATGGCCGCGGCGCTCTACCTGATCATGTACATGATGATGTTCGCGGCCGCGATGCGGCTCCGCCGCACCCACCCGGACGTCACACGCAGCTACCGCACGCCGGCGATGGGGCTGATCGCGACGATCGGCTTCCTCGCCTGCCTGGCCGCGTTCGCGCTCGGGTTCGTGCCGCCGGAGGGCTTCGCGGCGGGCGCGCCGGGATGGGCGTACCCGGCGCTCGTCGCGGTGATCGTCATCCTGCTGGGCGTCCCTCCGCTGATCTTCTACGCGGCGCGGCGTCCCGGCTGGGACCAGCGCACCGCGGCGGAGAAGGCGACCTTCGACGACGTCCTCGTGAACCCGCCCGCCGACTCCTCGTCGTCCTCGTCCCCGCCCTCTCCGCCTCGAGGCCCGTGAGAGGTCAGGCCGCGGCGCGGGCGAAGTAGGAGCCGGCGGCCAGGTCCTCCAGCAGGGTCGGGCCGGTCGGCGCCCAGTCGAACCGGCGCTGCGTGAGTGCGCTGGAGGCCTGGAGGTCGAGGGCGAAGATCCGCCCGATCCACCCGAAATGCGCCTCCACGTCGGCAGGGTCGATCGACACGGCCGGGAGGCCGAGCCCGGCGCCGATCGCCTCGGCGATGTCGCGGGTGCGCACCCCCTGCTCGCCGATCGCGTGCACGACGGTCGCGGCTCCGGCGTTCTCCAGGGCGCGGGCGACCAGGCGGGCGGCATCCCCCCGGTGCACGGCGGGCCAGTGGTTCGACCCGTCGCCCACATAGGCGGCAACGCCCTTCTCGCGTGCGACGCGCACCAACTCGGCGGTGAAGCCGTGGTCGCCGGCGCCGTGGACGGTCGGAGCGAAGCGCAGGGCGACCGGGTGGATGCCGCGGTCGACGAACCCGAACGCCAGCTCCTCCGCTCCTCCGCGCGGGGCGTCCGGCCCGGAGAACGGCGCGAGGTCGTCTTCGGTCGCGATCTGGCCGGGCGCGACGAACGCGACACCGGAGGCGAACAGCAGGGGCGCATCCCTGCCCTCCAGGGCGTCTCCGAAGGTCTCGAGGGCGGCGCGTTCCGCGCGACCCGCTCCCGCCTGGTCGCTGAAGTCGTGGTTGTAGCCGAGGTGGACGACGGCGTCGGCCGCGGCGGCGGAGTCGCGCAGGACGTCCAGGTCGGTCAACCCGCCGGAGACCGGTTCGACGCCCGCGGCGCGGAGGCGTGCGGCGGACGCGTCCGACCGGGCCAGCCCGCGGACCTCGTGGCCGGCGGCGAGGAGTTCGGGGACGACGGCTGATCCGATCCAGCCCGATCCCCCGGTGATGAATACACGCATGATGTGCTCCTTTCGCTCGTCTCTTCCCGATCGATCGACCGCTGATGTCAGAGACTGACGTCAGCGTAGCACTCATGTCAGCAACTGTCATCACTACACTGGACACATGGGACGCTGGGAGCCGGATGCGCAGGGACGTCTCGGGCGCGCCGCGCTCGAGCTCTACCTCGACCCGGGATACGAGCAGACAACGGTCGCCGACATCGCCGCCCGCGCAGGCGTGACCGAGCGAACGTTCTTCCGTCACTTCGCCGACAAGCGCGAGGTGCTCTTCGCCGGGTCCGCCGCGTTCCAGCAGACGGTGCTCTCGGCCATCGCGGACCACACGGAGGCCACGACCGCGCTGGCCGCCGCCGCCGCGGGGATGGATGCCGCGGCAGCGTTCCTCCAGAGCAGTCCCGACCCGACGTTCGCACGCCGACGCGCGGCCGTCATCGCGGCGAACGCGAGCCTTCAGGAGCGCGAGCTGCTGAAGCTCGCGACCGTCACCTCCGCGTCCGCCTCCGCTCTGGTCGAGCGCGGCTTCGAGCCGGACGAGGCGGCCGTCGCCGCCGAGGCCGCGATGGCCGCGTTCCGCCTTGCCTTCGAACGCTGGATCGCCTCCGACGAACCGCTCGACCTCCGCGACCTCGTCGCCGAGGGTGTCGCACGCTTCCGCTCCCTCGCCTGAGCCCTGTCGGCGAGCCGGAGCCCTGGCGTAGAGCCGCCGCAGTGGGAAGATGATCGCACTGTCAGCGGGCGGCGCGGCATCGAGCGAAGGGGAGTCGGATGGCAGCACAGACGTGGACGGACCGGCCCGAAGCAGCGCCGCACCCGCACCACCATCACGGCTGGTGGTGGAAGACGCTGCTCACGGGCCTGGCGCTGTGGATCCTGACGATCGTCGTGACGATCGTCACCGGCAACACCAACCTCATCCCGACGCTCATCCTCCTCGGGAGCTTCCTCGTCCCGTTCTGCGTCGTCCTCTTCGCCATCGAGCGCGTGAGCGGCAGCGTCAGCTCGCTGCAACTGGTGCTCGCCTTCTTCATCGGCGGGATCTTCGGCGTGCTCGGCGCCTCGCTGCTCGAGGTGAACCTGCACCAGAGCTACTGGCTGTATCTGCTGGTCGGCCTCATCGAGGAGCTGGTGAAGGGCATCCTGCTGGTCATCATCGGCTGGCGGGTCGTGCCGAAGACGGCCACCCAGGGCGCTCTGCTCGGTGCGACCGTCGGAGCGGGTTTCGCCGCGTTCGAGTCGGCCGGGTACGCCTTCAATGCGGCGATCACGGCGCGCGGCATCGACCTGGTCTCACTGCTGCAGACCGAGGTGCTCCGCGCGATCCTCGCGCCGGTCGGCCATGTGCTCTGGACGGCGGTGCTCGGTGCCGTGCTGTTCGGCGCGGCGCGGGGACGCGACCGCTTCCGATTCTCGATCTGGATCGTCGTGACCTACGTCGGCGTGGCCATCCTGCACGGGCTCTGGGATTCGGCGAGCGATCTGGCGGCCGTCATCGCCCTGCTCGCGAACGGTCGCGCGGTCGAGGAGCTCACCACGGCCGGCGGTCTCAGCGCCCAGACCGCGTCGGCCGTGACCGCGCTGGCCGGCATCCTCTACATCGTCGTGCTGATCGTCGTCGCGGCCGGCGGCATCCTGACCCTCTGGCTCGTGCTGCGGCACTACCGCCGCGCCGAGCGGTTGCGGGCGGTCGAGCAGCCCGTCAGCGGCCCGCGGCAGCCGACCGTCTGAGCGCCACCGCGCGGTCGGCGTCCTCCAGCGCGAGTTCCGCGTTGATCTGGGCGCCGGCCAGCGCGCCGGCGGCTGCGGCGGCGCCGACCTGCGCCTTGGCGTCGGCGACGTTGCCCGCGGCCCACACCCCGGGCACACCTGTTCGGCCGAACTCGTCCGCCTCGATGCTGGTGCCCATCCCGCCGGGCAGCTCGACGCGGCGCAGACCCAGGGACTGGAGGCCGTGCGTGCGGGCCTCCATACGTGAGCCGACGGCGAGCACCTCCCGCGCGACCAGCGTGCCGTCGTCCAGCCGGACGCCGGTGATGCGATCGTCGGTCGTCTCGACGGCGGCGATGTGCCCCTCGACGATCGGGACACCCAGCGCGTCGAATCGCGCCCGCGCGGTTTCGTCGGGGTCGTGATCGTTCGCGAGGTATACGACGTCATCCGAGAGCTGCCGGAACAGCAGTGCCTGGTGGACCGATCCGTCGCCGGTCGCGACGATTCCGATGGCCCGGTCGCGGACCTCCCAGCCGTGGCAGTACGGGCAGTGCACGAGGTCGCGTCCCCAGCGCTCGGCGAGGCCCGGGATGTCGGGGAGCACATCCCGCAGCCCGGTCGCGACCAGCAGGCGGCGTGCCCCGACGGTGCGTCCGTCGCCGAGGGTCACGACGAATCCGTCGCCCGAGCGCACCGCATCCGTCACCTCGCTGTCGAGGATGCGTCCGCCATAACGCCGGACCTCCTCGCGCCCGATCCGCAGCAGCTCCGCCGGCGGCATCCCCTCACGGCCGAGAAGACCGTGCACGCCGTCCGCCGGAGCGTTGCGGGGCGACCCCGAGTCGATCACGAGCACCTCCCGCCGCGAGCGCGCCAGCATGAGTGCGCCGTTGAGTCCCGCCGCACCGCCGCCGATCACCACGGCGTCCACCATCTCGTCCTGCTGATCCCACTGGTCCGTCATGCAGCCAGTGTCGACGCCGGCCCGCCGGGATGGCAAATATTCTTGCCGAAATGGCAAAATGATCCCATGGACACCGAAGACGCCATCGCGGCCGCCGGGGCCCGGCTGCGCAGCCTGCGCACCGACCGCGGCCTCACACTCGCCGAGGTCGAGCAGACCACCGGCATCTCCACCAGCACGCTGAGCCGCCTGGAGTCCGGCCGCCGCAAGGCGACTCTCGAACTTCTGCTGCCGTTGGCGCGCGTGTACGGCACAACGCTCGACGAGCTCGTCCGGACGCCGCCCTCAGACCCGCGGGTGCGTGCCCGGCCGATCGACTGCGAGGGGATGACACTTCTGCCGCTGTCCCGGCACGCGACGGGACTGCAGGCCTACAAGATCGTCATACCGCCCCGTGCTCGCGCCGTCCCGCGGCAGCGTACCCACGAGGGGTACGAGTGGCTCTACGTGCTCAGCGGCCGGCTCCGCTTGCTGCTCGGCGACGAGGAGGTCGTGCTCGAGCCCGGGGAGGCGGCGGAGTTCGACACGCGGGTGCCGCATTGGTTCGGGGCCGAGCCGGGAGGCGCGGTCGAACTGGTGTCGCTGTTCGGGTCGCAGGGCGAACGGGCGCACGTGCGCGCCCGCACGACGGCGGCGGCATAGCAGCACCGTCGCTCGCTCTTACTCCGTCGCGGCGACGGGTGCGGTCTCGCTCTCGGTCAGCGCCTCCTGGGCCTCCTTCGGCAGCTTGCGCACCTTGGCCCGGCGCTTGCGGCGGTCCGGGATCATCGACCGCATCTCCTCCAGCCGCCCGAAGCAGAGCAGCCGGTCGCCCGCCTCCAGGACGACGCCGCTGCGCGGGTTCGGGATGACGGACGCGCCCCGGTGCAGGGTGAGCACCGAGATATCGCGGTCGCCGAGACCGGAGTCGCGGAGGGTCTTGCCGACGAGGTCCGCGTTGGTGTGCACGAGCAGCTCGGCGACTCCGTAGCCGGTCGAGACGGTGAGACGCTGACGGACATCGATCTCGGGGAACGCCACCTGGTTGTCGATGAAGTCGATGATCGCGCCGGCCACATCCAGTCCGGTCGCCCGCTCGATGCCCTCGAGCCCCGGCGAGGAGTTGACCTCCATGACCAGCGGGCCGTCCTTGCCCTCCAGCATGTCGACGCCGGCGACGCGGAGTCCCATGATCTGCGCCGACCGCACCGCCGCCTCCTCGAATTCGGGAGTCAGTGCGACCTTCTCGACGGTGCCGCCGCGGTGCACGTTGGAGCGGAACTCGTCCCCGCTCGCCACGCGCCGCATCGCGGCCACCACCCGATCTCCGACCACGAGCGCGCGGATGTCGCGCCCGCGGCTCTCGGCGATGAAGCTCTGGATGAGCACGTTCTGCTTCGTGGAGTGCAGCGTCTCGATGATCGACTCCGCGATCTTCGCCTCCGGGGCCAGGATGACGCCGATGCCCTGCGTGCCCTCGAGCAGCTTGATCACGACGGGCGCACCGCCGACGCGCTCGATCGCCATGCGCACGTCCGCGCGGCTGTTCACGAACGCCGTGCGCGGCATCCCGATGTTGTGGCGCGAGAGGATCTGCGTCGCCCGCAGCTTGTCGCGCGAGTTCGTGATGCCGTTCGCGGTGTTCGGCGTGTACACATCCATCTGCTCGAACTGCCGCACGACGGCGGTGCCGTAATAGGTGATCGAGTTGCCGATGCGCGGCAGGATCGCGTCGTAGTCGGACAGCAGCCGGCCCCGGTACTGCAGGTCCGGCTCGTCGCCGGAGAGGTCGATCGCGAACCGGAGCGTGTTGAGCACCTTGACCGTATGACCGCGGTTCTCGGCCGCCGAGCGCAGCCGCTGCGTCGAATACGCGTGCGGGGCGCGCGAGAGGATGGCGAGTTTCACGGGAGGGCTCCTGCAAAGATGGGGGAATGGCCGACCTCCATCCAACCACCGACACGGTCGGCTGGCGTGAGTGGGTGAGCCTTCCCGGCATCGGCGTGCCGTGGATCAAGGTGAAGGTCGACACCGGAGCCCGCAGTTCGTCCCTGCACGCCTTCGACATCGAGGAGCTGCCGGGCGATCGGGTGCGGTTCCGGGTGCAGCCGTGGCAGGACTCCGATCGGGATGCGGTCACCGCCGAGTGCGCGGTGCACGACCGCCGCGTGGTGCGCAGCTCGTCCGGTCACACGGAGGAGCGGATCGTCGTGCTGCTCGACCTGGTTCTCGGCGGCCGCCCGGTGACCGCGGAGACGACGCTGACCAACCGCGACCAGATGGGTTTCCGGATGCTGGTCGGGCGCGAGGCGCTCCGCCAGGGCTTCATGGTGGACCCGGCGCGCTCCTTCCTCGGCGGCCGGGCGCCGCGAGAGATCCGCCGCCGCAACCGCGGCCGCGAGCTCGCCTGACGCGCGGCCACCCGCGTCTCCCCCCGGCTGTCGCGAGATTTGGCGCAAATCTCGGTTTTGACGGCCCCATAACGGAGATTTGGCGCAAATCTCGGTTTTGATCGCCCCATAACGGAGATTTGGCGCAAATCTCGCGGACGGCGAGGCGCGGCGCTCAGTCCAGACCGAGTTCGCGCCTCCAGTGGGCCAGGAACTCGGCGCCCGCGTCGTCGTGGATGGCGTCGCCGATCGTGATCACCTGGTACGGCCGCTCGAGCACGCCGTCGGAGGGCCGCACATCCACGTGGGCCACCTCGTAGCCTGCGTCGTGCACGAAGTCCGCCATCTTGTAGTCGCTGCGCGAGTCACCCACCGACCGCCAGCGGCGGGGGAGCGGTCCGCGCGCCGCGAAGTAGTCGAAGGCGCGCTGCGCGCCGCGGTCCTTGTCGAGCAGCACCGACTCGATGTCGGTGGAGATGATGGTCGGGTCGATCCGGTACGGCACAGCGCCGTCGGCGTCGCGGGCTTCCCGGTCGCCGTAGCGCAGGCCGACCCCGAGGCCGGTCAGCGCGTCGAAGGCGGCGTCCTGGAAACGCGACTGGGCCTCGGCGTAGGTGTCCGCATCCACGTCGGTGCGCTGCTCGACCGAGATCATCGCGCGCTTGGTCTCGTCGAAGAACATGGTGTCGGCGAAGCGGTCGCGCACGAGCCGGCGGACCGCGTCGACCGCCTCGGGCGTGAAGGCGACCGTCTCGTCCACGGTGACCTCGCCCATCCCCTCGCCGGTGATCGGCGCCCACGCGCCGCCCTTCTCGAACACGCCGAACATCCGCGCGCCGTGCTGGTCGAGGGCATCGCCGAGGCCCGCGTCGCACAGCGGCGTCACCACCTGGTTGCGGATGAAATCGCCCGACCGCCCGGTGATGAACGCGATCGGGACGCCCGCGGCGGCCATCGCCACCAGGTCGGTGACGATGCTGCGGATGGCGATGGTGCGGGTGACGGGACTCGCGATGGGCCCGTCGACGTCGAAGAGGAGGCCGAGGTTGTGCACAGTCCATTCTCTCCGCTGCGAGAATGGTCGCATGTCGCAGCCCGCTCCCGCAGCCCAACCGCTGTGGCATCCGGATGCGCCCAGCACGGTCGTGCAGGGCGACAACCTGGAGGTGCTGGCGGCCCTGCCGGACGCGTCCTTCCGCCTGATCTACCTCGATCCTCCCTTCAACACCGGGCGGCCGCAGGCGCGGCAGACGCTCACGTCGGTGCGCTCCGAGGGCGGCGCCGGCAGCGTGATCGGGTTCAAGGGGCGCAGCTACGAGCGCATCAAGGGCGACCTGCTCAGCTACGACGACCGCTTCGAGGACTACTGGGGCTTCTTGGAGCCGCGACTGATCGAGGCCTGGCGGGTGCTGGCCGACGACGGGACGCTGTACCTCCACCTCGACTACCGCGAGTCGCACTACGCCAAGGTGCTGCTGGATGCGCTGTTCGGCCGGGAGTCGTTCCTCAACGAGATCATCTGGGCCTACGACTACGGTGCGAAGCCGAAGAACCGGTGGCCGGCCAAGCACGACACGATCCTCGTCTACGTGAAGAACCCGTCGGCGTACCACTTCGACAATGCCGCGGTCGAGCGTGAGCCGTACATGGCGCCGGGGCTCGTCACACCGGAGAAGGCGCAGCTCGGCAAGCTGCCGACGGACGTCTGGTGGCACACCATCGTGTCGCCGACCGGCCGCGAGAAGACCGGGTACCCGACGCAGAAGCCGGAGGGTGTGCTTCGTCGCATCGTCCAGGCGTCCAGCCGGGAGGGGGACTGGGTGCTCGACTTCTTCGCGGGGAGTGGCACGACCGGCGCGGTCGCCTCGGCGCTCGGGCGGCGCTTCGTGCTGGTGGACAGCAATCCGGCCGCCGTCGCGGTCATGCGCGACCGGCTGGCGGCCTGCGAACCCGGGGTTCGCTTCGTCGACTGAGCGGATCCCCGCGATCCTCGGCGTTCGTCCGGAAATCTCAGAGTCGTGTGTGGAAGGGTGGATGCACTATGCGATCGAGCCTCCGCGCCCTCCCCTTCTTCTGGGGTGCGCTCGTCTCCGCCGGCTCGTTCGTCGCCGTGTACCTGGTGTTCGTGCAGAGCTACATCGGCCAGGTGATCGATGAGCGGGCGTTCGCGGGGGCGGATGCGTGGAAGGGCGACGTGATCGAGTTCGCGCACACCTTCCTCAATGCGCTGCCGGTCGCCTCGGTGGTGATCGGCGCGATCGCGGCCATCGTGATCGTGCTGGTCCGGCGCAACTGGCTGGTGTTCGCGGTCGCGGTCGGAGCGGCCATCGGCGCGAACGTGAGCACGCAGGTGCTGAAGTACACCATCCTGTCCCGGCCCGAGAAGGGCGTGGATGTCGGGCTCTCCAACTCGCTGCCCTCCGGTCACACGGCGGTCGCCGCCTCTGCAGCGCTGGTCGTCTTCCTCGTGGCGTCGCCGCGCCTCCGCCCGGTCGCCGCGGTCGTCGGCTCGATCTTCGCGATCGCGGCCGGCGCATCCACCCTGGTCGAGCAGTGGCACCGGCCCAGCGACGTCGTCGCCGGAATGCTCGTCGTCGCGTTCTGGGGCTGCCTCGCCGGGATCGTGCTCTCATGGCTGCACCTCCCGGGTGCCGAATCGCCGGTGCGCAGCAAGCTGTGGCCGCTGGTCTGGATCGGTGCGGTCTGCGCGGCCGGCTCGGTCATCGCGCTGCTGGTCACCTACTTCTCGGCCCAGTCGGGAACGGAACACCTGTTCATCGCCTACGCGGGCGGCGTCGCCGCGATCGTGGCGACCGGGTTCGTTCTGGCCGCGCTGGGCAACCGCCTGTACCGCCGCCTGGCCTGACACTCGGGCGGGTGTTCGCCTCGGCAGCCGCGTCATATTGCCGACATTCGGTGCGTCTGCACGGGTGGGCGGTGATTTCGCGCCGCCCTACGACGCCCGGCGCGCCTGCCGCGCCCAGGAAGGCCCCATGAACGACGACACCCCCACCCCCGCGGAGACGGACGCCCGACCCGCCGCTCCCATCGAACCCGCCGCGTCGGTCACACCCGGTGATTCGGCCCCGCCCATCCCGCCCGGCCTTCCTGCGCACGCGCGCCCGCAGAAGACCAACGTCCTGGCGATCATCGCCCTGATCGCAGGCTTCCTCGTCCCTCTCGCCGCCTTCATCTGCGGAGGCATCGCTCTTTCCCAGATCAAGCGGTCGGGCGACAAAGGACGCGGTCTCGCCTGGTCCGGCATCATCGTCGGCGCGGTCATGAGCGTGCTCACCATCGTGGTGTCGATCCTGATCGTCGTCGCTACCGCGGCCGCCGTGCAGAGCGCCGTCGACACGGCATCGCAGAAGGGCTCGCCGTCCGTGTTCCACAAGCCGGGGTGCCAGGAGATCGGCGAACTCGTCGTCGACATCAGCGAGCAGATGGGCGGGATCGCCCAGGCCACAGGTGCTGAGCGCATCGAGGCGATCTCGGAAATGCAGGAGCTCTCCGCTGAGGCGCACGCGCTCGCCGTGACGATCGACGACCCGCAGGTCGCCGACGCGGCGGAGAACGCAGTGACGGCGCTCGACGATGTCATCGCGACCTTCGAGGCCGCGTCCACCGATGCCCCGGCCGACCCGGGGAGCGCGTACGACACGATCGCCCGGGCCAAGGAGCAGCTCACGACGCTATCAGCCGCGATGACGGAGCTGGAGACCGCCTGCCGTTAGCGGATCAGGGCGCCGCGGAGCCGTCCTCGTGCTCGTCGAAGAACCCGACGAGCGCATCGACGAGCTCCGCGGGAGCCTCCTCGGCGACGTGGTGGCCCGAGACGATTCCGTGCCCGCGAACGTCGGTGGCCCACGCATCCCAGATCGCGAGGGGGTCGCCCAAGAGCTGCTCGAGGTCGTCGCGGAGTGACCAGAGCACGAGCAGCGGCATCGTCAGCTGTCGCCCGGCCGCGCGGTCATCCTCTTCGTCGGCCCGGTCGACCGTCAGCCCCGCGCGGTAGTCCTCCAGCATCGCGCGCACGACCTCGGGGCGGTGGACGGCCTCCCGTCGCTCGGCGAAGTTCTCGAGTCCCATCGCCTCGGGATCGCCGTGGTACCAGGCGTCCGGATCGGCGGTGATGACGCGCTCGGGAGTGTCCGGCTGGGCGAAGAAGAACCAGTGGTACCACTGGGTGGCGAACTCCGGCGTGATGCGGTCGAGGTGCTCGACGATGGGGAGGCAGTCGATCAGGGCGACGCGGCGGACGGCTTCAGGATGGTCCATCGCCAGCCGGAACGCCGCGTAGCTGCCGCGGTCGTGGCCGACCACGTCGAACCGGTCGTGGCCGAGTCGGCGCATCAGTTCGCGGACGTCGTCGGCCATCGCCCGCTTCGACGCCTGCATGTGGTCGGCGCGCGGCGGCGGTGCGGTCGAGCGGCCGTACCCGCGCAGATCCGGCACGACGACGGTACGGCCGTGTTCCACGAGCAGCGGCGCCACCCGGTGCCAGGTGGAGCCTGTGCGCGGGTGGCCGTGCAGCAGCACGATCGGCGGTCCGTCACCGCCGATCCGGACGTGGATGCGCGCCTCGCCGACATCGACGTCGGCGATCTCGAACCCGTCGAACATCGCCCGACGGTCAGGCCTTCTCGCGCAGGTTCTCGGCGATCTTCGCGAGCGAGCTATCGAGCGCCTGCTGCATCCCGTCGAACTCCTGCGTCGTGTGGATGCTCAGCTCGACTCCGTCGTCGGTCAGGCGGAGGGAGCCGTGGTAGTCGTGCGGCCCGGGAGCCGACCAGCGCACCTCGCGGGCGGCGTGATCCACGTCGAAGTTCGCCTCGGAGGTGACCGTCTCGTCGGTGCCGTCCTGGTCGGCGTCGACGTGGGCGGTCGTCTCGACCTTGCCGTCGGGCAGTTCGTGCGCCTCGGTCATGCGCGGGAAGTAGGCGGGAAGGTTCTCCGGGTCGGAGACGTAGTCGAAGTACTCGTCGGCGTCGCCATCGAGCGCTCGCTTCGCGGTGTATGTGGGCATGCCGCGACCGTACGCTCGCCCCGCCCCCTCCGCATCCCCTGCCCCCCACCGCCGAGTCCGCAAACTTTGCACGCCCCACGCCGTCGAAGCGTGCAATTTGTGCGGACTCGACGGTGGGGGTCAGGGGGCGAGGGAGGTGCGGGGCGAGCGGGCGGCGCGCGAGGGACGGGACGCGATCGCGGCGTCGAGCGCGACGGCGGTAAGGGTGAGGGCGCAGACGCCTGCGGCGCAGAGGATGAGGACCCCGGCGCCGAACGGAGCGATCAGCCCGGCAGCGGCCACGCCGATCGCGCTCCCGGCCACCTTCACCCCGGCGACGGTCGCGAAGACGCGCGCGGCAGCCCCGGGCGGCGAGTACTCGGTGCGGGCGGCGAGGGTCGCCGCGAACAGGGCGGAGTTGGATGCTCCCAGCAGCGCGAACGCCACACCGCCGATCGCTGTCTCGGCTGAAGGCGCGAGCAGCGCCGCCAGGGGCAGCAGCAGCGCGACGCCCGTGACTGCGACGCCGATGCGCACCAGCCGCTCGGGCGACCCGGACAACGGACGCGCGATGAGCAGAAGCGCCGCGGCCAGCCCGCCGGCGCCGTACAGCGCCATGAGGAGGGCTGCCGACGACGGCGCCGCGCCCCGGCTCGACGCGAGAGCGGCCGCGATCACCGGCGCCGCGGCGAGGGCGGTCGCCGAGCCGACCGTGGCGACGGTGGTGCGCCGAAGGGGCGCGGACGTCAGCAGCACTCGAAGGATGCCGCCGCCCGCAGCACGCGCGGCCGTCCGGTGCGTGCGCGGCAGCCAAAGCACCGGGACTGCGGCGATCAGCAGCAGCCCTGCCGTTGCGGCCAGCGCTCCGGCGGGCGAGAGGAGGACAGCGCCGGCGGCGATGGCGGCCGGGCCGACCGTCCCCGCGACGCCGTACGTCAGCGCGTCCAGGGCCTGCCCGCGCCGTTGGGTGACGCTGGCTGCGTCCGCCGCGGTCGCATCTGCCGTCGACCG
Source organism: Leifsonia sp. 466MF (assembly GCF_900100265.1). Classification (NCBI taxonomy): domain Bacteria; kingdom Bacillati; phylum Actinomycetota; class Actinomycetes; order Micrococcales; family Microbacteriaceae; genus Leifsonia; species Leifsonia sp. 466MF. Next base: position 3,988,493 of record NZ_LT629696.1, read on the forward strand.
AGCCGCCAGGATGGACGCCAACCGGCTGCTCAGCCCTCCCGTGACGAGTGGTCCCGCGCAGCCCGCCGCCGCCAGCGCGGCCGCCGCGCCGATGATGCTCGCTGGCAGCGTCACCGCGGCGACGACGAGGAACAACGCGTACCAGAGGAAGGCGCCGGCGAGCACGGGCCCGGGCCGCTCGCGCGCATCCAGCAGCCGTCCGGCGAGCGGCCCGATCAGGTGCGGGATGCTGAGCGCGGCGGCCAGCAGCCCTCCCGCGGCGGGACCGCCGACGGCTGTCCCGGCGAGCACCGCCGCGACGATCGCCCCCGCGTCGGCCGACCGCGCCGTCACCGCCGAGGTGACGTAGGCGATGACGCCGGCTCTCCGCTCGCTCATGCGCCACACGTTGCCCCGGGTCCCGTCACCTGTCAAGATAGTGACGTGACTTTCGAGTTCGTCGCGGGCAATCTCGCCCTCGACTTCGTGGCGACCGTCGCCGAACGCCGGACGACGGCGGTCGAACGCGTCCCGACCCCTGAAGCGCTGGCCCGCTGGTTCGCCGATGCGGGAGTGGTGGATGCGCCACCGCCTGTCGATGACACCGGACACCGCGAGGCCCTCCGTCTCCGCGAGACGATCTGGCAGCTGATCACCACGGATCCGGGCGAACCGCTCGACGCGGACGCCGTCCGGCGGCTGCAGCGTCACGCCGCGGCGCCCCTCCCGGTCGCCGTCCTCGCGACCGACCGCGCCGTCACCACGACGGGCGACCTCAGCGGCTGCCTCGCGGCGGTCGCGCGGGCCGCCGTGGACGCGTTCCGTCCCGAGAACGCCCGGCACCTCAAATGGTGCGAGGGCACGGATTGCACGCGGCCGTTCCTGGACGCGTCGCGCGCATTCAATCGCCGCTGGTGCGGGATGGCCGGCTGCGGCGACCGCGCGAAGGCCGCCGCCTACCGCGCCCGCAAGCGCACCGGACGCGGTGCGCCTCAGGTGCTCTGACGCACCACCAGCTCGGTCGGCAGCAGGGTCACGCGGTCGACGTGCTCGCCCGCGAGGCGCCGCACCAGTACGCGCGCCATCGTCTCGCCCAGCCCGATGGAGGGCTGGTGCACCGTCGTCAGCGGCGGCGTCGACATCAGGCCGAAGCTGTCGTCGTCGTACCCGACCACCGCGATGTCGCCCGGGATGCTGAGCCCTGCCTCGTGGATCGCCGAGTACGCCCCGGCCGCCATCTGGTCGTTCGCGGCGAACAGCCCGTCGATCGGACGGCCCTCCGCCAGCAGCCGCCGCATCGCTTCCGAGCCCGAGGCGGGTGAGAAGTCGCCATACGCGACGCGCGTGGCGTCGAGCCCGGCCGCATCCATCGCACGCTTCCAGCCCGTGTAGCGGTCGAGTCCGGCCGGCATGTCCTGCGGTCCGGTGATGAGGGCGATGTTGCGGCGCCCGCGGTCGATCAGGTGCTGGGTGGCGACCTGCGCGCCGGCGACGTTGTCCACATCCACGTAATACGAGAGATGCTCGGTCTCGCTGACCGGGCGTCCACCGAAGACGAGCGGGAGCGATGCGCCCAGCTGCGCATAGGAGTGGTCGCCCGAGTGGTGCGAGACCACGAGCGCTCCGTCGACGTTGCCGCCCATCAGGTAGCGCCGGGTCTTGTCGGGGGTGGTCTCCGACGAGATCACCATGTTGAGCGTGTACTCCGTGTCGGCGAGGCTGAGCGCGACGCCCTGGACGATGGATGCGAAGAACGGGTCGGCGAAGACCTTGGCCGTCGACTCCGGCACGACGAGGGCGACGACCTGCGTGCGCCGTGACGCCAGCGAGCGCGCGGCGCGGTTGGGCACGTAGTTGAGGTCGGCGATCGCCCGCTCCACCGCGGCGACGACCTCCGCCGTCACCTTGGGCGATCCGTTGACGACCCGCGACACGGTCGCGCGCGACACTCCGGCGCGCGCGGCCACCGCCTCCAGGGTCGGCACCGCCCCGCCCGTGATCTGGTCCGTCGTCATCGGGTCTCCTCGTCGCTCGCGTCCATGCTAGACGCGCGACGCGGCGACCTCCTCCGCGACGCCCTCCGCGCGTGCTGCCGCGATGACCTCGGCGAACGCCCGCCCCGAGTCCTTGACCGTGCGCTCCTGCGTCTCGTAGTCGACGCGCACGATCCCGAACCGCTTGGCGTAGCCCCACGCCCACTCGAAGTTGTCGAGCAGCGACCAGACGAAGTACCCGCGCACGTCGGCTCCCTCGTCGATGGCGCGGCCGACCGCGTCGATGTGAGCCAGGATGTACGCCGTGCGCTCGCTGTCGTGCACGCGGCCGTCGTCGGACACGACGTCCTCGTACGCGGCGCCGTTCTCGGTGATGTACAGCGGCGGGAGGGTCGGATAGTCGCGGGTGAGGCGCACCAGCAGCCCGCGCAGCCCGTCGGGGTTGACCTCCCATCCCATCGCGGTGGTGGGCAGGTGCCGCGACGGGAAGGTCACGTTCTCGCTTCCGACGAACGGTGACGAGGTCGGCCGCGGCGTCGGCACGACCGGCGCGGGTTCGTCCGTACCGAGGGGATGCCCGCTCACGTTGTCGTCGTGGTAGTGGTTCACGCCGAGGAAGTCGAGCGGCTGCGCGATCGCGGCGAGGTCGCCGTCGTGGACGAGCTCCTCGAACCGGTACTCGCGAACGTCCTCCAGCACGTCGGCCGGGTAGGCGCCGAGCAGCAGCGGCTCGAGGTACATCCGGTTCCACAGGCCGTCGATGCGGCGGGCGGCCTCGCGGTCCACCGGATCGGCGGGATCGTTCGGCACGGCGGTCGTCAGGTTGAGCGTGATGCCGAGCTTCAGCTCATCGCCCTTCCCGCGCTCGGCAGCCCGCGAGCGGATCGCAGCGGCGGCGAGCCCGTGGGCGAGGTGCTGGTGGTGCAGCGCGGCGAGTCCGGCGCGCGGCTCCTGCCGCCCGGGGGCGTGCTCGCCGCCCGCATAACCGATCAGGGAGGAGCACAGCGGCTCGTTGAAAGTGGTCCAGTGGTCGACCCGGTCGCCGAGGGCGTCGTACACGGCGATCGCGTAGTCGCGGAACCGGTACGCGGTGTCACGGTCCGCCCACCCGCCCTTCTCCTCGAGCGCCTGCGGGAGGTCCCAGTGATACAGGGTGAGCCACGGCAGGATGCCGGCGCCGAGCAGCTCGTCGACCAGCCGGTCGTAGAACGCGAGCCCGGCCGGGTTCACGGTCCGGTCGCCCGGCTTCACCCGCGCCCACGACGTCGAGAACCGGTACGACTGCAGCCCGAGGGAGGCCATGAGCGCGACGTCCTGCGGCATGCGGTGGTAGTGGTCGACCGCCACCTCGGGGGTGTCGCCGCCGGCGATCGCATGCGGGACCCGGGCGAAGGCATCCCAGATGGAGTCCTCCTTGCCGTCCTCGTGGGCGGCGCCCTCGATCTGCGCAGCGGCGGTGGCCGACCCCCAGAGGAAGCCGTCGGGCCAGGTGCGGTTCATTCTCAACCTTTCACCGCGCCGGCCATGATGCCGGACACAAGCTGCCGGCCGGCGAGCACGAAGAGGATCAGCAGGGGGATGGTGGCGAGCACGGCTCCGGCGAGCACGATCGAGTAGTCGACGTACTTCGCCGACTGCAGCTGACTGAGCGCCACCTGCAGTGTCGGGTTCTGAGGCGCGACAAGCAGCGGCCAGAGGTAGTCCGTCCACGCGGTCATGAACGTGAAGAGGCCGAGGATCGCCATGGCCGGTCGGGCAGCGGGGACGCCGACGTGCCAGAACGTGCGGATCATGCTCGCGCCGTCGACGCGGGCCGCCTCGATGAGTTCCTCGGGGATGACGTCGACCAGGTACTGCCGCATGAAGAACACGCCGAACGCCGTGACCAGGGTCGGCACGATGACCGCGCCGAGGGTGCCCGTCCAGCCGAACTGCTTCATGACCATGAACAGCGGGATGATGCCGAGCTGTGTCGGCACCGCCAGCGTCCCGACGACGAAGACCATGAGGCCTTCCCGCCCGCGGAAGCGCAGCTTGGCGAACGCGTAGCCGGCCAGCGTCGAGAATCCGACGACCGAGACGGTGATGACCGATGAGACGATGATCGAGTTGCCGAGCGCCAGCCAGAACGGCACAGTGTTCAGCACTTCTCCGACGTTGGTCCAGAACTGCCCGCCGGGCAGCAGGGGCGGCCAGGTCGACGTGAGCACAGTGCTGTCGCTGGAGCCGGCGACGAACGACCACCACAGCGGGTAGGCGCCGCCGATGAACAGGGCGAGCAGGATGCCGTAGGTGAGGAATCCGGGCCGGCGGTCGATGCCGAGCGCCTTGCGCTTGGGGGCCCGTCCGGGTCGGGTCCCGGCGACAGGGCGGGGGGCGCGGGTCTCGCGCGCGGTGGCGGTCACAGGTTCTTCTCCTCGCTCGCTGCGGCCAGGATGCGCGAGGCCTGCAGTCGTTTCGCGGTCCGTTTCTTACTGAGCCGGCTCTCGGTCGAGGCGATGCGGCGCGAGATCAGGAAGTTGAGCACGCCAAACACCACGATCAGGAGGAACAGCAGCCACGCGATCGCGGATGCCTTTCCGAAGTTCTGACGGTTGAACGCCATGTCCCAGAGGTAGAGCACGGTGGTCTGGTACTGCCGCTGCGGTCCGCCGGGCACCGCGCTCGACGGGTTGAACAGCTTGGGCTCGGTGAAGATCTGCAGTCCGCCGATGGTGGCCGTGATGATGACGAAGATCATCGTCGGGCGGATGCTCGGCAGCGTGATCGAGAAGAAGCGGCGGAACGATCCGGCGCCGTCGAGGGCGGCCGACTCGTGGATGTCGCGGGGGACCGCCTGCATGGCGGCCAGCAGGATGAGCGCGTTGTAGCCCGTCCAGCGCCAGTTCACCATGGAGGCGATGGCGACGTGCGACGGGAAGGTCTGGGTCTTCCACATCACCGGGTCGAGGCCGATGGCCTGCAGCATGTTGTTGATGAGCCCGTACTTCTCGTCGAACGCGCTCGAGAAGATGAGGGTCACCGCGACCGGGGTGACGACGTAGGGGAGCAGCACGCTCATCCGCCAGAAGGTCTTGGCGCGGATGTTCTGGTCGAGGATCGCCGCGATGAAGACGGCGGCGATCAGCTGCGGGATGGCGGAGAGCAGGAAGATGCTGATCGTGTTGAACAGCGAGTTCCAGAAGAACGGGTCGCTGAGTTCCGCTGCGTAGTTCTTGAAGCCGACCCACTCGCCGGGCCCGGTGAGCAGGTTCCAGTTGTTGAGCGAGACGACGAACGTGTAGACGAGCGGGAAGAGCCCGACCAGCCCGAAGAGGATGAAGAAGGGCGCGATGTAGAAGTAGGGCGACGCCTTGACGTCGAAGCGGCTGAGGCGCTGCTTGAAGTTGAGGTCGGCGCGTGGGGCGCGGCCGCGCCGTGGCGATGCGGCGGGGGCGGCGGCGCCTGCGGCGTCGTCCCGAGCGGTGGGTGCGGTGGTGGTCATGGCGGTTCTCCCCGTGGAGCGGGCCCCCGCCGCTGTTGCGACGGCGGGGGCCCTTGTGCGGTTTCGGGTTACTTGTTGACGACCAGCTGGTTGAGCAGCTTCATGGCGTTGCTCCACGCCTGGTCGCCGTTCGCCTTGCCGGAGTCGAGCTCCTGGACGGACGGCCCGAACACCTGCGACTGGATGACGGAGTCGTCCGGTCCCTTGTACTGGGCGACGACGCCCTTGGCGCGCTCACCGAGGATCTGGCCGATCGGCGCGTTGTTGAAGAACTTCGTCAGGTCGCTCTCACCAGTGACGCCCGCGTCGGTCTGGGCGGCGGTCACCGACGGGAAGGTGCCGGCGGCCTGGAAGGTCTGGACCTGCGACTTGGCGGTGGTCAGCCATGCCGCGAGGGCCGCGGCCTCCTTCGGGTGCTTCGACTGCTTCGGGACGGTCAGGAACGATCCGCCCCAGTTGGCCGCGCCGCCCGGGAACACGTTGGCGAAGTCCCAGCCGCTGGTGGCATCCCCGCCGCCGGCCTTGACCTGGCCCTGCACGACGCCCAGCATCCAGCCGGGGCAGACGAACGTGGCGAAGGAGCCGTCGGTGAAGGCCTTGCCCTTGCCCCAGTCCCACTGGGTCTGGTTGGAGGAGAGACCGGCGGCAGCGCCGGCCGCGAGCTTCGACCACAGCGCCTTGAGGTCGCTGTTGTCCTCGATGTTGAGCTTGCCGTCCTTGGTGTAGTAGCCCTCCTCCTGCTGGTTCACCATGGCGTTCCAGATGAAGCCGGACTGGTCGTACCAGGGTTTGCCGGTGGCGGCGTGGTACTGCTCGCCGACCTTGAAGAAGTCGTCCCAGGTGGCGTTGTCGCCGCCGAACAGCTTGGCGACGGACTCGCGGTCGCTGGGGAGGCCGGCCGCGGCGAAGAGCTTGCCGTTGTAGCAGAGGCCCTCCGGTCCGATGTCGGTGCCGTAGCCGATGATCCGGCCGCTCTTGTCGGTGGCCTGCTTCAGCTTCCAGTCGACCCAGCGGTCCTTGATGTCGTTCGCGCCGTAGTCCTTCAGGTCGTTGAACTGGTCGGAGACCTGCATGACCTTGCTGAGCCAGCCCTCTTCGACGGCCTGGACGTCGGGGAGGCCGCTTCCGGCCGCCTGCTTGGTCTGCCAGTCGGTGAGCGCGTTGTCACCGGTGTCGATGTTGGTGGCCTTGATCTTGATGCCGGGGTGCTCCTTCTCGTACTGCGAGTAGAGCTTGTCGAAGCCCATCGTGCCGAACGTGGTGACGGTCAGCGTGGTGGGGTCCGAGCTCGATCCGCTGCCTCCGCTCGATGAGCATCCGGCTGCGATGAGGGCGAAGGATGCTGCGCCGGCGACGGCCGCGGCGATCCTGGTGCGTCGTGAAAGCTTCACGGTTCACTCCTTTGTGCGTGTGTCTTGTGTGCGCCTGGTGCGCGCTGAGAGCGCTCTCATCACGAAAGCGTGAGAGCGCTCTCACGCGTTGGAACAGAATGTAGATCGCTTCCCGTCCTCGTGTCAAGCCCTGCGTGGTCGCGCTCTCATTCGCGTCTTTCCGGGATATGCGAAACGGCCGCCACCCCGAGGGGTGACGGCCGTTGCGTGAGCGCCGCGCTAGTCGACCGCGGGCCGCGGGCGCTGCGCCCGAGTGGATGCGGTGTCCGCACCCGGCTCGATCAGCGCACCGAATTCGGCAGCAGCGCGATTGGCGATGATGCCGGTGTCGTACTCCTCGGCGTCGTCGTCCTCCGCCGCGGAGGCGAGCACGCCCGCCGGGGTGAGCGCCCGATCCTTCTCGGCCTGCGCGTCGGCCGCGTCGGCCGCGTCGTCCGCCGCCTCCTGCAGGGCCGACTTGGCGCGCAGCGGCGGGGTCTTGAAGAACAGCGACAGCACGAAGGCGATCAGCACCACGATCATCGCGACCCAGTAGACCGTCACCGCCGAGGCGTTGAAGGCCACGAGGAACGGCTGCGCGAGGCGCGGGTCCGCGTCGTTCAGGAACGAGGTGTCGTTGACGTCAGCGCTGTTAGAGCCGCTGTTCGTCGTCTTGAGCTTGTCGGCGACCGTCGGCACGACGGCGTCGACGACCTGCTTGCGCTGATCGGCGTTCGAGAAGTCGATCGGCTCGGCGGGCACCTTCTGCTCGGCGACCGCCTGCGGGACGCCCTGGGCGACCGCCTGCTGGACGCCGGCCTGGTGCGCCTGGGCCTGTGCCTGCTTCTCGATCGGGTCGACGATCTTGTTGTAGATCTGGTCCATGATCTGCTTGTTCTCGGGCGCGCTGGCGACCGACGGGGTGAGCGCGGCATCCAGAGCGCTGGTCAGCGTCGGGGTGTCGGTCAGCGCCGTCTTGATGTTCGTCGGGAACACCGTGAACAGCAGGGACAGCAGGACGGCCGTGCCGAGCGTTCCACCGATCTGCCGGAAGAACGTGGATGCGCTGGTCGCGACACCCATGTCCCGCAGGCCGACCGAGTTCTGGCTGGCGATGGTCAGCGTCTGCATCAGCTGGCCGAGGCCCAGGCCGATCAGCAGCATGGCGCCCGCGATGAACCAGTACGAGTCGTCCGCCTTGATGAAGGTCAGGTAGAAGAACCCGCCGGCGAGCATGGCGGTACCGATGATCGGGAACTGCCGGTAGCGGCCGGTGCGCGCGATGATCTGGCCGGAGACGATCGACGACACCATCAGGCCGAGGATCATCGGCAGCAGCTGCAGACCGGACTCCGTCGGAGTCGAGCCGAGCACCAGCTGCAGGTAGAGCGGCAGGGTCAGCATGGCTCCGAACATCCCGAAGCCCACGAAGACGCCGATGATGGTCGCCATCGAGAAGGTGCTCGAGCGGAACAGCTTGATCGGGATGAGCGCGTCGTCCTTCATCGCGATCTCGATGAGGATGAACGCGATGACGCCGATGACGCCGATCACGTAGCAGGCGATGGAGGCCGGGCTGTCCCAGCCCCACGTGCGGCCCTGCTCGGCCACCAGCAGCAGCGGGACGAGCGCGACGATCACGCCGGCCGCACCCCACCAGTCGATGCGGGCGGACCCGCGTTCCCGCTTGGGCAGGTGCAGGAACCGCAGCACCATGGCCAGCGCGGCGAGGCCGATCGGCACGTTGATGAGGAAGACCCAGCGCCATCCGGTGATCCAGAGGATCTGGTCCGCACCGGCGAAGAGTCCGCCGATCAGCGGGCCGATGAGGCTGGAGATGCCGAAGACGGCGAGGAAGTAGCCCTGGTACTTCGCCCGCTCTCGCGGTGCGAGCATGTCGCCCATGATCGCGAGCGGCATCGACATCAGACCGCCGGCGCCGAGGCCCTGGATGGCACGGAAGGCCGCGAGCTCGACCATCGACGTCGAGAACGACGCCAGGATCGATCCGACGATGAAGATCACGATGGCGATCACGAACAGCGGCCGGCGGCCGAAGATGTCGGAGAGCTTGCCGTAGATCGGCGTCGAGATCGTCGAGACGATCAGGTAGCCGGTGGTGACCCACGCCTGCTCGCTGAGTCCGTGCAGGTCGTCGCCGATGGTGCGGATCGCCGTGCCGACGATCGTCTGGTCGAGGGCGGACAGGAACATGCCGGCCATGAGGCCGAAGATCACGAGAAGGATCTCGCGATGCGACATGATCGGTTTGGGTGCGGCTGTCGCCGCGCTGGTCTGACTGGACATCTGTCTCCGTGTCGAGAGTCGGGTGTGGGGACGCCCGGCACGCGGAACGTCACACCGGTGTGGGGCAAAGAGAATTTTGCGGAGACTGCAAAGTTACACCCGCTGCCTCGATACTCACAACGCATGCGGGAGGTACCACGCTCACCCGTTCGCCAGCGGCGAACAGGGGACGGTGGCAGCGTTGCCATCAGCGGGAAACCGCGCTCTCCGTGTGGCGGAAAACGAACGCAGGTGGCCCCCATCCAGGTGACGCATATATAGAAGGCGTACGTTGGAAACGCCGACCCCCGACCGTCTCTTAAATCGCCTCGAAAGTTCTATGAGATCTCTCAGCCGTCCCCGCCGCATCCTCGCCGCAGCCGCTGTCGCCGCCTCCGCGGCGCTCGTCTTCACGGCATGCGCCGGTGAGCCGTCGCCGGTCACGAAAGCCGTCGCGCAGGCCGCCGCGCCCACGCCGTCCCCGTCCGCGACCGTCGTGTCGTCGGTGCAGCCCGCCGCGGGCAGCGTCTCCGGCGGAACCGTCACCCTCACCGGCTCCAACCTCGAGAAGGTCGCCGCGGTCCAGGTCGGCGGTCAGCCGGCCACCGTCACCCACGCGACCGACGACAAGGTCGTCGTCACGGTCCCCGCCGCCGCCAACTTCCAGGCGGGCAGCGTGCCCATCACGGTCACCGACAAGAGCGGCAAGCCCGTGACGACGACTGCCGCCACGTACGACTACCAGGTGCAGACACCGGTCGACAAGCAGCTCGCCTACGCGCTCACCTACTGGAAGAACTACAACACGGCCGAGTACGGCGACCTCAACCCGGTCGGCGGCGACTGCGCCAACTTCGTCAGCCAGACCCTCATCGCCCGTGGCTGGCAGATGAACGGCGACTGGTACAACCACGACGCCGCGGCCGACTGGAGCCCGGCGTGGGGATACGTCCCCGCCATGGACAACTACTTCCGTGAGAACGCCGCCAAGCTGGGTCTCACCGAGTACTCGTTCGACCAGCGCGACAAGATCAAGGTCGGCGACATCGTGATGTTCGACTGGAACGACAACAACTCGCTCGACCACGTCCAGATCGTGTCCGCTGTGCAGAACGTGAACGGCCAGATCAAGATCAAGATGGTGGGACACAACGAGGACAGCGACTACCGCGACCTCGACGAGGCCATCACGGTCGACCACCCGGGTGGCATCGGCCACTTCTGGAGCCTCTCCAAGTAACGGTCGCCATTCCGGTCACACCCGCCGGGCCGCGTCACGCGCGTGAGCTATGCTCATCGCGTGACTCTGGGGGGTGCCCGCGAACGGCGGGTGGGGATGCGGCGCGCCGCCATGATCGGCGGCGCACTCGTGGCGATGCTCGTGCTCTCGGGATGCGTCCCCGGCTCTGTCGCGGCGGCCGGCGCGACGCATCGTCCGACACCGCACCGCTCCGCCCCGTCGCCCCGGCCGCCGCGTCCGACCCCCACCCTCCCGCCGACGCCCACTCCGGTCCCCTTCGACAAGACGGCGCAGTCGACCGACGATCCGGCCAGTCCCTGGGTCGTGGTCAACAAGGCGCGGGGGCTGAACCCGGCGGACTACGCCCCCACCGACCTCATCTACCCGGACCTGCCGAACCTCAACGACCAGCCGATGAGGCAGGAGACGGCCGCCGCCGTCGTCGCCATGTTCCAGGCGGCGAAGTCGGAGGCGGGACTGAGCCTCTCCATCCAGAGCGCCTATCGCTCCTTCGACTCGCAGACGCGCGTGTACGCCGACGACGTCGCCCGGAACGGGCAGGCATACGCCGACACGGACACCGCACGGCCGGGGCACAGTGAGCACCAGACGGGCCTGGCCGTCGACATCAGCGCCGTCCCCGCGCGCTGTTCTCTCGACGCCTGCTTCGGCGAGACCGAGCAGGGCCGCTGGCTGGCGGCGAACGCCTGGCGCTTCGGATTCATCCTCCGCTACCCGGCCGACAAGGTCGCCGTCACGGGCTTCACGTACGAGCCGTGGCACTTCCGCTACGTCGGAGTGCTCCTCTCCACGCAGCTGCACACCACGGGCGTCACCACTCTCGAGGAGTTCTTCGGGCTCCCGGGCGGCGAGACCTACCCCGGCTGACGGAGGGGCGACGCTGAGTCAGGCGCCCAGCGCGTCCCCGACGATCCGCTTCGCCTCGTCCTGAACCTCGCGCAGGTCGTCCTCGCCCACGAACGACTCGGCATAGATCTTGTAGACGTTCTCCGTGCCGGAGGGCCGCGCGGCGAACCACGCCGACTCCGTCTGCACCTTCACGCCGCCGAGCGGCGCGTCGTTGCCCGGCGCGCGGCTCAGCTTCGCCGTGATCGGCTCGCCGGCCAGCTCGGTCGCCGTGATCGCGTCACCGTCGAGCTTCGAGAGCGCGGCCTTCTGCTCGGGCGTGGCCGGAGCATCCACCCGCTGGTACACGGGGTCGCCGAACCGCTCGGTCAGCTCGCGGTACAGCTGCGACGGCGACTTGCCGGTCACGGCCCGGATCTCGCTGGCGAGCAGGGCCAGCAGGATGCCGTCCTTGTCGGTCGTCCACGCCGTCCCGTCGAAGCGGAGGAAGGAGGCGCCGGCGCTCTCCTCGCCGCCGAAGCCGACCGTCCCGTCGATGAGGCCGGGCACGAACCACTTGAAGCCGACCGGGACCTCCCACAGCCGACGGCCGAGCGACTCCGCGACGCGGTCGATGATCGACGACGACACGAGGGTCTTGCCGACCGCGGCGTCCTTCCGCCACTCGGTGCGCGTACGGAACAGGTAGTCGATCGCGACAGCGAGGTAGTGGTTCGGGTTCATCAGGCCGCCGTCGGGCGTGACGATCCCGTGGCGGTCGGCGTCCGCGTCGTTGCCGGTGAGGATGTCGAAGTCGGCGCGGCGGGCGACGACGGAGGCCATCGCGGAGGGGCTGGACGGGTCCATCCGGATCTTGCCGTCCCAGTCGAGCGTCATGAAGCCCCAGGTCGGGTCGACGTCCGGGTTCACGACGGTCAGATCGAGCTCGTAGCGCTCGGCGATCGCCTGCCAGTAGTTGACGCTCGCGCCGCCCAGCGGGTCGGCGCCGATGCGGATGCCGCTGTCGCGGATCGCCTTCACGTCGATGATGTTCTCGAGGTCGTCGACGTAGTGGCCGCGGAAGTCGTAGGTCTCGACGCCCGACGGCTCCGCCATCCGCACCTCGGTCATGCCGTTCGCGATGATCTCGTTGGCGCGCTTCGCGATCCAGCCGGTCGCGTCGGTATCGGCCGGGCCGCCGTGCGGCGGGTTGTACTTGAAGCCGCCGTCCGACGGCGGGTTGTGGCTCGGGGTGACGACGATGCCGTCGGCCTGGTCGTCATGGCCGCCCCGGTTGTAGCGGATGATCGCGTGCGACAGGGCGGGGGTCGGCACCCAGTCGTCGAACTCGTCGACCAGCACGCGCACCTCGTTGCCGACGAGCACGGCGAGGGCGGTGGTCGTCGCGAACTCGCTGAGCAGATGCGTGTCCGCACCGAGGAACAGCGGACCGGTGATGCCCTGGCTGTTGCGGTACTCGACGATCGCCTGCGTGGTGGCGGCGATGTGGTCCTCATTGAACGCCGTGTTCAGCGACGAGCCGCGATGGCCCGATGTGCCGAACACCACGCGCTGCTCCGGGATGCTCACATCCGGCTTCAGCTCGTAGTACGCGCGCCGCAGGGCGTCGACGTCGATCAGGTCGGAAGGCTGGGCGGGGGTGCCGGCTCGTTCGTCCATGATGACTACTCTTCCACGGCACGGGAGCCACGCCAACGGCTCGGTAAGCTGAGCGGCATGTCCTCCGCCCCCGACAGCGCCCCCGCGGAGCTGCCCGCCTCCCTCGACGACGTGTACAGCTTCCTCGGACCGTCGGGCACCTTCACGGAGGCGGCCCTCAAGCAGGTGCCCGAGGCGCGTGGCAAGCAGTGGCGGGCCGTCAACAACCTCGGCGAGGCGCTGGCGGATGTCGTCGAGGGCCGCAGCGTCGCCGCGATGATCGCGATCGAGAACTCGATCGAGGGCGGGGTGTCGGTGGCGCAGGATGCGCTGGCCACGATCCCGGGCCTGCGCATCATCGGCGAGTACCTCGTGCCGGTGAACTTCGTCCTCGTCGCCCGCCCGGGCACGACCCTCGCCGACGTGCACACCGTGAACGCGCATCCCGTCGCCTACGCGCAGTGCCACCAGTGGCTCGACCGTCACCTCCCCGACCACGGCCACCTGCCGGCGTCGAGCAACGTCGCCGCGGCCGCGTCGCTCTTCGAGGGCAGCGCGGCGGATGCGGCGGTCGCGCCGCCCGGGATCGTCGACCACCACGACGTGGTCGTCCTCGCCGACAACATCGGCGACAACCCGAACGCCGTCACCCGCTTCGTGCTCGTCAGCACGACGCGCAGCGTGCCGGAGCCGACCGGAGCCGACAAGACCAGCCTCATCGCCGAGCTTCCCGACGACCGTCCCGGCAGCCTCCTCGACCTCCTCGAGCAGTTCTCCACCCGGGGGATCAACCTGAGCCTCATCGAGTCGCGCCCGATCGGCGACGCGCTCGGCCGGTACCGGTTCGTCATCGACGCGGACGGCCACATCGCGGACGAGCGCGTCGCCGACGCCCTGCTCGGTCTCCGCCGGTTCAGCCCGTCCGTGATGTTCCTCGGCTCGTACCCGCGGGCCGACGGTCAGCGGGTGGAGTTCGACCAGCGCTATCGCGACGACGTCTTCACCGAGGCGCGCGAGTGGCTGGCCTCCCTGACCGACGAGGAGCGGCCGACAGGCGCGCAGGGCGGCGCGTCGGCGTAGGCTGCCGAACAGGACAGCCGGGAGGTCATCATGGTCGCAGACGAGCGTGACGACAGCGGTCGGGCGGACGGATTCGACCCGCGCTTCGACCCCGCATTCCAGCGCGGCTATCAGCCGCAGCCGGGCGAGCGCGCCCGCACGCGCGTCCGCGCCGATGCTCCCGACTCGGCCTACCGCCGGCCGTCGTCGCTGCTGCGAACGCGTGAGGACGCTGCGCCCGCGACGCCCTCCGAACCGCTGACCCCCTATGAGGAGGCGGCACTCTCGCTCGATGAGGGCCGCCCCGCCCTGCCCGATCCGCTGGAGGCCGGGGCACCCGCCGCTCAGACGGTCGTGGTCGCCTCCGCCGGCTCGCTCGCGGGCGTCGAGCTGAACCCGCGGCGCAACCCCTTCATCCTCGCCCTCTGGCTCATCGGCGGCGGGTTCGTCGTGCTCGGCATCGTGCTCTACGCCGTCTCGGTGACGTCGTCGTACAGCGGCCCGACGCCCAGCACCGACGTGGGCGCCCTGGTGTTCGCCCAGCTCGGGTGGATGCTCGCGGGGCCGCTCATCACGGTCGGGCTGCTGACGCTCGTCGGTCTGCTCTTCCTGACCGCGCTCTCCGGTCGGCGGATGCGGGATGCGATTCCGGAGGACGACGCCCCGGCGGGATGACGCCGGGCACAGCTGTCTCTCGGAGCGCGCGGAGGTCGCCATACACTGCGGCCAGACCGACGGCTCTCGACGATGTCGACGACCCGTCGGACCGACGCGAGAGAGGATCCACCGTGACGCTGCGCCGTACTCCCTTCCCCGCCCGTCTCGCCGTCGGCATGCTGGCGGTCGCGGCGACCCTCCCGCTGCTCGCCGGTTGCACCGCCTCGCCCGAACCGAGGGCCACCCCCTCGCCGTCGGCCGCCGCCGACGTCAACGGCCTGCCCGCCGGGGTTCAGCAGGCGACGGACGTGCCGACCGCTGTACCGAACACTCCCGAACTGCGCCGTGCCGTCACGGTCTCGTCGTGCGAGAAGGCGGACGGCGGCTGGAAGGCGACGGGGACGGCGAAGAACACCACCGACGCGCCGGTCGAACTGACGGTGACCATCTTCTTCACGAGCGACAAGGGCACGGTGCTCGGGACGGGCGACACGAAGGTCGCGGTGGAACCGCAGGCCGAGGCTCGGTGGACGGTCGCGTCGAAGCTCACCTCGACCCCGAAGACGCTGTGCGTGCTCCGCGGGGTGGGCTGACTCGCCCGCTCGGCCTCTTCCTTTTGCGCCCGACTTCCGCTCTATAGGCGTGACTTCGGGCGTTCCTCGTCATGATTCGACCCGTAGACCTCTCTGTCCAGGTGAAGCCACCTTCGACAGGCAAGGAGTCCACAGATGGATCGAGACACCCCTCCGAACACCAGCGCACGATCGCCGAGACGGAGGCGAGCCCGGCGCGCCTGGCCCGTGGCCGCCGTCCTCGGCTTGGCCGCGGCCGCCGTCGTCGTCCCGGCGCAGGGGGCCGCCGCGACGCCCGGTCCCGGCTCCTACGTGGCGCTCGGTGACTCGTACGTCGCCGGCCAGGCACTCGACCACCTGACGGGCGCGTACCCCGAGTGCCTCCAGTCCGTGGCGAACTACCCGCGCACAGCCGCGTGGCGTGCCGGGCTGATCGCCAACGACCAGAGCTGCTCGGGCGCGACGATCCCCGACCTCTTCGCCGCGAAGGGCGCGATCCCGGCGCAGACCGACGCGCTCAGCGCATCCACTCAGGTGGTCACCCTCTCGATCGGGGGCAACGACCTCGGGTTCTCGGCCATCCTGCGCTCGTGCCTGGCCGCCTCCGCGGACGGTCCACTGTGGAGCGGCGAGAAGTCGTGCCGCGAGAAGTACACGGTCGGCGGCGTGGACACCCTGAGCGCGAAAGCGGCCGGGGTCGTCGCTCCGGCGGTCGGCGAGGCCGTCACCCGCATCCGAGCGAAGGCGCCGAACGCCCGCGTCGTTGTGGTGGGCTACCCGACGCTCATGCCGGATGCCGCCCACACGCCCGCAGGAGGCTGCTTCTCGCCGCTGACCTCGAGCAAGCCGGCCTTGCCGTTCGCCACCACAGACTTGGACTACTTCCACGGCGTCCAGTCGACCCTCGACACCCGCACCCAGGCTGCGGTCCACGCCGCGGGCGCCGAATACGTCTCGCTGCTGGCCGACACCGCCGAGCACTCGGTCTGCAGCACGACGCCGTACATCGACGGGATCACCCTCTCCGGTTTCGTGCTCTCCCCGACCTCGATGCACCCGAACCTGGCCGGCCTCGGCTACCAGGGCCGGGCCGTCGGCGCGGTGCTGAAGGCGCCGCGCGACTTCCAGGGTGTGACCGGCGCGCTGGTCTCCCTTGGCGGGACCTCCGCCGACCTGCAGATCCACGTTCCGTTGGCTACGCTGCACACCACGCCGGATGTCGCGGCCGAGGTGAACGGGTCGTACGTCGCGAACGTCAACGGCGAGCACGGCTGGTACGTCTGGTTCGAGAACCGTGAGGACACCCGGGTGTACCACGTGACCGTCACGGTCAAGCCGGGCGACACCGTGCGGTTGCGGACGGCGACCGGCGCGGTGCAGGTGCTGACCCTGACGCCGAAGGCGTAGGCCGAGCGGCGCGGTCGCCCTCCCGGATTCCGGGGCGGCGGCCGCGTCAGCCGACCGGGATGCCCGGGGCCTTCACGCGCAGCGCCAACTCGTCCACTCGGAGGTCGAGGCGCAGGATCTCGCCGAACGCGTCCCCGTCCAACTCGAACGGCTCCGGCGCATCCACCGCCAGCTGCACCGAGGCGCCGCGCAGGTAGCTGAGCCGGGTGCGGATCGCGCGGTCGGTGAAACGGATGATCCGGCGACCGATGCTCGACTTCCGCAGGACGCGGTTCTCCCAGGTCACCTTCCGCCAGATCGCCAGCCAGCCGAACACCGTCGCGGGCTGGACGATCGCCACGTCGAGGAGGCCGTCGTCGAGCTCGCCGTCCGGGATGAGCTCCATGTTCCCCGGCAACGCGCCGCAGTTCGCGACCAGGATCGTGCTCACGTGCGCCGACCGCTCGTGTCCGTTGTCGAGCCGGTAACGCACCGGGACCTTCGACGCCTTCGGCAGAGCACGGAAAGCGGCGTCGACATACGCCAGCCAACCGAACCGGCGCTTCAGCTGCGGCCGGGCATTGGCGATCATCGCCGCGTCGATTCCGACACCGGCCATCACCAGGAACGCGTGCTCGGTCGCCGGCCCGTCCGGGCGGTGCGCCACGGCGATGCCGATGTCGATCCGCCGCTCGCGGCCGCTGAACGCGACCGCGCACGCCGCTTCGACGCTCGCGATCGGAATGCCGAGGTTCCGCGCCAGAAGATTGCCGGTGCCTCCGGGGATGATGCCGAGCGTGGCATCCCGTCCGCGCAGTGCCTCAGCCACGGCGCGCACGGTGCCGTCGCCGCCCGCCGCGAGTACGAGGGACGCGCCCCGGGCCAGCGCCTCGCCGACCTGCGACTGCCCGCCCTCCTCCGGCGTCGTCTCGAGCCAGAGCAGTTCGAACCGGCCGGCAGCGGCGGTCTCCACCGCCGCCCGGACGCGCGGAACGTCCACCCGCACGGGGTTGTAGATGACGGCGGCGACGCGGCTCTGCTCCCCGTCCCGTCCGTTCACGCACATCACGCTACCTGTTCGGCATCGGTCGATAAGCTGGTCAGGTGATCGATCCCGTACTTCTCCGTGAGAACCCCGACATCATCCGGCGCTCCCAGGAGGCCCGGGGCGACTCCGTGCAGCTCGTCGACGAGGCCATCCAGGCCGACATCGAGCGCCGCGCGGCGATCACGGCCTTCGAGGAACTCCGCGCCGAGCAGAACGCGTTCGGCAAGCAGGTCGCGAAAGCGCCGAAGGAGCAGAAGAAGGAGCTCGTCGCCCAGGCGCAGCAGCTCGCCGGTCGCGTGAAGGAGGCCCAGCAGGCCGCCAACGACGCGGATGCCCGGTTCGAGCAGCTGGTCCGCAGCATCGGCAACCCGATCGTTGACGGCGTCCCGGCGGGCGGGGAGGACGACTTCGTCGTGGTCAAGACGGTCGGCGACATCCCCGAGTTCCCGTTCGAAGCGCGCGACCACCTGGAGCTGGGCGAGCTGCTCGGCGCGATCGACATGGCCCGGGGCGCCAAGGTCGCCGGCGCCCGCTTCTCGTACCTGCGCGGCATCGGAGCGCGGCTCGAGCTCGCGCTGATGAACATGGCGCTCGACAAGGCCCTGCAGAACGACTTCATCCCGCTGATCACGCCGACCCTGGTGAAGCCCGAGATCATGCAGGGCACCGGCTTCCTCGGCGCCCACGCCGACGAGGTCTACCACCTCGAGAACGACGACCTCTACCTGACCGGAACGAGCGAGGTCGCGCTCGCCGGCTACCACTCCGACGAGATCATCGAGGTCGACGAGCCCATCCGCTACGCCGGCTGGTCGACCTGCTACCGGCGCGAGGCCGGCTCGGCGGGCAAGGACACCCGCGGCATCATCCGCGTCCACCAGTTCGACAAGCTGGAGATGTTCGTCTACACCCGCCCGGAGGAGGCGGAGGCCGAGCACGAGCGGCTGCTCGGCTGGCAGGAGGAGATGATGCAGGCGCTGGGACTCAGCTACCGCGTCATCGACACGGCGGCGGGCGATCTCGGCTCGAGCGCCGCGCGCAAGTACGACGTCGAGGCCTGGATCCCCACCCAGGGGCGCTACCGCGAACTCACCTCGACCTCGAACTGCACCACCTTCCAGGCACGCCGTCTCGACATCCGCTACCGCACCGAGAGCGGCAAGACGGCGCCGGTCGCGACCCTGAACGGGACGCTGGCCACCACGCGCTGGCTGGTCGCCATCCTCGAGACGCACCAGCAGGAGGACGGGTCGGTGCGCGTGCCGGAGGCGCTGCGCCCCTACCTCGGCGGACTGGAGCTGCTGGAGCCGACGCGTTCGTGAGCGACGACTCCCGCCTGCTGATCGCGCTCGACGTCGACGGCACGCTGATCCATGAAGACGAGACGGTCGGCGACGCCGTGCGCGCCGCCGTCACGCGGGTGCGCGACGCCGGCCACGAGGTGATGCTCGCCACCGGGCGCAGCTGGGAGACGGCGCGGCCCATCCACGAGGAGTTCGGCCTCACCAGCGAGTTCGTCGTCTGTGCGAACGGCGCCCTGACGATGAAGCGCGACGACACCCTCGAGGGCGGTTACCGGCGCGAGTTCATCGAGGTGTTCGACCCGACCGAGGTGCTGGAGACCATCCGCCCGCACCTCCCGAGCGGCAGCTTCATGGTGGAGGGGCCGACCGGGTTCCGCCGGTACACCGAGGGTATGACCGACTGGGAGCTGGTCAACGCCGAGCAGGTGCCGTTCGAGGAGCTTCTGCAGCATCCCGCGACCCGTGTCGTCGTGGTGTCGCCCGAGCACGACACCGAGGAGTTCCTCTCGATCGTCGACCGGATGGGCCTCCAGCGCGTCAGCTACGCCATCGGCTGGACCGCGTGGCTCGACATCTCGCCGGACGGCGTGAGCAAGGCAACGGCGATGGAGCGGGTGCGGCACGCGCTCGACATCCCGCGGTCGCGCGTGGTCGCGGTCGGCGACGGCCGCAACGACATCGAGCTGCTCACCTGGGCGGGGGCCGAGGGTCTCGCGGTCGCGATGGGTCAGGCGCCGGACGAGGTGAAGGCGGTCGCCACGCGGTCGACCGCACCGGTCGTCGACGACGGCGTCGCGGAGGTCCTCGACGCGCTCTGACCGAGCGCCCCTCGGTCTGGGGGAAGCCTTCGCGCGCAACGACGCGCGCCCATCCAGAGCATTGCCAGCCTCCCGTGCCACCCTTTAAGACGGCGTGCGCTCTTTTCCGGGCGCCCGCCTGTGAACGTGCGCACACCCGGCCGGAAGGAAGTGAATGAGCGAGATGCACACCCGCGCGCAAGCGCGAGCGCAGGAGAAGGCGGCAGGACCAGCGGTCCGCCACGGTCGACTGAAGCAGCACCATCCGCTCAAAGCACTCCTCAAGATCTTCGTCGCGGTCGTCGCCATCTTCGGCGTGACCGGCGTCTCGCTCGCGGCCTACGCGGCGGTGGATGTGGTGGCCAGCGTCAAGAAGTCGGTCAAGCTCGTCGACGCGAAGGGCAACGAGACGACGCCGGGCGTCGGCGCCATGAACGGTGCGTTCAACGTCCTCCTCGCCGGCAGTGACAGCGGTGGCGGCAACACCGCATACGGCGACCGCGAGGAGAACCTCAACGACGTGACGATGCTGCTGCACGTGTCGGCCGACCACCAGAACGCGACCGTCGTCAGCTTCCCCCGCGACATGTTCGTCTCCATCCCGTCCTGCCCGGACCCGAAGGGCGGCAGCTTCGATTCGATGAGCCGCCAGAAGATCAACAACTCCCTGAGCTACGGCGGCCTGGCGTGCACGGTGCTCACGGTCGAGAAGCTGACCGGCCTCAACATCCCGTACGCCGGTGTGATCCAGTTCGACGGTGTCATCGAGATGTCGAACGCGGTTGGTGGGGTGCCCGTCTGCGTCGCGGGAGACATCGAGGACCCGTACACGGGGCTGGATGTGAAGGCCGGCCAGAACGTGCTCCAGGGCTCGCAGGCGCTCGCCTTCCTCCGTACCCGTCACGGCGTCGGCGACGGCTCGGACCTGGGCCGCATCAGCAACCAGCAGGTGTTCCTGTCGTCGCTCGTCCGCACCATCAAGAGCGCCGACGTGCTGAGCAACCCGGTGAAGCTGTACGGCCTGGCGAAGGCGGCGACGAGCAACATCACCCTCTCCGACAGCCTCAACAACCCGACCACGATCGTCTCCATGGCGATGGCGTTGAAGAACATCGACATCAGCAAGGTCGTGTTCGTGCAGTACCCGAACCACTATGTGGACGGCGGCGTCGCCCCGACGACGGATGCGGCGGACCAGCTGATGAGCGCCCTGCAGAACGATCAGCCGGTCACCCTCACGGGCGACACCGGCGTGGGTTCCCAGGCCGACCCGAACGCTCCGGCCACGCAGACCCCGGCCACGCAGCCGCCGGCGACGCAGGCGCCCGCCACCCAGCCTCCGGCGACCCAGGCTCCGGCCACCGGCACCGACTCGGGCACCGCCGGCGGCGGCTCGGTCGAGCTCCCGTCGGACGTGCACGGCCAGACGGCGGCGCAGTACACCTGCTCGAAGCCGTTCTCCGAGTGATCACCGTCGCCCGGGTTCGCTAGAATCGGGCGACGCCGGGTTCGCCCGGCGCCGGGAGGGCTGTCCGAGCGGCCGATGGAGCCAGTCTTGAAAACTGGTGGGCAGAAATGTCTCGTGGGTTCGAATCCCACGCCCTCCGCAGTCCGTCTCGTGTCTCTCGGCGCGAGACACGTCAGTTGCAAGATGAGATTCTCTTTGGCGGCGTCATTCACCTGCGAATCGCGGGGAAGCCTGATTGGTGGGCGTAGTCCACGGCTTGCGCGCGGGAACTGACGCCGAGTTTCTTGTACAGCAGCCGGGTCATCGTCTTGAGCGTGTTGCCGCTGATGAAGAGGGTGCTGGCGATCTCTGTTGCGGTGAGCTCGGTAGTGAGAAGGGCGAGGACGTCATTCTCCCGTTTGGTCAGTTGAGGGAGGTCACGCCGGACACTGCCGATACGGGTTGCCGCGCGGGTATCGGCGCCGGCGAGCTGCGCGAGGTGTTCGAGCTCGTCAGGGCTGATGGCTTCATAGCTGGTGTGCAGGCCTGCGTGTTGCAGGAGAGCGTCGGCTCGGATGAAGGCGTGGGTGGCGGTGCCGGTGTAACCGAGGGCCCGTGCGGCGGCAGCGTGGACTAGCAGCGCGTTCGCCTGCAACCGTGGTTCGAGCGCGTCCTCGGTGACGGTTTTGCTGAGGTCGAATGCATCTCGGTGGCGGCGTTCGACTTGGGCGATCGCAGCTGCGATGACCCGGTCGGAGGAGGACAGGTGGATGAGCCCGTCCAGGCCCTCGGTCATCCGGCCTCGGAGGAGTCTGATCCGGACCCGAGCGGCTCGGGCGAGGCGTCCGTCAACGCCGGCGGAGTCGAGCACGGGATGGCTCTGCAGGTGCAGTTCAAGCCTCGATTCGGTTACGGCGGCGGTCGCTGCATTGTGGGCATGGAGGGATCGCACCCACATCGCCGGTGCCCAGTATTCGCCGAGGCCGATCTCGTCGGCCCGATCGAGCAGGGCGAGCGCCCCGGGCAGATCGTCCTGGTCGGTGCGGAGCAGAGCCTCCGTGACCAGGAGTGCGGCGTCGTGGCGGCTGTCGGTGACACCTTCGTCGTGCGCACGCTGTACCCACTTGCGCGCCATGTCAGTACGGCCGCGCTCGGCGTGGAGCCAGGCTGCGGAAGCCGCGACGCGGCGGGCGACGTACGGTTGCTCGGTCGCACGGGCGAGGACGAACACGCGCGCGTACTCCGCGGCAGCGCGCGGAGAGGCTGCCGCGTCGAGGGAGCGAGCCCACTGCATTCGCAAATGGGGCATCGTGGTGGCGATGTCCTCGATCTCGTTCAGAGGCGCCGCAGCGGCGAATGCCAGGGCCTCTTCCGCGATCCGGGCGGCCTCTGTCGGGTCATCGCGGGTGCGCGCAGCAGCCGATTCCGCGGTGTACCGGATCAGCCGCTGAAGGACGGAACGCCGGTGGTTGGGGACGGGCGGATGCAGGAGAGCGGGGTGTACCTGGCCGGCTTCGCCGCCGCCCACGATGTGCTCCAAGTGGTTGGCTGCCATGAACAATCCGGGGTTGCGCATGAACGCTTCCCCGGGCAGTGCCTTCAAAGCGGCCAACAGCTGGTCCGGCGCAGTCACCGACAGTTCGTCCCAATGCTGCTCGATGAGAGAGGCTGCCGCCTCGGCCCCGTCCGTGCGGGCGATCTGCGGCACCGCGGTCGGGAGGTCTGCGGGGTTCATATCATCACCGGTCCTGCTGCGCATGCCGTCTCCAACGGTGTCAGCCAATCGCGGTCATGTCCAGTGGCCCATTGCGATCGGCTGACGTCCACAGCCCCGGCCGGGGTGAAAAAGCATGGGCCCGGGTGAAAGACCGGCTGCTGGCCCACCTATAAGAGTTTCAAACGACAAACTCAGCTTTCGAGAGTCCCACGCGGGCCCCGCCGAGGGGTTCCGCGCGTTCTGGGCTCGAAGCTTGGGGAGGATCCTGTGTCAGCACGCCAGAGAGGCTTGACGTCCACGAAGTGGGGTGGCCTGCGACGCGCAGTCGCGGGTATCGCCCTGGCCGCCCTCGCCACGGGCGGATTGTCCGCCGTCGCCCTCGGAGCTGCAGCGCCCGCGGACGCGGCGGCGTCGCCGTCGCAGCAGTGGCTGACCGCCGTCGGCGGCTCGGCAGCCAACGGCGGCACGCTCACCGGAACCTTCGGCACCACGGGTGTGACGGCCACGGTCACAGCGAGCGGAGATGGGACTCCGGCTCGCCCGTTCACCAATGGGACGATCGACCGTGCCAACGGACTGATCTCGCCCGACGCTCCCACGGGTGCCCCGACGATCACGCAGGGTGTGGTGTCGGGGCAGAGCCTGAACACGCAGGTGCGGTTCAGCAAGCCTGTCATCGCACCGCGGATGCACTTCATGAACGTCGATGGAAGTCTGGTCCGGATCAACAACGCTATCGCGGGCGACGGAATCACGGCCACCCGGGCGGCCGGGAACTCGGTGTTCACCGTCGACAGCACCAACCTGATCAACAGCCCGGCACGCCGCGCCGACAACTCTTTCTGTCAGCAGCCCGACGGATCCAACCCGACCGGCGCTTGTGGAACGGTTGCCATCAGCAATACGAGCGGTCTGGTCAGCGCGTTCAACTTCGCGAACAGTGACCAGAACCTCGGCGGCGACTCGTGGCAGTGGGACCTGTCCTTCCCGAGCGCGCCGCTGACCAAGCAGTTCACTCCTGGGGCGATCAACCCGGGCGGGACCAGCCAGCTGACCTTCACCATTGCGAACCCGGCGAACGAAGGGCAGTCCGCCCTGAGCCCGCTCGGCTTCACGGACACCCTGCCCGCCGGCGTGACCCTGAAGGACGGCACCGTCACCAACAATGGCCAGTGCGGCACCCCGACGACGTCCGGCATCACCGCCGGAAGCAACACCGTGACGGCCGGAGCCATTTCGGTTGCCGTCGGCGCCACCTGCACCATCACCGTGAACGTGACCGCGACGACGCAGGGCACCTACACGAACGACAACTCCAACCTCACGACGACGGTGGCGAACCTCGTCCCGAACGCGAACACCTCGCTGACGGTCACCACGGCACAGATCCCGACGGTGGGTTGCACCACTGATCCGGCGATCTTCAACACCGGCTACAACCAGGCCACAGACGGCCAGCTCGCCAACGGTGCCGCGGACCCGCGGTGGACCGTGGCTGGCGGCTACACGGGTCTGAACTACGTCAACACGACCACATTCCCGGCCGGCCCGTCTGCTGCGGCGCTGCCGCCGGCAGGCGCCACCTACGCCCCGGCGCAGGCCGGTAAGGTCAACAACCTGTGGTCGAACTCTCAGTCCGGGAAGTCGCAATGGATCTCGGCACAGTACGTCGACCCCGCGAACGGACAAAACCAGGCTGACGGCTACGGCGATTGGTACTACCGGTACCAGTTCAACCTGGACCCGGCGGTCGACCCAGCGACGTTCCAGCTGGATATGTCGTGGCTGTCGGACAACACCGTCGCCGGCGTCTGGGTGAACAACGTCGCGCAGCAGGGCGCCAACCTGCCTCAGGATCCGAACAACGCCTGGGGTGGTGGCGGCTTCAACTCCGGCAACGCCGCGAAGACCTCGATGGCCGGCGACTGGAAGACGGGCCTGAACACGATCCTCGTGCAGGTCAAGAGCTACTACACCGCCGAAGGCTTCGACGCAGAGGTTACCTCGACCGCCTTGTGCCCGACGCCCACGCTGACCGTCACCAAGCAGGTGCAGAACGCCACCTCGGGCGATAACTCCGCACCTCTGCAGGTGGGCGACACCGTCAACTACACGGTGACCGCGACGAACACGAGCAAGGTTCCGTTCACGACGGCGAACCCGGCGACGATCACCGACGACATGTCCGATGTGATCGACGACGCCGACCTGGTCGCGTCGTCGCTGAAGGCGACGGTGGACGGCGCAGCCGTCACCGTCCCGACGTTCGCCTCGCCGACGCTCTCCTGGTCCGGCCCGCTCGACGCGGGCAAGACCGTGACGATCACGTACACGGTCACCTACACCGGTGAGGGCAACAGTGTCCTGAACAACAACGCATGCGTCCCCGACGGCACCCAGACCGCCGACACGCTTCCCTGCGCACCGACGACACTTCCCGCGCCGAAGATCGACGACTGGAAGACCGTCTCGGCCTCGGCGAACCCGCTCGTCGCCGGCTCCACTCTCACGTACACGCTGCACTTCGAGAACACAGGGACCACCTCCGGCCCGGTGAACAAGATGGACAACCTGTCCGACGTGACCGACGACGCCACCGTGACGACGGAGCCCGCGACGGCCAGCGGAGCGCTCACCGGCACCCGCACCGGCGACATCATCGCCGTCACCGGCACCCTGGCCGCCGGCGCGACCTCCACCATCACGTATACCGCGACGGTGAAGCCCGACGGCCAGCGCGGCAACAACGTGGCGGCGAATTACCTCGTGAACCAGAACGAGCTGCCGCCCACGACGTGCCAGCCGGTCGACCCGCAGCGCCCGGACTGCACCGTGACGAACATGCCCGACCTCGCGGTGTCGAAGAGTGTCGACCCGGCGTCCGGAACAGCGGTGAAGGCCGGCGACGTGCTGACCTACACGCTCACGTTCGACAACACCAAGGGAACTGACACGGCGCCGGTCACCGGCTGGAGCGACGACCTGTCGAAGATCCTCGACGACGCAGACGTGACCACGCAGCCGACGAGCTCGATCGCTTCCCTGCGGGCCGGCGCGATCAGCAACGGTTCGTTCCCGGTCACGGGGACGGTTCCGGCCGGCGAAGTCGGCACCATCACCTACACGGTGACGGTGAAGCCGAACGGGCAGCGCGGTGACAACGACCTGGGCAATGCACTCAGTAACGGGGGCCCGTGCGCTCCGGGGCTGTGCACGGAGAACCCCGTGCGGTCGTTCTCGATCACCAAGACCGCCTCGACGCCGGTCGTCCACCCGGGCGACACCGTCACCTACACGGTCACCCTCGCGAACACCGGCAAGGTGGACTACACCGCCGATGAGCCAGCAACGATCACCGACGACCTGTCGAAGGTTCTCGACGACGCCACCTACGTGCCCGGCTCGGCGACCAACGGCGCGACGGTGTCCGGTCTGACCCTGACCTGGTCGGGTCCGCTCCCGGTCGGCGGGACGCAGGTCATCACCTACCAGGTGACGGCGGGTCCGGTCGGCACGGGTGACGGGACGCTGGCCAACACGGTCAGCGGACCGCCGGACTCCACCTGCATCACGTGCGAGACCGTGACCCCGCTGCAGGCGTTCCGCGTGACGAAGACCGCCGACGCGACCGAGGTCGTGCCTGGCCAGAAGATCACGTACACGATCACGGTGAGCAACACCGGTACCGCGGCGTACACCGCGGCGAACCCGGCGAGCTTCACCGACGACCTGTCCAAGGTGCTCGACGACGCGACCTACAACAACGACGCCACGAGCGGGGCCACCTACGCGGCACCGACGCTCGCCTGGTCGGGCGCTCTCGCGGTCGGACAGACGGTGACGGTGCTCTACTCGGTCACGGTCGACGACCCGGACACCGGCGATCAGACCCTCGACAACGCCGTGGTAACGCCGCCGGACGGCGGCTGCCCGACGACGACGGACAACCCGGACTGCCGCTCGGTCATCCCGTCCGGTTCGTTCACGGTCACGAAGGCTGCGGACAAGGAGACGGTGAAGCCCGGTGACACGGTCACCTACACGGTGACGGTGAAGAACACCGGGAAGGTCGCTTACACCGCGGGCTCGCCCGCCGCCTTCCGCGACGACCTGACCAACGTGCTGGACGACGCGAAGTACAACGGCGACGCCACGCAGGGCGCAAAGGTCGAGGGCGCGACCCTCACCTGGAGCGGGCCTCTGGGGGTCGGGCAGACGCTGACCGTGACCTACTCGGTAACGGTGAACAAGCCGGACACCGGCAACCTCACCCTGGTCAACGCGGTCGTCCCGACGGTGCCCGGCGGAACGTGTGACCCGCAGGACTCCTGCATCACGCACACCCCGCTGCGCGCGTTCACGGTTGCCAAGACCGTGAGCACGACGGCCGCGGTCAAGCCGGGCGCGAAGGTCTCCTACACGGTCACCGTGAAGAACACCGGCGCGGTCGCGTTCACGACCGAGAAGCCGGCCTCTTTCACCGACGACATGTCCGACGTGCTGGATGACGCCACTTACAACAACGACGCCACCCACGGCGCCGTGCTGCAGGGGACGACGCTCAGTTGGTCCGGGGCGCTCGACCTGGGCCAGACGATCGCTGTGACGTACTCGGTCACCGTGAAGCAGGCCGGTGCGGGCAACGGACGCCTGGTGAACACGGTCGACCCGCCGGTCGACGGGTCATGCGACCCGGCGGGCGCCTGCGACACCAGCACCCCGCTGGTCCCGCCGGCCGCGGGCACGGGTCTCGCCTTCACCGGTAGCGACATCGTCGCCCCGGGCGTCATCGCGCTGCTGCTGCTCGCCCTCGGCGGCGCAGTGATGATTGTCCGTCGCCGCCGCCGGAACGGTGAGACGCAAGACAACGCGTAACCAGATCAGGGTCCGGCCGGGCGTCGTCACATACGACGAACCGGTCGGACCCTGACCCGCCGCCACGCTGCCACTACGCGATCGACGCGCCGACATGCAGCCGACGAAGGGGATCAGGTCATGTTCCGCTCGAACATCGTGCTCGCGGCGGTGAAGACGCCGCAGGAGTACCAGGCTCTCCGCGTGCTGCTCCTGGCCGCAAAGGAAGCCGAGACGGAAGCGACCGGCCCAGACCGACGAGAAGTTTTCCGGATGACCCGCTCACTGCTCGCCGCGGCGCGGACGATCGGATTCACGTTGCGCGATCTGGCCGAGTTGACAGGGGTGTCGCAGGGCTCCCTCCGCAGCCGGAGCAACGTGCTCACGCCCATCCCACGAGCCAGGTTCCTCGCCCTCGTCCCCGACGACGCCACAACGATCTTGGCGGGAGTCGATGCGCCCGCATACCCGGGGGCGGATCCGGTGGAGCTCCTCACCTGGTATCTCGGGTCTGCTTCTTGCTGCGACAGGCTGTGAGAGCGCCTGCGCTTCAGGCGACGGCTGGTGAAGGAGCTCTCAACTCCTGAGGGCCCGAACGAACACGTCGAGAGTGTGCTCCGCTGCGCGGTCGGCGGGCGAGACATTGAGGTGACCATGCGTGGTCCCGGGCTCGTGCGTCGAGAACACGGTGACACCGCTGGTGGTGAGCAGAGCGGCGTACGCCTCCCCCGATGCCCGCAGGGTGTCGGCATCGGAGTTCACGATGACGTGCGGGGGAAGGCCGGTCGGATCGCTGTTGGCCGGGAAGGCGCGGCTACGGGTTCAGCTGGTCGTCGATCGCCTTCTTGAAGGCGCCCAGTTCGATCGTGTTGCCCTCGTAGACCCTTCCCTGGTCGCTCCAACTGAGCGCCAACGTGCCGACGGCGTCGTCACCCGTCACCTCGGCACCCTGGAAACGGATGTGATCGATGATGTCGTCGTGGGCCCCGCCGTTGTGCTCGTCGTCGAGGAAGTAGATCCGGTTCGGCGTCAGAACGAGCCGACCGGCATGCCGGCCATCCTCATCCAATCGATCGGCTGCCACTTCCGCGATCGGCTCCTCGCCTCTCGGAAGCCTGTCCGGGTGGCCCTTTCCATGTTCAACCATGACGGCACCATAGACCCGGGACGATGGCGATGGTGAGGGCCTCTGCGAACACGGGGATGTGCGGGACCCTTCGCATCCAGCTCCCCGACGACCAGGAGGGGTGCTCGCTCCCGGGCAGATCCTATGGGGAGCCTCAGTCGCCTCCGGATGCGGTGATCGCCCCCGGAGAGGCGGTCCGGGAGGCGAGGAGGCCTCCGACCCCCGGGATCAGCGAGAACAGCCAGACCCGGCGGCGCCCCTTCGACAGCAGGACGGCCGTGATGACGGTGCCGGTGTAGGCGAGACCATGCACCGGGCCGAGGACCCGCGAGAGTTCCGGCAGGTGAATGGTGACGAGGTTCGCCAGCAGCACCACGAGGGTGGCCAGCTCGATCGTGCCGACGATCTGCAGGATGCGCCGGGGACTCACAGCCCGACTCCCGTCGTGGATCCGGGCCGGTAGATCATCAAGACGACCACGATCAGCCAGAGCAGGTTGAACACTCCGGTCAGCATCCCGAGCCGGCGGGCGGTGCTGCTCGGCGCCGCGGAGTCGTGGTCCTGCGGCGAGTCGACGGCGCGGACGACGCGGATCTGGGCGGGAAGAATGAACGCGATCAGCAGGGCCGCCGCGAGAGCGGTGAGGATCATCGAGATGATCAGCCAGGTGTCTCCGAGCACCCCGATACTCGCCGCTGTCGCCAGGCCGAACACCGGTACGAGCACTCCGATCACCGCATAGACGCGGGTGATCCGGTGCAAGAGGTTCACCACGGAGACACTCTTCGTGTCGCCGGGCGACGCGAGGGCGACGCGGGCATACCGCGGGAACATGCTGGCGGCGATGGCGACCGGTCCGACCGTGAGGATGGCGGCGAGCACGTGGACGGACAGGAGGAACGCGCTCATGCGCCGGTCCGTTCGCCGCTGGCGGGCGTGCGCGGAAGACCCCCCACGTCGAGCGGGTCGAATCCGTCGAACGGCACGAACGGGGCACGGGGCTGGGGCATGGCGGGTTTCCTCTCGTGGAGCTCTCCTTCGATCCTGTTCGGATATCCGGGGCGTTCACCATGGCCATTTGGCCAACTCTTGCCTGAATCTCGCCAATCGCTCGTCCTCGGTATAGTTCGGGTATGTACAGCGTTGTCGTCCTCGCTTTGCCGGACACGATCGCATTCGATCTGGCCACCCCGATCGAGACCTTCGGTCGTGTGCGGTTGCCGGACGGGAGGCCGGGATACCGGGTCGTCGTCGCCGGTCTCGGGCAGTCCGTGCAGGCCGGACCTCTGCGCGTGCAGCTCGACGAGGGGTTGGACGTGCTCGAACGCGCCGACCTCGTCGTGGTCCCCGGCAGGAACGATCCCTCTCGACCATCGCCGCCGGAGATCCTGACGGCTCTCCGCTCGGCCGCGCGACAGGGGACCAGGATCGCGTCGATCTGTGTCGGCGCGTTCACCCTTGCCGAGGCCGGCCTGCTCGACGGCAAGGATGCGACGACGCATTGGCTCGCCGCGGACGAGTTCGCGTCCCGGTTTCCCGCCGTCCGGCTCAACCCGGACGTGCTCTACACGGACAACGGAGACGTTCTGACCTCCGCCGGCGCCGCATCCGGTCTTGACCTCTGCCTGCACATCATCCAGCGCGACTACGGGATGGCGGTCGCCGCGGACGCCGCCCGCCTGGCGGTGGCCCCGCTGCACCGCCCCGGAGGGCAGGCGCAGTACATCGTCCGCAACCGCCCGACGGCCGGAGCATCGGCCCTCCGCGACATCCTGACCTGGATCGAGGCGAACGCCCACCGCGAGCTCACGCTCGCGGACCTTGCGGCCGAGGCCGGCGTGAGCGCGCGCACGCTCACCCGGCGGTTCACAGACGAGACCGGCCAGAGTCCCATGCAGTGGGTCTCCGGTGTGCGTCTGCGGCACGCCCAGGAACTGCTGGAGACCACGGATTACACCGTCGATCGGATCGCCGCCCAGACGGGCTTCCCGAGCACCAGCAACTTCCGGGCACAGTTCGCGCACGCCCTCGGCATCACCCCCGGCGCCTACCGGAAGGTCTTCCGCCCCCAGCCGGCTGCCACTCCTGCTACCGTCGAGGCGTGGGAACGATTTCCAGCGCACTCGTGACGGGGCGCTTCTTCTTCATCCGCGACCGCCGCGCCTGACGGCGCGCTCGCTCCTGCTCGCATAAGCGCGCCGTCCTTCCGAGACGTCAACCGCACCTCGGACGGGCGCTTCCGCGTACCCACGCCGCCCTCCACAGGTGCTCCACCTCACTTCCTGGAGCACGCTCATGCCTCGTTCTCTGCATGGCGGCCGACACGAACTCGGCCAGAACTTCCTCACACACACCCCCTCGATCGCGACCATCGTCTCCCTCGTAGGAGCGACCAGAGGCCCCATCCTCGAACTCGGTGCCGGCAACGGCGCCCTGACGCGACCGCTCGCGGCGACCGGTCGACCGCTGACGGCGATCGACATCGACGAACATCGTGTGCGCCGGCTCGCGCGGACCCTCCCGAATGTCCGGGTGGTTCACGCCGACGCCCTGCATCATGCGCTGGACACTCCGGTCATCGTGGGCAACATCCCGTTTCACCTCACCACACCGATCCTCCGTCGTCTCCTCGGGCACCCGACGTGGATGCGGGCGGTGCTGGTGACTCAATGGGAGGTCGCGAGGAAGCGAGCCGGCGTCGGAGGGCACACGATGATGACCGCGCAAAGCGCGCCCTGGTTCGCCTTCGAGCTGCACGGAAGGATCCCCAGCTGGGGATTCACGCCTCGCCCAAGCGTCGATGGCGGCATACTCACCATCGCGCGCCGCGGATCGCCGCTGGTGCCACACGCCGATCGCCGCCCCTACGAGACGTTCGTTCGCGCAGTGTTCTGCGGCAGAGGAGGCACGCTGGAACGCGTCATTCAGGTCGCCGCCCGGGTCAGCCCGGCGACCGCTCACCGCGCCCTCTCCCGCTCCGCCGTGCCGAAGACCGCCCTGCCGCGCGACATCACCGCCGAGCAGTGGGCGGCCCTCTGGCTCACGCTCCGGGAGTAGCGGCGCGTGCGATCACTCGCGGACAGAAGGAGGGTCCGTAGTCAGGCCGCGTACGCTGCGCGTCGACACGGCCGCAGCCGACGCGAGCAGGACAACGACCGCGCATCCCAGGAGCGTCTGGACGGTACCGAAGGACTGGGTGAGCGGCCCGACCAGGGTCTCGCCGAGGGGAACGGCGACGAACGAACCGACCATGTCGTACGAATAGACCCGCGAGAGCGCATCTCGCGGGACGTTGGTCTGGAGCGACTGGTCCCAGGCGATGGAGAAGAGCTCCATCGCGATCCCGCCGAGCCCGAACGCGATCAGGAGGACGGGGAGGGACGGCAGCAGTCCGAGCGCCGCGAGCGGAAGGGCGGTGACGGCCATGAGTCCGACACCGATTCCGAGCGCATGGCGCGGGCGCCAGCGCAACGCGACGATCGCGCCCACCGCGAGGCCGACGGCCTGCGCCGCGACGACGAGACCCCATCCGGCGCGGCCGAACGATGCGTCGGCGACGACGGGCCCGACCACCGTCGACCCGCCGACGTAGGCGGCGTTCAGGACGGTGAACTGCGCGACGACGATCCAGATCCAGCGGCGGCCGGAGAATTCCCGCCAGCCCTCGCGGAGATCGGAGAGGAACGATCCGCCCAACGCGGGCCGCGGTGTCTGGTGAGGAAGCCGCATCCGCGCGTAACACAGGGCCGCCAGAGCGAAGGATGCCGCGTCGACGGCGAGCCCCACGCCCGGACCGACCAGCGCGACCAATCCCGCTCCGACCGATGCGCCGAGGATGGTCCCGCCGTTCAGCCCCAGCCGAAGCAGCGCGTTCGCCGGGCGGAGAACCTCCGCGGGGACGGTCTCGGGCACCATCGAGGCCGCGGCGGGCAGACTCACGGCGCTGACGGCACCGTTGAGGATGCTCAGGGCGATGAGCGACCAGATCGCCGCCGTCCCGGTCAGGACGAGGGCGGCGACGACGCCTTGGGTGAGCGCGGCGCCCACGGAGGTGCCGACCAGCACCAGCCGGCGGGGAAGCCGGTCGGCGATGACGCCGCCAAAGAGGAGCACCGCGACGTTGGCGATGGACCGGGCGCCGACCACCAGTCCCAGGTCGACGGGGGAGCCGGTGAGGTCCAGCACGGCGAACGCCAGTGCGATCGGGGCGACGGCATTGCCGACGACGCCGATGGTGCGGGCGGCCAGCAGCCGGCGGAACGGTGCATGGTGCAGCGGGCTCGGCTTCTTCGTCGCGGGAGCCGTCGACGCGGCGACCTGGCCGGTCACGGACGCCTCAGCGGGAAGAG
The DNA here is from genome assembly GCF_900100265.1 of Leifsonia sp. 466MF. Lineage (NCBI taxonomy): Bacteria > Bacillati > Actinomycetota > Actinomycetes > Micrococcales > Microbacteriaceae > Leifsonia > Leifsonia sp. 466MF. Next base: position 4,021,667 of record NZ_LT629696.1, read on the forward strand.
CGCGACGGTCATCGACACGGGTACCGTTCCCGGGGTGCGCGGGCGCTGCGCCGCGGCGTGGATGAGCGCCGACGCCTCTCCGACCCGGCGCACGACGCGACGCCAGACCTCGGGGTCCACCCATAGCTCAGCGTCGGTGGAGACCGACGGGCCGGCCGCGCGCTGCCGCGCACGGCGGTGCAGCTCCTCGATGAGGGCGTCGTAGTACACGGCCTGCTCCTCCCGCAGCGCCGCCGAGGTCGGCTGCGCGGGAGGGAGGAGGAACGGCTCGGCCGACGCTTCGTGCCGGTAGCGCTTCGCCTCCCCTCCCCGCAGGCGCACGACCTCGACGACGCGCACCAGCCCCGCACGCTCCAGCACCCGAAGGTGATAGCTCGCCGTCGCCTGCGAGTACCCCAGCTCGCGGCCGGCCTCCGCGGCGCTCATGGCGGCGCCGGTCAGCAACGACAGCAGCCGCAGACGGATGGGATGGGCGGTCGCGCGAAGCTCCTCGAGAGTTGACATTCCGCCATGGTCGCGCGCGGCGAGCCGACCGTCAAATGTGTCTTTGGGGGTTGAAGGGCGGAGTGCGAGTCAGCCCAGAGGATGATGAGATCGATTTGCCGCCTCGGCCAGACTGAGGGGATGAGTGTGTCGTCTCCTGGCGTGATGCGCCGCTGGGTGTTCCCCGTCCTTCGCCTCGTCGTCTTCGCCGCGATCGCGGCCGCACTGGTGAAGCTCGCGTTCTTCAGCGGTGCCACCGCCGGAGCCGACGGGGTCAGGCCGACGGGAGTCGTCTCCGAGCCGACGACCACCGTCGCGAGCGGGTCGATCCGCAACGACCTCACGGTGGACGCGACCGTGTTCGCCGATGCGGCGGCGCCGGTGCGGGCCACCGCGGCGGGCGAGGTGACGAAGGTCGCCGTGGCGCCGGGCGCCGCGGTCGACGCCGGCACACCGGTGGCGGTCGTCAAGCAGCAGCTCGCCACGCCCGCGGCGGACGGCAGTCCGCGGTACGGCACGGTGACGATCACGGCCGGTGCCGCGGGGACGGTGTCCGCGGTCGATGTGCTCGTCGGTCAGCAGGTCGCCGTGGGCGATGTGCTCGCCCAGGTGGCTCCGCCGACGTTCAACGTGACCGGGTCGATCGCCGCCGTGCAGCAGTACCGTCTGCTGACAAAGCCGACGGAGGCGAAGGTGACCATCGCGGGCGGGCCGGCGCCGTTCACGTGCACCGGCCTCAGCGTCAGCGCACCGCTGGCCGGCGCGAGCGCCGGGTCCGACGGATCGGCGCAGGCCCCGGCTCCCTCCGCAGGCTCGCCGTCCGGAGCGGGATCGACCGGGGGTCCGACCGTGCGGTGTGCGGTGCCCGCCGATGTGACGGTCTTCGCCGGCCTGGCGGCGAAGCTGACCATCAGTGCAGGCTCGGCCGACGACGCGCTCCTCGTCCCTGCGACGGCCGTCGAGGGAGCCGGTGCGGCGGGGACGGTGTACCGGCCGGCCGCCGATGGAAGCGCTCCGACGGCCGTGAAGGTGCAGTTGGGGATCTTCGACGGTCAGCAGGTGCAGATCGTCTCGGGGCTGAAGAAGGGCGACGAGATCTTGCAGTTCGTCCCGTCCAAGGTCGACGAGCAGGCGGCCGCGAACGGCATCAGCGGCTGATGGCGATCCTGGTGCTCGACGGGGTCACCCGCGTGGTGGAGATCCCGGATGCCGAGCCTCTGCACATCCTGCGCGGGGTCGACCTCGTCGTCGACGCCGGCGAACACGTGTCGATCGTCGGCCGGAGCGGCTCCGGCAAGTCGACGCTGCTCAACATCCTCGGGCTGCTCGATGAGCCGACGGCGGGCAGCATCCGGTTCGACGACGTTCCGGTGCAGCGGATGTCGGCGGCGGAGCGGGACAAGCGCAGGGGCCGGGAGGTGGGGTTCATCTTCCAGCAGTTCAATCTCCTCCCCGGTCGCACGGCGGCCGAGAACGTCGCGACCCCTCTGCTGTACGCCGAACCGCACCGGTTCTGGCGTCGCCGGCGTCTGGCGCTCGAGATGCTCGACAGGGTCGGGTTGGCCGACCGGGCCGACTGGCTGCCGAGCAGGCTCTCGGGCGGCGAGCAGCAGCGCGTCGCGATCGCTCGGGCACTCGTCCGCGAGCCGCGTGTGATCCTGGCCGATGAGCCGACGGGAGCTCTGGATGTGGAGACGGGTCAGGCGGTCATGGGGCTGCTCGACGGCGTGGCCCGCGACAGCAGGGCCGCCCTCGTGACCATCACACACGATCCACACATCGCCGCACTTGCCGACCGCCGCCACCGGCTCGACGGCGGCGTCCTGCATCCCGACGAGGTCGAGGTCGTCCGGTGAGGGCGCTGACGTCGGTCTACAGCGTCCTCGTCGAGGCGTGGTCGGAGTTCCGGGTCTACCGGGCGAGGGTGCTGATGGCGATCGTGGGCGTCGCGGTCGCGATCATGGCGCTCACCTCCATCGCGGCCATTTCGGCGGTCGCTCAGCAGGGGGTGGTCGAGGGGCTCGAACGCGGTCAGGGGCGGCCGGCGATGATGAACATCAGCTTGCCGTACTCCGAGGACGGCCGACCGCTCACGACGGATGAGGAGTTCGGCCACCTGGTGACCGACACGCTCGCGCGGTACCAGGTGAGCTACTCGACGCGCCAGGGCTACGCGCAGCCGGTCGTGCGCGGCCTGCCGCCGGACGCCAATCTCAGCGGGCAGCTGGTCGATCCGGACTACGCGGTGATGTTCCGCACCCGGATGGTCGCCGGGAGCTGGTTCTCCGCACGCGATGCCGACCGGCTCGTGCCCGCGGTGGTCATCAACGAGGGCCTGTGGCGTCTGCTCGGCTCACCCGACGTGGCCTCGCACCCGATGCTCCATCTGATCAGCCCGACCTCGGTCGACGCGGTCGTCGTCGGGGTGGCCGCGGGCGGGGACGAGCACCTGGCCCAGTTGTGGATGCTCTACGACGCCTATCGGGCGCTCCAGCCTCCCGGCGCGGCTGAGGGAGACGCGGGCTCGACGCAGTACTTCGCCTGGGTGCCGCCCGAGGTCGCTGGGCCGCTGTCGGAACGTCTCTCCGCCGACCTCTCGCGCGCCGTCGGGAACGGTGCGACGGTGAGCGTGAACCGACAGGACTACCAAGCTGCTGACGGCCCTGACCCGCTGCTCTTCCTGAAGATCGTCGGCGGTGCCGGCGCGGGACTCATCCTGCTGCTCGGCGCCCTGGGACTCCTGAACATCTCGATGGTGACCGTCCGAGCGCGCATCAGGGAGATCGGGATCCGGCGCAGCTTCGGCGCGACGGCGGGACGCGTGTTCGCCGGGGTCATGATGGAGAGCGTCGTCGCGACCGCCGTCGCCGGAGTCGCCGGGGTGATGGTCGCGATCCTCGCGCTCGAGAACCCGGTCGTCATCGGCTTCCTGCACCGCCAGGGCCTTCAGGACGTTCCGGCGTTCCCCCTCTCCGCAGCCGCGTTCGGGATGCTGATCGCCGTCGGCGTCGGTGCACTCGCCGGGCTGTTGCCCTCGATCGTCGCCGTCCGGGTGCGGCCGATCGACGCCATCCGGTATTGACGGGACTCGGTCTCGTCTGTGGCGCGAGACCCCGTACAGTTGCGGGATGAGCGTCCACCTGCTGGGCGGCGGTGCACTGGAACCGTCGGATGCGCCGCTGTACGCGCCGTTCCTCGCTGAAGCCGCCGCGCGAGCCCGCGACGTCGGACGCACGGTGCCTCGGGTCGCGATCGTGTCGATCCATCCCGGCGGTCCGGAGCGGGCCGAGGTGCTGTGCCGGGTGCTCGCGGCGGCCGGCGAGGTAGAGGTGCATGTGACGAGCTCGTACGGCGGCGAGGAGCTGTCGCCGAGCGCGATCGCGGAGGTTGACGGCATCCTGGTTGGCGGCGGCATCGTCGAAGCCGTGCGGGAGGCACTCGAACCTCTGTTCGCCGAGATCCGCCGCCAGGTCGCGGCCGGCGTGCCCTACCTCGGCGTCTCGGCCGGCGCGATGGTGGCCGCCGAGCGAGCGCTCGGCGGCGGTTCCCGCATCCACGGCCGGCTGGTCTGCCCGGAGGACCCGTCCGAGCCCGGGATCGAGCTCGAGGTGGCACCGGGCATCGGACTCGTCGAGGGCTCGGTCGACCCGCACGTGGCACAGCGCGGCACGCTCTCGAGACTGGTCGCCGCCGTGGAGTCCGGGCTTATCGACGGTGCCCTCGGCGTCGACGAGCGCACCGTGTTGATCGTCGGCGATGGGGGTCTTCGGGTCGTGGGCGGCGGCAGCGTGTGGAGGGTGCGGTCGGTCAGCAGCGGCGTGGATGTGTCGATGATCGACGCCACGACTGCCGACGTCCGCTGACGCCTCGTCCTCGTCCGCCCGCGTCGCTCACGGGCGCAGTAGTGCAGGCAGGAGGACGTGGTCCACGAGCTCGGTGACAGCCTCCCGATCCAGGTACTGCTTCCGGAGGACGACGCTTCCGAAAGCCGCGGTCGGCACGATGCCCGCGATCAGCCCGACGGGAACATCCTTCTGGACCGTGCCCTCCGCCATCCAGCGCTCGATGACGGCGGTCAGCGCCAGAACGGGCGGCTGACCGACCTCCCGGTACGCCGCCTCGTACAGCACCGGATCGCCGCCGATCGCGCTCAGCAGGCTCGCGAGCACCCGGCCGGAGCGCTCGTCGGACCCGGCGAAGTGCAGGGCCGCTGCGAGCAGATCACCCCGAAGCGAACCCGTGTCGGGCGGGGCTGATCGGGGCTGGGATGCCCGGACGGCGGCGACGATGAGGTCCGCCTTGGTCTCCCATCGGCGGTAGATGGCGGACTTTCCGCAGTGCGCCCGCTCCGCGACCGCCGCGATCGTCGTGCCGCCGTAGCCGATCTCGATGAGCAGATCCTGCGTCGCCGAGAGGATGCGGGACTCCAGCTCCAGATCGCGCGGCCGGCCCACCGGGTTCGCAGAGGCATCGGACATAGGAGGCCATTGTACCTTTCGGGAATTGGCGGTACCGTAATCCCATTACGGTACCACTCGGAACCGTAACTCCATCACAACGGAGGTGCTCATGACTACGCAAACCCTCACCCCGGTCGCGTCCGCATCCAAAGCCCGCACGGCGATCATCCTCATCGTGGCGACACTGATCGCGATCGGCCTGAACGCCGTCATCGCCTCCCTCGCTCACGCGTGGGGCGTCTCGTCCGCCTACGGCCCGCTCACGGTTCCCGCCTACGCGTCGATGACGGTGCTCGGAGTCGCTGCAGGCTGGGTGGGATGGGTCCTCATCCGTCGCCGCGCCCGCAACCCGCGACGTGCGCTGACGATCGTCGTCCCGATCGTCGTCGTCGCATCCTTCCTTCCGGACGTCCTGCTGGCGACGCTGCGCTTCGTTCCGGGAACGACATCCGGAGCAGTTCTGGCGCTCGCCCTCATGCACCTCGGGGTCGCAGGCGTCGCGATCCCCGCGTACGTCCTCGCGTCCCGCGGCGCTCCGGCTCGCCGGTCGTAGTCCTTCGCTTCACGGGGTGAGCCCGATGAACTCGCGGAACGCATCCACCCCGGTGACCGCGATCGCGTCGCCCCGAACGAAGTGCTCCGGAGTCAGCACCAAGCGCTGGTCCACGGCCAGCTCGCCCCGGCTGACGAGCCGCTTCCGGCCGTTCGCCCGATAGCCGACCTTCCGGCTCACGGCGAGTGATGCCGGATTGTCAGTGAAGGCGCCCGAGGTGATCTCCTCCGCTCCGAGATGATCGAAGGCGAACGCGCAGATCGCCTGCCGCATCCTCGTTCCGATCCCGCGCGCGTGGTACGGACGGCCCAGCCATGAGCCGGTTTCACCGGTGCGTGTGGTCACGAAATCCTGGGTGGCGAATCCCTGCGTGCCGACGATCGCGCCGTCATATTCGACGGCGAACTCCAGCGACCACGCAGACTGCGACCATCGCGCGCGCGTGCCCCAGTGATACTGGGCGAACTCGGTGGGCAGCTGGTCGGCGGGGGCATCGGTCCACGGGTAGTAAAACGGCATGCGAGCCGGGTCGTGCACGCCGGCGGCCGCCACCTCGATCAGCACCATAAGCACCTCATCGGTGATCGGCCGGAGCGTGAGCGGCCCGGCCTGGATGCGGAGAGCGAGAGGTGGAAAAGCCGTCGCGATGTCCATGGTGGCCAGTCTTCCATCCCACACATGGCGACGCTCGGTAGGAGAGACGACCTCCGTGAGCGACCGCCGGAGGGAAAGCGTTAGGACTCCGGCGCGCGCCGTATGGATCGCGTTAGGACCGCCGTTCTGCACTCCCCGCCGCACTTACATAGGTCCGGGGTTCTGGCGTGCCGCCAGTCCTCACCGCCCTGCCGGACGTCGGCGAGGCGGTTGACCCGGATGGAGAGATTCCGTGTTGGACCTCATTTGCGTTGTGGGGATCGTCGCGCTCGGCGCGATCGTCGCCCTGGTCGGTCGAGGGGTGGAGAAGCTGTGATCTTCTTCGACCTGCTGGCGGCCGCGGCGGCCCTGGCCTCGATCGCCTACCTCGTGTACGCCCTGTTGAAGCCGGAGAAGTTCTAGAGATGCCGGATTCGATGAGTACCTTCTGGCTGTTCGTGGCGTTCCTCGCCACCCTCGTCCTCCTGCTCGGCCTCGCATACCGCCCGCTGGGCGACTACATGGCCGCGACCTTCACCACCCGCAAAGACCTGAAGATCGAGCGCGGGTTCTACCGGATCATCGGCGTCGACTCCCGCGTGGGTCAGAGCTGGCCGGTCTACCTGCGCAGCGTCCTCGCGTTCTCGATCCTCGGCGTGCTGCTCGTCTATGCGCTGCAGCGCGCGCAGGCCGTCCTCCCGTACTCGCTGGGGCTGCCCGCGGTGCCCGAGGGGCTGTCGTTCAACACCGCGATCTCGTTCGTCACCAACACAAACTGGCAGTCCTACTCGCCGGAGGTGACCGTCGGGTACACCGTGCAGATCGCGGGTCTGGCGGTGCAGAACTTCCTCTCGGCCGCCGTCGGGCTCGCGGTCGCCATCACGCTGGTCCGCGGGTTCGCCGCCCACCGCTCCGGCACCATCGGCAACTTCTGGGTGGATGCGACGCGCGCCGTGCTGCGCATCCTGCTGCCCCTCTCGGTGGTCTTCGCGATCATCCTGATCGTCGGCGGCGCCATCCAGAACTTCAACGGCTTCACCAGCGTGAGCACGCTGACGGGTGGATCGGCGACGATCCCGGGCGGACCGGTGGCGTCGCAGGAGGCCATCAAGCTGCTCGGGAACAACGGCGGAGGGTTCTTCAACGTCAACTCGGCGCATCCCTTCGAGAACCCGACGGCGTGGACCAACCTGATCGAGATCTTCCTCATGCTGCTGATCCCGTTCTCGCTGCCGCGCACCTTCGGCCGGATGGTCGGCGACAACCGTCAGGGCTACGCCATCCTCGGCGCGATGTCCGCGATCTTCCTCGTGTCGCTCGTGGCGCTCACCCTCTTCGAGCTGCAGGGCGCCGGGACGGCGACCCAGGCCGCGGGCGGTGCGCTCGAAGGGAAGGAGCAGCGGTTCGGCATCCTCGGATCCACCTTCTTCGCGACGACGAGCACGCTGACCTCCACCGGCGCCGTGAACTCGATGCACGACAGCTTCACGCCTCTCGGCGGGATGATGACGATGCTGAACATGATGACCGGCGAGGTCGCTCCCGGCGGTATCGGCGCGGGACTCTACGGCATCCTGATCATCGCGATCATCTCCGTCTTCCTCGCCGGCCTGATGGTCGGTCGCACCCCGGAGTACCTGGGGAAGAAGATCGGGTCGCGGGAGATCAAGCTGGCCAGCCTGTACATCCTGATCACGCCGACACTGGTGCTGCTCGGCACCGGGCTCAGCTTCGCCATCCCCGCGATCAAGGACAACGTCGAGAAGGTCTCGATCTGGAACCCCGGGCAGCACGGTTTCTCCGAGGTCCTCTACGCGTTCACCTCCGCGGCGAACAACAACGGGTCGGCCTTTGCCGGACTCACCGCGAACACGCCCTGGCTGAACGCGGCGCTCGGCACGGCCATGTTCCTCGGCCGGTTCCTGCCGATCGTGTTCGTCCTGGCGCTCGCCGGCTCGCTGGCGGCTCAGGACAAGGTGCCCGCCACGACCGGCACCCTCCCGACGCATCGACCCCTGTTCGTCGCCTTCGTCGTCGGCGTGGTCGTCGTCGTCGCTGCACTCACCTACTTCCCCGTTCTCGCGCTGGGTCCCCTGGCGGAAGGGCTTCACTGATCATGTCCACTCTCACCGACACCGCGGAGGATCGCGGTCAGAACCAGCCCCACGGCGGGAAGGCGCCCACCGGCGCCTTCAATGGGCGGCAGCTCTGGGCCGGACTCCCCGGCGCGTTCCGCAAGCTTGACCCGCGCGACATGTGGCACAACCCGGTCATGTTCATCGTCGAGGTCGGCGCTGCGCTGACCACGATCCTGGCGATCGCCGAGCCGTTCCTCGGTCGGCAGACCTCCGGCGGAACGGTCACCACGCTCGCCTTCACCTGGGCGATCGCCATCTGGCTGTGGCTCACCGTCCTCTTCGCCACCCTGGCGGAGTCGGTCGCCGAGGGCCGCGGCAAGGCGCAGGCCGCCAGCCTCCGCAAGACGCGGACCACGACCGTCGCCAACCGGGTCGCCGACTACGACCCCGAGTCGGATGCTTCGGCGCTCGCCGCAGCCGTGGCCCAGGTCCCCTCGGCCGAGCTGCGCCTGGGGGATGTGGTGGTCGTCACAGCCGGGGAGCTCATCCCCGGGGATGGCGACATCGTCTGGGGCATCGCCTCCGTCGACGAGTCGGCCATCACGGGCGAGTCCGCCCCGGTGGTCCGCGAGTCGGGCGGCGACCGCAGCGCGGTCACCGGCGGCACCCGGGTGCTGTCCGACCGGATCGTGGTGCGGATCACCAGCAAGCCGGGAGAGACCTTCGTCGACCGGATGATCAAGCTGGTCGAGGGCGCGGCACGGCAGAAGACGCCCAACGAGATCGCCCTGAACATCCTGCTCGCGGCACTCACGATCGTCTTCGTCGTGGTCGTCCTGGTGCTCGGCCCCACGGCCGGGTTCGCGAATGCGGCGCCGAGCGTCACTGTCCTGGTCGCTCTGCTGGTGTGCCTCATCCCGACGACCATCGGCGCGCTCCTGTCGGCGATCGGCATCGCCGGGATGGACCGCCTGGTGCAGCACAACGTCCTCGCGATGTCGGGGCGTGCGGTGGAGGCGGCCGGCGACGTGACGACGCTCCTCCTCGACAAGACCGGCACCATCACGTACGGCAACCGCCAGGCCGCGGAGTTCACCGCGGTCGAGGGAGTGGACCAGCGTGAGCTCGTGAAGGCGGCTGCGCAGGCCTCGTTGAGCGACCCGACCCCGGAGGGCTCCTCGGTGGTCGCGCTCGCCGAACAGCAGGGATTCGTTCAGGCCGGAACCCTCGACGGCGTTGTGGTGCCGTTCACCGCGCAGACCCGGATGAGCGGCGTCGACTTCGCCGACGGGTCGCAGGTGCGCAAGGGGGCGGCGTCGATGGTCGTCGCGTGGGCGCAGGAGTCCACTCCCGTCGCCTCCTCGATCCTCAGCGATCTCGACGAGAAGGTGCTGCACATCTCCGAAGCCGGCGGCACCCCGCTGGCGGTCGCCACGAAGTCCGCGACGGGCGAGGCCACCATCCTCGGTGTGATCTACCTGAAGGACATCGTCAAAGCGGGGCTCACCGAGCGGTTCGCGGACATGCGCCGGATGGGCATCCGCACCGTGATGATCACGGGCGACAACCCGGTGACCGCCCGCGCGATCGCCGCCGAAGCCGGGGTCGACGACTTCCTGGCCGAGGCGACCCCGGAGGACAAGCTCGCCCTCATCCGCAAAGAGCAGGAGGGCGGCAACCTCGTCGCCATGACCGGCGACGGCACGAACGACGCCCCGGCGCTCGCGCAGGCGGATGTCGGCGTCGCAATGAACACGGGCACCTCGGCGGCGAAGGAGGCGGGCAACATGGTCGACCTCGACTCCGACCCCACCAAGCTGATCGACATCGTCCGCATCGGCAAGCAGCTGCTCATCACTCGCGGCGCGCTCACCACGTTCTCGATCGCGAACGACGTGGCGAAGTACTTCGCGATCATCCCGGCGATGTTCGTCGGAGTGTTCCCCGGGCTGCAGGCGATCAACATCATGCAGCTGCACTCGTCGTCGTCGGCGATCCTGTCGGCGGTGATCTTCAACGCGATCATCATCGTGATCCTGATCCCGCTCGCACTGCGCGGTGTCCGTTACCGGGCCGCCTCGGCCTCGGCCCTGCTGCGCAGCAACCTCCTGATCTACGGCCTCGGCGGCATCATCGCCCCCTTCATCGGCATCAAGCTGATCGACCTGGTCGTCAGCCTGATCCCCGGATTCTAGAAATCAGAACGGAACTCATCATGAATGCTTCGACACGGGGAACCGGGCGCCAGTACTGGGTCGCCCTCCGGGCACTGCTCATCTTCACCGTCGTCCTCGGCGTCGCCTACCCGCTGGTGGTCACGGGGATCGGCCAGCTCACCCTCCCCGCGCAGGCGAACGGCTCGACCGTCACCGCGCAGGGGAACGTGGTCGGGTCGAGCCTGATCGGTCAGTCCTTCACCGACAAGAAGGGGAGCCCGCTGCCGCAGTGGTTCCAGTCCCGGCCGTCTGCGGCGGGCGACGGCTACGACGGCGGCGCGTCCAGCGGCAGCAACCTCGGACCGAACAACCCGGACCTCCTGAAGTCGATCGACGAGCGGGCGAAGGTCATCGAGAAGGTGGACGGCGTCAGCGCCGGCCAGATCCCGCCCGACGCGCTGACCGCATCCGGCTCGGGATTGGACCCGCACATCTCGCCGGCGTACGCGCTGCTCCAGGTGGATGCGGTGGCGAAGGCCCGAGGCATCAGCGCGGACCGGGTGCGCGCCCTCGTCGACAAGCACATCCAGCAGCGCGACCTGGGCTACCTGGGGGAGCCGACCGTCAACGTCCTGCAGCTGAACATCGCTCTCGAGGCGATGGCGCCGTCAGAATGAGGGTATGACCGCCGCCGACCAGCTCCTGGACCGCTTCGTTCGCACCGTCGATCGGGAAGGGCTGGGCGCGTACGGCGCCCACGCCCTGGTGGGTGACGACGAGGCGGACCACCGCTGGCGCAGCGACGACCGGGTGAACGTGTACTCCGTGTCGAAGGGGGTCAGTGCGCTGGCCGCGGGCATCGCGGTCGATGAAGGCGTGCTGACCCTCGACACGACCGTCGCGGAGGCGCTCCCCGGACTGGAGCTCGGCGACGGGGTGGGAGCGGTGACGCTCCGCCACCTGCTGACCATGTCGAGCGGCATCGACTTCCAGTGGTTCGGCGACCAGCCGGTGCCCGGCGCCGACCTGGCGCAGGAGATGCTCCGCCTCCCGACCCGCGGCCCGGGGGAGCACTTCCTCTACTCGGACGCGAGCACCTACGTGGCCATGCGGATGCTCGGCGCTGCCGTGGGCGATGTGCGCGACTGGCTGCTTCCGCGGCTGTTCGATCCTCTGGGAATCGACAACCCGCAGTGGATGCGGTGCCCGCTGGGCTGGATCGTCGCGGGCAGTGGCCTCCAGCTGCGCACCGAGGAGCTGGCCCGCATCGGCCGCCTGCTGCGCGACCGCGGCGAGTGGCGCGGATCGAGGATCGTGAGCGCCGCCTGGATCGACGGGATGCACGCGGACTGGCGCGACACCGGCAGCGACGGCACCTCCGCTCACTACGGGATCGCGACCTGGGAGGGCCCGTCGGGCCTGTGGCGATTCGATGGACGGTACGGGCAGTACGTCGTCGTCGACGACGCGCGTGGCGCTGTGCTCACGGTGACGGCTCACGAGGAGTTCCGGACCGGCCGGCTGCTCGAGGTCGCGCACGAGGCGCTCCTCGGTTGACCCTCCACCAACCGGGTAGTGTTTCGAGCGTGCCCCACCCCGGGCGCAGAGGGAGAGGATTCGCATGACCGACAGCCCCGTACCGTCGTTCGAGCTGCTTGCGGCACAGCTGCTGGAGGACCCCGATCTGGACGTGTCGGTGACCGCCACCGGGCTCCACGTGCACGGCCGCCTGTTCGCCTATCTGGACGGCACGGACCTCGTGGTCGACCTCCCCACCGGCCGCGCCGACGACCTGGTCGGCCGTGACGTCGCCTCCGCCGTCCCCGCCGGCCGCAGCGAGGCCAAGGGCTCCTGGGTACGCATCGCCGACACCGAGGACTGGCCGGAGCTCGCCAGCGAGTCGCACCAGTTCGTCGGCGAGCCCGCCGTCGGCCACGACTCCTGATCCGACGATGACCGACCCGGTCCCTCCCGCCACCGGCTGGTATCCGGACCCCCACGGGTCCGGCGCGCTGCGCTGGTGGGACGGCTCCCGCTGGGGCGACCAGCTCGCGCCGGCAGCGCCGTCTCCATACGCGGCGCCGTCCCCGTACGGGGCGCCGTCTCCGTACGCGGATCCGCCGCGCCGCCCGCTCGCGCCGGGAACCCCGGTGTACACGGTGTGGATCTGGCTGGTCGCCGTCGCACCCGTGGTCAGCGGACTGCTGCCGTTCCTCCTGCATCCGCAGCCGATGTTCCGCACGGCGCCCGATGGTTCCGGCCTGGTGCTGACGGACCCGTTCGCCCTGTTCGGCGGCCCCATGTACTTCGTGGTCGCGGCGCTGGGCTGGGCGATCGCGGCGGCGGTCGTCGTCTTCTCGTGGCTGGACTACCGGGAGCTGGCCCGGCGCGGAATGGAGCGCCCGTTCCACTGGGCCTGGTCGTTCTTAGGCATCGTCTACCCGATCGGCCGCAGCGTCATCGTGCGCAAGGTCGCCGACGGCCGGGGGCTTGCGCCTCTCTGGGTCGCGATCGCGGGGCTCATCGTCACGATGATCCTTGCGATGGTCTGGGCGATCGTGCTCACCAGCCAAATCCTCGGCACCCTCGCGCAACACGTCCCCGTCGGCGCCTGAGAGAACCGTGTCCGGGCACCCCCGCGGCGTCCGTTATGATGGCTGTCGTGCGTCCGTTCGCGGTCGCGCTGGAGACGTCGCATAGTCAGGCCTAGTGCACCACCCTGCTAAGGTGGAGTCCCCGTAAGGGGACCGAGGGTTCAAATCCCTCCGTCTCCGCCGATCGAAACCCCCGGAATCCCAGTGATTTCGGGGGTTTTTCAGTTGGTGGGCGGCGGGCTTGCCCAGATTTGCCGCGCCGCGACCCAGTGCGACCCGCCCCAGGACGCAACAAGAGGATCACCGGCGGGTCGACGCAAATAGTTGGTTCCCAACAGCCGCCTTGCGACAGACTGGCGGCATGGAATCATGGCGAGACTCCGCGTCGCAAGAAGCGCAGGACGACTTCGACGAACTGCTGAACACAGTTCTGCCCTTCGCAGTCGAGACGCTTGGACGTCATGGAGAGATGTACCCATTTGGTGCAACGGTTGGTAAGGCTGGGCACACCGCTTTGACTGCCGGTGAACCGGGCGTTGGCAAGCGGCCAAAGTCGAATGACGTGCTGGCGCTCCTGCGTGACGGCGTCGCAGCGGATAAGGATGCCCTGCGAGCGGCAGCGTTTGTCGCCGATGTGCGGATGGAGCGTAGTGACGCCATTCGTGTCGAGTTGGAACACTCCGAGGGCTCGGCGATAGTCGTCCTCGTGCCGTATACCCGGAAGCGGCTCCGCCGGGCACTAGAGCTGGCTGACATGCGAGTCCAGTGGGGCGAGCTGGGGATTTGGGGCGGCCAACCTAAATAGATCCTGAGGGCGTCCATAGGACGATCGCGACTCGTCGCTGGACAGCCCAGGCGGAGGCGTTTGCGTGAGTGCGGGCAGGCCCGCCCAAACCTTTCCCACATCCGATGCATTGACGGCGGCGTGGAGGCGCATCGCGACATCGTCAAGGTCGTTGTACCAGATGGGTAGCGCGTCGTTGTGGTCTAAATGGCGGCCCAAGACGACCACCAAGTCCACGGGTGATAGCTGGAGACAGCAAAACCAGCACGCACTGTTGACTCCTACTGCGCAGCTAGAGACGCTCAAGCGAGGCAAGGCGACGAAGAGGATTACATATGACGTAGGTTCGAAAGACGAGCTGACTGCTGCTGGGATGACTTGGCTACCGGCGCCCACCGCACGGCGTGGTCGAAGTACGACGGCCAAGTTTTCAGACGTGGTGACGGCATCGAAATCGGTAGTCGCGATCACTCAAGTTCGAAGAGCGGCAATACGGAGACGGTAGACATCCGCTTCGTGGACGGCAAGCTTGCGTCTATCCAAATCGAGACGGGAACCAAGTGACACCTCGTACCTTCGCTGACGAACTGTTGATAATCGGTTTGATTGACCATCTGGATGCGTCGTACGCGTACACCGTTGTCGCACCCGAGGAGCCAGAGGCGACGGTGTTTTCGGATTGTCGGGCAGGGGCCATTGGCCTGCTGACGATATTGCTCGTCCAAGGTGCGATCGAGCCAATCGTTAAAGATGGGGACGCGTGGACAGCATCCTCGCAACCGACAGAACAAGTGGTACTGGATCTCACGCGTGGTTGGCTCAAGGAATGGCCGGACGACGCTCCGACACCCGGCGCACTTGGCTGGTTCAGGCTCACCAGCCTGGGAGAGGAGTTGGCCAAGGGCAGGCTAGAGTTCGAGGATCACTGATCGGGCTCTTCGGACTTAATTGTTGCCACCGGCGTAGAGGTCTTCTCCCTCTTGGCGGCGGTCGCCGATGAAGTGGGCGTTGCGCTAGCGACTCTTGCCTTCAATCAAGCTGTGGCCGAGCGTTGATCTGAAGTCGCTCTTCCCGGTGGAGATTTACGCCATGCCGGTCACGTCCTCGGTGTCGTGCACCAACGGCGTCAAGCGCAGGGCGCGCGATGGAAGACGCGGTCGCGGTGCAGATCGAACAGGTCGCCGAACGCGTCCGGATCGCCCCTCTCGAGCACGCACCACAGCCGGCACGACGCCGGAAGAAGGAGGCGCGTCAGGGTTCAAATCCCTCCGTCTCCGCCGATCAGACCTTTTGCCCACGCAGCTCGGACCACCCTTCGGTGATTCGTCATCTGTCCGGGAACGAGGCGTAGATGAGCTCCGGGTTCGTCGGGTCGCCCTTGAACTCGCAGATCCACACTTGGGGCTGGCCGCCCTCATTGTTTCCGACGGAGGACGCGAAGATCGCTACGTGACCCGCGCCGTCCTCCTGAGCGTCTCTCAGGGTGTCAGGAGTGAGGGGCCCGAACTCGGTGACACCTGGACTCGTCTGCTCCCAACTCGCGTACTGAGTTCGAACTGCCTCTTGACAAAGGTCTCGAAGCTGAACGGCATCAAAGCCCAGCACGGTGTAGTCGGCGGTCGACGGTGCCGACGTCTCCGTCGGAGTCGGTGTCGGGGTCGGCGTCGGAGCGGGGGTGACGGACGGAGGCTCCGTGTCTCGAACCTCCGGAGTCGCGGTGTGGACCATCGGTGCCGTGGCGGGCGTGAGGAGGTGGGCGCTCAGCGCGTAAGCGACACCGCCACCGGAAACCAGAAGCGCCGCGATGACCAGACCGACGATCAGCGCCACTCGCTTGCGCGTACTGGTCCGCCCGGCTCGGTCGGCGCGGGCGGCCTCAACGATGGCGTTCCTCCAGGCAGCACTTCGGCCACTGTCGAAGCGGATGTCGTCATTCATCGGAAGTCTCCTTCCATCGAGACAAGCGGGGTCGTTTCGTGGAGCAGGGCGGCCAGCCGGGCTTTGGCCCGCGAGAGGCGTGACTTCACGGTGCCGGGAGGGACCTGCAACACCGCTGCGGCGTCGGCAGTGCTGAGTTCCTCGATGACGCACAACGAGAGGATGTCCTGATCTCTCCGCGACAAGCGCGGAAGCGCCGACCGCAGAGCGCTCCGCCGTGGGTCCGAATCCAGCCGGTCGTCGACCGCGTCGGTGTGATCCGGCGCGTTCTCCTGCTTGGGCAGAACGGTGAGCACATGTTGGTAGCGGCGTCGTGAACGGGAGAAGTTCCGGCTGACGTTGTTCGCGGTCACCAGGAGCCACCCGATGACCGAGCCGTCGACATCGCGCATCACCTCGCGCCGCCGCCACGCCTCCAGGAACACCATCCCGGTCACGTCCTCGGCGTCGTGCACCGACGGAGTCAGACGTAGGGCATGGCGGAATACGCGGTCGCGGTGCAGGTCGAACAGGTCGCCGAACGCATCCGGATCGCCCGCTCGAGCGCGTGCCAGCAGGGCCGGCTCATCGATGTCATCGCTTCTCACATCTCGATAATGTCCGAACCCGTGAAACGGTTCCCGCGACCCACGCGCCTGTCTGCATCCACAGCCGCCCGCTCAGCGCGTATACGTCTGCGAGGCGTATCGACGTGCTCAGGAGTGACCGCAGCTTGGGCTCCCTCAACGTCGCGTTGGTGTTTCTTCTGTGTGTCGGCCGCGATTCGGAGACGAGCCGCCCCCTACGATGCCCCTGTGTCCCGTGACTTCACTGACGAGGAGCGAATACTCCTCCACTTCCTCACGACAGGCGAGGATCCGACAGCGAAACTCGCACGGGTTCAAGTTGGCGCAGCCAAGTTCCTTGATTACTGGGGTGCGCATGATCAAAGCTTCGAGATCGAACCGGGGCCGGATGTCACCCCGCTGCCAACCGGAGATGGCATTTACAGGCCCTCAGACAAGTACTTCACGTTGGCGTCGGGCGAACAAGGTGGCTTGATGCTGTGGGTCACGTCCGGCCTGATCACTTCGCTTGAGGTCTACGGGTATGGGGACGAGATACCGAGACTGCCTATTCCCGACGAGATCGCAGACACGCCACACCTCCGCTGAGACGCCTTCACAACGTCCGCACATCGGTCGACCAGCGGGATGCGAAACGGGTTAGCTGGGGGAAAGCAGACCGAGCAGATCCACGTGCTTCCACTCGCGAGCGATGTCTGTGGCTGATCGACCATCGTCGTCGAGCACAGTGCGGTCGGCGCCGCCAGCGATCAGCGCCATCGCCGCTTCCGTGTTGCCGGCCTGGGCGGCGTACATGAGGGCTGTCCAGCCATCGCTGTCTCGGTGGTCGATGTCGGCACCGGCGGCGAGGAGACGTTGAACAGAACCTGAAGCGCGACCACCAGCTGCGGCAGACAGGGGGACCTCGTCCGTGCCTGCGTTCGGATCTGCCCCGGCGTTGAGGAGGAACTCGACTCCGCGTTCGTCTTGATCTCCTGACGCGATCGTCAGGGGGTCCTTCCGAGATGGTCCATCGAATCGATAGACGCGCCGGCCGAGATCAGGATCGCCATCGCCTGCACCTGCGCTCGCCTGGCGGCAGCGTGGAGCGGGGTCTCCGCATCGTCCGGATTCGGCGCGTCGACATCCGCCCCGGAAGCGATCAACGCAGTCAACTCGTCGAGCCGGCCCAGCTGGGCGGCCCGATGAAGTGGTGGATCGTCGGCGAGCCACGCATCATCCCACCGTCCCCACCGCCCGGTGTCGGGACGATCGGACAGCTCGACGAACTCGTCCCACGTCGCCGGGGTTCGCTCGACTTCCGCGTCCCTGAACATCACGGCCAGTTCACCCGTCGGGCTCACCAGCACTTGGAAGCGGTATCGTCCGTCATCGAGAACGTCGAACTCCTGCGAGAGGAGTTCCGTCGAGCCGTCGAGGAGTCTCAGCGTCTCCACGTCGTCGGCGTCGTTCGCGAGCGCCGTCGCGCCGAAGAAGCGCAGAGTTATCCGGGCAAGACTCTCGAGCGCGTTCTCGGTGATGAAGGACAGCTCTGCGACACCGTCCGCACCGAGGCTCCATCGGCTCACGCGTCCGTCGTGGACACTCATATCGAGGAGAGAACGTACACCGGCCGGCAGGGTCGACTGGATGCCGTCGATGTATTCGTTGTAGGCGACCAGGCGCGCGAGGTCTTCCTCGGAGTCCAGGAGAACCGAGTCGACCCCGTTCGCGCGCATCGCCACGATGGTCGAGTCTAGCGATACGCAGCGACCGAGTGCGGGCAACGGCGATGTTGCCGACGCGCCCCTTGCGGCCCGACGGCTGCGAGCGGAGGGTGGGGATGTGATCCGGATCGGCTCGATCGTGTGGGGTGCCCGGGACGTGCCGCGCGCCGTGGAGTTCTGGTGTGCGGCGCTCGACTACAGGCCGCTCCGGGAGCCCGACGACGATTGGGCGCTGCTGGGGCCGGCGAAGGGCAGCGCAGACCGCGCGACGGGTCCGCAGTTCGCGATCAAGCAGGTCGGCAGCGAGGCGAATCCGAGTCCGCGGCATCACCTCGACCTCTACGCGTCCGATCAGGCTGCGGAGGTTCAGCGGCTGATCGAGCTCGGTGCGCGGGAGGTCGACTGGGATTACGAGGACGATGCGGACTATGTGGTGCTGGCCGACCCTGACGGCAATCGCTTCTGCGTCGTCGATGCCGGCGAGAAGGCCCTGTGACGAGACGGTCATACGACTCCTCGGAGGTGCGCGTCCCCGACTCAGCCTGCCGGCGTCAACCGGTCGCCGTCTAGGCGCACCAGGTAGCCTCCCGCGAAGGACCAGGAGCCCGGGTACACGGCGGTGGAGCTCCACAGCTTCGCGCCCGACTGCCGGTCATAGGCGACGAGGTCGCCACTCGGTTCGTTGGGGAAGACGTAGGTGTTCTCCGGCCCGAAGAAGAGCCCGGAACCGCTCGGGACATCCGGCACAGGTTGCGGAGCGCCCGTCGACGCTTCGAAGGTGCAGGTCCGGGTACCGTCGTGCTGGACGATGATGGCGTCGTGCTCACTATCCAGGTAAACAGTAACCAGAGGCGAAGGTCGCCCAGCGCCGGTCACCAGATCGCAGCGAGTCGCGGCTGCTGTCCAGAGGGAAGTCCCGGAGCTGGAGTCGATTATGGTGAGCTCCGATGTGGACACGACAGCGATGAGATCCGTCGGGCCGGAAAACCTCGTGTCCACACCGGGAGTCCCGGTCAGCGAGCGGACGACGAAGGTGTCGGAGTCCGGGGGTAGCTGCCTGACCCAGGTCGTCCCTCCCGAAGAGTCGAGACCGGTCAGCTCGACGGGCAGTCCAGAAGCGTCGTATTTCGACACCACAGCCGGGTGGGTTTCGGTGTTCAGGAAGGCGTTGATGCTCCATCCGGAATCCAGGCCTCCCGTCTCGAGATCGATGCGCCCGTACTCGTATGGGTAGCCCGTGGGGTAGGGCTCGTTCAATTGGATGCTGACAGGGAGGAAGTCGGACTCTCCCGCCGGCGGGTAGACCCACGAGGACTTTCCAGAGATGGCCGTGGACCAGCGAGGCGTCTGAGCGTCACGAGGATCGACCCGGACGATCGCGCCGGGAGTGGTCATGACGATGTCCCCGGAATCACCCGGCACGGCCACCGCGTTGAGGACGATGTCGGCCTTCTGACCCGCGAATTCCCCCTCAGTCCTGCCGGTGGCCAGGTCGATGACCTCGTGCGGTCCGTCCCCCAATATCTGGTCGGCGACGAGAACCCTTCCGGACGTACCGAGCACGATCACGTCGACGTCGTACATCGGCGCTGCACGCCAGCTCCACTCACGCGACCAGATGGCCGTACCCCGCTGGGTGTCGACGAGCGATAGTGAGACGTGCTGCAGGTCGTCCTGACAATCGGGGCTGCCGTCGCCCACGACGTGCGCTCCCAGCTGGACGAGGGCGAGGCCGTCCGCGATGTCGTAGATGTCGCGCTGCTCGCAGGATCGTCCCGTGCCCGGGAGGTCGAGGGACCACGAAGCTGCTCCGAGCTGGTCGACGTCGTGCCGCTGGATCGGCGTCGTCTGAACGGCGATCGGGCGACTCGTGGGCGTCGGGGTGGACGTCGGCGTCGGGGTCGGGGTGGGCGTGAGAGTGGTGCTCGGGGTCGGCGGGGGCGGGACGTCCGGCGACCCGAAGTGCAGGACGCCGCTGAGTGCGAGCGCGGCGGTTCCACCCGCGAGGAGAGCGGCCGCGCCGACGAGGCCCGCGACGACAGCGAAACGCGTGCGTGAAGGACGTGGCGGTGCGGTGGCGACCGTCTCGTGGAGGATGTCGCGGAGGATGGCGCTGCGCGCCGGGTCGAAGGCGGGTCCGGTGGCGGTCATTCTGCACCTCCTTCGAGGGCGGGGTGGATCGGTTCGGAGACGAGGGTGAGATCGCCGAGACGGCGCTTGGCGCGGGAGAGCCGGGACTTGACCGTCCCGACGGGGACGCCGAGAGTGCGTGCCGCATCGGCCAGCGGAAGCTCTTCCAGCACGCACAGCGTGATCACGTTCTGATCGGCGGTGGACAGGGTGGCGAACGCGTCACGGACGCGTCGGTCCCGTTCCCGGTTGTCGAGGTCCTCGGCGACGTCGTCCGCGTGATCGGGCGTACGACCGGGTTCGGACATGCGGGTGAGCGCCGCACGGTAGCGGCGCTTGCCCCGTTCCAGGTTGTGGACGGTGTTGTTCGCCGTGACGAGTAGCCAGGCGATGATGGATCCGTCCACGACACGCACTGCGTCGCGACGGCGCCAGGCCTCCAGGAAGACGACCGCGGTGACATCCTCGGCGTCGTGCGGCTGGCGCACCAGTCGCAGAGCGTGGCCGAAGACGCGGTCTCGATGCTTGTCGAACAGCGACGTGAAGGCGTCGGGGTCCCCGTCTCGCGCCCGGGACCAGGCGTCCGCCTCGTCCAAACCAGCGTTGTGCATATCCCCTAGTGTCCGATGGGCCGGAAAGGTTCCAACGCCGACCCCGCCCTGAGGATCAGGGGCGTGCAGTGAGGTTGCCGACGGCCCACTCGCCGAGCTGATCGAGGATCGGGAGCAGACGGCTGCCGCTGTCGGTGAGGCCGTACGAGACGGTCACGGGCGGGCCCGGCGTGACCGTGCGGACGACGAGGCCGGCTTCGGCCAGGTCTGCGAGGCGGTCGGAGAGCACGGCGTCACTGATTCCGGGCACGGCGTGACTCACTCCACGGAAGGTGGAGGCGCCGCTGCCGAGAGCCGACACGATCATCCCGTTCCACCGCTTGCCGAGGACCGAGAACGCGAGGGTGACGGCAGCATCACAGCGGATGACATCGTGCTCGGGCGCGTCCATGCCCCAATTGTACGCATGCTACAGTTCGCATAGTCGCTATGTTTTTAAGAGCGACTATGACAACTGATGGGAGAAGCATGGAGCTGTACCGACTGGACGCCAGCATCACACCGGCCACCTCTGCGAGCCGTTCGCTCGCCGACCTGGTCGAATCCGAATGGCTGTCCACGCATCCCGATTCCCGGGTCGTCCGCCGCGACCTCGCCGCCGATCCGATCCCTGCGACGGCGTGGCCCGACGTCGTGACCTCGGGCGCCATCGCGGAGTCGGATCGCACCGACCGTCAGCGCGCAGCACACGGCCTCGCGACCCAACTGGCCGACGAGCTGGTCAGCGCTGACGCACTGGTGTTCGCCGTTCCCCTCTACAACTACGGCGTCTCGCAGCATTTCAAGACCTGGTTCGACCTGGTGTACACGGATCCCCGGACCAACCCCACGGGCACGGCACTGCGTGGCAAGCCGGCCACTCTCGTCACCGTCCTGGGCGGCAACTACGCGCCCGGAACTCCCAAAGAGGGATGGGACCACTCCACCGCGTGGCTTCGTCGCGTCCTCGAGGACGTCTGGGGACTCGACCTCCGCGTCGTTCAGCGGCCGTTCACACTCGTCGGCGTCAACCCTGCGCTCGACGCGTTCGCCGACGCGGCGGCGGAGCTGAAGCAGGCCGCCGAACAGGAAGCCGTGCACTCGGGCCGCCACATCGCACAGAGCGCCGGGGCCTCGCTCGCCGGATGAGCTCACCCGAACGAGATTCGAGAACGGCGGCTGATCATCGGCCGCCGTTCCCGTTCGCCAGGACGTCGTCCTGAGGCTCGATCGCCCGCCGGACGGCGCTCACCGCATCATGGATGATCCGCTCACGCGCAGCCGCATCCTCCCGCTCCGACTCGTACACGAACGCGGTCGCTCCTCGGCGGCTGCCGCAGTAGTCGATGATGCCGTGCTCGATCTGCGTTCGGAGAGCCTGCTCGTATCCGTGACGCTCGTACACGCCGGCGTCGTCGCCGGCGACCGGGATCAGGTGGATGGTGAGGCGGCCGAGATTGCGACGGATGCCGTGCTCCGGGTCGATGGTGAACGCCCATCCGTTGACGAAGACGCGGTCGATCCACCCCTTCAGCTGGGCCGGCATCGACCACCAGTAGACGGGGAACACCAGGACCAGATGGTCCGCCCCATCCACTCTCCGCTGCTCCGCGATCACATCGGGCGTGACGTGTCCTCCCGTCTGATACGTGCGACGGTCGGCAACGGTGAAGCGAGGGTCGAAGCCCTCGGCGGCCAGATCGACGATCTCGACCGGTGACGGGTGCAACATGCTCGCGAGTCGGCGGGCGATCTGGTTGGTCAGAGAATCAGGCTCGGGATGTGCGGTGACGATGAGGGTCTTCACACTCCATCATCACCGGTTCGCCGCTCGGAACCGCCTTAGTCGCAGGCTGTTGGTGACGACGAAGACGCTGGAGAGCGCCATCGCGGCCCCGGCGAGAAGCGGATTCAGGAGGCCGAGCATCGCGACCGGGATCGCCGCCACGTTGTACGCGAACGCCCAGAACAGGTTGCCCTTGATCGTGCCGAGCGTGCGGCGGGCGAGCCGGATGGCGTCGCCGACGGCGAGCAGATCTCCGCTCATCACGGTGATGTCGCCGGCGGCGATCGCCGCGTCGGTGCCGGTTCCCATGGCGATCCCCAGGTCGGCGGCTGCCAGTGCGGCGGCGTCGTTGACCCCGTCGCCGGCCATCGCGACGACGTGACCCTCCTGCTGCAGCCGCCGGATGGCATCCAGCTTTCCCTGCGGTGTGACGGCGGCGCGCACATCCACGATTCCGACGCGTTCCGCGACCGCGTTCGCGGAGCCCGCGTTGTCGCCGGTCAGCAGCACCGGGGTCAGCCCGAGCCGGCGGAACTCGGCGATCGCCGCCGCGCTCGACTCCTTGATCGTGTCGCTGACGACCACGACTCCGCGCACCGCGCCGTCCCACGCGACCGCCACGGCGGTCTCGGCCTGGCCCTCCGCATCGCGGATCCGCTGGCGCAGCTCCGCGGGCAGCTCGAGTGCCCACGAGTCCGCCAGCCACGATGCCCGGCCGACGGTGACGTGGCGGCCCTCGACGACGGCCTCCACGCCGAGGCCCTGCTCGGAAAGGAACGACTCGGCCCCGAGCAGCGCGATCCGCCGGTCGCGGGCGCCCTCGACGATCGCCCGGGCGACGGGATGCTCCGAGCCGTCTTCGGCGGCCGCGGCGACTGCGAGGACGGTGCTCTCCTCTTCGCCCGCCGCCACGTACACGTCGGTGAGGCTCATCCGGCCGGTCGTGATGGTGCCGGTCTTGTCCAGCACGATGGTGTCGATGCGGCGGGTCTGCTCCAGCACCTGGGGGCCCCGGATCAGCAGGCCGAGCTGGGCGCCGCGACCGGTCCCGACCAGCAGGGCGGTCGGGGTCGCCAGGCCAAGTGCGCACGGGCAGGCGATGATCAGGGTCGCGACCGCAGCGGTGAAGGCGGCCTCGACGCCGGCGCCGAGCACCAGCCAGAGGGCGAGCGTGAGCAAGGCAAGACCGATGACGACGGGGACGAAGATCGCGGAGACCCGATCGGCCAGCCGCTGTGCCTCCGCCTTCCCGGTCTGGGCCTCCTCCACCAGGCGACCGAGACGAGCCAGTTCGGTATCCGCGCCGACTGCCGTCACCTCAACCACCAGACGTCCGCCGACATTCACCGTTGCGCCGGTGACGTGATCGGTGGGAGAGACCTCGACCGGGACGGACTCTCCGGTGAGCATGCTCAGATCGATCGCGGAGGACCCCTCGACCACCCGGCCATCCGTCGCCACCTTCTCGCCCGGCCGGACCACGAAACGATCGCCGACCGAGAGGGACGAAACGGGCACCCGGGTCTCGACTCCGTCGGCGAGCAGGGACGCGTCCTTGGCGCCGAGCTCCAGCAAGGCACGCAGCGCTGCGCCGGACTTGCGCTTGGCGCGGGCCTCGACATAGCGTCCCGCGAGGATGAACACGGTGACGGCCGAGGCGACCTCCAGGTAGATCTCGCTCGCGCCGGAACCGGGCTCGGCGATCAACTGGAAGGTCATGTGCATGCCGGGCTGCCCGGCCATGCCGAAGAACAACGCGTAGAGCGACCACCCGAAGGCGGCGATGACGCCGACACTGATCAGCGTGTCCATCGTCGCGGCGCCGTGGCGCGCGTTCACCCACGCGGCGCGATGGAACGGCCACGCACCCCAGACCGCCACGGGTGCGGCGAGGGTCAGTGTCAGCCACTGCCAGTTCGTGAACTGCAGCGCGGGCACCATCGACAGCACGACGACGGGCACGGTCAACGCGGTCGAGATGAGGAGGCGCCGCCGCAGCTCTTCCGTCTCCCGGTCGGCGGGGGATGCGGCCACTGTCTCCTCGAGAGGCGGTGCCGGGACGGCGGCTGTGTACCCGGCGGCTTCGACGGCCTCGATCAGCGTGGAGGTGTCCACGCCGTCGGCGGTGATCCGGGCTTTCTCGGTGGCGTAGTTGACGGTGGCCTCGACGCCCTCGATCCGGTTGAGCTTGCGCTCGATCCGGGTGGCGCAGGAGGCGCACGTCATCCCGCCGATCTCGAGTTCGACGGCTCCCGCGCTCATGCCGAGACCAGCGAGTATCCCGCCTCGTCGATCGCAGCGCGGACAGCGTCCGTGTCGAGAGGCGCGGCCGAGGAGACGGTCACCGTGGAGGTTCCGCCCGCGTTCAGATCGACCCGGACGGCCTCGACGCCGTCGAGCGCTTCGAGCTCTTCGGTGACGCTGGCGACGCAGTGCGAGCAGGTCATCCCGGCCACCAGGTAGTCGGCGGAGGAGGCCGAGGCGGCCGCCGTGGATGCGACAACCGCGTCCGCGTGTCCGTGCGCGTCCGCGCCACAGGTGCAGGCGCTGTTCTTGTCGGTGAGACCGAGGTCGCCGCGGGTGGACGTGGTGCTGCGCATGATGGTGTCTCCTTCGATTCGTGGTCGGGAACGGCTCGGCGCGGCCGGGTCAAAATACCCCCTATGGGTATAGGTTATACCCGGGCCGGGTACCGGACAAATTGCTTCTCTGCCAGGATCGAGGAGTGACTCATCGGAGCTCTCGTGTCCTGGCGGCCATCGGAATCGTCGCGCTCGCCCTCACTGCGACAACCGCGTGCACGACGGGTGCCGGCTCGCCCAAGCCGAGTGCGTCCGTCTCACAGCCCACCACGAGCGCGAGTCCGAGCCGCAATCCTGACAGCGGGCAGGAGCCGGCACAGGGAGCGGCCGAGAGCTTCTCGGCGTGGCTCGCGGCGTCGCGCGTCCCGGACGTCGACACGGCCTGTGCGGGACTGGCGCCCCAGCTCGTGCAGCGGATGATCGCAGAGCTCAACGCGAACGCGGGAGTCAGCGTGTCCACCTGCGAGGAGATGATCGCGGCCACTGCTCAGCTGTACAAGGCGGCGGGACAGGACGCGAGCGTCGACATCGCCGTCCAGCACGAGACCGCCACCGACGCCACGCTGTTCGTCACCTACGGCGCCTCCGGAGACTGCGGAACCGTCGTGATGCACCGGCCCGGCACGGAGTGGATCATCACCGAGCAATCCCAGGAGTGCGCGCGCTGAGGGATCAGCCCCGCGGCGGATCGGCCAGCAGCCCGAGATCGCGCAGGCTCTCGGCCGTCTCCACGATCGTCTCGACGGCGGGGCGTGGCCGAAGGCCCAGCTCCCGCTTGGCCCGCTCGTTGTGGATGACGAGGGGTGCAGGCTCGTCGCCGGGCAACTCCTCGGTGGGCGCCTGGGCGGCGAGGTCGCCGAGTTGCTCCCGCAGCACGTTCGCGACGTCGAGGAAGGTCATCGTCGGCCCATCCGCCAGCACCAGGTAGCGGTTGCCCGCCGCTCCCGGGGTGGACATGGCGGAGAGATGGGCCGCCGAGACGTCCCGCACATCCGCCATCCCGAAGCGCTGCCGCGGGACCGCCGTCATCGTGCCGTCCAGCATCCCCGTGAAGTAGGCGAGCGACGACCGCGCGGAGGAGGTCAGGGTCGGGCCGGCGATCCACGTCGGATTGACGGCGACCAGCTCGAGGTCGCCGCCCTCCCGCTCGACGAAGTCCCAGGCGGCGCGTTCGGCGACCGCCTTCGACAGCGGATAGGCGGGCAGGCCGGGGGTGGAAGGGTCAGTCCAGTCGCTCTCGTCGTAGTCGCGGACCGCCTTCGGCGAGTATCCGACAGCGGCGAACGACGAGGTGAGCACGACGCGGCGCGCACCGGCATCCCGTGCGGCGCGCAGCACGCGCAACGCGCCATCACGGGCGGGGACCACGACCTCGTCGGGCACGGAGGACTGGATCATCGGCGACGCGGTGTGGTGCACCTCCTCGATACCGGCGAGGGCGTCGGCCCAGCCGTCGTCCTCGGTGAGGGAGGCGGCGACGAACGAGAGGCCACCGGCGTCGACGCCCGCACGACGGACGGCGTCGCGGACCTCGTCCGCGCGGTCCAGCGAACGGACGGTGGTGCGGACCGCGGTGCCGGACGCCAGCAGGTCGGCCAGCAGCCGTGTGGCGAGGTAGCCGGTGCCGCCGGTGACGAGGGTGGTCGGAGCGGGGGATGTCATCGGAAGGTCTCCTCGAGTCGGGGAAGGATGGATTCGAGCTCGGCGTACGCCTGAGCCTCGGCGGCGGAGTCCGCCTGATCCCGCGCATCCCACAGGGCGGCCTTCACCCTCAGGTAGTCGAGGTGCACGCGGAGCGTCGCGATCTGCTCCTCGACGCGGTCGGCGTGGCGAAGCAGGATGTCGCGCTGCTCGGCCGCCGCCTCGCGTCCGCGCCGGCGGTTCGCCTGGTACGTGCGCATGTCCTCGATCCCGACGCCCATGGCGCGCAGGCAGGCGAGCACCTGGGCGGCGTCGAGGTCGCCCTCGGCGTACCGCCGGTGCCCGCTGCGCTCGTCGCGCGCGATCGGGCCGAGCAGGCCGACCTCTTCGTAGTACCGAAGGGTCGGCTCGCTCAGCCCGCTCTGCCGGGAGACGTCCTGGATGGTCAACGTGGTCATGTCCCCATCAGAACAGACCTCAAGCGCTTGAAGTCAAGCGCTCCGTCGCGACCGGGTCAGGCGGCCAGGTGCTGACGTGCGCCGAAGAGCGTCACCGGGGCCTGCTCGCCGTGGCCGACGCAGACGAAGAAGACGAACTCCGTCGCTGCAGGGACCGTGACGACGGCGGCGACGTTCTGCCACGGGTCGTCCGGGAGGTCCTGCAGGCGACCCATCTCGAGCGGGCGGCGCTCGATGTCGCGGGCGAGCCCCTGGACGGTGAAGAAGGCGTCGAGCCCGGCATCATTGGCCGGGTCGCCGAGCCAACCGACCAGCGGAGTGTCGGTGGCGTCGCTGACCGGCAGCGCGGTGAAGATCGCCGAGATCGTCTCCTCGAGCGGCGAGTCGACCGTCACGCTGTCCGCGCGGTTCGGGACCGGGCGCGAGGTGATGGCGATCCACTGCCCGCTGGTGAGCGTGGTCAGGCGTGTGAGTAGGCGGCTGGGAACGGTGGAGCTGATATTGCGCAACATGGAAGTTCGGGTACTTTCCGTTACGGCGCCTCGAACGGGCCGGCGTGATGTCGGGTCACACACGGTTTCGGGACGCGTTATGAAGGCGCTCGCGTGGGCCACCGGGTTGTCGGGTTGGGAGCCTCGTGCGTTCGCGGCCGGTGATTCGGGTTCACCGGTAGCCCAAAACTACTCCGATGTCCTCCATAGCGCGGACACCAAAACGGGGGTCATTTGTCCCCCTGTGAAAGCGCTCAGCTTCCGGCCATTCGGGGCTGGAAACGTGGTAGCCGGACGTCGAAACGACAGCCGCCGACCGTGTTCCGCACGGAGACATCCCCGTCGTGTGCGGTGACGATGCCGTGCACGATCGCCAGGCCGAGCCCGGCCCCGCCGGACACGACTCCGCTGCGGGGCGATCGCGCCGCGCTGCCCCGCCAGCCGGCGTCGAAGACTTTCGGCAGGTACTCCTCGGGGATGCCGCCGCCCTCGTCCACGACGCTGAGGACGACGGATGAATGCGCTCCCTCCCGGACCGACACGTGGATGGCCGAACCGGCGGGCGAGTGCTCGATGGCGTTCACGAGCAGGTTGTGGATGACACGCGAGAGCTCCCGCGCATCTCCCCACACGGTGAGGTCGCCGTCCTGCGATTCGTTCAACGACACCGACCGGGTCGCCGCGAGGGGAGCGAGGTCGGCGACGGCGTCGCTGACGAGGTCGTACATCGACAGCGGTCCGAGCTCCAGCCGCAGGGCTCCGGACTGGATCTTGGACAGCTCGAACAGGTCGTCGACCATGTGACTGAGCGTGTCGGTCTGACTGCGGAGCTGGCGGTAGTACCGCTCCGGATCGGCGGCGATGCCGTCCTCGAGCGCCTCCGCCATGGCCTGCATCGCGGCGAGGGGCGTGCGCAGGTCGTGCGAGATCCAGGCGACGAGTTCTCGCCGGGATTCGTCGAGCATCCGCACCTCTTCGCGTGACTCCGCGAGGCGTCGGGAGACGTCCGCGAGTTCGCGCGAGAGGGCGCTGAACTCGCTGCTGTCCTGCCGTTCCGCGGGCACCACCTGGCCGTCGCCGACCGCCCGCGCGGCGACGCGGAGCGTGCGGCTGGTGCGCACCAGCCCCATCCCGAGCACAGCGGCCACACCCAGGCTCGCGACTGCTGCAACGCCGATGACCCAGGCGAGCACGACGAAGTCGTGCGACGAGATGTACATCGCCCGGGCGATGGCGACCGTGCCGCCGACGATCGACGCGACCGCAGCGAGCACGACGACGCCGAGCCGGATCAGGATGGAGGCGCGGCGCAGCAGATGCAGCACCATCACGGCGATGGCGGAGATCACGACGGCAACGATGAGGCTGGTGCCGACGATCACGGCGAGGTCTCCGAGGGCGATCATGCGGACATCCTCAGACGCTCATCCGGTAGCCCACCGCCCAGACGGTGGTCAGGTGACGCGGCTTGGTGGGGTCGTCCTCGATCTTCTCGCGCAGCCGGCGCACGTGGACGGTGACCGTCGAGAGGTCGCCGAAGTCCCAGCGCCACACCTCTTTGAGCAGCTGCTCCCGGCTGAACACGTGATTCGGATGCTTGAGGAAGAACGCGAGGAGGTCGAACTCCCGGGCGGTCAGGGTGAGCTCGCGTTCCGCCTTGGCGACCGTGCGGTTCGACGGATCGATGGAGAAGTCGCCGAGGCGGAACGGCGCCTCCGGGGTGAGCGCTCCGACGCTCCGGCGGAGGATGGACTGCGCGCGCAGCACCAGCTCGCGCGGCGAGAAGGGCTTGGCGAGGTAGTCGTCCGCTCCGGCCTCCAAACCCTGGATGCGGTCGTCGGTGGACCCCAGGGCGGTGAGGAGGATGATCGGCACAGGCCGTCGGCTGCGGAGCCGACGAGCGACCTCGAGCCCGTCGATTCCGGGCAGCATGCGGTCGAGCACCACCAGGTCCGGCGGCGTGCGCTCGGCGAGGTCGAGCGCGCGGAAGCCGTCGACGGCCTCGTCGACGATGAGGCCCGCGGAGCGGAGATAGCCGCTGGCGACCTCCCGCACGGTGGGGTCGTCCTCCACCACGAGCACGCGGCGGTCGCGCAGGTCGCGCGCCGCGGCTTCCGACAGCGGGGTGGTCATGCGCTCAGCATAGGTCGGCGGGCTGCGGGTCGGGACGGATCACGGGGACGCGGGGGCGACCGTCCGTGTTTCGTAAGATTCTGACCGGCCGGGCGGAGGCGGCGCTGCATAGCGTCGAATCGTGATCGAACCCATCGACGTCGTGTTCCCGTGTCTGAACGAGGAGGAGGCTCTGCCGGCCCTGCTGGCGGCCCTGCCCCCGCGCTACCGCGCCATCGTGGTCGACAACGGGTCGACGGATGCCACCGCCGAGGTCGCGCGCCGGGGCGGAGCGCGCGTCGTGGACGAGCCGCGGCGCGGCTACGGCGCCGCGGTGAAGGCCGGCCTCGAAGCGGCCACCTCCGAACTGGTGGTGGTGTGCGACGGCGACGGAACCATCGACCCTCGTCAGTTCGACGCTGTGGTCCGGCCGGTCGACTCCCGTGCGGCCGATCTGACGATCGGACGCCGGCGGCCGACGAGCCGCTCGGCCTGGCCGTTCGCCGCGCGCGTCGCGAACCGGGTGCTCGCACGGCTGATCCGCTCGCGCACCGGCGCCCCCCTCTACGATCTCGGCCCTGTGCGGGCGGCTTACCGGGTGCCCCTGCTGGAACTGGGCGTCACGGATCGGCGCAGCGGCTACCCGGTGGAACTGGTGCTGCGCGCGCACCGGCAGGGATGGCGTCTTCAGCAGGTCACCGTGGACTACCTCCCACGCGTCGGGAGATCCAAGGTGACCGGCTCGGTCCGCGGCTACCTGACGGCGGTGCGGGATGTGCGTCGGCAGCTGGCGGAGTCGGCGCGATGACCGCCGTCGTCGTGATCGCGAAAGAGTGCGTGCCGGGCAGGGTCAAGACCCGGCTGCAGCCCGACTTCACGGCTGAGGAGGCGGCGACCATCGCCGCCGCTGCCCTGGCCGACACCCTCGAGGTCGCCGCGGCGCTGCCGGCCTCCCGCCGCATCCTGTACTTCGACGGCGACGCCCTGCCGCCGGAGGCCGCCGGCTGGGAGGTGATCCCGCAGTCCGGCGGTGGGCTCGACGAGCGCATCGCCGCGCTGTTCGACACGATCGACGAACCGCTGCTGCTGCTCGGGATGGACACGCCGCACGTCGACCCGGCGGTCCTCGCCGGGGTGTTCGCCGGCGACCCCGAGGTCGATGCCTGGTTCGGCCCGGCGACCGACGGCGGCTTCTGGGCTCTGGCGATGCGGAGGCCGGACGGCGCTCTGATCCGCGGCGTGCCGATGTCGACGGACCGGACGGGAGCCCACCAGTTCGAGCGGCTGCGCGCCGCCGGGTTGCGCGTCCGGCTCCTTCCACCGCTCACCGACATCGACACCGCGGCGGACGTGCCGATCGCCGCACGACGGTCGCCGGCGGTCGCGCGTGTGCTGACTGCTCTGCGCCCGAGCGGGGTGGACGCGTGAGCGCGGCCCTGGAACCGGCGACCGAGCTCCCGTCGGCCTGGGAGACTCCGGCCGACTTCGGCGGGGGCGGCGCCGAACCCTACGATCTCGCTCTCCGTGCGGGCGGCGGACTCCTGACCGTCGTCAGCGACGGCGTCGACGATGACGCGGCTCCCCTGGACGTCTCCGCCTACCTCGCTCCCGCGACTCCAGAGGAACGCCGAGTGCTCGCCCTGACGTCCGGGCCCGTACTCGACGTCGGATGCGGCCCCGCCCGGATGGTCCGGGCGGCCATCGAGTCGGGCAGACTCGCGCTGGGGATCGACATCTCGGCGGTGGCGGTCGGGCACGCACGGGCCAGGGGGCTGCCGGTGCTGCGCCGATCCGTCTTCGAGACGCTCCCTGCGGAGGGGACCTGGGGAGCGGTCCTGCTCCTGGACGGGAACATCGGCATCGGAGGGGACCCCGCCGCTCTGCTCGCCCGCGCTTCCGAGCTGCTGCGCCCCGGCGGGCGGATGCTCGTGGAGACCCACGCGGACGTGGACCGCAGCGCGCGCTTCGCGGCGCAGCTCGTGCATCCCGTCGGCGCCCGAAGCGGGTGGTTCCCGTGGGCCGAGGTGGGGGAGCGAGCCGCCACCCGCCTGCTCGACCAGCTCGGCATGCAGACCGCGACCGTCAGGAGCGGCGGCCGGATCTTCGTGCTCGCCACACGATGACGCCCGACGCGATCGCGACGGCGAGCGCGATCGCGATCCACAGCACGGCGAGCCGGAGGCCGTAGTCGCCGGGCAGCACGGTCGCGTTACGCGGCCCTCGAGCCTGGGCGATCAGTTCGGGCACGACCATCGCGGTGAGCAGGGCGCCGACCGCGAAGCCGGCCTCGACGACCGCCACCACGGCCGTCGGCAGACGGCGGGACGCGCGCCGAAGCAGGAGATCGACTACCGTGACGACCGGAACCAGCACGGCGTCGTGAAGCACCACGGCGGCGGCGAGCCAGAGCACCAGTCCGGCGATCTGGACGGGCTCCAGGTCCAGGACGAGGAACACCCCGCCGACGCCGATCAGGGCCGCTCCCAGCGCGCCGATGGCCGCACGCGTCCGCATCATCCCGGCATCACCTCGATCGAACTCAGCCATTTGGTCTGCAGGACGCCGGGACGGCCCGGCGCGATCACCCGCGCCGGGTAGCCGTGGTCGAGATCGAGGGTCCGCCCGTTCAGCGACAGGGCCACGAGCGTGCTCGGGTCCTCCGCGAACTCGGGCCCCATCGTCGTCATGCGATAGGCGCCGCGCGGTTGCAGGCTGGTGACCAGGACGGTGGATGCGGCGGGCGCGCCGACAAGCGCGAGCAGGTCGCGCATCCGCACACCCTCCCACTGCGCCGTCGTGCTCCAGCCCTCGACGCAGGCGATCGGCAGGGTGGCGCGCGCGTGCGGCAGACCGCTGAGCCGGGTGCGGTCGAGCACCTCGGTGCGGTCGCCGCGACGGACGGTCAGGGTCCAGTCCGCGGCTTGGGCCGCATCCACCACTCCCGCTGCCTTCGCCGTGGTGTTCACGGGCACCTGCTGCGGGCCGTAACCCTGGACGCGCGGTGCGAAGGCGTTCAACGGCGCCAGCCATCCGAACGACTGACCGGCGGTGAGGCCGACCGCCGCGATGCCGGTGGCGGCGATCGTGCCGAGAAGCGCGCGGCGCGTGACCCTCTGCGGCTCAGTCATCGGTGACGCTCCGGTCGGTCGCCGTGCTGCGGCGGCGCCAGAAGCGGACGATCATCGGCAGCTTCACGGCGATATGGATCGCCAGCGAACCGACGATCACCCAGGCCAGGGCGTAATGCGTCTGCCGGAAGGGGAACGGCCACGGGTACCACTGGTACGTGTTGACCAGCCCGATCGCCGGTTCGAGCAGGGCGCTCGAGACCAGCAGGGCGATGGATGCGCGCTCCAGCAGCTCCCGCGCCGACCGCACCGGCGGCCACAGGAACAACCGCGGGTAGACGGTCCACAGCTTGCCGAGCAGGAGCGGGAAGATCGCGATGCCGACGGAGACGTGCAGCCCCTGGGTGAAGGCGTAGACACCCGGCCAGGTCGGGAACCGCATCCCCGGCAGCGGCTCCTGCAGCAGGTGGCTGTAGAGGCCGGTGAGGAAGCAGACCAGGAACGCGGTGGCGAGGAGGCGGCCGATCACGACCGTCGTCCGCGCGCTGCGGGCGGGTGCGGCGAGCACGCCGCGGGCGCCGGCCATCCGCACCGCGAGGGCGCTCGAGACACGTTCGGTGACGGACATGATCCGATTCTGATCGGCGGCCTGAGGCTGCACGCCCGGCAAATCTTACGATCCCCGAACGGGACGCCCGATCGCGCTGTGCGGCACCGCCGGGCCGGTCACACTCGACAGCGTGAAGATCGCCATCGTCTCCGTGCTGCTCGCTGCCCTGGCGGCCGTCACCGCGCTGTCGACGGCGACCCTCGGCGGGTTCGCGCCCGGGGCGAAGCTCGCGTTGGGAGTGACGGCGGGGGCGGCCTGGCTGATTGCGGCGGCGGCGTTCCTCGTGCTCCTCCGCATCCGGGGACGCGCGGCGCTCGTGCTCGTGCTCGCCGGGTCGGCGGCGCTCGGCTGCGCGGCGCTGGCCGGGCCGCCCAACCTCAGCACCGACTCCGCACGCTACGCGTGGGACGGCATCGTGCAGGATGCGGGGCTCTCCCCCTACGCGCATGTGCCGGCCGCCGATTCGCTCGACCGGTACCGCGTCGCCTGGCTGTTCCCTGAGCCTGTGCGGGGAACGGACGGCGCGCTGCACTGCGAGGGGCTCCGCATCCAGCAGACGACGTCGGTGCCGGACGGCGGCGTGCTCTGCACCGCGCTCAACCGGCCGCAGGTGCCGACGATCTACCCGCCCGCGGCGGAGGCGTACTTCGCGGCTGTGCGCTCGGTGGTACCGGTCGGCGCCGAGTACGCGCCGCTTCAGGTGGGCGGGTTGCTGCTCAGCCTCGGAACGACGGTGCTGCTGATGTGGGGGATGCGCGCTCGCGGCCTCGATGCCCGCTGGGCCGCCCTGTGGGGCTGGTCGCCGTTCGTCGCTTCGGAGGCCGTGACCAATTCGCACGTGGATGCGCTCGGCGTGCTCTTCATCGTCGCCGCGACCTTCGCCGCGACATCGGCCGGCTCGCCGGCCGCCTGGTCGGTTCGGCGCCTCGGCCCGGACGGGAGCCGACGTCGTGCGGCGCTCGCCGGGGTGTTGATCGGGCTGGCCGCCGCGGCCAAGTTCGTCCCGGCGATCGCCGCACCGGCTCTTGCGCGCCGCCGACCGATCACCACGACGCTGGCTGCCGCGGCCACCTTCACCGTCAGCTACATCCCCTATGTCGCCGTCATGGGCTGGGCGGTCATCGGGTACCTCCCCGGCTACTTGGACGAGGAGGGTTACGACAGCGGCTCGCGGTTCGCGCTGCTGTCTCCGTTCCTTCCGGGCCTGTGGGCGACGGGTGCGGCGGCGCTGCTCATCCTGGCCGCGCTTTTCCTCGCCTGGCGTATGTCGGATCCCCGTGCGCCGTGGCATGCGCAAACGGTGTCCGTCGGCGCTGTGCTGCTGATCACGAGCCCGAGCTACCCCTGGTACGCGCTCGTGCTCATCCCGTTCATCGCCCTGAGCAAGCGGTGGGAGTGGCTGGTCGTACCGATCGCGCTGACCCTGCGGACCCTGGTGGCGGGTCATCCGGCCGGGACGCTCGTGGTGGCGGCGGCCGCAGCGGTGGTCGCGACGGCCACCGTGGTGCGCTGGCGCCGTGCTCGCGCCGAGCGTCGCATCCCCAACCCCGCGCGTACGACCCGGACCGAGATCTCGAACCCCGCCGAACGCGCGCCCGCATCGACCGCCCCTGCCCGAGAGGAGACATCATGACCGAAGCCGACATCGCCGTGATCGGAGGCTCCGGCCTCTACCGGCTGTTCGACGCCGACGCCGACGTGGAGACCGTCGTCGTGGAGACCCCCTACGGGCCGTCGTCCGGACCGATCCGCATCGGCGAGGCCGCTGGACGCCGTGTCGCTTTCCTGGCGCGGCACGGCGAGGACCACGCGCTCGCGCCGCACCGCATCCCCTATCGTGCGAACATCTGGGCACTGGCCGTGCTCGGTGTCCGCGCGGTCGTCACCTCGTCCGCGGTGGGCGGGCTGTCCGACCGCGCGCGGCCCGGCCGGTTCGTCGTCCCGGACCAGCTGATCGACCGGACGGCGGGGCGTCCCGACTCGTTCTTCGATCAGGATGACGTGCAGCACCTCGCGGCGGCCGACCCGTTCGACCCGCTGCTCCGGGCGGCGGCGGTGAATGCGCTCGCGAGTCTCGGCGAGGATGCGATCCCGGAGGGGACCTCGGTCGTCATCCAGGGCCCGCGCTTCTCGACACGGGCGGAGTCGGCCTGGTTCCGGGCGGCGGGCGCCGACATCGTCAACATGACGCAGTATCCCGAAGCCGTGCTCGCGGCGGAGCTCGGCCTGGGTCTCGTCACCATCGCGTTCGTCACCGACACGGATGCGGGCACCGCCGCCGGGGAGACCGCCGACGCGGCCGATGCCGCACTGGTGCTCGAGCGGATGGCGCAGGCGGAGCCGCGCATCCGAGCCGCGATCGCGGCGACCATCGGCGCGGTGCCCGACGGCTACCGGCCGCGCGCCCTCATCCCCGCGGAGGCGATCCGCCGCGTGCTGTCGGCACCGGTGGCGGTCGGAGGCGTCCGGTGACGCACCTGCTCGTGACAGGAGGGCTGGGGTTCATCGGGTCGCACGTGGTGGAGTCCGCGCTCGCTCGCGGCTGGCGGGTGACCGTCGTCGACTCCCTGCGACCGGACGTGCACGCGAGCGCCGACATCCCCGACTGGTTCCTCGCCCTGAGCGGCGACACGGACCTGCTCGTGTGCGACGCCGGCGCGGTTCCGCCGACACTGCTGCGCTCGGTGGATGCCGTGTGTCACCAGGCGGCGAAGGTGGGGCTCGGCGTGGACTTCGCCGACGCCCCGGATTACGTCGACTCCAACGTCGGCGTCACGGCGCGGCTGCTCGCGTCGATGGCCGAGGCGGGGACGACCCGGCTCGTGCTGGCGTCCTCGATGGTCGTCTACGGCGAGGGGCTGTACCAGGACGGGGACCGCGTGGTTCAGCCGCCCGCGCGAGCGGTCGACGACCTCCGTGCCGGCCGGTTCGATCCGCTGGACCGGGCCGGGCGGCCGCTGCGGCCCGTGCTGATCGGCGAAGACCACCCGACGGAGCCCCGCAACGTGTATGCGCTGAGCAAGCTGGCCCAGGAGCACCTCATCCGCTCCTGGGCTCGGTCGACCGGCGGGCGTGCTGTCGCCCTGCGCTATCACAACGTGTTCGGCGCGCGGATGCCGATCGGCACGCCGTACGCGGGGGTCGCCTCCCTGTTCCGCTCGCGGCTGGAGGAGGGTCGTGCGCCGCTGGTCTTCGAGGACGGCCGCCAGCGCCGCGACTTCGTGGACGTGCGGGATGTGGCCGAGGCGAACATCCGTGCTGTCGAAGCTCTGGCCGCGCGACCGGACGGCGATGTGCGCGCCTACAACGTCGGCAGCGGCGTGGTCCGCACGATCGGGGAGTTCGCCCGCACGCTCGCGGAGGCGATGGCGGGTCCGGCTCCCGTCGTCACCGGTGAGTTCCGGCTCGGGGATGTGCGCCACATCACGGCTTCGTCCGACCGCATCGCCGCAGAGCTCGGCTGGCGTGCGCGGCAGCCATGGCCGGATGCGGTGCGAGCGTTCGCGTCGGCGCCGATGCGGCCACGCGCCGGGGCTTCCGTCTGAGTGCGGGTACGCGTCTTGACGTGTCGTGACGCCGAGTGCTTGATTGGTCGGACCTGGCGAGGAGGCCACCATGGGGCGCACGATCTGCGACATGTCCGTCTCGCTCGACGGCTACGTCACCGGCCCGAACGACAGCCGCGAGAATCCCTTCGGCGACGGAGCGGACGGCCTGCACGCCTGGTTGCGGCCGACGGCCTCGGACGAGGACCGCGCTCTGCTGCAGAGCGTCATCGGCAGCGTCGGCGCCATCATCATGGGGCGGACGTCGTTCGAGAAGAACGAGGGCGACGGGGGATGGGGCGACGCCGGCCCGATGGGCGAGGTGCCGGTCTTCGTGCTCACGCACCACCCGCCGGACCGGCCGTATCCCGCGGTGTTCACGTTCGTCTCCGACGGCGTTCCCGACGCCGTCCGGCAGGCCCGGCAGGTCGCGGGCGACAAAGACGTGCACCTCTTCGGCGCCACCGTGATGCAGCAGGCACTCCCCCTCGGCCTCGTCGACGAACTGCACCTCCATGTGATGCCGATGCTCCTCGGCGGCGGCACCCCGCTCTTCGGGTCGCTCGACGCGGCGATCGCGCTGGAGCGCGTCGGGGCGCAGTTCACCCCGGCGGCGACGCACCTGCAGTACCGCGTGGTCCGTTAGCGCCGCGTCAGAACTCCACCGGATCGCGGATGATCGGGCACGTCATGCAGTGGCCGCCCCCGCGTCCCCGGCCGAGCTCCGCTCCGACGATCGGGATGACCTCGACACCCGCGTCGCGCAGGAGCGCGTTGGTGGCCGTGTTCCGGTCGTACGCGTAGACCACGCCCGGGCGCAGGGCGACGGCGTTGTTGCCGCTGTCCCACTGCTGGCGTTCTGATTCGTAGTTGTCGCCTGCGGTCTCGATGACGTGCAGCCGGGGAAGGCCGAGCGCCTCTGCGACGACGTCCACGAAGACGCGGTCGCCGTGGTCGATCACCCGGAGTCCGGGGGCGGCGTCTTCCGGGACGAGGGTGAACGTGTGAACGGCATCCATGATCTTCGGGTAAAGGGTGACGATGTCGCGGTCCGCGAAGGTGAACACGGTGTCCAGGTGCATGGCCGCGCGGAGCTTCGGCATCCCGGCGACGATGACCTGGGTCGCGGCGCCCTGCGCGAAGAGTGCTGCGGCCGCCTGCGTGATCGCGTGCCGCGACGTCCGCTCGCTCATCCCGATCAGGACGACGCCGTTGCCGACCGGCATGACGTCGCCGCCTTCGAGGGTCGCCTGACCCCAGTCCGCCTCCGGGTCGCCCCACCAGACGGTGGCGTCGCGGAAGTCCGGGTGGAAGCCGTAGACGGCCTTCATGAGCAGCGTCTCGTCGTGACGGGCCGGCCAGTACAGGGGGTTGAGCGTCACTCCGCCGTAGATCCAGCAGGTGGTGTCGCGGGTGTACAGCGTGTTCGGCAGGGGAGGCATCAGGTACTCGCGGACGCCGGTGGACTCCCGGGCGAGGGCGACGTAGTCGGTCCGGTAGTCGTCGGGAAGGTCGGAGGTGGCCAGTCCGCCGATCAGGTAGCGGGCGAGTTCGGAGGGAGCGAGCGAGTCGAGGTACGCGCGCGTCCCCTCGATGAGGCCGAGACCGACCTCGCCCGCGACGATCTTGCGATCGAGCAGCCAGGACTTCGCGTCCGGGTCGCTGACCGTCTCGGCGAGGAGGTCGTGGAGTTCCACCACGTCGACGTCGTTCGAGCGCAGGTCGGCGACGAATGCGGCGTGATCCCGGATGGCGTTGTCCACCCACATCACGTCGTCGAAGAGGAGGTCGTCGGCGTTGCTCGGCGTCAGCCGGTGGTGGGCGAGCCCGGGCGAGCAGACGAGCACCTTCCGCAGCCGGCCGACCTCGGAATGGACGCCGTAGGTGGGCGCTGGGGATGAATCCGTCATCGTTCCTCCTTGGATGAGACCTCAGATGCTGATCCAGCCGGCGGCGAGGGCGACGATGCCGGTAATCGCGCCGATGACCGCGACGGCCAGGATGATCAGCTCCCGACCGGTGAAGACGCGTCGCCCCTGCTCGCGGCGCGCCATGACGAACAGCACCGTCGCCGGCGCGTAGATGATGAACGAGAGCAGCACGAAGGTAACGCCCGCCGCGAAGATGAGGTACGCCGTGTAGAGGGTCGCGAGGACGGCGATGGTCGTCTCGCGCCCCCAGCCGCGCGGGGCGTCGCCGTACGTCTCCCTCGTGATGACCAGCTTCATCGCGTAGCAGGCGACCAGGAAGAAGGGGATGAGCGTCAACGCGCTGGTGAGATCGAGCGCCAGGTTGAAGGCGTCGTGCGAGAAGTAGGTGATCACCAGGATCACCTGCACGAAGATCGCCGTCATCAACAGGGCGGGGACCGGCACGTCGGCCGCGTTCGAGCGCGACAGGAAGCGCGGCATGTCGTTGTCCTTGGCGGCGACGAACAGCACCTCCGCCGCCATGAGCGACCAGGCCAGGTAGGCGCCCAGCACCGAGACGACGAGTCCGATGCTCACGAACCAGGCGCCCCACGGCCCCACGGCGGCGGCCAGCACGCCGGCCATCGACGGCTGCCGCAGCTGCGCGATCTCGCCCATCGGCAGCACGCCGTACGACACGAGGGTCACCGACGCGAAGGTGGCGAAGACGCTGAGGAACCCGAGGATCGTCGCCTTGCCGACGTCGGCGCGCCGCTTCGCGTGACGGGAGTAGACGCTCGCCCCCTCCACGCCGAGGAAGACGAAGACGGTCACCAGCATGGTGCCGGTCACCTGGTCGAACAGCGACCCGGCGTAGTCGGCCCCTCCCCAGTTCTCGGCGAACACCTGCGGTTTGAGCACGAAGAGGCAGAGCAGGATGAAGACGACGATCGGAACGAGCTTCGCCACGGTCACGATGCGGTTGATGACCGCCGCTTCCTTGATGCCGCGGCGGATGAGGAAGAAGAACCCCCATAACCCGAGAGACGAGATCCCGATCGCGAGGAGGGTGTCGCCGTCACCCAGCGCGGGGGCGACCGCGCCGATGGTCGACATGATGAAGACCCAGTAAAAGACGAGTCCCATCCCGGCGCTCGCCCAATAACCGATCGCGGAGAAGAAGCCGAGGAACTGGCCGAACCCGGCTTTCGCGTACGCGTACACGCCGGCGTCGAGCTCGGGTTTCCGGTTGGCGAGCATCTGGAAGACGAACGCGAGCATCAGCATCCCGACGCCCGCGATCGACCACGCGATCAACGAGCCGGCGACCCCGGTCTCCTGGGCGAACCGGCGCGGGAGCGAGAACACGCCCGCTCCGACCATCGACCCGACGACCATCCCGGTCATCGTCAACATGGACAGCTTCGCGGCGGGTGCGGCCTCCCGCGGTGCTGTCTCGTCTGTTCTCGTCACCGACCCTCCCCAGGGGTGCGCTGCGTCGTCCAGCGGGGAGGTGAGCACGTTCCCCGCCACACGGTTCGACGCGCACATTCAACTCGCCGGGCCGCCGGCTGGCAAGGACCGAAATCGGGAGGGGCCCGTGCGGGCGCTACGGGAAGCGCGTCAGGATGAAAACGACCGCGTAGTAGAGGAAGCCGACCGTCCCGATGATCATGCCGGCGATCGCGAGCCCGCGGCCACGGGCGGTCCCCTGCCGGGCGGCGCGGAAACCGCGCGCGGAGATGACGGCGCCAAGGGCTCCGATGAAGCCGAAGACGAACAGGCTGACGCAGGAGATGACGAAGCCCCAGATCGCCGGCTTACTGAAGGGCAGCCGTTCGGGCGCAGGGACCGCCGGTAGCGCGCCCGGGAAGTGCGGGGGCAGCGTCGGCTCAGCGTCACGCGACGTGCCGTCGGGCGGGAACGACGGGGTGTCGTCGGTCATGGGCGACAAATCCTTCTCGTGATGGCGCCCCGGGGGACGCGTACTCGGTGGTGTGAGCCTGACAGGCGTGGACAGCGTAGCCACGCGGCGCTTCGCCCGTGTCTTTCCGCTCGGATCGGCGTCTGCGGATGCTCTCAGCGAGTCGCCGGATGGGCGGGTCGGCCATTGCGTTCGCCCGGCGCATCCGACAGCGTGTCACTGTGGTGCGGGGGATGCGGCGAAAGATCCTGGTGGCCGGGGCCGCGCTCGCCGCGATCGGCGGTCTGGCGACGGGATGCACTGCAGCGCCCGCGCACGATCGGCCCACGCACGCTGCGCATCCCGCCTCGAACGCGCATCCGACTCCGACTCCGACCCGGACCGCTGACACGTCGCTCGCGGACGAGTACCAGTACCTCCCTCCCGCGGGAACGGTGATGGGCACGGGCAGGTTCGACGATGTCGAGGGACATGCCACGGGTGACGTGACGGTCAGCGTCGCATCCGATCTGCGGTTCCAGGTCGTGCTCAGCGGGTTCAGCACGACCGCACAGGGAGCGACCGTCGCGCTCAGTGTCGACCGGTTCGGGGCGACGGCCGGAGCGCCGACCGTGCCGGCGCACGACGACCCCGTCGGGGTGCTCGAGGTGACCAGCGGCGACCAGGTCTTGCCGTTCGATTCGAGCGGGCGGACAGACCGTGGCGACCTGTCGTACTTCCACAGCGTGGAGCTGGTCACCGACGGCACGGTCGAGGCGGCCGCGCCGATCACCTGGACCATTCCCGGCTTCTACCCCGGGCTCACCGTGACCGACTCGGGCCCCCGGCCATATGCGCGTGGAACCGTGACGTCGTACGAGGGACAACCCGCCAGGTACATCGTCTGGGGCAACGACAACTCCCAGGCGGTCGCCGACCGCTTCGGGCTCACGCTCGATCAGCTGTTCTACCTCAACCCGCAGCTGCGCCGCGGCGACACGACGCTGTTTCGGGACACGCAGCTGAACCTCAGCGTCGCGTATCGCTAGCGCGTGCGCTCCACGTCAGCGAATGCCACGCTTGATCCGCCGTGAGGGCGGTTTCGCCCCCGCAGTTGGTGCACCGGTTGATGTATCGGGTCGAGATCGGGAACAGCGGGAGGAAGAACAGCGTGAAGCGGTTCGAGCGCTTGACGACGTTCTGGGGCGCGTCGACGCCGCAGTAGCCGCACACGAACCGGACCACGTTGATGATCGTCTCGTGCACGCTAGAACCGAATATCAGGAGCATGCGCTGGGCCTTCCTCTGGACAGCTCCCCCATCTAGCAGCGCGGTTCCCGGGCGGGGTAAGCCCTTGACCCGGCCGAATCCGCCCGCGAAAGTCTGCGCCGAGTGCTGGTCCGGTGTCATGATTCGGTCGTGGTGGACGAATTGATCGATGTGGAGTTGTCCGATCGGGAGCGCACCCTCCTGGTACGTGGGCTCGGGGAGTGGGGCGGTCCTGCCCGAAGCGGCGAGCCGATGGCCGTGGCCCTCGGATTCGAGAGTGCCGAGTCTCTGCGCCGCGAAGGGCGTCGGCTCGCCGAGGCGATAGCGGGTCGGATCCCCCTCACTCGCCTGGACTGGACCCGCGCGCTGTTGGCGACCGAGGTCGTCTTCGCAAGCGATGTCGTCGGGTCGGGCGTCGACTGGGCGACGACAACAGGACTCACGGATGTCGACACGATCCAGACGTTGAGACTCATCCAGCGGACGTTGGCCGGGGTGGTGATCCGACCGCGATGAGGAGGCGGCCGCGTGAGGTACGCGGCCGCCTCCCGCGGCTCAGGCCTCCCGGGTCTTCGGCGACCGCGTCGCGGTGTGCGACGGGTCGCGCTCGACCGCTCCGCCGAGCACCTCGTCGATGCGGGCGAGCAGTTCGGCGGGGATCGTCACGCCGGAGGCCTTGACGTTCTCGACGACCTGCTCCGGGCGGGAGGCGCCGATGATCGCCGTGGCCACGTTGTCGTTCTGCAGCACCCAGGCGACCGCGAGCTGCGCCGGCGTGAGGTCGAGCTCCTGCGCGATCGGGGTGAGCTCCTGCACGCGGGTCAGCACGTCATCGGTCAGCCAGCGCTTGACCGCACCAGCGCCGCCCTTCTCGTCGGTGGCGCGACTGCCCTTGGGCAGCGGCGCACCCGGACGGTACTTGCCGCTCAGCACGCCCTGTGCGACGGGCGACCAGACGACCTGCGAGATGCCGAGCTCCTTGGAGGTCGGCACGACCTCCGCCTCGATGACCCGCCACAGTGCCGAGTACTCCGGCTGGTTCGAGATGAGCTGGATGTTCAGCTCCTTCGCCAGCGCGTGCCCGGCCCGCAGCTGCTCGGCCGTCCACTCGCTGACACCGATGTAGAGCGCCTTGCCCGCGCGGACGACGTCGGCGAACGCCTGCATCGTCTCCTCGAGCGGTGTCTCGACGTCGTAGCGGTGAGCCTGGTAGAGGTCCACGTAATCCGTCTGGAGGCGCTGCAGAGACCCGTCGATCGACTCGAGGATGTGCTTGCGCGAGAGCCCGACGTCGTTGTGGCCCTTCGGGCCGGTCGGGCCGAACACCTTGGTGAAGATCTCCAGCGACTGGCGGCGCTCGCCCTTGAGGGCCTCGCCGAGGACGGTCTCGGCCATCGTGTTGGCGTAGACGTCGGCCGTGTCGAAGGTCGAGATGCCGGAGTCGAGGGCGGCGCGCACGCAGGCGGCGGCCGTGTCGTTCTCCACCTGCGAGCCGTGGGTCAACCAGTTTCCGTAGGTGATCTCGGAGATCTTGAAGCCGGAGTTTCCCAGGTATCTGAACTGCACTGTCGTTCCTTTCGCACCGCTGAAGCGTGGTCATCGCGATGCTAGGCCGCATCCGTTCTGCGAATCCAACAGGAGAATCTTCTCGGATTGAGTCCGCCGGTCGATGAATGCCCGAGTGACGCCCGTCAGTGCCGCACGATCGCCCGGGCGCCCGCGTCGTGCGGGAGGCGGAACGCGCCGACCAGCGGAAGCACGAGCAGCGCCGCCGCGAGCGCGAACGCCCAGTGGTAGCCGGGTAGCGGTGACCCCGTCACACCCTCCGACACCGCCGTCGATGCGCGCACGAACACCGCAACGACCGCGAGGCCGAGCGCCACCGCGACCTGCTGCAACGCGGACGCCAGGGTGTTCGCGTTCGTGGTCTCCTCCGGCTCGATGTCGGCGAACTGGAGCGTGTTGTACGCACTGAACCCGACCGAGCGGAACACCCCGCTCACGATCAGCAGCAGGATCAGCACGGGAACCGGGGCGTCGGGACCGATCGCCACGAAGGCGAGGAGCACCAGCATC
The DNA here is from genome assembly GCF_900100265.1 of Leifsonia sp. 466MF. Classification (NCBI taxonomy): domain Bacteria; kingdom Bacillati; phylum Actinomycetota; class Actinomycetes; order Micrococcales; family Microbacteriaceae; genus Leifsonia; species Leifsonia sp. 466MF. The sequence continues at coordinate 4,065,789 of NZ_LT629696.1, forward strand.
CCGAGCCCGTTCGACCAGATGAGGATGCGGCGGAAGCCGAACCGCCGGATCAACGGCGTCGTGAAGGGCTTGATGCCGAGGTTGCCGACGAAGACGGCGATGACCATGAGCCCGGCGACGGTCGCGCTCCAGCCATAGGCGAGCTGGAACAGGAGGGTGAACAGGAACGGCGCTCCCGTGATGATCATCCGGTACACGCCGCCGCTGAGGTTGCCGGCGCGGAAGGTGGTCCGCCGCAGCACACTCCAGTCGAAGAGGGTATCCGTGCGCTGTCGAGACGCGACGATGTTCGCCCACACGACACCGGCGGAGCCGACGATCGCCACGGCGCCCACGATCTCCAGGGCGGGATCGTCGGCGCTGAGCGCTTCCGCCCCGGCGGTCAGCAGGATGAGGGCGAACGCGATCGCCAGGTACCCGCGCACATCGAACGGTGTTCCCCGCTGCGGCTCGGAGTGTGGGATGAGGCGCAGCCCGGCGACGACGGCCGCGATCCCGAGGGGCACGTTGATGAGGAAGATCCAGCGCCAGCCGACGGTGTCGGTGAGGATGCCGCCCAGCGCGGGTGCGATCACGGGCGCGATCAGCGCGGGCCAGGTGAGGTAGGCGATCGCATCCAGGAGGTCGCGCGGTTCCGTCCCGCTCAGGACGGCCAGCCGCCCGACCGGGACCATGAGCGCGCCGCCGATCCCCTGCAGGACGCGGGCGAGCGTCAGCAAGGTCAGGGTCGGCGCGAAGGCGCAGAGCACCGACGCGACCGTGAAGACGACGATCGCGGTGAGCAGCACCGGCCGGATCCCGATACGCAGGGAGAGCCATCCGGTGGCCGGGATGCCCGCGGCGACCGCGAGCAGGTAGGCGACCATCGCGATGCTCAGCTCGGCGGGGGCGACCCCGAACTCGCGCGCCATCGTGGGCGCGGCCGTCTGGATGATCGTGCCGTCCAGGTTCTCCATGAAGAACGTGGCGGCGACGAGGAGTGCGAGTCCGCGATGGAAGGAGGCCGACGGTCTGGTCATCGGCACTCATCCTCGCAGCACCGGGCGCCCGCTACACGACGCGGTCGTTTCCGCCGTCGACCGAGAGGTGGGCTCCGGTCGTCGCCGTGAGTCCGGCGACGAACGCGAGCACCGCCTCCGCGACGGTCGCGCTCGTGACCTCGACGCCGAGGAGGTTGCGGGTGCGGTACTCGTCGACGGTCAGGCCGTAGCGGGCCGCGCGGTCGGCGAGCAGCTCCGGTGTCCAGATCGCGGTGTCGAAGACGCCGTCGGGCTCGACCTGGTTGACGCGGATGCCGTCGGCAGCCCACTCGAGCGCGGCGACGCGCGCAAGCTGCGCGGCGGCCGCCTTGCTCGCCGAATAGGCGGCGGCACCGGGTCCGGGTGCTGCGACGTTCTTCGTGGAGACCAGCACGACGCGGCCGCCGCGGGGGGCGAGGGCGAGGAGGGGATGCGCGGCGCGCAGAGCGCGGGCGACGGCCGTCGTGTTGACCCGCAGCGAGCGCTCCCAGACGTCGTCGCCGAACTCCGAGAGGGGTTCGGCCGACGGGAAGATGCCGGCAGCGACGACTACGATGTCCAGTCCTCCGAACTCGCGCGCGGCCGACTCGATGGCGCGGTCGATCACCGTGGCGTCCGAAACGTCGCCGACGACGCCCCGCCACGCGGGTCCCGCGAAGGCGTCGACGACGCCCGGGCTGAGGTCCACACCGACTACGGAGGCGCCCTGGGCGAGCAGCGCGGCAGCGGTGGCCTTGCCGATCCCGGAAGCCGCGCCGGTCACCAGGGCGACCTCGCCGTCCAGCGGTCGGCCGGAGGCGCCGGAACGCAGGCGTGCCTGCTCCAGCTCCCAGTACTCGATGTCGAAGGTGTGCGCCTCGTCGAGAGAGCGGTAGCCGCCCTGGCGGTCGGCCGCCTCGACGATGTCCATGGTGTGCAGGGCGATGTCGTGGACGGCGTCGGCCGCGGCCCGCGACGTGCCGGCGGTCAGCAGGCCGAGTTCGTGGTCAAGGATGACGCGGGGAGCCGGATCGATCGGCTCCAGACCGCCGGGCACGCGGTCCCGGTGCGCGTCGACGTACGCGCGGTACGCGGAGGCGTAGCGGTCGACATCCCGGCCGATGAGCGGCACGCGCTTGGTGCGGATCACGTGCTCGGGCGTCGCCGTGCCGCGGCCGGTCACCTCCGCGACGTCCGGACGCTGCGCGTAGCGGCGCGCCCGCGAGGACGCGGACTGGCGCACGACCAGAGCGCGGCCGGCCGTGCGCGACACGTCGCGGCGCAGCTCCGCCAGCTCACGAGCCGATCCCGTGCGTTCCGCAGCGGGCCCTTCGTCTCCCCATGCGGGGTCGCCGAACGAGGTGGACGCGCGGTCCACCAGCTCGCGGTGCCGCCGGAGCGCCTCGTCGGGATCATCGGCGAAGGTGAACAGCCCGTGGTTGGCGAGGACGAGAGCATCCACTCCGTCCAGGGGAGCCTCGGCGACCGCGCGCGCCAGCGGGAACCCGGGCATCACATAGGGGATCACGTGGACGCCGTCGCCCAGCACCTCCGCCGCGTGGCGGACGCCGTCGGGCTGGTCGGTGAGCGCGACGATCGCGTCGGCGTGCGAGTGCAGCACGACGCGGGCCGGGAGGTGGGCGTGAAGCAGGGCCTCGATGGATGCGGTCGGAGCCGACGCGTCGAGGGATGCCTGCCGGACCTCGTTGACCATCCGGCTGTCGCTCAGCTCGTCGAGGGCGAGCAGGCGCAGCAGCCGCTCCCGCCGCAGCGGCGCGAATCCCGCCGGTTGGATGCTGCCGAGGTCCCAGCCGCTGCCCTTCACGAGCACGAGCTCCACGTCGTCACCCGTGATGTCGCGGCCGACGGCCTTGATCGAGGTGTTCCCGCCACCGTGAAGCACGAGGGTCGGGTCGGCGCCGAGCGCTCGGGAGACGCGCGTGATATCGGCGAGAGCGGCATCCACATCGGTGCCCAGACCGGCGGATCCATGCAGAGGAAGCGTCATCGGGCCACCTCCGTCCAGACGTCGCCCATCACGGCGAGCGTGCGGTCGAAGCGCTCGGCCTGCACGCGGTAGAGGTCGCGGTCCTCGCCGGGTGAGACCACGAGCGCCGGGTCCGGGTCGACGCGCCAGCACGCGGTGTCGACGCCGACCCCCGCCGCGGCGAGGGAGGCGACGCCGCGCGCGCCCAGCTCTGTGCCGAGCTGGCGGCGCACCGGGTGATCGATGATGTCGGCGAACATCTGCGCCCAGAACGGGTTCTTCGCGCCGCCGCCGGCGAGTGTCCACGGTTCGGACGAGACGGTCGCGCCGCTGACCCGCACCTTGTCGAGCTGGACGCGATGGTACTGGGTGATGCCTTCCGCGACGGCGCGGGCGATCTCACGGTAACCGTGCTTGTCCTTCACGCCGAGCAGCGTGCCGGAGGCGCCGAGATGCTCGGGAGCGCCGTGCACGAACGGCAGGAAGAGCAGTCCCTCCGCTCCGGCCGGAACCGTCGAGGCGGCGTGCAGCAGATCGCGCGGGCTCACCGCATCCACGGCGACGGAGGACATGAGCGACGAGAACCACTCGACGCTCGCGGCCGAGGTGGGGGCCACCTCCTGCGCGAGCATGTAGCGCGGGTCGGGGAGGAGGGCGTTGAGGGTCACGCGCGGCGGCTCGGAGTCGGCGGGAACGACGACCGAGTTGATCGCCCAGGTGCCCACGATCACCGTGACGTCGCCGGGCGCGGTCGATCCGGCGCCGATCGGGCTGGCGATGCAGTCCATGCACCCGGCGACGACAGGGGTGCCCTCGGGCAGTCCGGTGAGGGATGCGGCCGGGCCGGTGACGCGCCCGACGACCTCGTCGGAACGGGACAGCGGAGGTAGCAGGGACATCAGCTCGCTCGGGAGGCCGAGCAGGCCGAACACCCCCGGCTCGTACGTCCGCTCGGCGAGGTCGACCAGACCGCAGGCGGAGGCGTCCGAGAAGTCGGCGCTCGCCGTCGCAGTGAGGCAGGCGACGATCCAGTCCTTGCAGCTGAGCGCCCAGCGGGCGCGGTCGAGCGTCTCCGGCTCGTTCTCCTGCAGCCAGCGCAGCAGCACGGCGGGCTGCCCGGCCCATGGGACGGAACCGGTGACGCCGCGCACCCGCTCGACTTCCGCCGGGTCCAGCGACGCGACGATGCGCTCACTGCGGCTGTCGGTGGAGGCGAAGGCCGGGCGGACGGGACGCAACGCGTCGTCCACGAGGTACAGCCCGTTGCCGTGCCCGGTCGCGCCGATGCCGCGGACGGTCCAGCCCTCGGCGGTCAGCCAGGCGGTCAGCTCCGTGAGCACACCGGCGACGACCTCCCACAGGGCCGTCATGTCGATCTCCTGCCGGTCGGCGGCGACCGCGACGCGCGGGTTCGCCGCCGAGACCGTGCGCAGTTCGCGCCCGCTCTCGTCGAAGGCGGCGGCCTTGGCGGCGGTGAGGCCGACGTCGATCCCGATCAGGCAGTGCTTCATTCCGTGCTTCCTCGCATGGTTCCGGCCTCGCGCTCAGCGGTCAGGGCGCGCGGTTTGAAGCGTCGCATCGCCGCGCGGTAGTGGTCAAGTTCGCTCTCGGCCCGCTCTTCGCTCCAGCCGGCGTGGGCGACGAGCACGGCGGCGATGGCGGGAGCGGCGGCCAGGCCGACATCCCGGTTGAGGGCGACGGCCATGCGCCGGACGACGACGTCCTCGAGGGTGAGGGCGCCCTCCTCGTGCACCGCATGCACGGCCTCGGCGGCGATGGCGCCGGTGTCCGGGTCGACGATCTCGGCCAGTGCCGGCGTCTCGACCGCCAGGCGCTCGATGTCGGCCGCGACGGTGCCGTAGGTCTCCACCAGGCGCTGGGCGGTCCGCGCGGGCAGGGTGCTCCGCCGGAGGTAGTCCGCCCGGAACTCCTGCCAGTCGCCGTCCGGGGCGCCAGGGAGCCGTGCATCCCGTGTCGGGGAGGGCCCCGGCCGCCGTCCGAGCTCCCGCTCCAGCCTCCGGACCACGAGCTCGCCGAGCGCGCGGTGCGTGGTGAGCTTGCCTCCGATGATGGTCACGAGGCCCACGTCGGCGCCGGTGTGCACGACGATCTCGTGGTCGCGGCTCACCTTCGACGGGTCGTCCAGCTCGCCGACGTACGGGAGCGGCCGGACGCCGGAGTACGACCACAGCACGTCCTCCGGGGTGAGCCCGGCCCGCGGGATGAGGTCGTTGACGGCGCCGAGGAGGTACGCGGTCTCGTCGTCGTCCATGGCGATGTCGTCGATCGAACCGTCGTACGGGAGGTCCGTCGTGCCGATCATGTACTTGTCCTCCCACGGCAGCACGAACATCGGCCGGGCGTCGTCAGGCGACTCGAAGAAGATGCAGGTCTCGGGCGCGCCGGGGAAGGTATCCACGATCAGGTGGCTGCCCTTGGTCGGGCCGATCCGCCGGTCGTGGGCCCCGGCGAGGTCGAGCACCCGGTCGACCCAGGGACCCGCGGCGTTGATGGTGACCCGGGCGGGCACCGTCCGGGTCTCGCCGGTCTCGCGGTCGCGGTACCGGAGGCCGGTGATCCGGCCGCCGGTCCGCACCAGCGACTCCACGCGGGAGTGGGTGGACACGATCGCGCCGTGACGCTGCGCATCCACCGCCAGCTCGACGGCGAGGCGCTCGGTGACCGGCACGTTCGCGTCGTGGAACAGGCCGCCCCACCGCAGGCCCGCGGCCGCGAGGGCCGGCCAGTCGCGCTGCAGCCGCTTGCGGAACACGACGCGGTTGAGGGGGAGCGGCTTGCCCAGCGACAGCACGTCGTGCAGCATCAGGCCGCAGGCGAGCAGCCAGCCGGGCCGGCTCTGCTGCTTCGAGAACGGGATGAGCATCGGGTACGGGTGCACCAGGTGCGGGGCCTTCGCGAGCAGGATGTTGCGCTCGCGGATGGATTCGTAGACGAGGTTGAGCTCGAACCGCTCCAGGTACTTCAGGCCGCCGTGGATGAGGCGGGTGGAGATCGCGGAGGTCCGGGCGGCGAGGTCGTCCTGGTCGAAGAGTGCGACGGTCAGGCCCCGCGCGGCGGCCTCTCGCGCGACCGCCAGCCCGTTGATGCCAGCACCGATCACGGCGACGTCGACGGCCGGGATCTCGGGGGTGTACGTGGTGAGCGCGGCCATGTCAGTGGGTGAGCTGCTCGTAGAGGGCGAAGGCGTCGTCGGAGGTGAGACCGTCGTGGACGACGCCGCGGACGGCCGCGAGCATCGCCGCAGGGTGCTCGGACTGGAAGACGTTGCGGCCCATGTCGACGCCGGCCGCGCCCTCCTGGATCGCGCGGTACGCGATGCGGAGCGCCTCCTTCTCCTCGACCTTCTTGCCGCCGGCGATGACGATCGGCACCGGGCAGGCGCTGGTGACGGTCTCGAACCCCTCCTCGACGTAGTACGTCTTCACGAAGGCGGCGCCGAGCTCGGCCGAGATGCGCGTCGCGAGGCGGAAATAGCGGGCGTCGCGCACCATGTCGCGCCCGACGGCGGTGACGGCGAGCACCGGGATGCCGGCGGCCTGTCCCTGATCGACGAGCGTGGTCAGGTTCTTGACGGACCGGCTCTCGTTCTCCGCCCCGACGAAGACCTGAACCGCGAGGGCGGCGGCGTCGAGCCGCACGGCGTCGTCGATGCTCACGGCCAGGTCCTCCTGGCTGAGGTCGCCGAGGACGCTGGGGCCTCCGCTGGCGCGCAGCACGACGCCTTTGCCGGCGTTCGACGGAACGGTGGTGCGCAGGGCGCCGCGGGTGCACATCAGCGCGTCCGCCTGGGGGATCAGCGGAACGATGGAGCGGTCCAGCCGCTCGAGCCCGGAGGTCGGGCCCTGGAAGTAGCCGTGGTCGAAGGCGAGCATGACCGTCTTGCCGTCGGCAGGGTCGAAGACACGGGAGAGGCGTGCGCGCATCCCCCAGTCGAGTCCGGCGGCGCCCTTCAGTGCTGCGTCGCCCGTCGGGGCGACGGCTCCGGTGAAGTCGGTTCCTTCGCGGAGGTCGTCGAGGTCAGGCATGGGTGTTCCTTTTCTTCTTGGGGGTCATGGTCAGGGAGGCGCGGAGTCGCGCCAGGCTGGAGCGGCCGGTGCCGGTCGCGGTGGCGGAGACCACCACGACGGCGACGACGAGCACGCCCTTGAGGATGTTCTGGGCGCCGACGCTCCAGCCGACGAGGTTGAGGAGGCCCGACAGCAGCACGAAGAACAGCGCACCGGTCCAGGCGCCGACGGGCACGGCGCGGCCGCCCGAGATGAGCGTCCCGCCGATCACGACGACCGCGACGGAGTCGAGCATGTACGAGGTGCCGAGGACGGTGCTCGGCGAGATGAAGGCGGCGAGCAGTCCTCCGGCGAGGCCGGCGAGACCGCCGCTCACCAGGTAGGTGATGGCGGTGACCCGCCACACCCGGATGCCCGCCCGCTCTGCGGCCCGCGGGCTCTGCCCGACGGCGAGCACCGAGAGGCCGAACCGGGTGCGCGTCAGGACAAGCGCGACGACCACCGTGATGACGGCGACGACCAGCGCGATGACCGGGATGCCCAGGATCTTCGCGTTGACGAATCCGCGCAGGACGGCGGAGGCGGAGGCGCGGTTCGCGTCGGCGAGCAGGAGCGTCGTCGACTGCACGATCAGGCTGGTCGCCAGCGTCGCGATGATCGGGGGCACCCGCAGGACCAGGATGGCGATGACGCTGATCAGCCCGGCTGCAAGCCCCGCACCGGCCCCGGCGGCGACGCCGAGCAGCGGACCGGCCGACGCGCCGACGCCGACGGAGACGTAGGACGCCATCGAGACGACGGTGCCGACGGAGACGTCGATGTTGCCGGGGCCGAGCGTGATCACGAGCATCTGCCCGAGTGCGACCAGCACCAGGAAGGGGGCGAGTGAGAGCGCCTGGGCCAGCGGGTCGAACGGCTGCGCGGGGCGGACCGCGACGATGCACAGCCAGACCGCGAGCACGCCGATCAGCGACCAGCCCCAGGCCGGCCAGTGGAACCGGGCGCGAGGCTCGGCGACGGGCGTCGAGACGGTGGGGGTCTGCGTGGACGTGGTCATCGGCTGAACCTCTCGGTGACGATGCGGCCGGCGAGGACCGCGAGGACGATCACGCCCTGTGCACCCGCCTGCATGCTCGACGGGAGCGCCACCAGGCTGAGCAGGACGGAGATCAGTCCGAGGGTGACGGCGCCCAGCGCGGTGCCGAGGGGCAGCGCCCGGCCGCCGGAGAACGTGCCGCCGCCGAGGATGACCGCGGCGATGGTGGTGAGGGTGAAGTTGCTCGCGGAGTTGATGTCGCCCGACCGGGTCTGGGCCGCGAGGAGGAGACCGGAGACCAGGATGAGCACGGCGGCGAGCACGTAGGCCGTCATGCGGGTGCGGGTCGCCGACCATCCGGCTTTGTCGAGCGTCGCCGCGCTGGAGCCCAACGCCCGCATACGAGCGCCTGCACGGGTGCGTCGCATGATCCACCACCCGGCGGTGGCCGCGAGAGCGACGAACACCAGCGGCGGCGGGACGACGGTGCTGCGCCAGGAGCCGATCGCGGTCAGCCACGCCGGAGTCGCGCCGCCGGGCGTGGGCAGCAGCTGCAACCCGATCCCGAGCCAGACGAACGACATCCCGAGCGTGACGATGATCGAGGGCACGCCGCGCTTCTGCACGATGACCGCGAGAAGCGCGTAGACGACGAGCACGCCGGCCAACATCCCGACGCCCAGCAGCGGGTCGGTCGCCAGGAGGGTCGCGGCGATCACGGTCACCAGTCCGACCAGGTTGCCGATGCCGAGGTCGATGTCGCCGACCGACATGATGATCATCTGCGCCTGAGCGGCGAAGGCGAGCGGGACGGCCGACATCAGCATCAGGCTGAGCCCGGTGACGGAGAGGATGCCCGGCTGGATGGCCGCGGCGATCGCCACGATCACCGCCAGGGCGACGAGCGAGAGAAGGGCCGGCGAGCCGTGGGCGAGGCCTGCTCGGAGCCGGACCGCGGTGGCAGGGCGACCGGCGCTCGCGGTGCGCTTCTGCCCGGTGGAGGCGGTGATGGCGGTCATCGGACGGTCCCTTCCTCGAACGAGTCGGCGATGATCCGCTCCTCGGTGTTGCTGTCGCCGGAGAGCTCCGACACGATCCGGCCGGCGCGGAGCACGTAGACCCGGTCGCAGTGCGCCATCTCGGCGTTCTCGGTCGAGTACCAGACGATGGCCCGGCCGGCCGCCGCCTCCGACTTCATCAGCGTGTAGAGCTCGCTCTTCGTCGCCACGTCCACTCCGCGGAACGGGTCGTCGAGGAGCACCAGCGCGGCGTGGGTTGCGAACGCACGCGCGACGAGGACCTTCTGCTGGTTGCCGCCGCTGAGCGCCGTGATCGGCGTCGCGGCCGCACCACGGATGCTGAGCGCGTCGATCCAGCGGGCCGCGAGCGCGCGCTTCGCTCGGCCGTCGACCACTCCGGCGGTGCTGATGCCGCGGAGTGCGGCGATGGTGAGGTTCTGGGCGACGCTCCAGAGCGGGAGGATGCCCGAGGTCTGACGGTCGCCGGGCACATAGGCGCGGCGTCGGGGAGCGTCGACTCCGCGGGTGAGGGCGCCGGCCGACCACAGCCGGCCGAGCATGCGCTCCTGACCCTGCCCGGCGAGGCCGGCGAGGCCGACGATCTCGCCGGCGCGGACGGTGAAGGGGATGCCGTCGCCGCGGATCGCCGCGACGACCTCGCCGGTGGCGCGGGCCTCAGCCGCAGCCTCGACGGCTGTGGGCGCGTGGACGTCGCCGCCCATCGCCCGCAGCAGCGAACGCTCGTCGGCCTCGGTGAACACGCCGGCGACCGCACCGTCGCGCATCACGGCGACCCGGTTGCTGTGGGCGATGATCTCGGCCATGCGGTGCGAGATCAGGAGCACGCTCACGCCGTCCGCCGTGAGCCGGTGGAGGTGCGCGTACAGCTGGTCGGCGGCGTCCACACCGAGCGACTCGGTCGGTTCGTCCAGGATGAGGAGACCGAGCCGCTCGGTGCAGAGGGCGCGGGCGATCTCCACCATCTGGCGTTGCGCCAGGGTGAGCTCGCCCACGCGGCGGACCACCGCGATCCCGTGCCCGGGGAAGACGGTGTCCAGCACCTCGCCGATGCGGCGCTCGGCGCGGCCCCGCCACCCGAACGGCGACCCGCCGCGGCGGTCGGAGAGGTACGCGTTCTCGGCGACGGTGAGGTCAGGGCAGAGCGCGAGCTCCTGGTAGACCATCCGGACGCCGGCGGCAGCAGCCGTCTCGGCATCCCAGGGGCGTCCGGGAGTCGCATCCCCGGCCGTGACCGAGCCTTCGTCGGGCTGCTCGCGCCCGGCAAGGATGCGCATCAGTGTGCTCTTGCCTGCGCCGTTGTGACCGACGAGTCCGAGGATCTCCCCGCGCTCGACGTGCAGGTCGACCCCGGTCAGCGCGCGGGTGCTCCCGTAGCGCTTGGTTACGCCGCGGGCGGCGATGGCGGCCGTCGGCCGGAGCGCGGCGGCCTCCGTCGCCTGGCCGGCGGCCGCGTGCGCGGGCGTCTGTGTGATCGTCGTGGGCATGATCGCTCCTTCGAACTCGCCGGTCGCTTCGCGCTACTTGAGCGCGGGAGCCTCGGCGTCCTTCCCGTCGGCGACGGCCGCGATGGCGGCGTTCACGCTCTTCTTGTCCCACGGGTACGCGGCGTACTCGTCGGCGGAGAGCTTGCCCGCCCAGTAGTCGAGGTCGCCCTGTCCGATCTCCAGCAGCGGGAGCACGACGGTCGACGGGACCTTCTTGCCCGCGAGGAGCTCAAGGCCGACGTAGAGGGCGGCGACGCCCTGGCCGGGGTCGGTCAGTGCGGCGAAGGAGCCGTTGCTGATGCCGCTGTCCTTCCAGAACTTCAGCGACTTGCCGTCCGTGTCGAACACCACGACCGGGTCGGGCCGGCCGGCCGACTCGAATGCCTGCACGACGCCCATCCCGCCGATGCAGCCGGGGACGGCCGCGATGGGAGGCAGCGAGCCGAGCACCGACACGATCTCCTTCTGCGCGGTCGAGCCGTCGCAGTAGCCGTTGACCTCTGCGGCGACCTTGACGTCCGGGTACTCCTTGAGGATCTCGTGCTGTCGCTTGTTGAACTCCTCCTCCGGCTGCGAGCCGATCACGCCGCGGTTGATGATGATGTCGCCCTTGCCGTTGATCGCCTTGAGGGCGGGGACGAGGGAGACCTCACCCCACTTGGCGTAGTCGTTGCGGACGATGTGCGCGCACGGCGCCTTCATGTCGGCGTCGAGCACCAGCACCGTGATGCCGGCGGTGCAGGCCTCTTCGACGGCCGGCACCAGGGCGGTGGAGGACGCAGGGATCACGATGAGCATGTCCGGCTTCTGCAGCACGAGGCTGCGGATCTGGGAGGCCTGCTCGGTCGCGCTGTTCTCGCCGGGGGCGTTGACGGTCGTGTACTTCGAGACGACGCCGTCCTTCTTGAGCTTGTCGGCCTCCTTCTCGAACTTGTCGATCAGGGTGAGCCGCCAGCCGTTGACGAAGCCGTTGCTCAGCGCGACGGAGATGCCGGACGTCTTGCCCGCTCCGTCGCCGCCGTCGCCGGCAGCGCCGGCCGAGCAGCCGGTGAGGGTGAGGGCCGCCGCGACAGCGGTGACGACGCCGATGCGGCGCCAGGATTGAAACGACATTGTTCTGCCTCCAGGGTTTCGCTTCTCTGCGAAACGGATCGTGTTCGGGGACTGCCAGGTGATTGCTTTCGGTCAACTTGTCACGTCTAACTCATCATGACAAGCTTGTAGTGACAAGACCTTAGACAGTAGCCTGGCGGAGTGTCAAGCGAGGCCCGAGCCGACGATGGAGCCGGCCGAACGAAGGGGGATGCGATGCCCGCCAACGCACTGAGCGACGCGCGGCTGGACCGGGAGGCGAAGGAGCCGCTCTGGCAGCAGCTCGTGGCCGTGCTGCGCGACGCGATCGAAACGGGCGCACTCGCCCCCGACCAGGCCCTTCCGTCCGAGGCCGACCTGATCGACCGGTACGGGGTGTCGCGCACGGTGGTCCGGGAGGCGCTGGCCGAGCTGGTGCGCCGCGGGCAGATCTACAAGATCCGCGCGAAGGGATCGTTCGTCGCGCCGCCGCGCCGCGATCTGTCCTTCATCGGATCGAACGCGGGCTCCTCGGAAGACCTCGTCGGCACCGGCCGCACGGTCGTCACGCGCATACTCTCGCTCGACGAGGGTCGGGCCGACGAACACGAGGCCGCCGCCCTCCGCGTGCCGGAGGACACCCCCGTGATCCGGATGCGGCGCCTGCGCACGGTCGACGGGACGCCGTGGCTGCTGGTGCAGACGACGCTTCCCCGCGACCGCTTCGCCGGGCTTCTCAAGGCCCATCTCGAGAACCGGTCGCTCTACGACCACCTGCGCCGCACGTACGGCGTCGCGCCGGCCGGTGCCGACCGCTGGCTGAAGGCGATCATCCCCTCTGCGGAGGAGGCGTCGCTGCTCGAGCTGCCATCCGGCGCCCCGGCGCTCGACATCGTGTCGGTCGCCTGGGATGAGGACGGCGTGCCGTTCGAGTACTACCACGCGCTGCACCGCAGCGATGAGTCGCGCTTCTACGTCGGCGTGCGCTGATCAGCGCCCCGAGCGTCCCTTCTCTTTCTCACCTCTGACCAGCGATTCCTTTGGCGATGCCGCGCGCTTCGTTGCGCCATAAGCGATTATCGATTATCGTAGCGACGGCGCCACGGAGGTCGTGCGCAGGAGAGGATCAACGATGATCAAGAGGCGAACACTGATCGCGGTCGGCGCGCTCGCTGCCGTCGGCCTGGGGCTGAGCGGATGCGCCACCGGGGGGTCGGGCCAGAGCGACGGGAAGCAGACCGTCAGCCTGCTCGTCAACGTCACTCCCAATCTCACCGAGGACTGGTGGAACACCCTCGTCGAGCCGTTCGAGAAGGCCCACCCCGATATCGACGTCAAGATCCAGAATCCCGGCGCGGAGGGCGTCGCCGCCGCCGTGCCGCGCCTCCTGGCAGCGGGTGAGGCGCCCGACGTCGTCGAGTCGCTGCCGCCCTCCACCGAGCTCGCCCCGGAGCTCGTCGACCTGTCGAAGTACGACTGGGCGACCAAGGCGCCGCTCGCCGAGCAGTACACCATCGACGGCAAGTACTACATGGCCGGCATCGGCCTCCAGGTGCAGAGTCTGTGGTTCTACAACAAGGACGCCTTCGCGGCCGCGGGCATCACCGAGACCCCCACGACCGTGGAGGAGCTCTCCGACGACCTGGCCGCGCTGAAGAAGGCCGGCTGGACGGGCATCCAGACCGGCGGCGACTGGATGTCGAGCTACGCCCTCCAGACCGTCGCGCTGCCGACGGTGGTCGCCGAGAACCACGACTGGTACCAGAAGATGAGCGACGGGAAGCTGACGTTCAGCAAGACCTACGGCGACTCGGTCCGCGAGTACGCCGACTGGATCGCCAAGGGCTACGTGAACGACGACGCGCTCGGCATCAAGTACCCCGACGCCGAGCAGAACTTCCTCGCAGGCAAGGCGGCCCTCTATCCGATGGGCAGCTGGTTCGTCGCGAGCGAGGCCGCTGCGAAGGCCCCGGCCAATATCGGGGTGTTCCGGGCGCCCGCCTTCTCCGGCACGAAGCAGCCGGCGATGGGAGCGAACATCGCGAGCCCGTACGTGATCATGAAGGAGTCGAAGCATCAGGATGCCGCGGCCGAGCTCGTGAAGTACCTGGTAACCGACAATACGGCCATCCTCGACCAGCTGAAGGTCGACGGCAACTACCGCGCCGGCTACGACTACGAGATGGGCGACCTCGGCACGGAGCTGCTGAAGATCGTCAACGACACCCCGGACGCCGCGTACACCCCGACGGGCCAGGGCTACGGGGAGCGGACGCTGCCCACCGGCTACTCGACCGAGATCAACGCCCAGACGCAGGCGCTCCTCGGCGGGACGTCCGCCGCCGACGTGAACAAGGCGATGGACGACTGGTTCACCGCGAACGTCCACTGAGACCCGACCCATGCTGACCGACAACGTTGCGCCCACCGCCCTCCGGGAACGTGCGCGCGACGCCGGGAGCCGTCGCCCCAGCGCCCGCTGGGGCGACCGGCTCGCCGGCGTGGTGATGGCCGCCCCGGCGGTGATCGTGTTCATCGCCATGTTCATCGTGCCGATGATCCTCGCGTTCGTGCTGAGCCTGACCGACTGGAACGGGTACAGCCTCCGCTTCGACTTCATCGGGTTCGACAACTACCGATTCGCTTTCCGCAACCCGCGGACGATCGACGCCGCCGTCTTCACCGCCGTCATCGCGGTGACCGGGACGATCCTCTGCAACGCCGTCGGGCTGGCCCTGGCCGCGCTCATCTCCGGACCCGGACGGGCCAACACGGTCCTCCGGACGATCTTCTTCTACCCGTACATCATCAGCGCGCTGATCATCGGCTTCCTCTGGTCGGCGCTGCTCTCGCCGCATGGGGCGGTCAACGGGCTGCTCGGCACGGTGGGCGTGGCCCCGGTGCCGTTCCTCACGGACCCGTCGTTCGCGAAGGCGACCGTCATCCTGACCATCGTCTGGGCGCACTTCGGGTTCAACATGATCCTCTACATCGCCGGTATCAAGTCGGTCCCGACCGAGTTCTACGAGGCGGCGACCGTCGACGGAGCGAGCCGCTGGCAGCAGTTCCGCAGTGTCACGGTTCCGATGATCGCGCCGGTGGTCACCGTGAACCTCGTGCTCACCCTGGTCGGGCTGCTGAAGGTCTACGACGTGGTGCTCGCGCTCACGGACGGCGGCCCCGCCGCGTCCACTCAGACGATCGTCTACCAGATCCTCAAGGACTCGTTCGCCCAGTCCCGGCTCGGACTCGGCGCAGCGCAGTCGGTCGTCCTGCTGGTCATCACGGCAGCGATCGGGCTCGCGGTGACCTTCGCCCGCCGGGGTGCAGAAAGGAAGGTGACGGACTGATGACGACATCCGTTCAGGACACCCCGACCCGCCGCCGCTCACGCCCGGCGGCCAGCGAGCGTCGCTCTCCCCTCGCGGCCCTGGTGCGCTGGATCGCTCTGGGCGCGACGGCCCTCGTGATGCTGGTGCCGCTGTACGTCCTCGTGATCAGCGCGTTCAAGCCGCAGGAGGAGATCGTCCGGCATCCGCTGGAGATCTCGCCGAGCACATTCACGCTCGAGTTCCTCTGGAACGCGATCACCAGCAGCAAGTTCAACGTCATCGCCGCCTACGGCATCACCCTGCTCTTCGTGGCGCTGGTGAACCTGTTCTGCATCCTGCTCTCAGCCCCGGTCGCGTACGTGATCGCGCGCGGGCGCCGGAAGTGGCACATGGCGCTGCTGCTGCTCTTCGTCTCCGGGCTCTTCATCCCCGGGCAGGTCACGCTGATTCCGGTCGTCTTCGTGCTGCGGGTGCTCGGGCTGATCAACACCATCCCCGGATTCATCCTGTTCGAGACCGCCGCGACCCTGCCGGTGACGATCTTCCTGTTCAGCGCGTACCTCCGCACGGTTCCGCGGGACATCGACGAGGCTGCTGCGCTCGACGGTGCAGGCCGCATCCGGATCTTCTGGTCGTGCATCTTCCCGATCATGCGGCCCGTGGTGGCGACCGTGGTGGTGCTCAACTCGATCGGGGTGTGGAACGACTTCGTCAGCCCACAGATCATTCTCGGCGCGGGGTCGGGCATCTACACCGTCACGACCGGCGTGTACGCGGCTGTCGGCGAGTTCTCCACGGACTACACCGTGGTGTTCCCCACGCTGCTGCTGGCGATCGCCCCGATCGTCGTCTTCTTCATCATCATGCAGCGGCACATCATCGGCGGCCTCGTCGCCGGGGCGACGAAGGGCTGACCGTGGAGACCATCAGAGGGGTGCCGCTCGACTCCGTGCCGGCCTGGGCGGTGCTCGAACGCCGGCTGTTCGCCGGTATCGAGGACGGCTGGCGGCTGTTCCAGCGCCGGTACACGCGAGAGGACGGCGGAATCCGCTTCCCCGCCGTCTTCACCGATCGCGACGGCGTCGACGACCTGTACGAGCCGTTCTTCAACTGGCCCGCGTTCTACCTGCTGGGCGGCAGCGACGACGTGCTCTCCGCGGCGAAGCGGCACTGGGAAGGCGTCACCGCGCAGCTCGAAGCGGCGGGGATGTTGACCGACGAGTACGAGAACGGCTACGACTGGTTCCACCAGGGGGAGTCGCTGCTGTTCTTCTACGGGCTGTGCGCCGCCGACCCCGGCGATGCCGCCTTCGCCCGGCGAGCCCGGCGCTTCGCCGAGCTGTACACCGATCCGGCCGCGGGCAACTACGACCCGGAGCGCAACATCATCCGGGCTCCGCACACCGGTGCTCTCGGCGCGCGCCCCGGACTGAACGACGTCGTGCAACCGTATTCGGCGTCGTTCGGCGAGATGCGCCGCTACGGCCTCCCGCTCGAGGACGTTCCCGGCATCGAGACCTGGGACGACCTCGTCGACCCGGCGAAGGCTCGGGCGATGGGGGAGGCCATGCAGCGCGCCGCGCGGGGCGACGTCGTCGTCAACCTCGCATCCACCGGACTCGTCGCGAACCGCTGGCTCTACGACGGAGATCCCGAGGCGGCCGCGTGGATCGACCGCTACGTCGGAGGGTGGGAGGCGCGCGCCCGTGCCAACGACGGGCTCCTCCCCGACAACGTCGCGCCCGACGGCACAGTCGGCGGCTTGCACGGAGGGCGCTGGTACGGCGGCCACTACGGCTGGACGTGGCCGCACGGCCTCCCCTCCGTCGGCATGGCCGCCGTCGTCTCCGCCCTGAACGCCGCCCTCGTCACCGGCGACGACAGCCGGCTCGACACCGCGCGGCGCGTGCTCGACGCGGTGCTCGACCATGCCGTGGTCGCGTCGGTCGCGGAGACCCCGTACAGCCTCAAGGGCGGCTGGCTGGCGCGACTCGGTGCGGACGCCGACGAGCCCGCGCTGCTCGTGCCGCACCGCTACGGGCGCGACGGCTGGTTCGACTACGCGCCGATGCCGCTGGAGCTGCCGACGTGGCTGTGGTGGTGGTCGCGGAGCGACGCCGACCGCGCGCGACTCGACCGGGTGAGGGAGGGGCTGCCCTCCGGCCCGCAGCCGGTGAAGGCTTTCCGCGACAAGGCCGAGGCCGGACACGAAGCGCCCTGGCTCGACTATCTCGACGGACGCCTCCCGGACTACCCGGAACAGGCCCTCTCGATGGCGCTCGGGCAGGTCGCGCGCAGGATCGCCCTCATCCAGCAGGACGACAGCGACCCGGCGACGGTGCACCTCCACTTCTGGCAGCGGGTGAACCCGGTCGTCACCGAGGTGCTGACCCAGCTCGTGTCGGGCGCGCCGCAGATGCTCTACAACGGCGGGCTGCCGTTCGTCGCCGTCGACTACGAGGATGCCGACGCGGCGCGACCCGGCCTCCCCGCCGACGTGGCCGCGCTCGTCACCGGGCTCGGCCGCGACCGCATCAGCCTGGAACTCGTCAACGTCTCGCCGCTGCATACACGTCGTGTGGTCGTCCGGCCGTCCCGGTTCGGGACCTCCCGCCTCGCCGGTGTGCGCTTCCGCGAGGAACCGGGCGTCGACTACCCCGGAGCGAGCACCGCCTACGCGGCGACCCGCGGGACCCCGGTCGACCGGCAGGTCGACACCGACGCCGACGGCGTGGAGATCGTCCTGCCTCCCGCGCACCGGCTCCAGCTCGAGCTCATCACCGCGCCATCGAACTCCCCCGCCCGCCATCGCGGTGCGGCGGCGCCCGACCGGATCGAACACACGAAGGAACGAACATGACCGACCTCCCCGGTGCGCTCCCGCACCCCGACTTCAGCCTCCCCGTCCGCGGAGGAGCGTACCGGCGCCCCGATGCGGAGACGATCGCCGGGTTCGACACGATCACCTCGGCGACAGCCTGCGCCAAGCTGCACGGGATGGGCATCACGCGTTCGTACGTCGACGGCCCGGTGCCGCTGAATCCAGGGCAGCGGGTCGTGGGGTCCGCCATCACGCTCCAGTTCATGCCGCAGCGCGAAGATCTCGCCTCCGGTCTCGGACAGGAGTACGTCGAGCGCCACACCGCGCTCTGGGCAGTGCTGGAGCAGGTGAAGCCGGGCGACGTGCTCGTCATCCAGGCCTACGGCAGCCGCTTCTCCGGCTGCATCGGCGACATCCTCGCCCGGTATTTCCTCCGCAAGGGCGGCGCCGGGATCGTCGTCGACGGCCGCATCCGTGACGCCGGCCGTATCCGGGAGCTGGGGCTGCCGGTCTGGTCGACGGGTACGACCCCGCACTACGCCTCGCAGACGGAGCTGTTCCCCTGGGCGTACGACGTGCCGGTCGCGGTGGGCGGCGCCCTCTGCATGCCGGGCGATGTGGTCATCGCCGACGACGACGGGCCGGTGATCGTGCCGCAGGCGATGTCGGGCGATGTGATCGAGGCCGCCCGCGACCACGAGGAGTGGGAGACCTTCAGTCGTCATCGTCTCGACGAGGGCGCACGGCTGAGCGACTACTACCCGCTCACGCCGGACACGCGACAGGAGTACGAGCAGTGGCGTTCCGCGCAGCCTTTGGCCCTCTGACCGCGACGCCGGGCGCCTCCCGCACCTTCGGGCTGGGCTGTGCGCCGATCGGCAACCTGTACCGGGATGTGGCCGACGAGGACGCGTCGGCGACGGTCCACGCCGCGCTCGACCACGGCATCCGGTTCTTCGACACCGCGCCGCACTACGGCGCCGGCGCGAGCGAGCTGCGCCTGGGGAGAGCGCTGCGGGGCGTGGACAGGGACACTGTCGCGATCGCGACCAAGGTCGGCCGCCGCATCGTCGACGCTGCGGGCGCGGCGGTCCCGGTCGGCGCGACGGGCGTGGACACTGTCGGCGACCTCAGCGCGGACGGGGTCCTCCGAAGTGTCGAGGGCAGCCTGGAACGCCTCGGCACGGACCGCATCGACCTTCTCCACCTCCACGACCCTGTCGACATCGACGAGGCGCTGCGCGTCACGATCCCGGCGATGGTCGCGCTGCGGGAGGAAGGCGTGGTCCGCGCGATCGGAGCCGGGATGGTGTGGCCGGATCCGCTCACCCGGCTGGTCCGCGAGGCGGGACTCGACGTCGTGATGATCGCCGGGCGCATCACGCTGCTGGACCGAACCGCCGAGACCGAACTGCTCCCCGCAGCGGTCGAGCGCGGTGTCGGCGTCATCGCCGCCGGCGTCTTCAACTCGGGCATCCTCGCCGACCCGGCGGGAAGTCCGTTCTTCGACTACCGGGAGGCGAGCACCGAGCTGCGCGGCCGTGCGCTCCGGCTGCAGGAGGTCTGCCGGGACCATGGTGTCGCGCTCGCCGACGCGGCGGCGCGCTATCCACTGCGCCGGCCCGGCGTCGAGGGTGTCGTCATCGGAGCGCGGACGCCGGAGGAGGTCGCCGCGTTCGCGCGGGCCGAGACGACGCCGCTGCCGGAGGGTCTGTGGGCGGCGCTGGAAGCGGTGTGAGCGCGGCCGGCCATGCCGTCGACGCGCACGTCCACCTCTGGGACACGGGGCGGTTCGCCCTCGCCTGGTTCCGGCCGGAGCTCGGCCTGCCGGTCGTCGCCCGCATCGACGACCTCGCGGAGAATGCCTGGGGCGGCGTGACGCCGGTCGGGCCGATCCGGGGCGCCATCGCTGTCCAGGCGGCCGACACCGCGGAGGAGGTGCGCTGGTTGACCGCGCTGCGGCATCCTCTCCTCACCGGGGTGGTGCTGCAGTACGACCCGGTGCTCGCGCCTGGTTCGAGGCCGCCGGCCGCCGACGGCGCCGGTACCGTCCGGGGCGTCCGCGTCGCGGTGCCCGGGCGGCGTGCGGATCTGTCGGATGTCGCCGGGCTCGATGCGCTCTGCGACGGGACCGCGGCGGCCGGCGAGGTGGTCGAGTTCCTCGTGCGGCCCGAGCAGCTCCCCGCCGTGGCGGCGCTCGCCGCACGGCATCCGACGGCGACGTTCGTGGTCTGTCACCTCGGGCTGGGTGCGGGCGATCCCGACGAGAGCTGGACCCGTGCGGTCTCCGAGGCGGCGGCCCGGCCGAATGTCGCGGCCAAGGTCTCGGGTGTCGTCACGGCTTCCGCCGCCTCGGTAGACGACGAGGACCCGGCCGGGGATTCCGGCCGGAGACTGCGTCGTGTTCTGCAGGTCGCGGTCGACGCCTTCGGAGCGCACCGCCTGCTCTTCGGCAGCGACTGGCCGATGTCCGCTCGCATCGTTCCCTACCACCAGATCGTCGCGCGGACGGCCGCAGCACTCCCGCCGCTCGGGGCCGCGGGGGATGCGGCGTTCTGGGGCGGGACGGCGCGAGAGCTCTACCGGCTCTGAGTTCTACCGGCTCTGAGTTCTACCGGCTCTGAGTTCTACCGGCTCTGATCCGTCGGCGGGTCCTCGAGGAGGGTGCCCGCCGCGTGCGCGCGGAACAGAGCGGATGCGGCGGCCGGGTCGTCGCCGTCCAGCCGATCCAGCAGGCTGCGATGCCAGTCGGCGACCTCGTGCCAGTCGCCCTCGAAGCTCGGGTCGCCCAGCACGTGCATCGAGCGCAGTCCCGGCTCGATGATGTCCCACATCCGAGGGAGATAGCTGTTGCCGCTGGCCTCGACGACCGAGCGGTGGAAGGTGAAGTCGAGCTCGCGGAAGGCGTCCAGGTCGCCGGAGTCCGCTGCGGCGTGCATCTGCTGGATGAGGTCGGCGAGGCGGGCGTGGACGGCCGGGGACAGGGTGCCGCAGGCGAGGCGCCCGGCGATGGCCTCCAGCTCCGCCCGCGCGGCCCTGGCCTGCATGAACTCCTCCTCGGAGTAGCTCGCGACGAAGTTGCCGAGATGACGCACGTGCGACACCAGCCCCTCGTGCGCGAGCTGCTTGAGGGCCTCGCGCACCGGCGCCTGGCTGACCTGCATGCGCTTGGCGAGCTGCGACTCCACCAGCTGCTCGCCCGGCGGCAGCGTCCCCTCCTTGATCATGGTCTTCATCAGTTCGTAGATCTGATCCGAGAGGAGCCCGCGCTTGAGGCCCGCGAGGGAGGTGAAGGGGTCGGTCATCGGTGGGCCTCCGCCCCAGCGACAATGGTCGAGACGTCCGCGGCGGCGGCGAGCCAGGCCTCCGCGATGATCCGCGACCCGGTCGGCGTGGGGTGGACGCCGTCGGGGACGACGGCCTCCGTTCCCAGTTCGGCCGCCGCACGCGTCATCGTCTCGTGCAGCGGCACCAGGCGCGCCCCGGTCTCGCCGGCCAGCCGGGTGACCACGGCGCGCTTCGCGTCCAGGTCATCGAGCCACGCGCGCTGCTCGTCGCGGACCGGGACGAAGTACGGCTCGACGAGCAGCAGCGATTCCGCCCGCACGGATCGCAGGAGCCGTCGGTAGGTCGCTTCGAAGGCTTCCGCGCTGGTCGGGTCATCGCTGTCGAAACGCCGCCACATGTCGTTCACACCGACGTAGACGGTGAGGACGTCGGGGTGCTCGGCCAGCACCTCGTCGTCCCACCGCCGCTCCAGGTCCACGGCCCGATCTCCGGCGATCCCCCGGTTGATCACGGTGGCATCGGCCCCCTGCGCCGTGAGTTCCTCCGCGATCATCGCCACGTAGCCGTCGCCGAGCGACCGGCCGTCGGAGCGGTCGCGCCCCGCGTCCGTGATCGAGTCGCCCGCGAAGACCAGTCGTTGCGTCATGTCGTCCCTTCGATCGGCGCGCGGCTGTGCGCGCTCGATCAGCATAATCGATAATCGCTGGATCCGCGTGGAGGCCTGCGCGAACCTGAGAGCGGGGGCCCGACGATGCGCGACCCCCGCTCCGGCGTCGGCTCAGGGGCGTGCGCCCGCCGTCCAGGGCGCTGCGCCGTACTGGAAGGCCCCCAGGCTCGGCGTCGGATCGGTCGATCCGTCGTTCACGCCGGGCAGCGGGATCGCCGCATTGCGCGCGGGCGAGGCGGCCTGCAGCCGGTAGTCGTGCGCCGCGGCATCCACGAACAGCGGATCGCCGTCGATGAGGTTGTTCGACAGCACGAGACCGCCGTCCGTCGCCCCGGCGAGACCGGTGATCGGACCGATGTTGTTGTAGATCTTCGTCCCGGTCGACTGGCCCGCCTCCTTCACGTAGAAGAGCGTCATCCCGCCGGTGTTGTTGTAGAGGAGATTGTCGTGGGACCCGGTGCCCAGGCCGTTCAGCTCCACGGTCCCCTCGTGGTTGCCCCATCCGACGTTGTTGTCGACCTGGAGGTCGCTCATCCCGTTGTCGGCGTAGATGCCCGAGATCCCGAACGGGTACACGCCGCCCGGGCGGGGATCCGGATCGTGGAGGACATTGTGGTCGATGCGGGTGCCTTCCATGTGCGACGAGCAGCACGAGTAGATCGCCGCCGTGTCGACGCTCAGCGTGGCGTGGCCGGAGATGTCGTTGTACGCGATGCGATCGGGTCCGGCGGTGGTCCCGGCGACGCCGTTCCACTGCAGGTTGATGCCGCTCCGGCCGGTCCGGGCCATCGTGTTGTGGGTCACCGTCTGGCTGTGGCCCTGAACGGCGACCGCGGCGGCGTAGGTCCCGGCGTAGTCCACGTCCGTGATCACGTTGTCGATCGCGGTGTTCCCGTACCCTCCCAAGGACACGCCGTTGCCTGCGCTGTACTGCAGACGGCTGTTCTTGATCGTGTTGCCGGTGCCCTTCAGCACGATTCCGCTCGTGGTCACGCCACGTGTCACGTTCGACCCGCAGTCCGTCGCGCCCTGTGTCACGTCCCAGTAGTGGCTGAGGTATTTCCCGTCGATGCCGTCCAGCACCACTCCCGTGCTGGTATCCCCAGTGCGGATCGTCGCGCCGAACAGCCCGATGCCGGCGACATGGACGTTGCTGACGGCGGAGAGGTCGAACGCCAGGTCGCGGACCTTGGCCTCGATGCGGTGCCCGTTCGGGTCGTCGTCGCTGTACAGGTAGAGGCGCTTGGCCTGGGCGTCGTAGAAGTACGATCCGGGATGCCCGAGCTCGCCGATCTTGCCGGAGAGGCGGAACCAGGTGTCCGTCGGCACGACCTTGTGAACGCACGGCGGGGCGGTCGTCAGCGTGACGGAGCCGACGGTCGAGCTCGCGACCGTGCCTGTCGCCGTCACGTACCAATACGACGTGAGCGCGCGCGCTCCGTTCCAGTAGCCGGCCGGGCGGGTCAGCGTGGAGTCGACGATGGTCGCATCGGCGGTGCCCGCGTCCGCACGCTCCACCACCGGGTCGAGCAGGTCAGACCCGGGGAACGGGTACGACGCCTCGATGTCCATCGTGCCGTCGGTGAACACCTGGGCCTCCCCGCCGGCGTCTCCGAGGTCGGCGGCGACGCTGTAGACCTTGCCTGCCGCGACCGCCTGGCTGAACAGGGAGTTCGCCGCGAACGGGTCGGTGGCGACCACCGCATCCAGCTGTGCCTGGTCGACCGGCGCGAATCCGGTGAGCTGCTCGGCGCCGCTGACCACGACGTTCGCACCGGGCGCCGCCGCGAACGTGATGGGCTGGCTGCCCGTTCCCGAACGCGGGGGCGTGACCGTCTCCTCGTAGGTGCCCGATTGGATCACGCACGTGTCGCCGGGCTGCGCCTGGTCCGCGCATTCCTGGATGCTGGGCAGCGGCGTCTGCAGCGATCGTCCGTTGCCGACGCGCGCGGCGCCCTCGGAGACGTACAGGGTCTTGCCGTGGCCGGGATGGTGTCCTGGTGGGGGAGCCGCCGCAGCGGGAGTGGCTGCGGTGATGGCCAGTGCGAGGACGGCTGCGGCTCCGGCGCCGGCGAGACCGGCGCTCCGCGAGCGGGCACGAGTGAATCCGAGCATCATTGCTCCAATCGATAGTGAGTAATCGATAATCTAGGATTCAGCTTCTCTGCCGTCAAGGCGTCCCCTGAGTCAGTCCGTCTCGACGTCGACGATCGATGCGGGGAGGGAGGACTCCCGCACACGCAACTCCGGCCCGAGCTTCACGCGGTGTGCCGGCCGCCCCGGGCCGCCTTCCAACCGTGCGATCAGGAGGTCCACGGCCTCGCGCCCGACGAACTCTTTAGGCGGCCGGACGGCGCTGAGGGGCGGATCGCCGAAACGGGCCACCTCGTCGTCGTAGGCGACGATCGCGAGATCGTGGGGCACCCGCACGTCGCGGTCGATCGCGTGCTGCTCCAGGGCGATCGCCTGCGGATCGGGGAGGACGACGACCGCGGTTGTGCCGGTGCTGCGGATGACCTCGAGCGCTTCGTCCAAAGCCCGCTCCCGGCCCGGAACATCGAAACGGATGCCATCGATCCTCGCGACATCGCGGGGCAGGCCGAGCGACTCCAGCGCTGACCGCCAGCCGAGGCGGACGTAGCGACCGGTCGGCGTCCCGCTCTCGGTGAGCAGGCCGATGCGCGTGTGGCCGGCCTCGTGAAGGTGCCGCACCGCCAGGGCCGCACCCGCCGCGTGGTCGGAGGAGACGCTGTCCAGCCGCCCGGCCGCCGCGTTGGACACTCGGCGCTCCGCGAGCACGACGGGGACCGGCAGGGTGTCGAGCCACCTCAGGACCTCCATCGCATCCGCACCGGTGGTGTCCGGGGCGACGATGAGTCCGTGCAATCCCGGTGCCGTGAGCAGCGCCTCGATCTGCCGACGGGTGTCCCGAGCATCGTAAGTGGATGCCCGCAGCAGCAGCGAGGCGCGCCGCTGCGCCGCCTGGGCACGCGCGCCGTTGACGACGGCCGGCCAGTAGTAGTCGAGGGAGGGCACCACCATGCCGATCGTGTATTTCGCCGGCATCGGCGCGACGGACGAGCGCGGTCCGGCGTCCAGGGCGCTGCGCAGGGTCGCACCGCCGTGCACCCGGGTCACCAATCCCTGCTGCGCGAGCGTGTTGATGTCGCGGCGCACGGTCAGCTCGCTGACGCCGAGCTGACCGGCGAGGACGCTGACGCTCACGGCGCCCCGCGCGCGGAGTTCGTCCAGGATCCGCTCGCGTCGCTGGATGGCGTACAGGGGCTCCCGGCGGGTCATCCGATCTCCTCGACGACCGTGGTGAGCGTTCCCACCGCGACGGGGAGGGTGTACGAGATGCGGGTGAGCGACGGCCCCCACACCGTGCAGAGCTCGGGGTCGTCGAGCAGCCACTCCTCCAGCGTCGGCTCGGCACCCTCCGCTGTGATGGCGATGCCCCGGCCGTCCGCGCGCACGATCACGCGGTCACCCGACGCGTCCACCGCGCCGGCCGCGATCAGGTGCAGCATGGCCGCAGGGTGGGCGGGATGTGAGGCGAGCCGCCAGCTGTCCGTCACCTCGATCCGGCGCGGGGACGCGAAGCGGAAGGTCCGTCGCCACGACTCGCCCGCCTCCAGCGGGTAGGCCGCGCTGAGGTCGAGTTGCAGCTCGATCGGTGACTCGGAGGCCGGATCGGTCGGTGCCGGATGGGTCGCTTCCGGCTCGCCGGCCGGCGCACGCCCGACGACGTGCGCGCGGAAGGCGGGCCCCTCGCCCTGTTCGAGTCCGTGCGGGGCCGGTGCGTTGTGCCAGCCGCTCTGCATCGCGCGGATGCGATAGCGATCCGGGCTGAACGTCTCGCGCGTGTAGGTCGGCTTGCCGATGTCGACGAGCAGGGGCCGCCCGCCGGACGCGACGATGAAGGATCCCAGATCCTTGTGGTTGTGGTTCTCGTCGTTCGTCCCGCCCTTGGCGGCGAGCGTGAGACCCGAGGCGTCCCCTGCGCGGTCGCGGCAGACGAGCACCTGGACGGACGGGAGCCAGACCGAGCGGGGAAGCGGCGCGTCCGCGGGCGCGGCGTCGCGCCACTCCGGGTCGGCGATGGCGCGGACCAGCCGGGGCAGACCGCCCGTGACCGGCGCGACGGGACGACCCGGGCGGCGACCGCCGCAGGCCCAGTCGGCGACCCGGCCGTCGCCGTTCCGCAACGCCCAGCGGAACGGCAGTTGCCAGGGCTCCTCGTGCCGGCTGCGGGCCCAGCCGTCCGCGACGTTCACGTACCAGTCGTCGCCGAGCTGCATCCGCATCGGGAAGCGCAATACCTCGGCGACGAGGGGCATCCCGCCGGCGTCCAGGTCGCCGTCGGTGAGTTGCGCGACGAGGCCGAGCAGCTCCAGCATCCGGCCTGCGCCGTTCCACCAGTAGGCGACGCCCTCGTCGATCGCGCCGTCCGTCGGAAGCGTCGCCACGTAGCGGTCCAGGCTGTCGAGGGCTCGGGCGGCCATCCTCGCCACGCGCTCCGGGTCGTCGAGCAGCAGCACCGCAGCCAGCAGCACATTGCCGAGGATCCACGGATTCCAGTTGTTGACCTCTCGCCAGTAGCCCAGCCACCAGAAGTCGTCGCGTGTCTCGAACGGAGTGAACACCCGGGCCTCGGCCTCCGACCGGATTCGCTCGCTCAGCCCGGGCCACGCCTGCTCCCACTCCCCTCCGAGCACGCGATCTGCGACGGCGAGCTGGGCGACGACCTCGCCCGCGGCGAGGTCGAGGTACGGCGCCGAAACGTCGGGCAGGACGAAATCCCGGCGGGCGTGCGCATCGTCGTGGGCCGGGAGCGACCAGGTGCTCTGCTCACAGAGAAGGACGGCACCGTCGGCCGCCTCGTCGAGCCACACCGAGGAGCGGGTCGCCGCCGCGAGGACGACGGCTCGGGTGAGCCGATGTCGGCGGGAGTCGACGGCGATCTCGTACTGCCTGCGGTCGCCGTCTCGCACGTAGCGGGCGAACAGCGTGGCGGTCGCGTCGACCCACGGCCGCGGGAGGTCGCCCTCCGCGTCCACCCGGAGGTGTTCGATCGTGAACGGGTCCACACCGTCCCAGACCCGCCGGTCGCCCGATGCCGGGATGCCGGTCCGACGTCGCAGCCCTTCCGTGCCTTCCCGGAGGAAGCGCTCGCGGAGCGCGGGTTCGCGCATCCGCTCGCCCCACTGGGCGAACAGGGGTCCGGAGAACGCTGTGACCCGTACATCGGCCGGGGGCCTGGTATGAGCGCTCACGCGGGCGAGGGGGGTCGGATGCGTGCCTGTCGCCGTCGAACGATTCACCGTCGAGTTCCTCCCTGAGCGTCCGTCCGTGATGGATTGTGTTCGAACGTGATCGCTTTGTTCGCTTGAGACGGCCCCGAGTATGTACTGGTCGTGGCGGGCGCGCAACCGTGCTGCGACCCGCCACGACAGAAGGGCGGGCCGGGACACGATGGCGAGGAAGGACTCTCCGCACGCGCTCGTGGTCATGGCGCGAGACGTCTACGAGCATCAGTTCGACGTCGCGCGGCTGGCGCGGCTGCGCCGGATCGCCCGCGTGGAGGAGCCGGTCTTCACCGATGACCTCGAGGATCCCGCCATCGTCGAGCGTCTGTCGACCGTCGAGGTTCTGCTCACCGGATGGGGTGCACCACGGCTCGATGCCGCACGGCTCGATCGGATGCCGCGGCTCCGCGCCATGCTGCACTGCGCGGGCAGCGTTCGCCCTCAGGTGACGGAGGCGTTCTGGGAGCGCGGGATCCGCGCGACGTCCGCGGCGGAGGTCAACGCGGTGCCCGTCGCCGAGTTCACGCTCGCGGCGATCATCTTTGCCGGAAAGAAGGCGCCATTCATCGCGGCGGATGCCTCGACGCACGGCGACAACGGCCTCCACATCACCCGGTACGGGGAGCTGTCGAACCTCGGCCGGACGATCGGCGTCGTGGGGTTCAGCCGCGTCGGGCGCCGGGTGGTCGAACTCGTCCAGCAGCTCGGCGACGTCACCTGTCTGGTCGCCGATCCGTACGCCGATCCCGCCGGGATCGCGGCGGCCGGCGGGGTGCCGGTCGCCCTGGACGACCTTCTGCCGCGGGTGGATGTGCTCTCGCTGCATGCGCCGGAGCTCCCGGCGACCCGTCACCTGATCGGATCGGCCGAGCTCGCGGCGCTTCCCGCACATGCCACTCTGATCAATACGGCCCGCGGGAGCCTCGTCGACACGGCCGCGCTCGAGCGCGAATGCGTCTCCGGCCGGCTCAACGCGATCCTCGATGTCACCGACCCGGAGCCGCTTCCGGCCGACTCGGTCCTGCACCGCCTGCCGAATGCGATGGTGACACCGCATCTTGCGGGGTCGCTCGGATCGGAGCTCAAGCGGATGACCGACGCCGCGCTCGACGAGCTGGAACGATTCGCCGGCGGTCGCCCCTTCCGCGACGAGGTGACGAGGGAGGACCTGCTGCTCAGCGCCTGAGCCGCACCCGCATCGTCAGCGCGTGATGCGTCACGGTCAGCGTCGCCGCGATCACCGAGCCGTTGGGGTCGCCGTCGAGCTGGATCTCCTGCGGCTCCTCGAACCGCACCTGCAGCTTGCGGGCCTGCGCGTACCGGATCGCCCGCGGCTCGGGTGTCAGGCGGCCGACGAACCGGCCGAACCCGGTCCGGTGGAGCAGGCGGTTGAAGGTGAGGCGGTAGCCGATGTTCGTCCAGCCCGCGCCGCGTCCGGGCCGCAGGATGACGGCGTCCAGCATCCCGTCGTCGATGGTCGCGGCCGGGATCAACAGCAGCCCGGCGGTGAGGCTGCCCGAGTTCCCGACGATGACGGTGTGAGCGCGGGTCGACACCTCCGGCTCGTCGTCCAGGCGGAAGGTGAGGTCGAACTGCCGGTTGCCGAGGATGCTGCGGGCGATCGGGTCCGAATACGCCAGCCAGCCGATCCGCTTCTTCAGCTCCTGATTGGTCTTCGCTGCCATCTGGGCGTCGAGCCCGATCCCGGCCATGACGAGGAACGCGCGCTCCACCAACTCGCCGTTCGGCCGTTCGAGCGTCGCCAGACCCAGATCGACCGGTCGGTCGCGGCCGGTGAAGGCGACGGTGACGGCCGCGCGCAGGTTGTTCAGCGGCAGGCCCAGCTCGCGGGCGAACAGGTTGCCGGTGCCCGACGGGATGAGGCCGATCGGGATGCCCGTGCCCGCCAGAGCCTCCGCGGCCGCTCGCAGCGTTCCGTCGCCGCCCGCGACGACGATCAGCTCGGGCTCGGATGCGGCCGCATCCAGGACGGCGGCGCGCCCGTCGTCGGCCGCGCTGGTCTCGAACCACGCCGAATCCGCCCATGCGCCCGCGGACTCCTCCGTGGCGACGGCGGTGCGCAGGGCGGCGACCTGGACCTTGCTCGGGTTGAACACGACCGCCGCCCGCCGAGCCGGCATCGACGGGATCAGGTCAGAGCTCACTCGACCACCGTACGCGGAAGCGGGCCCCGGGAAGCGACCATGGCCGCACGCGTCGACGGGAGCCCGGTGTCGGGTCACCGAGCCCCCGTCTCGCGGGAGTCGCGCGACTCCCTGGTCTGCGACAGCTCGGGTGCGTCGCATCCCACTGTTGATACGCCTGCCGCGGCGGGACCCGGATGGCGGCGTACCCGAACGACGGTCACCCGGGCCCGACCCGGGTGATGCGCCGAAAGAATTCGGGGACAGCATCGCCGGGGTCTGGGGCGAACCCTCATATGTTCGCACCGATGTCGCCGGAACACTAGGGGAAAGTTCGCCCGTGAGCGGGACGTGCGACCAGAGCGGCGAATGCCACCACCGCGGCTCCCGCCAGCAGAAGCGCGACGGGCGCTACGCTGCCGCGCCCTGAGGTCGCGATGAGAACGCCGCCCATCGCGGAGCCGGCGGCGATCCCGATGTTCAGGACCACGACGAAGAGGCCGGTCGCCGTCGGGCGGAACGTCGCAGACGCCGTCCTCGCCACCCGCGCTTGGAGGACAGGAGGCAGGCCGCCGATCCCGAACCCGACGAGCGCGGTGCCCGCCGCAGCCAGCGGCTGAGGGAGTCCGGATGCCGGCGCGATGGTGATCAGCAGGATCCCAGCCGGCACGGCGGCGACCAGGGCAAGCAGCGCGGTCGCCGGATACCGGTCGCTCAGCGCTCCGCCGAGGAGGAGTGCGACGGCGCCGGCGAGGCCGGCCATGAGCAGCACGGTACCGACACCGTCCGGCCCGATCCGGGCAGCGCCCAGCACCGGCACGATGTACGCGTACAGGGTCATGTACCCCGTCAACAGGAGCGCGCCTGCCGAGAGGAGCGCGGCCACCGGGATCGCCGAGCGATCGAGGGAGCGGGTCCGCGCCCCTCCCGTAGCTGCTCCCGGCAGCCGGGGAAGGCCCATGGCGAGCACGAGGGCGGAGACGATCACGAGGCCGGCCGCGCCCAGGAAAGCCCATTGCCACGCACCCGCCGCGGCCAGGGCGGCGCCCGCCGGGACCCCGAGGACGGAGGCGAGGGTTCCGCCACCGAGGACGATGGCCATGGCCCGGCCCAGCCGTTCTGGCGGGGTCAGCATCGGAACGTATGCGAAGACGACCGACCACGACACGGCGGCCGCGAGCGCCGAGACGAGGCGTGCCACGACCACGACGGCGAAGACGGGGACGACGGCGACGACGACGGTCGCGACCGCGAGCACGGCGAGCGAAACGACCAGCAGCGGCTTGCGGGGCACGTGCCGGGTGACCTGCATGGCGGGCACCGTGCCGATGACGATCGTCACGGCCCACACCGCGACCAGCGCGCCAACGGCTGATGCGTCGACGCCGAGGGTCGAGGACATCCCGAGGATGAGCGCGGGAGGGAGGAGTTCGGTGCTGACGGAGGCGAACAGGGCGAGGCCGAGGCCGAGCAGAAGCGGCGTCCGCGTGCGGGCGGTCGAAGACGAGGCGATGCTTGCCGGGGATGCTGTCATGCTCGTACCGTAAACATTGACATCGATGAGAAGGTCAAGAGGATGGGGAGGAACGGCATGAGAATCGGTGAGCTCTCCCGGCGCACGGGTGTCGTCACCCGTCTCCTGCGCTACTACGAGGAGCAGGGGCTCCTCGAGTCGACGCGGTCGCCCAACGGATATCGGGACTACGCCGAAGAGGAGGTCGACACCGTCCTGCGGATCCGCGGCCTGCTCGCCTCGGGGATGACGACCCGGCTCATCCGCATGCTCCTCGACATGGAGGGCGTGCGGGGAACCGTGTCCGCCGCTCAGTGCACCCGGACGGTCGCCGGAGAGGTTGCGGAGGAACTCGCCCGCGTCGAGGAGCGGTTGCGCTGCCTCTCGCAGAGCCGCGAAACGATGCGGGAGTGGCTCACGACGGCCGGCTATCCGGAACTCCTCGGCCAACCGGCCTGACGGATCGGCGGTCGCGTGGGGCTGCTCAGACCTCGTCGGCGGGCGCCCGCAGCCCGGCCAGCAGGATGCGCACCATGCGGTCGGCTCGCGGCGAGACCCCGCCCTTCGGGCCGGCGCCGTGGCAGAGGTTGGCGACGGCGCCGAGCAGCTCGGCCGCATCCACCTCCTGCTCGATGTCGCCGGCCGCCCGCGCCGCGGCGAGGAGGCGATCGAGCGTCGGGCTGAGGTGTGTGGAGAAATAGTCGGCCAGCGGCTCGTAGGCGGGGTCGCCGGAGTGGAGCGCTGCGGCGAGGCCGCGCTTCGTGCCGACGAACTGCGTGTAGCGCATGATCCAGCGATCCAGCGCCTCGCCCGGCGGGTAGGTCGCCTCGATCTCGGTCGCCGCGTCGGCGCAGGCGTCGATCTCGGCGCGGAAGACCGCCGAGATGAGGTCCGACCGCAGGGGGAAGTGCCGGTAGAGCGTCCCGACGCCGACGCCCGCACGGTCGGCGATGGCGCGCACGGGTGCCTCCACTCCGGACTCGGCGAAGACCGCCTTCGCGGCCTCGGTCAGCGCGGTGACGTTCTGGCGGGCGTCGGAGCGCTTCGGCCGGTTCGCCGCGGGCGCGACGGCGTCCGAGGTCGCCGAGGTGCGGGTGCTGGCGGCCATGGCGACTCCTCCGGTGGCAGGCTGAAACGACGGGTGTTGTAAGTGGAACACTGTTCCGGTACAGTTCGACGTATCCGGAGTGACGTTCCGCTTCTTCGGATTCTAGAGCACGGCAGACGCCCGTGCCACGGCCTCATCACATCTGGAGCAGAAGCAATGCAGTATCGAACTCTCGGCCGCACCGGCATCAAGGTCAGCCCGTACGCGCTCGGCGCGATGATGCTCGGGGCGCTCGGAAACCCCGATCGCGCGGACGGTGTCCGCGTCATCCACCGCGCGCTCGACGCCGGCATCAACTTCATCGACACCGCGGACCGCTACGGCGACTCCGAGGAGGTCGTCGGCGAGGCCATCGCCGGCCGCCGCGACGACGTCGTGCTCGCCACCAAGTTCTGGGGACCGGTCGACGATGACATCAATCACCGCGGCGCATCCCGGCGCTGGATCATGCAGGCCGTCGAGCGCTCGCTCCGGAACCTGAAGACGGACCATATCGACCTCTACCAGCTGCACCGACCGGACCCGGACACCGACATCGACGAGACCCTCTCCGCACTCACCGACCTGGTGCGGCAGGGCAAAGTGCGGGCGATCGGCTCGTCCTCGATGCGCGGCTCGGAGATCGTCGAGGCGCAGTGGATGTCGGAGCGCCGCGGCTACGAGCGGTTCCGTACCGAGCAGCCGAACTACTCCATCCTCGACCGTGAGATCGAGCGCGAGATCCTCCCGGTCGCCCAGCGATACGGCATGGGAACCCTCGTCTACAGCCCGCTGGCCGGTGGAACGCTCACCGGCCGCTACCGGGCCGGAGGCGAGAACGACAACTTCCGGTCGACCCGGACGGGGATGCGTCACTTCCGCGACGAGCGCCGGCTGGCGGCGGTCGAGGAGCTCATCCAGCTCTCCGACGAGGTGGGCGTGAAGCTCACCCACCTGGCCATGGCCTTCGTCATCGCGCACCCGGGCGTCACCTCGGCGATCGCGGGACCGCGCACGATGGAGCAGCTGGAGGACACGCTCGCCGGGGTGGATGTCGCACTGTCGGACGACGTGCTCGACCGGATCGACGCGATCGTGCCGCCCGGCGAGAGCATCGGGGCGATGGACATGGTCTACCGCGGCCCCGAGGTCGGCGACGCGTCTCTCCGCCGTCGTCCGGCCGCCGCGCGATCGGCGGCATAGCGCTCCGTGCCCACGAGGGGGCCGCGCACCAACCCCCCGGTACGGTGCGCGGCCCGGTCCTCGTCCGGTGGACGGAAGTTCAGGCCCCCGGAGCAGGGATGCACGTTCAGCGGGCGCCCCTTCTCGCCGTCCTGATCCGTGTCCCTATAAAGAGATGTCCGGACGGGGCGAAAAGGTTCCATTTCCCTTTCGAGCGCGGGACTCGGCGGCTCACACTGGCGCGAGCGCCTCGAACGGCTCCGCCGGAAGGCGCACGTCGATGGCGTCGCCGGGCCGCACGATGCCGCCGGTCACGACGACGGCCATGACCCCGGCCTTGCGGACAGTGGCGCCGTCGGCGTCGGTTCCCACGACCTCCTTGAGCAGGCCGGGCTCGAACCGGTCGATCTGGACGCACGGGTTGCGCAGCCCGGTCAGCTCGACGACGGCCTCCTCGCCCAGGTGCAGGCGGGTGCCGCGCGGAAGGCCCAGCAGCTCGAGCCCGTCGGTCGTCACGTTCTCGCCGAGCTGGCCCGGCGCGACGTCGGCCGTCACCTCGTCGAAGAGCTCGCGGTGGATGAGGTGGACCTGGCGCAGGTTCGGCTGCGTCGGGTCACGCCGCACCCGGGAGAGGTGCTGCACCGTCGCGCCGAAATGCGCATCACCTTCGACACCGAGGCCGGCGACCAGGGTGATGGACTCCTGCGGCGGCTTCGAGAAGCGGTGGTCGCCGTCGCTGTTCACCGAGATCACGCGTGCGGTCGTCATCCCCCCATCGTGCCCCATGTCCGTCGACTCAGAGCGACGCGGCCCACTCGTCGACGGTGGTGACGGCGGCCTGACGTGGGAAGACCTTCTCGGCGAGCACGCGGTGCACTTCCGGGTCGGCGTCGCCGCACGCGTCGGCGAGCACGGTGAGCCGGTAGTCGAGGTCGGCCGCCTGGCGCAGCGTCGACAGCACGACGCCGCTGGTCGCGATGCCCGCGAGCACGAGCTCGTCGGCGCCGAGGCCGCGGAGCAGCACCTCCAGGTCGCTTCCCGCGAAGGCGGAGACGCGCTTCTTCACCACGACCGCCTCCTGGCCGCGTGGTGCGAGCGCGTCCACGACCTGGGTCGCAGGGTTGTCGACCTGCATGGCGTCGCCGGCGCTCGCCGCGCGGCCGCCGAACGCCAGGTTGGAGGCGGCGACCTCCGGGTAGCCGGGACGGAAGGCGACGCGGACGAAGACCGGCGGGATGCCGTGGTCGCGTGCGGTGGCGAGGGCTCGGGCGGCCGCCTCGACCGTCGGCTCGAAGCCGGGGCGGCCGGCGATGCCGTTCTGGAAGTCCATCAGCAGCAGGGCGGTGGTCATCGGGGATCCTCTCGACGTATCTAGACAGGTACAACTGTGCAGTTTAGACTGTCGATATGAGCACAGGTCAACCGGATGTGACACCGCAGCAGATCGCCGTCGACCTCCGGGCGGTGCTCGCCCGGCTTCTTCGCAAGCTGCGCGAGGCCACATCCGACGCCATCACGCCCTCGCAGGCGTCGGCACTGTCACGGCTGAGCAAGGGCGGCGTGTCGACGGTGAGCGCGCTGGCGATGGCCGAGCGGGTGCGCCCGCAGTCGATGGCGGCGATCGTGGAGGCGCTGGAGGCGCTGGGGTTCGTCACCCGCAGCCAGGACCCGAACGACGGTCGCCGGCAGATCGTCGACCTGACCGAGGCGGGATGGGCGCAGGTCGCCGGCCAGAAGGAGGCGGGCCTGGCCTGGCTCGACCAGGCGCTGTCCGAGCAGGCGTCCAAGGCAGAGCTGATCACCCTCGCGGCGGCGACCGCCATCCTCGAACGGATCCTCGACTGATGGCGCTCAAGCCACCGCCGCCCCACCGCTTCGATCGGCGCCTGCTCGCGCCGATGATGCTGGGGGCGGTCCTCAACCCCATCAACACCGCCATCATCGCGGTGGCGCTCGCCCCCATCGGGATCGCGCTCGGGGCGCCGGCGTCCGAGACCGTGTGGCTGGTGTCCGCCCTCTACCTCGCCACGGCCATCGGCCAGCCTCTGGTCGGCCGCCTGGTCGACATCTACGGGGTGAAGCGCCTCTTCATCGCGGGCGGCGCGCTGGTTGCGGTGGCGGGCGCGATCGGCCTCCTCATCCCGGCGTCCCACGACAGCGTCTGGTGGCTGGTCGTCGCGCGGGTCGTGCTGGGGCTGGGCACGTGTGCGGGCTATCCGGCGGCGATGCACATGATCCGCGCGGAGGGGCAGCGCACCGGCGTCGCGTCGCCCGCCGTCATCCTCACGGTCCTCTCGGTGACGACGCAGACGGTCGCGGTCATCGGCCCGACCCTCGGCGGTCTGCTCATCGGAGCGTGGGGATGGCGCGCCACGTTCGCCGTGAACCTCCCGCTCGGCGTCGCCAGTGTCATCCTGGGCTGGATCCTCCTCCCGCGTACGACGGGCCTGGAGCCCCCGCGCGACCAGCGCCCCCGCATCGACGGCCTCGGCATCCTCTTCTTCGCGGTGACGATGCTCGCCCTGCTGGTCTTCCTGCAGAACATCTCGGTGGCGACGCTGTGGATGGTCGCCGTGGCGCTCGTCGCGGGCTCCGGCCTGGTCTGGTGGGAGCTCCGGGTGGATGCGCCCTTCATCGATCTGCGCGTGCTCGGCGGCAACGGGCCGCTGCTGCTGACGTACACGCGCTCGCTGCTCACCGCCACGATCTCCTACACGTTCGTCTACGGGTTCACGCAGTGGCTGGAGGAGGGCCGGACGCTCAGCCCGACCGCGGCCGGCCTCGTGCTGCTGCCCGTGTTCGCCGCGGGAATCGGGGTCGCGCTGGCCTTCGGCCGTCGTCCTGAGGTGCTCTGGAAGCTCCTGATCGGCTCGATCGCGCAGCTCGCCGCCGGCGTCCTCGTGCTGTTCATGGGCGGGACGACACCGATCTGGTTCCTCGTCGTCACGATGCTCGTGCTCGGCATCCCGCAGGGACTCAACAATCTCGCGATCCAGAACACGCTGTACCACCAGGCCGAGCCGGAGCGGATCGCGTCCTCGGCCGGGCTGTTGCGCACCTTCTTCTACCTGGGCGCCATCGTCGCGTCCGTCGTCTACGGCAACGTCTACGGAGCCCACGCCACCACCGGTGGCCTGCACGTGCTCGGCTGGGTCGTCATCGGCATCGCGGTGGTCTTCCTGCTGATCACCGTGCTCGACCGCAGCCTGCGGGCGATCGGCCACGAGGGCGCGGGCGGCGGGGATGCAGGCGGCGCGGATGCAGGCGGCAGCCCCTCCACCGGCGAACCGTCCGCTCGTACGATGAGGGCGTGAGCAGGTCACGACACTGGGGAGTCGTCGGTGTGCCGTCGAGTGCCGGCGGTCACACGCCCGGCATGGACCTGGCGCCGGCTGCGATCCGTGACGCGGGCCTCATCGGGCTGCTCGAGCAGCAGGGACACGACCTCCGCGACTACGGGGATGTGCCCGGCTTCCGGCGGCGACCCGATCCGGCGAATCCCGATCGGCAGAACATCGGCGAGGTGCATCGGGTCGCCGTGGAGACGGCGGGCGCGGTGGCTGCTGTGATCGGCGCCGGGCGGACGCCGCTGGTGATCGGCGGCGACTGCACCGTGACCCTCGGCGTTGTGGCGGGCTTTCGACGGGCGGGTGCGCCGACGGCGCTGCTGTACGTGGACGGCGGTCCCGACCTGTACACGCCCGGTCGCATCGCCTACGGCAACGTCGATGCGATGGGGGTGGCGCATCTGCTGGCTCTTCCGGGCAGCGACCCGATCCTGACGACGCTGCAGGGGGAGCCTCCGCTGCTGCGCCCGGACGAGGTGGTCCTCTACGGCGATGCGCTCCCGGAGGACGGCGACGACCTCGAGCGGACCCTGGTGGAGCAGCTCGGACTCGTCCGTGTTCCGGCGACGCGCATCCACGTGGATGCCGTGGAGGCCGCGCGCGCGGCGCTCGCAGCGGCGGAGACGGCGGGGGAGCGCTTCGTCGTCCACTTCGATGTCGACGTGCTCGGCCACCTGCACCTGCCGCTGGCGAACATGCCCAACCCCGACGCCGCTCCCTGGGGACTGAGCGTCGCGGAGGTCGTGGCCAGCCTGCGCGTGTTCTCGGACAGCGACAGGTTCGCCGGCATCGTGCTGACCGAGGTCAACCCGAACAACGCGCCGGACGACGGGGCGTTGCGGGAGTATGTGGAGCTGGTCGCGAGCGGGTTGAGCGGCTGAGCGCGGGGAGGGGCACCGGCTACTCCCGGCCGGGCCACTGCCGGCCGGCCCACGGGTCGTAGTCGGCGATCAGCGGCTCCTGCTCCGGGCGATCGGGCTCGGGAACATGCTGCAGGTTCACCCGGACGCGGTACCAGAGCGAGCTGGAGCCGCGCATCCCGTCGACCAGTTCGTCCGCCGGGTGCAGCTTCGCCGCGACGTCCGGGTGGGCGGCCTTCCACTGTTCGAGCGCATCCACCGCCTCTGGCCTCGTCTTCGTGCGGGCGACCTCGATGAGAGGCATCTGCGAGACGCGGCGGCCGGCGCCGTCCCCGCTGCGGGGTGGTTTCTCGGCCGGCCCCAGCTTCTTCGCGAGGGCGAGCAGGGCGTCCAGCGAACCGACCGCGTCGTCGATGCCCTCGTGCGGGTCGCCGCGCTCCGCGAATCGGTCGAGCACCGTCCGGACGGTGAACTCCTCCGGTCG
Organism: Leifsonia sp. 466MF; assembly: GCF_900100265.1. Taxonomy (NCBI): domain Bacteria; kingdom Bacillati; phylum Actinomycetota; class Actinomycetes; order Micrococcales; family Microbacteriaceae; genus Leifsonia; species Leifsonia sp. 466MF. The sequence continues at coordinate 4,103,467 of NZ_LT629696.1, forward strand.
CCGATCGCGCACCTCGTCCCAGTCGAGCGGGGTCGAGACGCGGGCGTCGGGCAGCGGCCGGATGGAGTAGGCCGATGCCACTGTGCGGTCTTTCGCGTTCTGGTTGAAGTCGACGAAGACGCTCTCGCCGCGCTCCTCCTTCCACCACCGGGCCGTCGCGAGCCCCGGCGCGCGGTTCTCGACCTCGCGGGCCAGCGTCTCCGCCGCGAGCCGCACGTCGGCGAACCCCCACTCGGGCGCGATGCGGACCAGGATGTGCAGGCCGCGCGACCCGCTCGTCTTCGGCCAGCCGACCAGCCCGTGATCGTCGAGCACCTCCCGGGCGACGAAGGCGACGTCCACGATCTGCGACCAGTCGACACCTGGCATCGGATCGAGGTCGACGCGGAGCTCGTCGGGATGGTCGAGGTCTTCGGCCCGGACGGCATGCGGGTTGAGGTCGAGGCAGCCGAGGTTCGACACCCATGCGAGCCCGGCCGCATCCCGGACCACCGCCTCCTCCGCCGACGTGCCGCTGGCGTAGTGCAGCGTCGCCGTGTCGATGTAGTCGGGGTGCCCCTCCGGCACCCGCTTCTGGAAGAACGGCTCCTGCGTCAGCCCCTTCACGAAGCGCTTCAGCACCATCGGGCGGCCGCCGGCACCGCGCAGCGCGCCCTCCGCGACCGCGACGTAATACTGCGCGAGGTCGAGCTTCGTCAGGCCGGGCTCGGGGAAGACGACCTTGTCGGGGCTCGAGATGCGCACCTCCTGCCCCTCCACCTCGAGGAACGTCTCGGACTTCTTCGACGGGCTCATGCCCGCCACGGTAGCCGTGCCCGCCCGGCCGGGCCAGGGTCGGTCGCGGCGTCCGCTGCCGCCGCCCGTGCCCGAAACGGAGGACATCCCGGCCCTCCGGTCTCGAACTCCCTCCCTTCGTGGCCGATCCACGGCGCGTCGGGCCGGATCGCCTCCCTTTTCGCATCGGCCGCCGGGCGCAGGGCCGCGTCGTAAAAGGAGGAGAAAAGCAGGATGCGCCCGCGCGCCGCCGAGAAACGGAGGCGTCCAGGGCAGGCATCGGGCCAGATCGCCTCCATTTCTTCGCCCCGCCCGACATCAGGCCGATCGCCTCCGTTTCCGAGGACGTGCCGCCGGGCGACGGCCCGCCGGCTCTGGGCCGGGGCGACGGCTGCTGCTAGCGTGCCGTTCGGGGGGTACGCGATGCGGCGATGGGTTCTCGCGACGGCGATGGCGGCGGTGGTCGCGGTGGGATTGAGCGGGTGCGTGTTCCCGCCGACACCGTTCGACGGGAAGCGCACGGCGGAGGACCGCATCCCGACCGACCTCATCCCGGATGTCCAGGGCGGCGACATGTCCACCTCCCGCTATCAGGGCAGGGCCGACGGCTGGGACATCTACCTGCTGCGCGGCACGCATCCGTTCGGCATCTGCCTGGCGTACACCGACGGCACGCCGGAGCGCTCCGGCGCCGCGTGCTCGGGCGGAACCTGGGTGCGCGCGGGGCTGCCCGACGGCGACGAATTCGAGGTGAACCTGAACGGCTTCATCGACACCCCGAAACCCGGCCAGAACGTCCTCTCGCCCTGGGTGCGTCAGGTCAGGCAGGGAACCGGCGGGTGAGCGGACCACGGTGCCGGAGGCGCTGGGCCGGCCTGGCGATCGGGGCCATCTGCTGCGCCGTGCTCGTGGGAGTGGCGACGTTCTTCGTGCAGGTCCACGCCGCGACCGCCGACTGGTGGCCGCGCGCCATCCCGACCCGGGTCCAGTACGACCATCGCAACTTCACGTGCGGCGACATTCCGCGCAGGGACGATGTCGGGCCGGTGGCGCTGACCGGCCTCCAGCCTCGGGGACGCACGATCGGTGGCGGCGTCATCTACGCGCCTCCGGGTTTCGACCTGCCGGACGGCATCGTCGTCTCGGCCGACGGCGAGCTCCGCGCGTGCTCGCTCAGCGGCGGGACCTGACCCTCCGAACCGTCCACGGATTGACAGAGGCGCGCGGCCCCCTCCGTCGGACACAATGGGTGCCATGGGATCCATGGACCTCAACCCGCCCATCGAGGAGCACGACGGCGTGCGGGTCCACCGCGCGCTGTGGCGGCACTGGGGAACACCCGCGGCGATCTACGGGACCATCGTCTACGCCAGCGTGATCGCGGCGACCTCGGTCGACAACGAGGACAGCGGCTCGGCCGTGCAGATCCTCGTGTTCAGCCTGGTCAGCATCGTCGTGTTCTGGATGGCACACGTGTACTCCGACGCGCTCGGGTTCCACGGCGACGCCGACCGCCTGGGCGACCGGATGCGCGACTCGCTGCGGCACGCGCTGTTCGAGTCGAGCGGGATGCTGGAGGCCGCGGTCATCCCGAGCGTCCCGCTTCTCCTCGCCTCGCTGCACATCCTCTCCGCCACTGCCGGCGTCTTCCTGGCCCTCTGGTTGTGCGTCCTGCTTCTCGCTCTGCTCGGCTTCCTGGTCTTCCGCGTGCGCGGCCGCGGAGTATGGGTCTGCCTGGTGGGGGCGGTGGTGACCGGGCTGTTCGGCGTGGTCGTCATCGTGCTCAAGTCGCTGCTCTCGCACTGAGCCCATAGCGCCGGAGGACGCGGCGCGGAAGCGTCCGTGACGGCATGTGTCGGCGGCGAAACAGTAGGACACGCAGCATCGACGCCGCTTGCGGACTCCCGCATCCTGATGCGCATCCCCCGATGCCTGAGGAGTCCCCATGCGTTCCCGTCCCACCCGTTCCCTCGGCGCCGCAGCCGTCGTCCTGACCGGCGCGCTGGCGCTGTCCGCCTGCGCCTCCGGCTCCGACGCCGCAGCAGGCGGAGGCACCAAGGTCGACGGCGGCACCATCGTGTACGCCCACCAGCAGGAACCGGCCTGCGTGTTCGGCGGCTGGATCGAGCAGGCCTATCTCTCGTACCAGGTGCTCGACAACCTGACGTCGCTGGATGAGGACCACAAGGTGGTCCCGTGGCTCGCGACCTCCTGGAAGCAGTCCGACGACGGACTGACCTGGACCTTCGACCTGAAGAAGGACGTGAAGTTCACCGACGGGACGCCGCTCACCGCCGCGGCCGTCGCCTACAACTTCGACTACTGGCTGAAGGGCGGCAACAGCACGGCGCTGGTCTGGCTCGACGGCTACTACAAGGATGCGAAGGCCATCGACGACACCACCCTCCAGATCGACCTCTCCCGGCCGTACCCGCGCCTGGCCGACAACCTGTCGCAGGGCTACTTCGGCATCCAGTCGCAGCACGCGCTCGAGACCCGCAGCAAGGAGCAGAACTGCGAGGCGCCGATCGGCTCCGGCGCGTTCATCGTCGACAAATGGAACCGCGGTCAGGACATCATCCTGAAGAAGAACAAGGACTACACGTCGCCCCCGGCCAACGCGAAGCACACCGGCGCGGCCTACGTCGACGAGATCGACTGGAAGTTCGTGGCCGACCCGACCACCCGCGTCGCCGCGCTCCAGGGCGGCCAGGTCGACGCCATCTACGACGTCCCCGCCGTCCAGTGGAGCACGCTGAAGTCCGGTGGCTACCAGCTGGAGAAGTACGTGACGCCGGGCCGTCCGCAGCAGATCTCGTTCAACACGCAGCAGGGTCCGTTCACCGACGAGAAGGTCCGTCAGGCGTTCGCCTACAGCCTCGACCGCAAGCAGATCGTGGACACCATCGGCCGGGGAGTCATCCCGTTCGAGGGCAACGGCGGTGTCAGCCAGGCGACCCCCGGCTACAGCGAGAAGGCGGCCGACTGGTACAGCCAGGACCTGAAGAAGGCGGATGCGCTGCTCGACGCGGCCGGGTGGACGCGCCAGGGCAGCACCGGCGTCCGCGAGAAGGACGGCACGAAGCTGACCGTCTCGCTGCCCTACGGCGCAGGCTCGATCATCAACGCGGACGGAGCGGCCATCCTGCAGGGCGTGAAGGAGCAGGCTGCGAAGGTCGGCTTCGACGTGAAGCTCGTGCCGGTCCCGCAGAGCGAGTTCTTCTCGGGCAAGTACGCCGGGCCGGACACCCACGACCTGGCCGCCGGCTACTGGACGGCCGTCACCGCGGGCATCCTCTACATCAACTGGCGTCCGTCGACCCCGGACCACCCCAACTACTCCAACGCCGCGTTCTACAACGACCCGACGCTCGAGCAGTACATCCTCGACGGCAACTCCGCCCCGACCGTGGAGGCGCAGAACGCCGCCTACGAGAAGGCGCAGGACTACATCGCCGAGCACGCGCTGTCGATCGGCGTCTACGACCGGCTGAGCACGCTCGCGGTCGCGCCGAAGCTGCGCGGGGTGTGGCAGGAGAACGCACAGGGAGGACCGACGTTCTATGACGCCTACTTCGTCAAGTGAGCTGACCACCGCTACCGCGACGGGGCCGATCGCGCAGAACGCGATCCGGCCCCGCCGGGGTCGCGCGGTCGCGATCACGCTGCTGCGTAAGATCGGCGCCGCCGTCGTGGTGCTGTGGGGTGCGGCCACCGTCGCGTTCTTCGCCCAGCTGGCGCTGCCCGGCGACCGCGCGACGACCATCCTCAACATCCGGGCCGGTCAGGCGCAGGCGCGCACCCCGGAGGAGCTGGCGCAGATCAACCAGCAGTACGGGCTGACCAAGCCGGTGATCGTGCAGTACCTCGACTACCTCCGCGGGCTGGTGTCCGGCGACTTCGGCACCTCGTACCAGCAGTACCGGCCGGTCACCGCGGTGATCGGCGAGCAGCTCGGCAGCACGCTGACCCTCTCGTTGACGGCCATCGCGTTCGCGTGGCTGATCATGGTCGTCTGGGTGACACTGACGGCAGGTCGCGGCCCGCGGCTGGCGGCCTTCGGGTCGACGGTGGATGTGGTGACCGCCGGGCTCCCCGCCTACTGGCTCGGCATCATCCTGCTCCTGGTCTTCGGCCTCGGGCTGCACTGGTTCCCGATCATCAGCGGATCCTCGCCCGCCGGGATCGTGCTCCCGGCGCTGACGCTGGCCATCCCGCTCGCCGGGTTCATGGCGCAGAGCGTGCGCACCGAGTTCGAGCGGTCGCTCGATCAGCCGTTCGTGCTGTCGGCGCGGATGCGCGGGATGGGCGAGTGGGGCATCCGGCTGCGGCACGTGCTCCGGCACGCGGTCATCCCGGCCGTGACGCTCTCCGGCTGGGCGCTGGGGGCGACCCTCTCCGGTGCCGTGATCGTGGAGTCGATCTTCTCGCGTCCGGGCATCGGCTCGGTGCTGGTCAGCGCGGTCAACGCGCAGGACCTCCCGGTGGTCACCGGCATCGTCACCCTGGTGGCCGTCGTGTATGTGGCCGCGAACCTCATCGTGGACGTCGTCTACACCGTCATCGACCCCCGCCTGGAGCTGACATGACCGCGCTCGGAACGCCTCCGTCCCCCGCCGCCGCGCCGGTCCGCCCGACGCTCGCCACCCGTCTCGGTCGCGTGCCGTGGGGCCTGGTGCTCGCGGTCGCCTTCGCCGTGCTCCTGCTGGTCGCCGTGATCGCGCCGCAGGCGCTGACCACGCATCTTCCGACCGCGATCGACTACCAGGTGGCGCTGCAGCCGCCGAGCCTCGCGCATCCCTTCGGCACGGACGAGTCCGGCCGCGACCTCTACACCCGCGTGATCTGGGGCGCCCGCGACTCGCTGACCATCGGCCTCGGAGCTGCGGCCGTCAGTGTGGGTCTCGCACTCGTGCTCGGCACGCTCGCCGCCCTCGGGGTGAAGCCGGTGGCGGTCGTGATCGACCGGTTCGTGGAGATCCTCTTCGCATTCCCGGCCCTCCTGCTCGCCCTGCTGCTGATCGCGATCGCCGGCCCGAGCGCCGCGACGCAGGTCTTCGCGGTGGGCATCGGAACCGCCCCCGGGTACGCGCGGATGATCCGCGGGCAGATCCTCGGAGCGCGCAACTCCGGGTATGTCGAGGCGGCGACCGCGCTCGGGCATTCGCGCTGGCGCATCCTGCGCGCGCACATCCTTCCGAACGCCTTGCGGCCCCTGGTGGCGGTGTTCGCCCTGTCGATCGGGCAGTCGATCGTGTGGGCGTCGAGCCTCTCGTTCCTGGGTCTCGGCGTCGCGCCGCCCGCCTCGGAATGGGGTGCCCTGCTGGATGCGGGGCGCCAGTACCTGACGACGGCGTGGTGGCTCGTCGTCATCCCCGGACTCGTGATCGTCGCCGTGGCGCTCGCCGCGACGACCATCGGACGGCACATCCAGGCGCGCCTGGAGAAGGGAGAGCGGTCGTGAGCATCAGTACGGAGACCACCGAGACCGACGCCATCGTCGAGGAGCTGGACTGGCCGGCGACCCGGCTGCGGGTGCGCAACCTCCGCACCGCGTTCCGGGTCGACGGCGCGCTGCGTCCGGTCGTCCACGGCGTGAGCTTCGACCTGCGGCCCGGGGAGTGCGTCGCCATCGTCGGCGAGTCCGGCTCGGGCAAGTCGGTCACGGCCCGCTCGCTGGTCGGCCTCGCGGGCCGCTCGGCGGTGGTCGAGGCGGACGAGCTGACCATCCACCACGAGGACGTCCGCGGGTTCGGCCCGCGCGAGTGGAAGCGCATCCGCGGCCGCGACATCGGCTTCGTGCTGCAGGATGCGCTGGTGTCGCTGGACCCGCTGCGCCCGGTCGGACGGGAGATCGACGAGGCGCTCCGCCTGCACGGCTGGGGCGGGCGCCGGGCGCGCCGGGAGCGCGTGCTCGACCTGCTGACGCGCGTGGGCGTGCCGTTCCCGGCCGTCCGAGCGAAGCAGCGGCCCGACCAGCTCTCCGGCGGCCTGCGGCAGCGCGCTCTGATCGCTTCCGCCATCGCCCTCGATCCGGACATCGTGATCGCCGACGAGCCCACCACCGCGCTCGACGTGACCGTGCAGGCGCAGGTGCTCGACCAGCTCGAACTGATGAAGGAGCGCGGCGCCTCCGTGATCCTGATCAGTCACGACCTCTCGGTGGTCGCGCGGCTCGCCGACCACATCCTCGTGATGCGGGGCGGCGACGTGCTGGAGCAGGGTCCGGCCGGTCAGGTGCTCGGAGCGCCGGCGCACGAGTACACGCGCGCTCTGATCGCCGCGGTTCCGGGCGAGGCGACCCGCGGGCACGCCCTCACCCCGGGTGCTGCCGCGGTGCCGACCAAGCCGCCGGCGGGCGCCGTCGTGCTGGAGGCGACCGATCTGGTGAAGCGCTTCCACACCTCCGACGGCACGGTCACCACGGCCGTCGACCGCGTCTCCTTCTCGCTGCGCGCCGGCGAGACGCTCGGCATCGTCGGCGAGTCCGGTTCGGGCAAGAGCACCACCGCGCGTCTGGCCCTCGGACTGGAGGCCCTCGACGGCGGCACCGTTCGGTTGCTCGGACAGCCCTGGGCGCCGCTCGCCGAGAGCCGGCGGCGGGGGCTCCGGAGCCGGATCGCCGTCGTGTACCAGGATCCGCTGAGCTCGTTCGATCCGCGCTGGAACGTCGAGCGCATCCTGGTCGACGCGTTGCGCTCCGAGCGGTTCGCGTCGGCGGAGGAGCGGCGCGCGCGGGTGCTCGAACTGCTGGAGCAGGTCGGCCTTCCCGCGAACGTCCTCCCGCGGTTCCCGCTGAAGCTCTCGGGCGGCCAGCGGCAGCGCGTCGCCATCGCCCGGGCGCTCGCACCGCGCCCGGACGTGATCGTGCTGGATGAGGCCGTCTCGGCGCTCGACGTCACCATCCAGGCCCAGATCCTCGACCTCCTCGCCGAGCTGCAGCGCGAGTCGGGCGTCGCCTATCTCTTCATCTCGCACGACCTGGGGGTCATCAGTCACCTCAGCGATCGCGTCCTCGTCATGAAGGACGGGGTGGTGGTGGAGGAGGGCTCGCCGGATGATGTCTTCGAACGGCCCGCGCACCCGTACACTCGTGCCCTGATCGCCGCCATCCCGGAGTTCGATCCGGCCGCGCGAGCCGCCACCACCCCTGAAAGCGAGACCGCCGCATGAGCGAACCCAAGCAGCTCTTCGTGAACCTCTTCGAGATGGCCTGCGTGAGCCACATCACGCACGGCCTGTGGACGCTGCCGGGCAACAACCGGGAGCGCTTCGCCGACCTCGACTACTGGCTGGAGCTGGCCCAGCTGCTCGAGCACGGCGGGTTCGACGGCATCTTCCTCGCCGACGTGATCGGTGCGTACGATGTGTTCCGCGGCGGCCCGGAGACGGCCCTGCGGGAGGGGCTGCAGAGCCCGAACCTCGATCCGCTGCTGCTCGTCCCGGCGATGGCCGCAGTGACCGAGCGGCTCGGATTCGGCGTCACGTTCTCGACCACCTACGAGCCGCCGTTCGCCTTCGCCCGGCGCATGTCGACGCTCGATCACCTGACCAAGGGCCGCATCGGCTGGAACATCGTCACCTCGTACCTGCCCAATGCGGCCCGCAACTTCGGCCTCGACGGCGAGGTTCCACACGACGAACGGTACCGCTACGCCGACGAGTACCTCGACGTGCTCTACAAGCTGTGGGAGGGCTCGTGGGATGACGACGCGGTCGTCGCCGATCGCGCGGCCGGGGTGTTCACCGACCCGTCGAAGGTGCGGTACATCGACCACGTCGGGGAGCGGTTCCGCGTCGCCGGGCCGCACATCGTCCATCCCTCGATCCAGCGGACGCCGACGCTGTTCCAGGCGACCGGGTCGCCCGCGGGCATCGAGTTCGCCGGCCGGCACGCCGAGGTCGTGTTCACCGGCGGACGCACGAGCGACGAGTTCCGCCGCAATGCCGACGGGATGCGCGAGGCGGCCGTGCGGCACGGTCGCGAGCGCGACGACATCCGCTTCATCGCGATGGCCGGCGTCATCGTCGGCCGGACGCAGGAGGAGGCGGAGGACAAGTGGCGCCTGTACCGCGAGCGCGCGAGCCTCGACGGCATCCTCGCGCACAGCAGCCTGCCGGTCGACCTGACCGCGTTCCCGCGCGAGATCACCGTGCGCGAGGCGCTGGCCCGGGCGGATTTCCCGGCGGAGAAGGTGCCGTACCTGCCGCTCGACACGACGGTCGGGCAGGCGCTCGACTTCATCAAGGTGGGCCGCGACGAGCGGTTCCTCGTCGTCGGCGACCCGAAGACCGTTGCGGATGAGATCGAGCGCTGGCTGGACGAGGACGGCCTGGATGGGATCAACCTCCGGCAGTACCACTCCTTCGACACGGCGCGCGACTTCGCCGAGCTGGTGGTCCCGGAGCTGCGTCGCCGTGGACGGCTGCCGGAGGAGGGCGCCACGGCGGGGACGCTGCGCGAGCGGCTGTTCGGGGCCGGAAACTCCCGGCTCCCGTCGCGTCACATCGGCACCCGTTACCGCGGAGGAGCGAACCTCGATGTGCCGGTCGAGCCGCTGCAGTTGCACTTCGAGCACGCGGCGTCCTTCTGACGGCGGGTTCCCCGGGTTCCTGGTAGAGAACCGTAGATTGTAGAGTTTCTAGCCAAGCTAGGTATATCCTGACGCCACGGCCGGCCCGGCCGACGGCAGAAGGAGCATCCCATGGCGAAGAAGCCCGGGGAGACGGTGGTCTTCGAGTACGACGGCAACGGGGATGTGGACGTCCTCGAGAAGCGGAGCCGGCCGCTGCCGAATCCGAGCGCGGACGAGGTGCTCGTCGAGGTCATCGCGACGGGCATCAACCACATCGAAGGGTTCATCCGCACCGGTCGTGAGGAGGCGTGGGCGGACGAGCCGTTCCCGCGCGGCTCGGGCAGCGACTTCGCCGGGATCGTCGTGACCGGCGACCTCGGCGGACGGTTCAGGAAGGGCACGGCGGTCATCGGGCACGTGCGGACCGGCGCGCACGCGGAGCACATCGTCGTCCCGGTGGGCGCGCTGGTGGCGAAGCCGCCGCACGTGCCGTGGGAGGTGGCCGGCGGTCTGTACCTCGCGGGTGTGACCGCCCTCGACACCCTCGACGACCTCCGGATCGGACCGGACGACACCGTCGTCGTGTCGGCGGCGGCCGGCGGCGTCGGCAGCATCGAGGCGCAGCTGGCCAAGCATCGCGGAGCCCGGGTCATCGGAACGTGCGGTGACCGCAACTTCGACTACCTGCGTCAGCTCGGCATCCGGCCGGTGCGGTACGGCGAGGCCATCGAGGAGCGCATCCGCGCCGAGGCGCCCGGCGGGATCACGGCCCTGATCGACAACTTCGGGCAGGACGGACGCGCCCTCGCGGAGTCGCTCGGCGTTCCGCCGTCGCGATACCGGTCGAGCGAGGACCGCCGCGACACGGAGCTGCGGCTGTTACAGGACGACCCGGAGACCGTGGCGCACGGCACCGCGCAGCTGGGCCGTCTGGCGCAGTTGGCGGAGGAGCGGGCGTTCACCCTGCTGATCTCGGGGTTCTATCCGCTCTCCGACATCAAGTACGCCTACGACGACCTCCAGAACCTGCACTCGCGCGGCAAGATCGTGCTGGGGACGCATCCCGTCACCACGTACTGGACCCTGAAGACCCGCGACGTGCAGGAGGCGCGGGCGTAGCGTCCGCCCGCCCGACGCCTGCCGCCTGCCCGCGGTTGCGGAAACGGAGGCGATCCGGCCGCGTCCGCTCCCCGCCGCCTCCGTTTCCCGCTGTTCTCCGGCGCGCCGCGCGCCAACTCCTCCCTTTTCCACCAATGACGGAAACGGAGGAGATCCCGGCCGACGCGCCGCCGGGGTGCGGCAAACGGAGGAGATGAGCTCGGGATGCGACTCACCGTTCCTCCGTCGCCGACTCTTCGCGCCGCCCCCACCCGTGCCGTAGCGTGGAGCGGGTCGGCAAGAGGAGGGGTGTGCGTGGGCGATCGGAGGTCCGTGGACGCCGTTCCGTCCGCATCCGGCGCCCCCGCATCCACCCCCGTGCTCGCTGCGGAGGCGCGCGGTGTCCGGGTGCGGCACGACGGAGCCGCCGCCTGGACCCCTGACGGCATCGACGTGACCGTCGCCCCCGGCGAGGTGCTGCTCGTCCTGGGACCGAGTGGATGCGGCAAGTCGACCTTCGCGCTGACCCTCAACGGACTCGTGCCGCACGCCGTGCCCGCCGATGTCGAAGGGAGCGTCCGGGTCGGCGGTGTGCTGACGCGGGATGCGACGGTCGCCGAGCTGAGCGAGCACACCGGCATGGTGTTCCAGGACCCGGACGCGCAGCTCGTCGCGCGCACGGTGCTGGACGAGGTGTGCTTCGGACCGGAGAACCGTCTGCTCCCGGTCGCCGAGGTCGAAGCCCGGGCTGAGTCGGCGCTGCGGGCCGTCGGCCTGTGGGAGCGCCGCGGCGACGACCCCGACACGCTCTCCGGCGGAGGGCGTCAGCGGCTGGCGATCGCCTGCGCGCTGGCGCTCGACGCCCCGCTGCTCGTGCTCGATGAGCCGACCTCCAATCTCGACCCCGCGGGCGCGGAGGAGGTCTACCGTCTGCTCGGACGCCTGACGGCCGCGGGGTCGACGCGGTCGGTGGTGCTGATCGAGCACGATCTGGACCTGGCGCTCCCGATCGCCGACACCGTCCTCGTGCTCGACGGGGCGGGCCGTCCGTTCGCGTACGGTCCGGCGCGGGAGCTGATCCGCGATCGCGCCGAAGAGCTGAACGAGCTCGGCGTCTGGCTTCCCACCGCGACGACCGCGGCCCTCCGACTGCGCGCGGCCGGCATCCCCCTCGACCCGCTGCCCCTCACGGCCTCCGACCTCACCCGAGCCCTCTCCCAAGCCCCCGTCCCCCCACCGTCGAGTACGCAAACTTTGTACGCTGACGCGCCGGATCGTGTGCAATTTGTGCGTACTCGACGGCGGGCGGAGGCCCCCGAGGGCGAGGAGCACGAGGGGGATGAGCGGGCGGCGGCGGCGGTTCGCGTCGCGGGGCTGACGGTGCGGCGCGGGCGGCGGAGCGTGCTGGAGGATGTATCGCTGCGCGTCGGGCGCGGGGAGTTCCTCGCGGTCGTCGGTCCGAACGGCGCGGGCAAGACCACGCTCGTGCAGGCGATCGCCGGGGTCGCGCGCGCCCCGCGCTCGACCATCGACGTTCTCGGGCTCGACCCGGCGCGGGCGTCCGTCCGGGCACTGCGCGAGACCGTCGGGTTCGTCTTCCAGAACCCCGAGCACCAGTTCGTCACCCACAGTGTCGAGGACGAGCTGGCGTTCGGGCTGCGGCAGCGTCGCCTGCCCACGGCAGAGATCGCGGACCGAGTGGATGCGATGCTCGCGGTCCTGGGGCTCGCCGACCGCCGTTCGGCGCATCCCTTCCTCCTCTCCGGCGGGCAGAAGCGCCGCCTGTCGGTGGGCACGGCGCTCATCGAGGGAGCGCCGGTGCTCGTGCTCGACGAGCCGACCTTCGGCCAGGATCGCGCCCGCGCGACCGAGCTGCTCGACCTCCTCGCCGAGCTCAACCGCAGCGGCACCACCGTGATCGCTGTGACGCACGACCTCGGGCTGATCGGCGAGTACGCCTCGCACGTGGCGATCGTCGCGGGCGGCCGGCTGCCCGTCGTGGGCGAGACGGCCCGCATCCTCGGCGACCCTGCGCTGCTCGAATCGCACGGACTCCGTCAGCCCGTCCTGGCGCGCGCCCTCGCGGACCCTGCCGTTCCCGAACCTCTGCGCGGCCTCACCCGGCTCGCCGACCTTCCCGCCGCCCGATGACCGCGACAGCCACCGCACCGCGTCTCGCGGAACGCCCACCCGGCTTCCTCGCGCGCCTGAATCCGCTCGCGAAGGTCGCCGCGGTCGTCCCGGCGTGGATCGGGCTGCTCGTCACCCGGGACGCGGTCGTGCCGCTGGTCCTCCTCCTCGCGGCGGTCGTCCTCCTGCTGGTCGGCGCCAGGCTCTCACCTCGGGCGCTCGTGCTGCTCCTGCTCGGGCTGCCGGCCGGCGTGCTCCTGACGGCGATCGGCTTCGGCCTGTGGGCCGAACCGGGTAGGTCCGCGGACGCGACCGTCCTCGTCGCGGTCGGCTCGTACGAATTCACGGTCGGCGCGCTGGTCGTCGGCCTGACGACCGCGCTGCGAATCGCCGCGATCCTCGCGTTGGCGCTCGTCGGCGGCCTCACGACGAGCGGCCCCGACCTCGCCCGCGCCCTGACCGCGCAGCTGCGTATCCCGTACCGGTTCGCGTACACCGCGGTCGCGGCTTACCGGTTCGTGCCGCTCTTCGCCTCCGAGCTCGCTGCGATCCATCGCGCGATGAGGGTTCGCGGTGTCGCACCCGGCCGCGGACCGGTCGCCGCCGTGCGCCGGGCCTCCGCGATGGTGGTGCCGCTGCTCGCCTCCAGCATCCGTCACGCCGACCGGGTCGCGCTCACCATGGAGTCCCGCGCGTTCGGTGCCCATCCGCGCCGCACCGAACGCATCCCACCCCAGTGGCGCGCGCGGGACACGGTGTTCGTCGTCGCCCTGTGGGCGCTCACCGCGGCGGTGCTCGTCCTGCGCTGACCCGCTGACCCGATGGTTCTGCCCCCAGTACAGGGGAATACGGCCCTCCAGCAGGGTGAAGCCGGGGTGAAAAACGCTCAGCTGCGTCCCCGATTCCGAAAGACTCCGGCAGTACCCGACGCGTCGCGTGTTCCCGCACCTTCGCGATCTCCCGACTGTTCTGCCCGAAGGACCACGTCTTGCTTACCCGACTCCGTTCGTTGTTCCTGCCTGCCCGCGGCGCCCACGCCCGCCGCCGTACGCTCCGCGCTCCCGCCAGTGTCGCCGCGGGCATCGTGCTCGCCCTGATCGGCGCGGTGGCCGTCGGAGCTCCCGCGGCCAACGCCGACGACCTGGGCTCCGGCGTGCTGAACCTCTCCAAGACGGCGAACGTCACCGAGGTCACCCCGGGTCAGAGCTTCCTCTACACGCTCAACTACGGCTGCTCGTCCACGACGACGGGATGCGTCAACGCGGTGCTGACCGACCCCGTCCCCGCGCCGCTGCAGATCGTGGGCAAGCCGACCGTCGTCGGAGCGGGCAGCGCCACCACGACGGTCAGCGGAAACACCGTCACGGTCGCCTTCGCCGACAGCGTCCCGAACACCGTCCCGGCGAGCACGGGTCTCGCCGCGGGTACGACCGGGTCGGTGCAGATCCAGGTCACCATGCCGCAGAACGTGGACAAGTCCCTCGACGGCACGCAGCTGACCAACAACGCGACCTTCACGGCGACGAACGCGTCGACCGTCAGCGGCTCCGTGCCGGTGACCGTGCACGTCCCGGATGTGATCACCGCGTCCGTGTCGAAGACCTGGACGCCCGGCTCGACGCAGTACAACCCGGGCGAGACCTCGCAGGTCGCTCTGACCGTCGCGAACACCTCCAACATCCCCGCCACCAGCCTGACGATCGCCGAGCCGGCCGATCCGTCCGCCGCCGGCAACACCTTCGACTTCTACGACCTCGCGGGCTTCGGCGCCGTGACCTTCCCCGCGGGAGCCGACCAGGTCCAGGTCATCGCGCTCACCGCGGGCGGACCGGTCGACGGACCGGTCGGCGCGACCCCGCAGCTGTCGTCCGGCGTGCAGCCGGGTGACGTCACGGGCCTCCGCTTCGTGTTCTCGTCGAGCACCGGCGACACCATCGAGGCCGGCGGCACCGCCGGATCGGTCGCCCTCAGCCTGGTCCAGCGCGCGACCGGCCGCACCGGAGGCGCGAGCCTGGTGGCCGGCGGAACGCGCACCAACCAGGTCGGCGCGACCGTCAGCACGCCGAGTGGAGACGGACAGGCGCCCCTCGCCTCCGCCCAGCAGATCGTCGCCCCGCTCACCGTCTCGGTCTCGGCCGACAAGTCGTTCGTCGACCCCCAGATCCCCGCGGGCGACTCGTCCGTGGCCACCGTCACCGCCAAGAACACCTCGACCGGACCGCTCACCAGCCTGACGGTGACCGAGCCGGGCTCCGGCACGTTCTTCACGAACAAGGTGACCTTCGGCGGCTTCACCTCTGCCGCCGCGTGGCCGCAGGGGGCGACCGGCGCCACCATCCACTGGTTCGTGAACTCGGGAACCGCCCCTGCCGATTCCACCGTCGACCAGGCCTCCGGTCTGCCCGGCGCACCGACGCTCAGCGGCGGGCAGTACCTGACCGGCTTCCAGATCGTCTACACCGGTTCGATCGCGCCGGGCGCCACCGCCAGCATCCCCTTCACCGTCAACACGACGACGGATGCGGGACCCGCCGGCTCCGGTTTCGTCACCTACCCGAACACCGCGACGGTCGAGGGCGCCAACCCCGCCGGCACCGCGACCGACACCGCGAACGCCAACCTCGACGTGTACTTCCCCGAGGTCAAGCTCACTCTCGACAAGACCATCACGCCCAGCACGGTCATCCCGGGCGGGACGAGCCTCGTCCAGCTGTCTGCGCAGACGCCCACCGGTACCAGCTCCGTCCGGCCCGACACGATCGTGATCACCGAGCCGCAGGACACCGCGAGCGTTCCCTACTGGAACGCCTTCGACGCGACCGCGATCGCCCCGACCAGCGTGCCCTCCGGCTCGAAGCTGACGATCGAGTACACCACCGACGGCACGACGTGGAACACGCTGGCCGTCGTCGACGCGACGGCCGCAGCAAAGACGTACTCGGCGACTCTCGACAGCGTGCTGCCGAACGGGACGACGCACTCCGACGTCCGCGGCCTGCGCTTCACCTTCACCGACGCCGACGGCTTCGGTCAGGCGACCAACGTCAAGCCGGCGATCACCTTCACCGCGCGCGGCGAGCTGCGCGACGGCAGCGGCCCG
Organism: Leifsonia sp. 466MF; assembly: GCF_900100265.1. Taxonomy (NCBI): domain Bacteria; kingdom Bacillati; phylum Actinomycetota; class Actinomycetes; order Micrococcales; family Microbacteriaceae; genus Leifsonia; species Leifsonia sp. 466MF. Next base: position 4,119,145 of record NZ_LT629696.1, read on the forward strand.
ACCAACCCGGGCGCCTACCCGACCGTCACGCCGTACCAGAACTGCGCGGTCAGCCAGGCGTCCGGCACGGTCGCCGGGTCCGGCATCACCAGCCAGCCCGCCGTCGACTGCGACACCGTCGGCGTGCAGGCGACGCAGGGCGGCCCCGGCCCGCTGCTCGCGGCGAAGAGCTGGGACGGCACCAAGGTCGTCCAGGCGCAGTCCGGCGCCACCACCGGCGTGACGCTCGGCTGGGGCAGCCAGGTCAGCGGGATGCAGTCGATGACCATTCAGGACCCGGCCGTGCCGAGCCCCATCGGCGGCAGCGTCTTCCAGGCGTTCGACCTGGTCCGCATCGACGCGATCACGCCGACGTCCACCGCTGGTGCGACCCTCGACCCGCAGATCCGCTGGGACAAGGTCTCCAAGGTCGAGCTGTTCGACGGGACGCAGTGGAACGACATCACGTCCGCCGCCTGCCCCACGTCCAACGCCTGTGACGGCGTCTTCCCGGGCTACACGCTCACCGCATCGCAGCGCGCGAGCACCCAGGGCGTGCGTCTGACCGTGATCGAGAGCCCGAACCGCGCCGCGCGCATCCAGTCGACGGGTGACCCGACCGCCCCCGCTGTCGGGAGCGGCGTCGCCAGCGTCAGCGCGAGCGCCCAGCCGAACGGCCGGACCGTGCACCTCGACCTCGCCATCCGCAACACCGTCCGGGGCGGCACGGCCACCGATTGGGTGACCGGCACCCGCACCTACAACCTCGGCGGTTCGCCGGGGGCCGTCGACAACACGGTGCGCGTCGGCGCGCAGCCGTTCGACGGCGACCCGGTCAGCCGTGACGCGAACGACCACGTCACGATCATCGACCCGACGTTCACCACGAAGGTGACGAAGACCGCCTCCCCGCAGACGCTCGTCATCCCGCAGCCCGACGTCCCGGCGTCCGCGTACCCGAGCACCACGTATGCGACGACGGCCACGAACACCTCCACGAGCAAGACCTGGCAGTTGCGCCTCTCCGACCCGACGGAGTGCGTGAACGCCACAACGTCCGACCCGTGCGTGTTCGCGCCCTACGACGCCGCGGCCAACCCGTTCGAGCAGCTGAACCTGACGAAGATCGTGGTCGACCTCAGCCAGGCGCCGGGCGTCCAGACGAGCGCCAGCAGCGTCTCCCTGCTCCACCTGGCGGCGGACGGCAGCACCACGACCCAGACGGTGACGCTCGCGCAGGCCATGGCCCTGACGCCGGCCGACCTCAGCGATGTCGTCGCGGTCAGCGCGCTCCTGCGCGGCACCAACGCTCAGGGCACCGACGGCACCGGCGGCACGATCGCGCCGCAGCAGAAGGTCGGCCTGACCCTGACGGCGCAGCTGCGCAAGACGACCCGCACCGGCGGAACGGCTCCCGTGCCCAGCACGATCCTCAACAACGCGCACGCCACCCTCCACGACGACGTCTACCCGGCCGTGCAGGCCGCCGATGAGCAGGGCGTCATGGTGACGCTCCAGAACGGCAACCTGCAGGTCACGACCGGCAAGACGTTCAACCCGACGAGCACCCTGCAGGCCAACCCGGTCGACCCCATCCAGGTCAACCTGCGTGCCCGGTCGACCGGGACCCTCTCGCCCAAGGTCCTCGTCATCGAGGATGCGGACGACAGCTTCTGGAACGCCTTCACCCTGAAGTCGTTCACGCTGCCCAACACGCCGACCGGCGCCGACCGGGTCCAGGTGGATGCGCGCACGGGTCAGGGCGCGAACGCCCAGTGGCAGTCGGGGACGCCGACCGCGATCGGTTCGGCGGCCCTCCCCGCCGGCGTCGCCGTCGCGGACGTGACCGGCCTGCGATACACCTACACGCGGGCCGACGGTGCCGCCTTCTCCGCTTCGGAGGACAAGGACGACGTCCGGCTGAACGTGTCGCTCCGCACGACCCTGCGTGACGGCAGCGGCCCGGTGACCTCGACGGTCGTCGCGCAGCCCATGCCGGGCGAGACGGCCGCAGGCACCATCTCAGACACGGTCACCGCCGATGCGTCCTACAACGACGTGCACGCCACCCAGGCGAACGCCAGCGCGACCTTCACCGTCGACCCGGGCACCGCGAAGCTCCAGGTCGAGAAGACCAGCCCGGGTCAGGCGGCCTCCGGTCGCGAGGTGAACTGGACTCTCCGGTTCAAGAACAGCGGAACCGGCAGCCTGGCCAACCCCGTCGTGACGGACACCCTGCCGGCGGACGGTTCCCTGCTCTACGTGCCGACCAACGTCCCCACGTTCAGCACCTCCACCGGGGGAACGCTGCCCGTCGACGGCGCCGTGATCACCCGCACCTACGACGCCGCGACCGGCACCATCCGGTTCACCTGGCCGGCCGGTTCGCAGCTCGCGCCCGGAGAGACCTACAGCATCACCATCGGCCTGCAGATCAAGCCGGGACTCGCCCCGGCGAAGACGGCGGTGAACACCTTCGGGGTGTCCACCGACCGCCAGCTCACCGGCGCGAACTGCACCGCCCTCAACCCGGGCAACGGGCGCGCCGTGACGTTCGCGGGCAACACCTGCTCGACCAGCAACGTCGTGACGACGCTGTCGCAGGGGTCGTTCACCGCATCCAAGGGCGTCAAGTCGTCCACCGGACAGGCGCAGAACGTCGTCAACCCGGCCCTGCCCTGCACCGCCGACGCGGACGGCTACTACCGGTACCCGTGTGCGGCGGTCAGCGCGATCGGCGCGACCGACGACTGGAAGCTCGAGATGGTCAACGGCGGAAACGTCGCGGCCAAGACGCTGACCGCGGTCGACGTCTTCCCCTACCCGGGCGACACCGGCGTGGTCGACTCGTCGCCTCGCGGCTCCGTCTACTCGCCGAAGTTCCTCGGCGACCTGACCTTCCAGCCGACCGGTGACGCCGCGGGTGCGGTGATGACCTGGTACGTGACGACCGCTGCGAAGCCGTGTGCCGCCGACATCACCCCGGGGTCCTCCTGCCCCGCGGGCGCGTGGGTCCCGTCGAGCGAGATCGGCTCGACCGTCCAGGCGGCGGATGTGACCGGCGTCAAGATGGTCTTCGACTTCAGCGGCACCGCATCCGGCACCCTGGCGGCCGGCGCCGCCGTGAAGGTCACCTACACGAGCACGAACGTGCCGACCACCGCGGCCGGCGACCACCGCGCCCCGGTGAGCGCACCGGTCACCGCCGTCCGCGCCTGGAACTCGTTCGGCTTCTACCCGACATACGTGTCCGGCTCGCAGCCGGCCGGCCCGCAGGAGCCGATCAAGGCGGGCGTCATCCTCACCGGCGGTCCGCTGCAGATCACCAAGACCGTCACGGGACCGGCGGCGCAGTACGCGCCGACCAGCTTCCAGGCGGATGTCAGCTGCACCATCGGCGGCGTCGCCGTCGGTCTCGCGGCGAACGCGACGGTGACGCTCAGCGCGGCGAACCAGTACACCGCGCGGATCGACGGCATCCCGACCGGCGCCCAGTGCGCGGTCGTGGAGCACGGCGCCGATGGCTCCTACGGTGAGGCGAGCCGGACGGTCACGCCCGGCTCGGTCACCATCGCGGCGGCGGACGCCTCGGCTCCCGTGCCGGATGACCAGAAGGTCTCCATCGTCAACGACTACGGGACGACCGACCTGACCGTGACGAAGCACGTGGACACCGCGGCGACGGCCGGCGCCTTCGGGCCGTTCGGCGTGAGCGTGGTCTGCACGGCTCCGCTCGGCCAGAGCATCCCGCTCGCCGCCGGGGACGCCGCGTTCACCCTCCAGGACGGCGGGTCGCACACGATCAGCGGTCTCCCGGCGCGCTCCAGCTGCGTCGTGACGGAGACGGATGCGGACGGTGCGGCGGCCTCGCCGAACCACGTCGCGATCTCGGTCGACGGAGCAGCGGCGACCGACGGAACGCAGGCGACGGTGGTGCTCGGCACCGGCCCGCAGGCGACGACCGCGGACATCACCAACCACTACGCGGCAGGCGCCCTCGCGATCGCCAAGATCGTCGACGGCGATGCGGCGGCGGGATACGGCGACGGCCCGTTCACCGTCCACGTCACTTGCGTCTACGCCGGAGACCAGACCCTGTTCGACGGCGACCTCTCCATCGTGGGCGGCCAGACCCTGACCGTCCCGGGCGTCTACCCGGCGGGCACCGAGTGCTCGGTGGTGGAGACGACCGACGGCGGAGCGACCGGAAGCACCGTGGACACGCCGACCGTCACCATCCCGGGTGCGACCGACGGCTCCGTGCCGACGGTCACCGTGAGCGTGACCAACACGTTCTCGGCGGGCAGCGTGACGATCGTCAAGCAGCGAGTCGGTGACGGCGTGGCCCGCTACGGCGCCGGTCCGTTCACGGCGCAGCTCGTCTGCACCTGGCAGAAGGACGGCCAGACGCTCACCATCCCGCTGCCGAACGCCGGCCTCGTCACCCTCGACGACGCGAACGGCTACACGGCCACGGTGACCGGGCTCATCCAGCGCGCGCACTGCGACGTGACCGAGACCGCGACGGGCGGGGCGACCGCCGTGTCCATCGCACCGACCAGCGGCGTCACCGTCCCGGCGGGGGCACCGGCCGAGGTGACGATCACGAACACGTTCGACACCGGATCCCTCGTTATCGACAAGAAGCGGATCGGCGACGGCGTCGCCTCGTTCGGAGCGGGCCCCTTCACCATGCAGGTCACCTGCACGTACGAGGCGGATGGGGTGGTCACCCCGATCGACCTCGGCACCGACGGCACCGTGGTCCTGTCGAAGGCGAACGGCTACTCGGCCACCATCGACGGCCTGATCGCCGGCGCATCCTGCGCCATCGAGGAGACGGACGCCGGGCTGGCGACCGCCACGACGATGGACCCGGCCGACGGCACGGTGACGATCTCGGCGGGCGCCGCGGCGACGGTCACCGTGACCAACCGCTTCGACGTCGGGCACCTTCGGATCGCGAAGACGGCCGACCGGTCGACGGCTGGCGTTGGCGACACGATCGTCTACACGATCACCGTCACCAACGACGGACAGATCGACGCGAAGGATGTGGCCGTGACCGACCACCTGCCCAGCGGCATCCAGGTGCTCGGCGCCCAGCCCGCGGCGGCGAAGGCGACCGACGGCGAGCTGCACTGGGTGATCCCGGGCATCGCCGCGGGCGAGAAGGCCACCATCACGCTGGCTGCGAAGCTCATGGCGCCGCAGGACACGACCAACCGCGCCAGCGTCGAGACGCCGAACGGCCCGTGGGATCCGTCCACCGGCGACGAGCGGTGCGGTGACGGCGCGACGGCGTGCGCGACCGTGACCGATCCGCCCGTCCACGGGTTGGCGAACACCGGAAGCGACCTGCTGGGATCGCTGGCCTGGGCGATGACCGCGCTGGCCGCGCTCATCGCCGGCGCCGGCCTGCTCCTGCTGCGCCGCCGGCCGAGGCTCCGGAAGCGATGAACCAGACCCGATCTGGTCAGCGACCGGCCGAGGGAGAGGCTGGGTAAGCCCTCTCCGTCGCGCGGCGGGGAGGACGGGAACCTCCCCGCCGCACTTATTTTCCGAACCGGCGTCATGATCCGGCCCGTCGGCACTCTCTTAAGCGGGGTCGCTCGACAGGGCCCGTGAGCGCGGCGAATTCGGCCCGCCGCCTCGCGGTGCCGCTCGTGCGGTCGCGGTGGGCCGGGTTTTCCCGGCCCGGTCCACCGCAGCGCGTCCCCCGGAGGCGATCGCGGAGCGGCCGGGCCGCATCCCCCTCCGTTCCGCGCCGTCTGCCGGCGTGGCGGTACGTATCCCCTCCGTTTCTGTTGCAGTCAGGAAGGGAAGATGCGGCGGTCGACGCGACGCGTCCATGCCGGGAACGGAGGCGGATCGTGGTGCGGTCGGGCGGGACGTCCTCCGTTTCGTGTGTGGGCCGCCGGGGTGGCGGTACGTATCCCCTCCGTTTCCGGTGCGGTCGGAAAGGGAGGACGCGATGGGCGGCGCGCCGCGCGCACGCGCGAAACGGAGGGGGTTTCGGGGGTTCGGCGGCGGGACGCCTCCGTTATCGGCGAGCGGGACGCGCGTCAGGGGAGGGTGACCGGCACGTCGCTGAGGACGCCGTGACGCGCGCCGGAGAGGTACACGGCACCGATGCGGTGGTCGCCCGCGGTCCAGCTGTAGATCTGGGACGCGTCGCCCGCCGCGTCGAGGGTGAGCGTGTATGGCGTCGACTCGCCGTCGGCCCAGACCTGCACCGTCGAACCGGGGATGCCGTGCACGGTGATCGCGACGGTACCGGGTGACCCCACGGCGGTGACGGTCGGCACGATCGCCGTCCCGGCGAGCGGCGCGGACTCGGCCGAGACGTTGCCGAGCACGTCCGTCTGCCGCGCCGTCAAGCTGTAGTCGGGAGAGATCGCGATCAGCTCGGGAGACATCCATGAGCCCTCGGCGTCCGCCGTGACGGTCGCGACAGCCGTGCCGTGGTCGGACACCACGATCGTCGCGCCGGGCTCCGCCGTTCCGGTGAGGGTGGGCGCGAGCCGGTCGGCGAGGTCGCCGGTGCCCGTGTCCGCACTGACGATGACGGGGGCAAGCGCCGTCCGGTCGACGCCGATCCGCACGGACGCCGGCGCCGACGTCAGGCCGCTCCGGGTCTGCGTGACGGAGACGTCCCAGGTGCCGTCCGCGAGTCCGCTCAGGTCGGCGTCGAGGGTCCACGAGCCGTCGGGCGCGACCGTCGTGCCGCCCAGGACGACGGAGGGAGACCCGGCCGGGGAGGCGGCGATCCGGGCCCCGGAGGCCAGGGGCGACCCGGTGACCGCGATGGTGGCGCCCGGTTCGCCGCTTCCGGTCAGGGGGAGGGACGTCGCGGCGGTCTCGAATCCCGAGGGGAACGTCGAGGCGACGACGGGCGCCGCCGGCGGAACGGCCGGAGGGCCTACGGGGGGAGTGACGGGAGGCTCGGCGGCCGGCACCGACGCCGACGGCACCGCCGGCACGACCGGGATCACGACCGGCGGCGCATCGTCCGGCGCCGGAGCGGGATCGGGCACCACCGGCGCGGCCGGCGGCGGTGAACTCACCGGCGGCTCCGGCGCGGTGCCGCCGGTCGGCGCACCGGGCGCGTCAGGCGCCGCGGCCGACGGCGCATGCGATGGCTGCGCGGCGGTCACATCCTGTCGAGTGGATGCGAAGAGCTGCGGCCCGAGGACGACCGCGCCGACCACACCGGCCGCCGCGGCCACTCCGACGATGGTGGCTCCGACGCCGAAGGCTGCTCCATGCCCCCCACTCCGAGCCGCGCGGCCGGCACGCGCCGCCCCCGCCGCTCCAGCTGAATGGCCGCCAGCACCGCCGCCGCCAGCACCGCCGCCCCCAGCACCGCCGCCCCCAGCACCGCCGCCCCCAGCGATCACCGCGCCCCCGGCCGCACCGCCCGCCGCCACTGCAGCCCCGCGCTGCAGGCTGGCCGCGTACGCCGCCGCCCCGCCCACGCCGAGCAGCAGCGGAAGCAGCACGAGCGTCAGCCGTGAGCCGACGTTCTGCGCCTCCGCCGCCACGATCGAGCACTTGGCGCATTCGGTCAGGTGCCGTTCCAGCCGGGCGGTCTCGCGTTTCCCGAGTCCGCCGCGGCTGTAGGCGCCGAGGCGCTCGGTCGTCCAGCGGCAGTCGGATCCTTCGGGGCTGGCCGAGATGTGCGCCTGGATCCATGCCTGGCGCAGCCCTTCGCGCGCCCGGTACGCCAGCGCCGCCGTGCCGTTCGGGGTCAGCCCGAGCAGGGGCGCGACGGTGGCCGGGCTCATCCCTTCGACCTCGCTGTACCAGAGCACCTCCTGCCAGCGCTGCGGCAGCGAGCGGAACGCGCGGGCGGTGAGCGACCTGTCCAGCGCATCCATGCTGGCCGCCTCGGTCGTCTCCGGGTCTTCGATCGTCGTCGCGTCCTCGATGGGAACGTCGCGGCGGGCGCCGCCCCAGGCCGCTGCGACGTTGCGGATCGTTGTGAAGAGGTACGGCCGGAAGCCGGCGCTCGGTCCGCGTCCGTCCCGCACCGCCTTCAGGATGCGGGCGTAGGCCTCGGCGACGACGTCGTCCGGGTCTTCGGTACTGAACGACCGGGCCACCGTCCGGCCGGCGGCGGCGTGACGCAGCCACAGTTCGGCGAACGCGTCGTCGTCGCCGGCGCGTGCGGACTCGACGAGGTCCGTGTCCGAACGGTCGGACACGGTCTCCTTCTGGTCGTCGTCGCGCACGCTGTGCTCGTCCGCCCGGTCAGCAGATCCCGGCGAGAGCCCGCCGTCGCCGGAGGTCGGTGGGTTCGTGGCGCGCGCCGCCGACGCACACGAGGAAGAGGAAGGGGGCGCCGTCCCACGGCACGCGGATCGTGCTCGAGATGCCGTCGGCGCAGTCGACCAGCACGTCGTCGGGCAGGGCGAAGAGCTCCTGGCGCCGTCCGGACCCGTCGCTCGCCAGGCCCTGAACGGCGCCGGCCAGGTCGGTGAACCGCGGGTGGTCGTCCTCCACCGCCCAGCCGGCGAGCGGACGGAGGGTGTCACGGCTGATCGGGAGGATGTCGAAGACCGAGGCGGCAACCTCCTCGAGGGAGGCGTCGACGGTCAGCGACCGGGTCCTCTCCAGCATGGGCGCATTGGCCGAGGCGAGGGCGAGCCAGTCGCCGGGGCGGAGGTCGTCGAGCAGGGCGAGCAGTGCGCCGGTCATCGGCGGCGCGAACGGGTCGGGCATGACAGGGGCTTTCTGTGTGCACGCCGAGAGCGCCCGTCGGGTCGCGGGCACTCTCGGCGTCGAGCGGGGTTCGGGTCTCCCGGATTCGGCACCGTTCGATCGGCGTCGATCTGAGCGGCAGCGTTTCGGGTCGCCGCCGCTGGCGCACGTTCGGGTCATGCACCACCTAAGAGATCGCGAATGTCCGGAATCATGACGCCGATTCGCGAAGTTTTTTCCGGTCACCGGCCGCCCACGGTTTCCCGGACGTCGGCGGAGGTGGCCGGTGCGGACAGGATACGCACCAGCTCGTCGCTGAACAGCCGGCCGTCCTCGACGGCGGCGTCGTTCGCGACGCACCGCCGCGCGAGTTCGTCCTGCTCGAGGCCGGTGAGGGCGGCGATGTCGGCGAGGCGGATCCATCCCGCTTGGGCGCGCGTCCGGATCGACTCGCTGCGCACGCCGAGCTCGGCGGCGACCAGCCGGGCCGGGTAGCCGGCGCACAGCAGGCCGCTGATCACCTGGCGGGTCAGGAGGTAGGCCGCCCGCCGCTGCGGTCCGAGCGCCTCCCGCTCGTCGGCGTGGGCGTTGTGCAGGAGCGCTGCGAGGTCGCCCGGAAGGGCGCGGTGCCACCGCGATGCGCTCTGCGTGTCGAGGCCGGGGCGACGGAGAGTCGGGGTGCTCTCGTCGATGGTCATGTCGTTCCTCGGGTGAGGGAGGGGGCGGGAGGGGGCGGGATGGGGCGGGATGGGTAAGCGGGCGTGCAAGAGAACGCTACGTGCCCCGGTGCCACCGGCGGACCGATTTCACCCTGCGCTCACCCTCCAGTCACCCCGGCCTCAGTCGCGCTCGACGAGCAGGTTGCGCGTGAGCGCGACGGCGATCGCATCCTCCCGGTTGTTGACGCCGAGCTTCCGGTAGACGCTTCGCAGCTGCGACTTGACCGTGTTGGCCGACACCACGAGGGCTGCGGCGATCTCCGCGACGGATCCGGTCTTCATCAGTTCCGCCAGCACAGCGAGTTCGCGGTCGGTGAGCAGCAGCTCCGGCTCGGCGACGGGGAGCAGCGAGCGCAGGGGCACATCCCGGGTCACCTGGCCGTAGCCGACACCGTCGAGGGCGGCGACGACCCGGTCGAGGTCGTCGGCCGGCAGCAGGGCGAGCGCCAGGCGCTGCTCGGTGCGTTCCAGGACCGCGCCCAGGTGCTCCACCACACCGCGGGTGCGGGAGGTGGGGGCGAGTCGGAGCAGCACCGCGGCCTCCAGAGCGGCCGCCTCCGCGGTCTGCCGCGCTGTGAGGGGACCGCGGACCGCCGCACGGAGCTCGCTCAGCGCCGACCCGTTCCGGCCGAGCGAGACGTGCACGCGTGCCCGTGCGATGTGCTGGTCGGGGCCGGCGACCGTGTCCCGTTCGACGATGACGGAGGCGGCGTCGGGATTGCCGAGCGCGAGCTGCTGCAGGGCGCGCATCCGGCCGAGGTCGTTGCGTGCTGCGGGCGAGCGCGCCTCGCCGGCCCTCATCGACGCGTACGCCTCGAGGCCGGCAAGGGCATCGCCGGGCCTGCCGTCCACCAGCAGGGCCAGCGCTTCGACGCGTGCCACTGCGATCCAGTGCTCGATGGTGCGGGGGTCGTGCTCCATCTCGGCGAGGTGCTGGCGGGCCGCGCCCGCATCCAACCGCTCGAGCGCCAGGATCGCCTCGGCAAGACGGTAGAAGGTGCCGATGTACGTCTTCCGCTGCCGGTCCGTCCACGGACCGGTCCTCGCGTACTCGACGTGCGCGCGTGCTTCGGGGAGGTCTCCCTGGAGCGCGTGGATGCCCGCGAGCATGGCGAGGTTGCTGAACCCGGGGGAGGGCGGCGTCGTCGGGGAGGCGGCCAGCCCTTTCGCGAAGGTCTCCATCGCCTGCTCGATCTCGCCCGCGTAGTACAGGGAGACACCCACCTGCGAGTAGATGCGCGGGAGTTCGGTGAGCTGCTGCCGGTCGTCGTCGCTGAGACCGTCGAGGGTCGCGACCGCGGCCGTCGCGGGTCCGACCGCCATGCCCGGCCGTCCGATCAGTCGGTACGCGCTCGCCTCTGCGGAGCGGATCAGAGCGCGGTCGACGGGACTCAGCGCGGCATTGCGGGGCGATCGGGCGGAGCGCACGGCGGTCACGAAGTAGCGCAGCGCCCGGACGCGGTGGAATCCGAGGCCGTTGTAGGCGATGCCCAGCAGCATGGCGAGCAGGGGATGCACGCGCAGTTCGGACACGGGGATGCGCTCCAGCAGGAGGCGGGTGGCCTCGCCGTGCGCGCTCAACAGCTGGAACCATCCCGTTCGGACGGCCGCCGTCGCGGCATCCCAGTCGCCCGCGTCGATCGCGTCCTTGAGCGCGTCGAGCGCCGCCCGATCGGCGGATGAGCGCTCGGACTCCGAGCCGCCGACCGTCTCGTCGTCCACTGATCCTCCTGAATCCATCATTCACCCCTCGCCGGGCGCGCTGCGCCGCTGGGCCACATCGATGTACGCAACGCGTCCACCATCTTTCTTTATTCGCCGATCGAACTGTTTCGAGCCACGGGCCTGTCGGAAACCGGGCAAGATGAAATGCCTGTATTCGGAAGGAGGGGTGGGATGTCGACGAGCCCGACCCCGCGGGGGACCCGGCGGCTGAGCACGCGTGCGCTTCTCATCATCGCGGCGTTCGGCGCGCTCGGCGCGCTCCTGCTCATCCTCGTTGCGCCGGTGACCGCGCTGCTCGCGGCGCTCTTCCCGCCCGCGTACGCGCTCGCGGCGGGCGTGCACAGCATCCTGCCGTTCCTCGCACGCCGGCTGGTCGGCTTCCCCTGGACGACCACCATCGCGTTCGCGCTGGTCGGGCTGCTGGCGATCGGCTTCACGCCGCTCGGCGCCCTCATCCTCATCCCGCTCGTCGTCGCGGGCGTGGGATTCGACATCACCCTGCTCGCGCTGGGTCGGCGCGGGAGGCTCCGGCCCTGGCATTACGCGGTCGGAGCGCTCGTCACGGCCGTCCTGCTGTTCTTGGTCTCGCTGCCGGTCATGTCTCCGGACGATCTCGCTGCGCCCATCCTGCTGCTCACCCTGCTGGGGCGCGTCCTGAGTCAGCTCGCCGCCGCCGGGATCGCCTGGCTGCTGGGCGATCGCGTGCTCCGTGCCGGCATCATGCGGGCGCCGACGGGAGACCGCGGCGACGGCGCGGAGCCCGCCCTGCGCCACTGAGTCGCGGTTCACGACCGTCACTCCCGTTCCACCAGCAGGTGACGGTCGAGCGCGATCGCGATCGCCTCATCGCGCGTGGAGACGCCGAGCTTGCGGTAGACGCTCCGCAGCTGCGACTTCACGGTGTTCACCGACACGTTGAGCTGGGCCGCGATCGCACTGTGTGATGGATGCTGCAGCAGTGTCGCGAGCACGGCCGTCTCCCGCGGCGTCAGGGGGATGTCCGGTCCCTTTCCGCGCACCAGCGCGATGATCCGGTCGAGCGGCAGCGTCTCGCCGTACCCGAGGGCGGCGAGGGCGTGGGTCACGCGGGCGAGGTCTGCCGCGGGGAGGAGCGCGAGGGGCAGGAGCAGCCCGCTCCGTTCGATGATGGCGCCGAGATGGTCGACGACCGACGTCACGCGGTCCTCGTCCGAGAAGCGCAACAGCGCCGCGGCCTCCAGCGCGACCGCCTCGGCACGCCGGCGCGTCGACAGCACCGCGTTCGCGAGCGGCCGCAGGTGCTGCAGCGCGGCGCCATGCCGGCCGAGGAAGAGCTGCACGCGCGCTGATCCGATGCGCTTCTCGATCTCGCCGGCGTCGCGTTCGAGCACGGCCTCCGCGGACTCGGGATGCCCGAGGCCCAGCTCGAGGACCGCCCGAGCGGTCGCGAGCGCTGCCCGCACGGCGGCCGACCGGCCTTCCGGACCTCGGGCTCCGATCGTCTGGTCGAGGTGGGCGAGTCCGCGGCCGGGGTGACCGCAGACCAGCTCGAGCGTCGCGGCGGTGACGGCGTACGGCATCCAGTGCGGCGTGGTCCGGAGATCGACCGCCGCGTCGGCGAGGTGCTCCCGCGCGGCATCCTGGTCGAGGTCGTCGAGCGCGAGGATCGCCTTCGCGACGCTCAGCAGCATGGCGTCGTCGTGTCGCAGCTGCGGAGTACGTGCGCGAGCCGTGCGGATGTGCTCCCTGGCTTCTCCGCTGTCGCCGTTCCTCGCGTGGAGCAGGGCGAGCATCACCACGTTGCCGAGCGACGAGCCGGAGGCGACGGGATGCGCGTGCGCCAGGCCGCGCTCGAACGCGGCAAGCGCCTCCCCGCTGTTGCCGGTGTACAGCAGGCTCGTGCCCACGTGCGCGTGCAGGCCGCTCACCGTGTCCGCGTTCCTCCGATCGCCCGCGCTCAGGTGCTCGAGCTCGGTCGCGGCCCCGCGGGCCGCGGCCACCGCGCTCTGTGCCCGGCCGAGTGCGAGGTGCACCTGCGCCTGGTCGGAGAGCAGGATGGCCCGGTCGATCCGGCGCAGGTCGCGATCGGGGTCGCCGAGCAGGGCGGCGGAGTCGCCGACCCGCCGCAGGCCGCCGGTGCGGTGCGGGTGCGCGCTCGGGTCGGTGTGGCCGGCCAGCAGCGTGAGCAGCGGTCTCTCGCTCACCGTCCCCGGTGGCAGCCGCCGGAGCGCCGCGGCGCGGTCCGGTACCGGTCCGGCCAGGAGGTCGAACCATCGACGACGGGCCACCTCCGCCGCCGCATCGGGCCCGCCCGACGCGAGGGCGTCATCCAGTTCGGACCAGGCCTGGTCGAAGAGCGTTCGCTCTCCGCGGCCGGTCGCGTGTTCTTCCGTTGTGCTTTCCGCTCGTTCCACGAGCTGTCCTCCGAAGTTCAGGACGCGCGTCCGCGCGTTCGAGAGCCCGGGAGGATGCAGGCGCCCGCGCAGAGGGGTCGCCCTTCTCCGGGTCTCAGGAGCGCGGTTCGACGCGTCGGCTCACGCCCAGGACGGGCGTCTCTTGAACCGGCGCGACACCGAAGCATGTTCGGGCCGCTGCTGTGAGTGGAGGCGTCGTGCCTCCATCCGGAGGAAGGGGATCAGCCGGGGCTGACGTCGTGGTCGCCCGGTGGAGCGGAGGAGGGTTCGGTCGTCCGCGCGGCGCACGACGTGTCGTACGGCGCGAACGGCGGGATCCAGGAGTCGACGGGCTCGGCTGCGGAGCCGGAACCGCCGGATCCGGACGACGTCAGGACGCCTTCGGCCGACGAGGACGGGCTGAACGCGGGCCCGTGGATGGGGCCGTCGGCCGGAGTGGCCACGGCCGAAGCGGTGACCGGAGAGGGGGCGGGAGTGGCGGTCGGCGCAGGGGATGGCGCGGCCTGGTCGGCGGCGGAGTCCGCGTCGGATCCTGTGGCCGCTGGCGCAGTGGCGACGGCCGGCGCGGGAGCAGGTGCCGCCGCGGGGTCGGCGTTGCCGGTCGCGGTACCCGGGTCGGCGGTTCCGCCTCCGGGGGTGGTCGTCGCCGGGGGAGGCGTCGGCTCGCCGGCAGGCGGTGGAGGCGGGGTGGGCGACGTCGTGCCGCCTCCCGAGCCGGTGACCCGGTTGACCACGCCGTCGACGATTCCGACGACCGAACCCGTCGGCGTCGGGCCGAGGAGCGTGTCGACGACGCCACCCACGACGGGCAGCGAGGTGACAAGCGGATCCACAGCGCCGGTGACCGGTGCGAGCACCGAGCCGACGAGGCCGCCGGACGTGCCGGAGCCCGAACCCGCGCTCTGCGGCGAGGAGGTGCCCGGGAGCAGCGCGCCGACCGTTCCATTGACGACGGATCCCAGCAGAGAGTGCTGCGGCGGCGGAGCCTCGTCAGCGGAGGCGGGAGTCAACTGGAACAGGAAGCCGAGAGCGGTCAGCAGACCGGCTCCGGCGAGCCCGAGCAGAGCGAGTCGCAGAGCTCTGCGGGGGGAATCGGCTGCGGCGCGCGGCAGAGGTTCGACCAACTCGGTCACGATTCCCCCTTTCGCACGTCGCTGATCGGGACTATAGCGAATATGTTGTCGTCGCGGTGGAATTCCCCGTTACGCGCGCTGCTCCAGCTGGCGCTCCCAGTCGTGGGGGACGCGCTCCGCGGGACCGGGGACGGTCTGGTTCTCCGGGTGGCTGAGCGGCGGAGCCAACTCGGGTCCGCCGACGAACCCCTGGCGGCGGTAGTCCCAGAACCAGTCCTCACCGGGCTCGTAGCTGCGGATGATGGGATGCCCGGTCGCCTCGGCGTGCTTCGTCGCGTGGGTGTTCAGCGAGTTGTCGCAGCACCCGATATGGCCGCACGCGGCGCACCGGCGGAGGTGGAGCCACCAGCTGCCGGTCTCCGTGCATTCGACGCAGCCGGGGCCGGACGGGGGAACGGTGGGGTCGATCGCTTCCGTGTGGGCGTGGTCGGTCATCGCTGCTCCTCGGTGTGTTCGGTGTCTCGGGTCTGTTCGGCGCGCTCGTCGAGCTCCACGATCCCGCCGGGCGGGACCATCCGCAGCCGGGCGGTCAGGCCGTGTTCCGCGAACGCGGCACGCACCTCCTCCTGCCCCTGGGTGAAGTGCGCCCACCCCTCCGCGTGCACCGGCACGACGACGGCGTCGCCTAGAAGGATCGCCGCGCGGGCGGCCTTGTCCGCGGTCAGGGTGAGGAACGCATCCAAACGCGCCGTGCGGGCGGCGCCGACGTGGAGGACTGCGATGTCGATCGGCCCGAGGTTCTCGGCGACCTCCTCGACGACCCGCAGCGAGGCGTTGTCGCCGCTCACGTACACCGTCGGCAGCCCGTCGCCGGCCAGGACGAACCCGAGCACCGGTCCCGACGACGCCTCGGTGCCGTCCGGCCCGTGCTGTGCGGGGACGGCGTGCACCCGCAGCTCGGAACCGTCCGGGCGCGGGATGGTCAGGTGCGTCCACGGGCCGAGTCCGCGGACGGTTCCCTCGACCCGCTCGGCGGCGGCCGTCGTGCTCACCGTGAGCGGTGCGTCTCGGACGAAGACGCGCCCCCGGTCGTCGAGGTTGTCCGGGTGCTGGTCGTGCGAGAGGAGCACCGCATCCACCGCGCCGATCTCCTCCGGCGTGCGGCTCGGTCCGGTCGTCTTCACCAGCACGCGCTCGCCGACGGGGTGGTCCCCGGGAGGGTCGAACGTCGGATCGGTGAGGATGCGCAGGCCGCCCAGGTCGATCAGGGCCGTCGGGCCGCCGATCAGTTCGATGCGGACGGTCATCGGTTCTCCTCTCCGCGGTGCGGTCGGCGGGTCACCCGCAGTCGCACGAAACGGTAGCCGATCCCGACGGCGATCACCACGATCCCGGCGACGATGGCGGCGACCGGGAGGGTGGCGACGAGCACGACGCAGCCGATGGCGCCCGCGACCGCGAGCAGCCGCGGATACCTCCGGTGCGCGCGGTCCTGCGTCCACGCGGACGCATTGGCGATCAGGTAGTAGAGCAGCACGCCGAAGGACGAGAAGCCGATCGCGCCGCGCAGATCCGTGACGGCGACCAGCACGCAGACGACCAGGCCGACGGCGAGCTCGGCCCGGTACGGAACCCGATAACGCGGATGCACGGCCGCGAACCACGACGGGAGGTCGCTGTGGCGCGCCATCGCGAGGCTGGTCCGCCCGATGCCCGCGATCATCGCGAGCAGGGCCCCGAGCGCCGCCGCAGCAGCACCGATCCGGATGACGACGCCCGGCCAGGCGGCTCCGCTGGTGTCGGCGACCGCCCCGAGCGGAGCGACGACCTCCGCCAGCCCGGCCGCGCCGAGCGCGTGAAGCGTCGCGAGCGCGACCAGCACGTAGACGACGAGCGTGATGCCGAGCGCCGTCACGATGGCCCGCGGGATGGTGCGCTCCGGCTCGACCACCTCCTCGCCCATGGTGGCGATGCGGGCGTACCCGGCGAACGCGAAGAACAGGAACCCCGCCGACTGGAGGATGCCGTAGCCGGTGACCGCGGGTCCCGGTTGCGCGGCGCTCGCCGCGGTGTGCGTGAAGCCGATGACGACTGCGACCGTCAGCGCGATCAGCGAGACGGCGACCAGGATGCGCGTCAGCAGCGCCGTCCGCGTCACGCCCACGCTGTTGACCAGCGTGAGCACGGCGACCGCCAGGATCGCGACCGGCTTCACCCACGGGCCGGGCACGGCGTAGGTCGCGAACGTCAACGCCATCGCGGCTGAGCTGGCCGTCTTCCCGACGACGAACGACCACCCCGCGAAGAAGCCCGCCCACTCGCCGAGGCGTTCGCGACCGTAGACGTACGTCCCGCCGGAGGTCGGGTACTGGGCGGCCAGCTGAGCCGACGACGTCGCGTTGCAGAACGCGATGAACCCGGCGATCACGAGCCCGACGAGCAGCCCGGCCCCCGCCGCAGCCGCAGCGGGGGCGAAGGCCGCGAACACCCCGGCGCCGATCATCGACCCCAGGCCGATGCCGATGGCGTCGCCCAGGGTGAGGCGGCGAGCGAGGGCGCCTCCTCGATCCGGGCTGGATGCGGCGGTCACGGAGTCACGAACCGACCCTCCTCCGCATCGCGGCTCGACTGCTCGCGCAGCACGAAATGCTGCTTCTTGCCGGTCGCAGTGTACGGGAGCTCGGTGACGAAGGCGTATCGCCGCGGGCGCTTGTAGTCGGCCAGCGAGACGCTCGCCCGGCAGTGCGCATCCAACTCCCGGGCCGCCGCCTGCGCGTCCGCCAATCGTCCCGGGCGCGGCTGGACGTAGGCGACGACGATCTCGCCCCACTCGTCGTCCGGCAGGCCGACCACGATGCTGTCGGCGACATCGGGATGCGCGGCGAGCGCCTCCTCCACCTGGACGGGATGCACGTTCTCGCCGCCGGAGATGATCATGTCGTCCTTGCGGCCCACGATCGTCACGATCTCGTTCTCGTCCCAGCTCGCCAGGTCGCCCGGGTACATCCACCCGTCGCGGAACTTGCGGCCCTCCTCCTCCGGATTGTGCATGTAGGCGTATCCGCTCTTCACGCTCCGCATGATGACCTCGCCGATCTCGTGGCCGTCCTTCGCGGCGAGGTCGCCGGGAGCGGCGACGCGGTCGTCGCCGGACACCTTCACCACCGCGACGTCGTCGTCTAGGCAGGCCCGGCCGGCGGCCCCGGCGGCGTCCGGCAGGTCCTCGGGCCGCAGGTAGGTGTTCCAGAAGGCCTCGGTCGTGCCGTACCCGTTGGCGATGCGGGGCGTGAGCACCCGCTGGTAGCGCAGCGCCGCCGCGCGATCGAGCGGGGCTCCCATCGTGACGATGCCGTGCAGCGACGACAGGTCGCGCGGGTGCGCCTCCTGCGCGTCGGCCAGTCGCTCCAGATTGGTGGGGGCGCCGATCACGTAGGTCAGCGCGTACTCCTGGATACCGTCGAGCACCGTGTCCGGGTCGAAGCGCGGCAACGTGACGACCTCGGCTCCGACGTAGAACGCGGTGTTCGGGCCGGCGCAGTAATTGCCGCCGCGGTGGAACCACGGTGACATGTTCATCGTCCGGTCCGTCGGTGCGAGGGGGAAGTGCATGATCACGTCGTGCGCGGTGAGCACCTCGTTGAGGCTCGTCAGGGGAACCGCCTTGGGCATCCCCGTCGTGCCGCTGGTGTAGAGGCGCGAGGTCTCGTCCCACACGCTCGCGCCCTCGGGGGCGCGGAACGACGGGGCGTCGGCGGCCAGAAGCTCCTCGAAGCGGATGGCGCCGTCGAGCAGAGGACCGTCACCGACCGCCGCGAGAACGGCCGGACGATGGGCGGCCAGCTCCAGGGCGGTCCGGACGCTGCCGCTCGCGGCGGCGTCGTAGACGAAGACCGCAGGACGGGAGTCGTCGAGGATGTGCGCCGTCTCGCCCGGCGCCAGCCGGAAGTTCATCGGGGAGCTGACCGCGCGGAGGCCCTGCGCGGCGACGTACAGGAACGCGAACTCCGGAGTGTTCATCAGCTGGTAGGCGACGATGTCGCCGACGCCCACCCCGCGCTCGGCGAGTCCGGCTACGAGGCTTCCCGTCACCTGTCCGAGCTCGGCGTAGGTCCAGCTCCGTCCGGACGGGGGATCGGTGATCGCGACGCGCGAGGCGTACCGGTGCGTGTTGCGTTCCACCGCCGAGGCGTAGGTGAAGTGCTGCTCGAAGACGGCACGCAGGGTGCTCGGGTCGTACTCGGTGTTCGGCTGGATGCCGGCGTGCGATGTCGGGTCGGTGAGGGTCATGGTTCTCCTCGGGGACAGGGGGTTCAGGCGTCCGGTGGGCGTCGACTCCGTCTCGGATCGGTGGGGGAGGCGTCCCGGTCGAGCTCCGACCAGAACGGGGGTGCGACGACGGTGAGTCCACCGTCGACGACGAGGGTGTGGCCGGTGATGTACCCGGCGGCGGGGGAGGCCAGGAAGCGGACGGCCTCGGCGATGTCGTCCGCGGTGCCGACGTGGCCGAGGGGGATGCGGGAGGTCATCACGTCGAGGTCGGGGACGCCGGCGTTCCCGTAGAAGAAGTGCAGCGAGTCGGTGTCGATGAGGCCGCCGTTCACGGCGTTCACCGTGATGCCGTCGCGGCCGAACTCGGCGGCGAGGTGGCGGACCCACGACTCGACGGCCGCCTTGTCGGAGCCGATGGCGCCGTACAGCGGGAACGCCCGGTGGCTGCCGTAGCTCGTGACGGCGATGATGCGGCCGCCCGTCCGTCCGCGCACTGGTCCGTCCGCGCCGCCGCGCATCCGCTCGGCCGCTCGCTGGGCGAGCAGCACGAAGGAGCGGACGTTGGTCGCCCACGACCGTTCCAGGTGCCGCGAGGTCAGCTCGGCCGCCGGGCGGAATGCGGACGCCGCCGCGCTGGCGACGAGCACGTCGAGGGGCGTCCCGTCCGGGAACTCGTCCGCGAACAGGCGGTCGATGTCCTCTTCGCTCTCCAGCTCGAGGCGGTAGGCCCGGGCCGAGCCGCCGGCCGCGGTGATCGCGTCGACGACCTCGGCGGCCGCGTCCGCCTCCCGACGGAACGTCAGCACCACGTCCATCCCCTCGGCGGCCAGCGTCTCCGCGATCCTGCGGCCGATGCCGCGCGAGCCGCCGGTGACCAGCGCGCGTCGCGGCTCGTTCCGCGGGCGTACGGCCTGGTCGTCGGGATCCGGGGAGTTGTTCGTGGGGGCCTCCGTGGTTTCGGAGGACAGTCTAGAACCGTCGGAGGGTCCCTCCGGTACGGCGGGTGCGGCACACCGGATGGACCTCCGCCGAGGATCGGCGTACCGTCGCGCGGTCAGGACAGAAACGGAAGGACACGCAATGAGCGACGAGAAGAACCGCCCCGACGCCGACGACCTGCCCGACGGCTCCGGCTCCGACGGCAGCGCCCCCGAGCCCGGCGAGGACACCACCTCCGGCGGCGGCCCCGAGGACCCCTCCCACTAGCCCCTCCGCCCCTCCGCCCCTCCGCCCCTCCGTCGAGTACGCAAAAACTGCACGCTCCGGAGCCCTCCGGCGTGCAGTTTTTGCGTACTCGACGGTGGGGAGCGAGCGGCGGGATGGGTCAGCGGCGGTGGAAGGGGCGCACGCTGAGGGACTCGACGGTGCCGGTCGGCGGCAGGTCGACCGCGGTGCGGACTGTCGCCGCGACCATCTCGGGCGTGATCGTGTACGTCGTGTCGTAATCGACGCCCTCGCGGGCGACGAGGGCGCGCTGCATATCGGTGTCGACCCGCCCCGGGTGGATGCTGCTGACGCGCACCCCGTGCGGACGCTCCTCCTCGCGAAGCGCATCCGTGAGCGCCCGCAGCGCGAACTTGGAGCCCGCATAGACTCCGCCGCCCGGCCCGCTGGCCAGCCCCGAGCCGCTGTTGATGGCGACCACCAGCCCCTCCGCCGCCCGCAGCGCCGGGAGCGCGTGCCGCGTGAGCGCGGCGACCGCGAAAACGTTCACCTCGAACACGTGACGCCACACCTCCGCGTCGGTCTCTTCGATCGTGCCGCCGTCCTCCACGCCGGCCGAGTGCACGAGCACATCGAGGCGCTCGGGAAGTGGTGGAAGGGACGCGCCGGAGAGGTCGGCGACCAGATCGGCCACGTATGGCTCGGCCGACGGCAGCTCGGCGACCACCGCATCCACGGCGGCGGCATCCCGCCCTCCGACCAGGATGTGGTGCGTGCGCCCGAGCTCGACGGCGATCGCCCGTCCGATGCCGCGCGACGCGCCGGTCACCAGCGCGATCGGCCGGTCCGGTCCCGCGGACGCGGCGGACGAGGTGTCGGAGGGAGTGGATGCGGTCATGCCTTCGACATTACGGCCGATCGCTCCCGCGGTCCGCCCCGGTTGGCCCTCCGAACCCGCCTCGCCCTAGGGTGTGGGTGTGTCGGAGGTGCAGGCGTGAGCGAGATCGGTCGGCCTCCGGGCGTGCGCGAGGTCGCCGCCGCCGCCGGTGTCTCGCGCCAGACCGTCTCCCGCGTGCTCAACGATCACCCGAGCATCCGGCCGGCGACCCGTGCCCGCGTCCTCGCCGCGATGGCCGACCTCGACTTCCGCCCGAACCGGGCCGCCCGCATGCTGACCACTGCGCGCTCCCGGACGATCGGGGTGCTGGCCGCCTCGGCCTCCTCCCTCTTCGGGCCGGCCTCGAGCATCGACGCCGTCGAGAACGCCGGCCGCGCCGCCGGGTACACCGTCACCGTCGCCCACGCCGCCTCGCTCGACCCGGCCGACCTGCAGGCGGCCATCGGGCACCTGCGCGAGCAGGCCGTCGAGGGCATCGTGGTGATCGCGCCGCAGCAGCGGGTTCAGGATGCGATGGGCCAGTTCTCGCTCTCCCTGCCGTCCGTGACGCTGCACGGTGCGGGCGGCGCCGGGGACGAGGGCGTCTTCGTGGACCAGGAACTCGGCGCACGCCTCGCCACCCGGCATCTCCTGGCCGCCGGCCACCGCCGCATCGCGCACCTGAGCGGACCGGGCGACTGGACGGAGGCGCGCGCCCGACGGGACGGCTTCCTTGCCGAGATGGCCGCCGCCGGCGCGGATGCCGTGGTGTCGCGCGAGGGGGACTGGACGGCGGCCTCGGGCGCGGTGATCGGTGCGGAGCTCGTGGCCGACCGCTCCATCCAGGCCGTCTTCGCCTCGAACGACCAGATGGCGCTCGGCGTGCTGCATGCTGCGCGGGTCGCGGGGCGTTCGGTCCCGGACGATCTGGCCGTCGTCGGCTTCGACGACATCCCCGAGGCGGCGTTCTTCGCCCCGCCGCTGACGACGGTCCGGCAGGAGTTCGCGGAACTCGGCCGTCGCTGCGTCGCTCGCCTGGTCGCGCTGCTGGAGGGCGGCGACCTCGCGTTCGAGGAGCCGGTGACTCCCGTCCTCGTCGTCCGCGACTCCGCCTGACCTGCGCCCCGCGCCTCCGGCTCTCGCGCTCCGTCTCTCGCGCTCCGTCTCTCGCGCTCCCTCCGCCCCGCAACATTTGCGCCAAATCTCGGGAAAGCGGCCCCCTTTCCCCACATTTGCGCCAAATCTCCGTCTCGCGTGGTGCCCACCGCGCCACAGATTCGTGCCGAATGTGCGGAATGCTC